>JASFQK010000085.1:0-3344 GCA_050115495.1 Phycisphaerae bacterium | reverse complement strand
TCGTTACTCTCGTGCATCGGCGTACTCCTCTGCCCAGCGTGGGCGGCTCGGAACCAATCTTGATCCCGAGAGTACGCCGCCTTTTTTCATCCCGCCATCAACGAAATTCGGTTATAGCTCCTGGTTCTGCCGGGGCCGCGGCGTTCGACCTTTCGCCGTCGGCGACTGCGCACCACCAGAATCACCGTGACAGTGGTGTCGCCTGACAGACTCACACGAGTCTCGGCGTCGCCGCCGGACGCTCACGCTTGAGAACAAGAGGTGACAAATGCGCAAGCTCGTGTTCCTGGCTCTTCCGATCGTCATGCTGGCCTGTGCCGTCGGATGCGACATGTCGGCTGTCCTGAACTCGTTGGACTCGCTCCTCGCGGCACAACCGCTGACGCAGGCCGAAGAGGAAGGCCTGCTCTTCATGCGTGAAGAAGAGAAGCTGGCCCGCGACGTCTACCTGTACCTTGACGGTCTCCATGACCAGCCCATCTTCGGCACGATCGCGGACAGCGAACAAAGCCACATGGATGCGGTGCTCACGTTGCTCGATCGTTATGGCCTTGAGGATCCGGCGGCGGACAACGGGCTGGGGGAATTCGCCGATCCGACACTGCAAGCCCTTTACGACCAGTTGATTGTCCAGGGCAGCGCGTCTCTTGAGGATGCCCTTGGCGTTGGCGTGCTCATCGAGGAGACGGACATCGTGGACCTGGAAGCGCATCTGCTAAACGTGGAGCACGCCGACGTTCGCGCTGTGTACGAGAGCCTGCTCCAGGGCTCGCAGAATCACCTCGCCGCTTTCCAGGCACAACTGTGATCGCGACGCAGACGGGAATGTTGCGGCGGTGAAACGCTCTCTTTCTGTCGCGTCCTCACCACGCCGAACTACGCCCCCCCCCTGACACATGGCGGCATCTCGCCCCCTGTGACAGAACCGCCGTTCGATACTAATCCCTCTCAAGCGAAAAAGGCCCAGGCTCTCAAGCCCGGGCCTCTCAAGTCCGTCCAACAGGAAGCGGGCGAAGGGATTCGAACCCTCGACGTCCAGCTTGGGAATTCGGTACTCGGCGCGCAAGTGGCTATGGCGCAGGCACTTACAACGCGTTTTTCGGCCAAAACCGAGGTTTACAGGTGGTTCGCAAGTCACTGACAACTCGATAACAACTCACCACCAAGTGGCGACTGGCCAAGTTTGTGACCAAATCATGAGCCAACCGTCGGGGGTTGCGTCGTAAGAAAAACATGATATTTTTTCTTACACAGGAAGCCATGGCTATGGCAACACGGAATGTCGAGCAGAAACTGCTGGTGAAGATCCGCGGCAAAGGACGCGGCTGGGCCTTCTCACAGCGGGATTTCGCACGCTTGGCCAGCCGCGGCGCCATCGATGTCGCCCTACACCGCCTTCTGGCAGGAGGCACGATTCGGCGCGTCATCCGGGGGATATACGACCATCCGCGTCACAGCGACTTGCTCGGCTCCGACGTCAGCCCGGATATCGATCAGGTCGCGGCGGCGCTGGCAAGGAAGTTCGGCTGGCGCATTCAGCCCAGCGGCCCGGCGGCGCAAAACCTCCTCGGTCTGTCCACGCAGGTTCCCGCCGCGTACGTCTATCTGTCCGATGGGCCCGACCGTTCGTACGACGTCAATGGTACGACGCTGAAGTTCAAGCACAGGGCCCTGAAGGAGGCCGGCTTTCGGCTCCGCGAAAGCGCCCTGATCGTGCAGGCGTTGAAGTCGCTCGGCGCAGACGGCATCACGCCGCAAGCCATCGCCAAGGTCCGCCAGTGGCTCGATCCGACGCTTCGCGACCGTGTTCTGGGCGACACCGGCACGGTGACGGGTTGGGTGTACGACGCCATCCGCGAGATCTGCCGGGAGGACGGTGATGGATAAGGTCGCCAACCTGTCCGCCGACCAACGGCGCGATCTCTTTCGCGAGACCGCGGCCAAACGGGCGATGAACCCGGCCATCGTCGAGAAGGACTTCTGGGTGTGCTGGGTGTTGAAGCACCTGTTCGCCGACACGACTTTCGGCGAACGCATTATCTTCAAAGGCGGCACGTCGCTGTCAAAGGTGTTCGGACTGATCGACCGATTCTCCGAAGACGTTGATCTGATTCTCGACTGGCGATTGCTGGGGTACGGGCCAGGGCAACAGGATCCGTTTCCGGAATTCGAATCCGCCACTCAACAGGATCGCTTCAACAAGCAGTTCAATGAGCAGGCCGCGGCCTACATCGCTGAGACGTTCGTACCAGAACTGCGGCGTGTCTTCGCCGCGTGCCCGCAGGTCCGCGGTGTCGTTGACCCTGAGGATCCTCAGGCAGTCAACGTCGCCTATCCCGCTGCATTCTCCGAAGACTACCTGCGTCCCGAAGTTCGGCTTGAGATTGGGCCGCTCGCGTCCTGGATCCCGTCCGATCTCCGCATCATCCAGCCGTACGCAGCACAGGCTTTTTCGGGCGTCTTCGACGAACCGAACTGCCCGGTTGTGGCCATCAGCGCGGAGCGGACATTCTGGGAGAAGGCCACCATCCTGCACCAGCAGGCTCATCGCGCCAGCCCCATGCCGCCGCGCTACTCACGGCACTACTACGATATGTACAAGCTTGCCGGTAGCAGCATTAAGGACGCTGCGCTCGTGGACTCGGCCCTGCTTCAAGACGTGGTCGCGTTCAAGCAGCGGTTCTATCCGTCACGGTGGGCGCGATACGAAGACGCCAAGCCCGGAACATTCAAGCTGATTCCGGCAGCGGAGCGCATTGTCGAGCTTCGACGAGATTACCGCAACATGATGATGATGATCTTCGGCGACCTGCCAACGTTCGACGAGATCACGGATGTGCTCCGATGTTTGGAGAGTGAAATCAACGCCGGCAAGGGCTAGGCTGACGCAGGTGATTCCCCATCATGAATCGCCAAGTTGGACTGATCGACAATCGTTCCTCACCGGAGGACAAGATCGCCCTGTTTCGTTCACTCTTCCGCGGGCGCGATGACGTCTATCCCCGCCGCTTTGAGAGCCGCCGAACTGGCAAGTCCGGCTATCAGCCCGCCTGCGCCAACGAGTGGGTTCGAGACGTCTGCGAGAAACCGAGGGTCAAGTGCGCCGAATGTGCCCACAGACGCTTTCTGCCCGTCACGGACGATGTGATCCGTTGGCATCTGTCCGGGCAGGACGGTGGCGGCCGAGAATTCGTGATGGGCGTCTACGCGATGCTCCTGGAGCTATAACCGAATTTCGTTGATGGCGGGATGAAAAAAGGCGGCGTACTCTCGGGATCAAGATTGGTTCCGAGCCGCCCACGCTGGGCAGAGGAGTACGCCGATGCACGAGAGTAACGACGCGA
>JASFQK010000084.1:0-3498 GCA_050115495.1 Phycisphaerae bacterium | reverse complement strand
CGGGGCGTTCATCGCAGACGTGCGTGGCTTCGCTTCCATGCCCTGCTCCCTCACTGATGACCTTCCTTGCCCCTCGCACCTACTCTACCCTGGCCGTCAACGATTATTTCACAAGCTCAGACGCCCGACCCACCCGAGATTGGTCCTCAAGCTCGGCGTATCATACTGCCTGTGCGAACAAAGACCAAACAGGCACGTGGGGACCTCGGACGAGGGCGGGTGTCGGCGATTTCGTTGACATGATCGTAACAAACTGTAAACTCGGGTTAGAGCTGGCGTTGGGATACGTTCGCGCGGCGCAGTGCGCAGAGGACAACTGGGGCCCCTTCTTGTCGGGGGCGCTTCGGCCGTCGGGCCGGTCGGGCCGGCGGCGGCGCTGCTGCGGCTCGCGCCAGGAGTATGTCCAATGAAGCGATTTCGCGACCAGAAGCGGCGGGGTGGGGGCTTCACGCTCATCGAGTTGCTGGTAGTTGTGGCGATCATCGCCCTGCTGATCTCGATTCTGCTGCCGTCGCTGGCGGAAGCGCGGGAGCAGGCGAAAATCAGCGTCTGCCTGGCCAACCTGCGGACGCTGGGACAGGCGACGGTGGGGTACCTGATCGACAATGACGACAACTTCCCGTTCCGGCCAAAGTACGAGAATGAAGAGGAAGAGAGTGGAAACGCCGGGATATGCAGTTGGTCGTATGCGGGGAAGACGAGCGATGAGTTCTGGAAGACGGACAGTCGCGGCGTCTTCTACTTCATGATCCAGGAGCGGCCGCTGAACCGGTACATGCTGGGGGCGGTGCCGGAATTCGATCGGATGAATGGGAACAACGTCGAGAAACGCACGGAGATGTACTTGATGCGGTGTCCGTCGGACCGCGTCTCGCACCAGCGCTTCTTCCACGACGTGGATAACGAGGGTGAGGGGCTGAACTGCTACGACGACGTGGGGACGAGCTATCACTACAGCCTGCACGCGATGCTGCGCGGCTCGTCGTTCGACGTGTACAAGGGTGAACTGAACTACATGCAGATGAACGGCTACCTGTGGTACCGGAACGGCTGGTCGATCATCAACCGGGCGTTGATCAACCAGGTAATGAACTTCAATCCGTCCACGTACGTGATGTACATGGAGGATCCGATGGACTTCGCGGCGGGCAACCGCGTGCAGCGGATCGGCAACCACCGCAAGTTCTCGAAGCACACCGCGGCGTTCATCGACGGCCACGCTAGCTACAAGATGTTCGATACGCGGGGGTTCTGCGGTCCGGGCTGGCACCTGCTGAATCCGTCGTGGATCGTGTATGAAGGGCAGGGACACCCCGAGCCGTTCCACTACAAGTATCCGTCGCCGCGAAACTGCGATCCCATACCCTAAACACACCCTGAAAACGGGCGGCGCCGGGCGGGGTCCGGCGAGCGAGGTGGATATTGAAGAACGTTGTGCTGATCTCCGTCATCGTGCTGGTGCTGGGCGCCGCGGCGTACTTCCTCTTCCGCGGTGATCCCGAGGGCAGCTACTCAAGCGCGCCGGAGACGAAGACGCACTGGATCTGCTGCGAGTGCGGCAAGCAGTTCGAGCTCACTGCCAAGGAGCTGGAAGCCTGGGTGCGCGATCCGCAGAAGGCGCGCCGGCAGGAGGTCGGCCAGAAGCAAGCCGTGCTGTGGTGCGACGTCTGCAAGGCGTTCACGATCTGCCGGGCGGCGTACTGCTCGCAACACAAGCTGTGGTACCCGGAATGCGACCCGGATGGGAAATTGCAGGCCTGTCCGGCGTGCAAGGACCAATACGGCGAACCGTAACGCCCGCTTCGGGCCGGGCACAGGTGCCAGATGAGCAATGCTCCCGGCGAACACCCGGCGTGAGCTACACCCTCCGCCCCGTATCGACGGAGCAGAGTGAACGGGGCCCGGCCTCGCGATGACTCGCGAGGCCGGGGCGCAGCCGCCTACGGGCAACCACCCAACTCGACACATTGGAGGAAGGGCGCGAGGTCGAAATTCGTTACGACTCCGTCGCCGTTGATATCGCACGTGCACATGCGATCGCAGTCCGGGTACCTGGTTGCGTAAGACGCCGGGTTCGTGAGCGCCAAGATAAAAGCACTGATGTCGAAGTTGTCCACGACTCCGTCGCAGTTGGCATCACCGCGGATGAAGCCGGCGCATGGTATAACAGCGATCCAGCCCTCATACCCTGGAACGGAGTGGTTCCATCCGATTCCTACGATGGTGACCGTGTTCTCAGTCTTTGCGACTCCCGTGGCCTCAAATAGGGTCCATCCCACTGGCAGCGCCACGCCGCGGTCCGCCATTCGGTCTTCGACCGCGCGCATGCCGGTCACGGCCGTCCAGATGAACGGCTTCCTCGCGACGGCGTTTGTGTTGCTCCATCCAACGACGACCGAGCCATCCGCCGACACCGCGCTTGCTCCGCTGCGTGGACTCGCGTTCTCGGGTGTAAGGAAACCCAGTCCGATCATAGAGTCGGTGGCTGTCCACCGGTAGGCCTGCAGCGAATAGTCGTCGTCGTACCTGGCACCGCCGACGACGACCAAACCATCCAACGATACTCCGTACGCAGTGCTGTAGTCGTTGACGGGGCCTGCTACGAGGTCCCCGAGGCTCACTATTGTCGGCGGGTTGGCGTCTGACCAGACGAACGCGCGAGACGGTGCCCAAGTGTAGGGATCGTAGCTTGGATACACGTAGGGCTCGTTGAAGTCTATGTAACCACTGTTTCCGACTACTGTATTTCCATCGCCGGAGACGCCGTACGCTACACCGTACATATCGTCGCCGAGCAGGGCGATCGGCAGCATTCCCGTTGCGGGTGTCCACCGGAATGGACCGTATCCTGACTCCAGATTGAGCCGGAGGGCGCCGACAATGAAGTCTCCTCCGGGAGTCACGCCAAATGCTTCGGCCCACATAAAGTCTCCCAAACCACACTGAAGCGGGACCATGCCGGTCGCCGGTGTCCAGATGGTCGCGAAACACTTCGTGGTGAGTGGATGCCCGCCGGCCCACTGATCATACCCCACTACAACGAGGCCGTTCGAGCCCGCTGCACGACCTGAGCTGAAGAAGAATCCCTCGCCGCAGTGCCCGAGGCCGAGCAAGCCCTCAGTGGTCCAGCGGAATCCCTGGTAACCATCCTCGGATTCGCTGCCCCCGACTACCGCGAGACCGTCTGGCGAAATCCCGTAGACGTAGCTCGTGTACTCATAGCCCGGCAGGTCTCCGACGCCTTGGAATGAGCCCTGTGCTTGGCCCGGGCTGGCCGAGGCAGCCAGGAACAGACAGAAGGCGCCGACATGAACCCATTTGCTGTGTGATGCGCTGGTTGCTGTCATGATACCATTCCTCCCGTGCTCCGCGCGAGCTATTGTCAAAAGTCGTTGATGGCGTCGTGATCAGGCGGCGGCTTTCTCGGGTTTTTCTCCGTCGATGAAGCGGACGCTGGCGATCACGTCCGGCAGAAGCTTCGCGCCATTCAGCGTCCGC
>JASFQK010000083.1:0-3788 GCA_050115495.1 Phycisphaerae bacterium | reverse complement strand
TCGCCGTCCCACCGGTGCTCAGCAGGCCCATGAACGGGCTGGTGTCGAAGTTGTTGACCGTCCCGTCGCCGTTGAGGTCCGCGCACCAGTAGCAGCCGCTCGGGTACTGGGTGTCGAACTCCCCCTCGGAGTGTGTGAGGGCGTAGGTGAACGGCGAGAGATCGAAGTTGTTGAGCGTCCCGTCGCCGCTGACGTCGCCGACCAGGTATGCCTGCGTCAGGTTCCCATCCTCGTCGAAGCTCGACTTCTGCACCGACGGCGCCCCGGTGCCCTCGCGGTACGTCTGGTCGTACTGGTTCAGATCGTTGGCCGTGTACGCCGTCTCCGACTCGCTGCCCGTGCCGGCGCCGAGCATAAACGTGTCCCGGTTGCCGATGTTGTCGTAGCCCCAGTCGCGATCCGCCGTCGCCACCGGCGTGCCCGAGCCGTACGTGCCGGTGTAGTACTCCGAGCCGGTCAGCTCGCTGCGGTCGTTGTAGGCGTACGACTCGTAGTACGCGCCGGCGAAGGCCGCCCCGCTACGCTGCTGGTGCGTCCGCACGACACGATCGGCCACGCGGTCACACTTACGGCTCGTCGCCAGGGTCGTTTTCGATGATCCAGCGGTTGCGCTCGGCCGCATGTTTTCGAAGCAACTCACGATCCACTAGCAGCGACACACCGAACTTCATCGGGTCATTCCAGTTCTCTGCGAAGTCGTTTCCACCCGGCAATCGTCCGAGCACGGTGTCCAATTCACGCAGAAGACACCCGGCTGCCGCGTCCTCTGGGTTCCGGTCGTCCTGGCCAAGCCATTTGACGCGAAGTTGAAGCATGGCGTTAAATGCGTGGGCCCAGTGCCAGTAAACCCGCTCATCCTGCGGCACGAACCTCATTAGCCTGAACGCGTAGGTAATCGCCCCCGATCCGCGCTTGCGGCCACTCAGGCTCCATAACTCATCGATGGCCCGCTGCACGCACAGAGCATCGCGCGATCGCACGAGATGAACAACGCCCTTCCAGCGTGCATGTTCGTGTGCCCCGCGGGTCCACCGAACAGCCAGATCGCAGTCCGGGGCCCGCCATTCCGCGGCGAAACCACTCAGGGCGTCGCCGTACGCCGGCCCCAACGCGGTGGTGACCGTCGCCACGTCCTCTTCGAACTGCGATTCTCGTCCGCGCGTCAGCAGGCCCGTCACGAAGTCGCGCACGATCGGCGCATCGACGTCCGCCAATAGCTCCAGCATCGCCCGCCGGGTTTCGATCGAGCTCATTGAGACCCAGTCGCCCTTCGCCAGACGTTCGGCCGCCGCACGCAGCTCCTCGAGCCCGCAGTGCGACGGGCCGGCGGCGCAATCCTGCAATAGCCGCAGACGCTGCTCGTCTGTCAGCGCCAGCCACGATTCCTCCAACGGCGCCGTGGTCAGCACGATCCCGCGCAGCGCCAGCCAGCGGAAGGCCTGCACACGGACGTTCAGGCTGCGGTCGGACAGCGCGGCTTCCGCCGCCGGGATGGTCATGGTCGGGTTGGGCTGGTCCGCCGGCGGGGCGAGCCACTGCGGATCGTCGGCGAAGCCTATCGGGTCGCCCGGCTCGGCGAGGCGGGCGCGGATCAGCGTGCCGAGTGTCTGGTCACCGATGCGCCGTTTGTCGTCGGCGAGCGCGGAGACCGCCTCCCGTAGCGCCGGCTGGCGGTATTTCAACAGGCCCTCGGCGGCTTCGAGCGCGATGGCGGCGTTCTTGTGCCGGAGCAGGTGCTTGAGCGGCTCCAGGAACGCCGAATGGGGCCAGTCGCGGGCCAGGTGCAGGTAGGGGTCGTCGGTCCAGCCGCGCGGATCGCCGGGATAGGTCGAGCCGTTCTCGTCGGCGAGGCGTATGGCGACCTCCGCCGCCAGACGTTCGAGCGGCGGCTGATCGGCGGGCGCCGTGGTGGTCGCGGGCGAGTCAACGGGCGCCGACGTCGCCGCCGGCGGTTGTGCTCCGCAGGTCAAAGCGAACGCGACAAGGGTGATCCACACCGCGGGCTGGCGCAATCGGCCCGCCCGTTGCTCGCTCGTGCTTCCTTTGTTGCTCATCGTCATGCCTCCTCTCCGAGTAGATTCCCCGCATGAAACACCAACCCCGCGGCGGCCGCAGCGTCAGTGCTTGCCAGCCGGGGGCGTCTCGGTCGGCGTTGGAACCGGTGTTCCACATTCGGGGCACTTGCCACTGACGTTTCCCGTCAGGCTGTAACCGCACTTGGGGCACGCGTACCGCCGCTTGCGCGGATACCACCGGCGGATTGTCGGAGCCACTGCGAAGACAATCAGTGGATATACGAGCAGAAGCGCGGCCACTGCGGAATGCGGTACGGCCACGCCCCGTACCCTCGTCGGGAGCGAACCGCCGGAGCAGTAATCGCATGTGAGGAGGAGCCCCCAGAGATGGACACCATCTCCCAATTGCGTGTCTTCGTTCCCCAACATCGGTCCGGGAAACCCAACATACATGGACACAATATACCACGTCTCCGGGTCATGGTTCTTGGGCAACCCAGACGGATCCGAGAACTCGCCGAAGCGAAGCCAACCGAGATACGACGTGGCGTACACGCAACGTGTGTCCGACAGATAGGCCACATAGCTGTCTTTCGCCCAGCCTCCGGCACCCAGGGCGAAACTGCGCTGGCGCAGGGCGACTACTGCAAGCGTCAGCAGGATCAGCAGTAACGCGAGGATCTTGCTCTTCATACTATCACTACCTTCACCAGTAACAGATGGCGCACGTCCTCGCGCGCTCGGGCTGCAAGCTGTATGCGTCCAGCGTGACTTATCCTCTCGCTTTGGCTACCGCAAGCAGAGCACAGCCTGCTTGGCGACGTTGACGAATGTCCAAAGGACGGCGCGAGCAGCCGGGCCTTGAGCCGCAACGGATAGGCTTGCCATCGATACGCCATACAGAAGGTAGCCGCGGGCGTGCTTGTTCCGGTCACAGGGTGTACGTTGGACACCCGTGAAGGTGCAACAGCATTCCTTCATTGTCAGGTACGGGCGGCAAGATTTTGCGGTTCCTGCGTATCCACTCCTGATATTGATCGGGGTTGTTTCGCAGCCAGTCCTCCCAGTACTCACGTTCTCTGCGCTGTGTCTCATCGTAAGCGCGTTGCGATGCGGAAGATGTTCTAACTGCCTCATAGTACATTTTGGCCCACCACAAGCAAGTGAACCTCTGCTCTTCCGGCTCTGTATGTCCAGCTGCGCGACACGCTGCCCGCATGGTGACCAGAAACTCCTCGTCGCACTCCTCCTTTGTCTTGCCGATAGTCGCGTAGCAGAGATCATGCTGATCGCACGCAGCGCGAAACGACACGGGGGCAAACGGATTATCCGGTACCTTGTACTCCTCGCTTCCACATCCATTTGTCGTGCCCGTGCACGTCTTTCCCACGGTCGGGACGCATGGCGTCGCTGGGGCAGTTGTCGGCCCGGAGGTAGGGGGCGTCGGCGCCGTCGGCTGCGTCTCGGGCGGTCCACCATGCGCCAAGCAGAAGCCGAAGACGCAGAGCGGGCACGCGCCCAGGTAGTCACTCCGGTTCACTGGATCGTTCCTCGCGTGCGCGTACAGATTCACGCCGCCATCTTCCCCGATCGGATCCCGATTGATCCACCGACCGAGGAGGGGGTCGTAGAGTCGGCGGCCGAAGTCGACGAGGCCGGTTTCGTCGTCGTGGTACTTCGTGCTGAAACGGAACGGGTTCGCGGCGGCGAAGTCGCCGGAAGAGGCCAGGATCTCGCCGTACGGGGCGTATTCGTACGTCGCCACCAGCCGGT
>JASFQK010000082.1:0-3988 GCA_050115495.1 Phycisphaerae bacterium | reverse complement strand
CGCGTCGTTACTCTCGTGCATCGGCGTACTCCTCTGCCCAGCGTGGGCGGCTCGGAACCAATCTTGATCCCGAGAGTACGCCGCCTTTTTTCATCCCGCCATCAACGAAATTCGGTTATAGCTCCCAAGTGACGCACAGGTCGTAGCGTATCCGCGCAACGGAACACCTGTGAGCAGAACAAACAGACTCAGCGCGAGCAGACCGTACCACAGCCGCTGCCTGCGCCACACATACGGGGGCGTGTTACGCGGCGTCATGCATCAGGCTTTCGTGTCTCATCTCGGAGATACTGCTGCGTTGAGCACGGCTCCGCTCTGCGTATCGATTCTGATGCACACGTAGCCGCCTTTCCGATGCGGGTGCATCCAGTAAGCAACGGTGTAATGGCGTAGGCCGATCGAACACCGCACCGGGAGCGTCCAGGGCCATCCGCGCTGCTCACAGACACCCTGTGCAATGGCAAGGGCGCGCTCCCTAGAAACCGCCGGCTGTGGAATCCCTAGCAATCTCCGTGCTATCCTCAAGATCATGGCTGCACTGCATCATCGGTAATCCTATAGAGAAGATAAGATCCTCCCGCAGTCCCACCGATGTAGACTATGCCTTCGGCACCGATTCTCCAAGCGTTGAGGCCATAATCCGCGCGAAGCGGGAAAGTCATGCCGTGCCGTATGCTTCCAGTCCCGTAGCCTTCAGCCAACGCCTCCTCAATGTACCGGATCAAATGCGAGTGTCGGTAGGCGGAAACACCTATCTGGGCGCGTGTGGTTAGCAGTGGGCCTGACCGTGGGCTGAAGAACCGATGCACCGACTCGTGTCGCACCGTCTCGCGAAGCAATGGCCCTCGCAGACCGCTGCGGATCACGATATTGCCGTACGCATCGGTGGTACCCAGCACTCCAGGTGGCAGATCCCCGAAGGTCCACGCTCGGTTACGCGCGAACTGCCCCGCGCTTCCCGACAGGCGCACTTCAGCTGCCACTCCTGTTCCCGCGCCGAGCGACCGCATTCCAAGCTGCGCTATCGGCACGAGCTCAAGAACAGTCGCCCCTGCGGCGAGTCCGTACTCTAGCCGACTGACCGTGCGAGTGTCTTCGACTATCAGGCCCGGTGCCGTTTCAGCAGTCAGTGTCGTGAACGCTGGACCTGCAAAGAAGACTACGGGATCGAGGAAGTCGATGTCGATCGTGTGCGCCGCAACCTCATCCTCCACCCAAAGCTGGATGTCCTCCATCGTTGAGCGCTTCACAACCTTGCCGGTCGTCCGGTCTACACGGAGCCCGCGTTTCTTGGCGAAGTCAGCATAATCGAAGGAACTGTGAACACCGCGCGCCCATTGCTCTACGCCTTCAAACGACAGCACATAGGCATACTGCTCGAACGGGTCATCGTAAACGACAATCTTCTGTCCCTCGTGGTAGTAGTAGCGTCCGACCGAGAAGGTATCCGACGGCTGGCTGCTCCACAGCCATGCGTACTCCTGGTAGATGACATCGTCACCCTGATTCCAGCCACTGGCGAGCTTCGTATACTTGCCCTCCGGGTCGGTGAACCTCAGCGCATTGCTGCCGAAGGCCTCATACAGGTTGGCCCCGTCGGCGTAGCCGGCCGGGTCACGCTGCAGCCAGCGGCCGTGTTGCGGGTCGTAGTACCGCGCCCGCACGTACACCAGAACCTTCCCGTCCGCCAGCACGTCCACCGGCCGACCGTGCAACGCAAACGTCCCCGTCGGCGGCGGAGCCGAACCGCTCCCCACCGGCGTGCACGTCCCACAGCCACCGCCCGCCAGGCAACTGATGAACGGACTGAGGTCGAAGTTGTTCACCAGGCCGTCGCCGGTGATGCGACAGGACAGGACCGGGCGCAACTCCAAAGACGGTGCAACCGCACCGAGGGCCGGATACACCGCAACCAACAGAAGGCCCAGGAATGCCCCAACGAACCCGTTCATGCACTCCTCAACCCGACCAAGCCATGGTTGTCGCAGAGCCCTCCGACATCAGACAAGCACCATGCCGCCCGCAGAGCCCGCGCAGCCGCGGGTCTTCCACGCCACACTCGTCTGGCCACAGCTGGGAGCAAGTGCGCAATTCAGCGCGTCGCCAGTCTGCGCGTTACACACTTCGGTGCGCCGCGCCTCTCAAGCTCTCCTCGTAACCTCTCATACGAATCCAGTACCTGCAAGAGCTTCTGTCGACAGCGAACACCGTTGAGGAAACGATGGAGCGGATAGTGGTGACTCCCACGCGGGCCCCAAGCAGCCGGGACTTCCCAGGCCATTTGTTGGATAAGGACGTTACCTCCTCGTTGCTCCACATGCACACCAACATCGCTCTGGCTGAAGGTGGCGTCAACATGGCCCCTCAGGGCTAGTGTATCTAGAATCTGGTGCCATTCTGGTGTTTCGGCGACATCACAATTCGTGCTGAATGCTCTTCGGCTATCGCGATCGATCCCGATCAAACCGCCGAAGTTCCACTCGACAGGCAGCTCGACCAATATGTCCACGAATCCATCGACGTTCGCTAGGGCGTCGCAAAGCAGTAGGCCGGCCACGCAGTTCGCCGCTGACTCACAACGTGTCCGGCCGCCCAGTGGCTCGACAACGAAGCCGTAGCCCGAGAACTCATCCAACGAGCATTCGCGCGGGTGAAGCTCATATGATACCGTTGGCTCGGTGAACCAGACTTCGTCACGGATAAACTCGTCGGCCTCACAAGCAGTCCGAGGTAGCGCGAAAAGAATCGAGAAATCGTAGTCCGCATGATCAACGAGTCGTGATGTCATGGGATCTTGCTCGGCAACCTTGGTGCTTCCGTTGTTCCGTTCGCAGGAAGTGAGGGCCGCTGGGTCGCCGTGCGATAAAGCACGGCATCTCCCCAGGTTCTCGCAGCTTCACCGAAGCGCCCCGCGGAGATCATCTCGGGCGGAAGCGGATCCGTCACCTGGTAGATCCGAACAGGAACGCGCTCAATCCCAAGTTCGCCTGCGAGCGCTAAGCGCGTGTTGTCAATGGCGACATAGCCGCCCGGGCTGACTTCTACGACGTCAATTGGCTCAGTGAAACCACGTTCGGCCAAACTCGCGCGCAGCGGCTCTGCTCGCCCGCCTCCGCCAGCCGTGCGCTGGCTGAAGCGAATCTCCGCGTGATCCAATGTTGCTTGTCGAGGCGGTGCCGTTGGTACAGCCATGCCAGGGATCTCACCACCGGCGGCGCGTGTGATCGCCTCGGGGGCCACCTCCGCACCCTTGATCAAGGCGAGGTAGACAACGAACTCAACACCGGCCTGCACGCGGCTGACCGGCTTGCCCGTAATGCTCTCCTGCCCAGTCCCGACCTGAATTCCGCGCTCAGCCGCGAAGTGCACGGGGTTCAGGTCGCGGCTAACACGGTAAAGGTCAGTCACGTATTCCGAGAATCCCGGAGCCTGGAACAGGAGAATCCACAGCATACGGCGCCGCGTTCGATAGTTCGCCTCGGCGCGATACCTCATCTCCGCAGAGGCAAGGCCGTACCAACGCTTGTCTGCGTCAGCACGCAAACCGGCCGGGAGGGTCGCCGCAGTGAAGGGGGTACCGTATTCGGGGCCACCGATCGCAGCGAGAAGCGCTGTCTCTTCGTCGGTAAGGTCCCTCAACTGATTGTCGATATTCGCGTTCAACTCGGCCCCCAACGCTTTGATGTCCCCGACTGTCAGCTGTTCCTTACCTTGGAGAATCTCAGCTATCCGCTTAGCTATCCACAACCCGGACGGATCTGTCCGCGCCGCGGCATTGCTGCCGAAAGCCTCGTACAGGTTGGCCCCGTCGGCGTAGCCGGCCGGGTCGCGTTGCAGCCAGCGGCCGTGTTGCGGGTCGTGGTACCGCGCCCGCACGTACACCAGCACCTTCCCGTCCGCCAGCACGTCCACCGGCCGACCGTGCAACGCAAACGTCCCCGTCGGCGGCGGAGCCGAACCGCTCCCCACCGGCGTGCACGTCCCACAC
>JASFQK010000081.1:0-4440 GCA_050115495.1 Phycisphaerae bacterium | reverse complement strand
GGGGGAGGCTCGACGACCGACAGCGGCCGCGGAGAGCAGCGGGCACGACGCCGGAGCGGCCATCCATCCGCAGATGGGCGTCCACTCGGAGTTGGCCGCGGGGTGGCCGTTCGAACTTGCGAGGGGCGAGGGAGCGGAGCGTGCGACGGGAGGGAAGGGAGCGACTCTTCGCGTCGCGAAGGGAGCGGACGCACCCGAGCGGAGCACGCGTAGCGACCGGCCGGCGGGGGAGGGACGTGTCAACGATCAGGAGTTGGGCTGCACCGCGGAGAAGAGCTTTAACGATCACCAAGACGTTACGACTGCCGTGCAGACGTTCGAAGGCGAGCAGTGATTCAGGGAGCCGGTTGCGTGTTGGGATCGGTGGAAGGGTTGCTGTTGTCGTTGGCGGGAGGATGAGGACGCGGCGAGAGGTTGGATGCGAGCGTGAGCTTGTAAGGGTGGGAGTCTGGTAGGTCTGTTCTCGCGAGGACGGCGTCAACGTAACACGCAGGGTGAGCACAGAGTGCACGGAACTCGGGATTGCGGATGGGACGACGGCAGTAGATGCAGAAGCGGGGCATGAGAGTTCTCCTGTGCGAGCAGTGTCAAGGGTCTGGCACCTTCGTTTGATAATCATGGTAGGGCGAGGTTGCGTAGGGATCGATCCTTCCGACCCGTGACAACACCTCTAACGCTTGCTCGTCACCAGCGTTCGCTCTCCGGAGCACGTAATAGAGCGGTTCGGTCCATTGCCAGTCATTCGGGAACTCATCATCCACGCGGGCGGGGAGAGGGGGACGGTGCGAACCAAACGCGATCAAGAGGCGGGAGGAGTGGAGGGCTTGGTAGTACTCAATCAAGAGAGCATCGCTCTCTTGGGCGGGGATGGGTGGTGGCTTGGCTATGTACGTCGTGACGTAGTCAACGACGTCACGGTTTGCTCGGATCAGGCGTACATCCACAATGTGCGATCCGTGCGTGACCTCGGACCACTGCGTTGACAGTTGCTTCCAGGGGATGAAGTCCGACCGCGTGAGAATGTGAAGGTGGGGATGCCACTCGGAACGCTCAGCATTGTACGTAATCTCGATCACGGCGTAGCCGTACTGAACGCGACGCTTCCAGAAGGCTCGAGCTCGCAGACGACGGAACGACTTCCGCAGGAAGTCGAGCTGGTGTTGGAGGGGAGCCGACGTGTGCTTGAGAGTGAGTGTGACGAACCGCCACTCGTTGCGGCGAACCTTGCCAAGTGACCATGAAAGCCGCTCTGCCAAATCGTGGGCGTAGTGACGACGACACGCAGGACAACAACGACTACGACAAGCGTTGCCAATGATGCGGTAGGAACGACGCGACGCGGAGAACTGTAGCCAGGCACGGGTGCCACATGCTCGGTATCTCTCACGGTTGCGGGGACGCTCCTCCGCACGATCCAAGACACGCAACCAAGCGGCACGCTCAGCGAGGCAGGATCGAAAACGGTAGAGCTGATCGGGAGTGTGTCCGTGTGGATCAACGGATATTTCGCGGGGATCAAGTGAAGCAGAGTCCGCGGGAGCAACGACGGCGGGAGGGGGCGTGTCTGGTGGGTGCATAGTGCTCGGCTCACGGCGGCTCCGCCGCCGAGGGCTGGGAGGATCAAGACACGGCACTACGCGTGCTCCTCACGGATAGAAGCAGGGCCAGGAGCGGCCGCAAGATCGCTCCTGGCCCTTGTGCCGCGTCGCCCGGAGGGCCCTTCGAGTGGTAGCCAACCACCCGTCCATCCATCCGGGCAACTCAATTATCGGACTCACCGGGTTTCCGTGTCAAGCAAAAATTGCGAAATCACGGCAACACAGTCAGAGGGGCTCCTGATACCGCAGGCATCGGATGGCCACCGACAGTATCGACGTCGGGTGGGCTCGCCCCGTAATTCCAAACGTCCGGGGCTGGGACGTAGCCTCCCACGGAGAACGTCCCGGATACAGTCGAGCCTGTGATTGTGAGTGGTCCAGACGGCACCCAGGCGAAGCTGTGCACCACGATGCCCCAGTTACCGACCGCCGAGAGACCGGGTACGAGCGGTTGGTTGGCCGTCGCGGTGAAGAGTCCGGACGCCTGGGAGAACTCGGCACCGACCCACGTCGGTGGGGGACTAAGCCCCGGCGAGAAAGCGAGATTGGGCAAAGGTGCTCAGCCTCCCATCCGCCCGCAGAATGCGTGACCGGACCCAGATCGCATTGTCCTGAGCGAAGGGGAACACGGTCGGAATCGCCGCCTCGGGGCTGGTGGGCGGCGTGGTGCTGTTGCCGAGGATGACCTTGAGGAGCCGGTAGGGACCGGAGAAGTAGTTGACGCCGGTGTTTTTGGGGAGGCCCATGTAGATGAGCTGTGCAGCACCGTCCTCGCTACACCACGCGGCGGTGTCATCGTAAGCGATGGACAGGTCCTGCGTGGCCTCAGCAGCCGAAGGCACCAGTGCTTGTTCGGCGGTGGCCAGGGTGTAGATGGTCGGAGCGTCGTCGATCCGAGCGAGGCCAGCCTGCAGGACAGCGGCGTTCGACCGGAGGTACATGTTCGCACCGGTCAGCACGATCGCTTCCCCGAGTCGGTTTTGCCAACTCAGATTCTGAGCGTACACGCCCCAGCCGTCGCGTTGGGCCTGAGTAAGCGTGTTGTTCCAGTGAATCGTCAGATTCTGCAGGTTGTTCCTGACCGCAATCTGGCGAGACGACATTGGGTTAACCGGTACGTTCCGCGTGCGGACGTACGGACCTCCCCGATTGTGCGACCAGACCATCCCGCCTTGCTTGCCGGATCGTTGCTGGCCTTCAGGCAGTCTCACGAGTGCCATAGGTGTGACCCTCCCGGGTACGAGTTACTGGTGGCGGCGGACATAGGACACGAGACGCGAGAGGCGGGTCACGGAGCGGGAGGCTTGGGTGCGGCGACCTTGCTGAGCACCTCGTTGACGCCGGAGCGGATCATATCGACGGCCAACGCGGTGTGCTGCGGGGGGACCTTGGAGAGCTGACGCCGGACGGATCCGGCAACACGGGCGACAGCCTGGGAGACGACAAGAGGCGGGTTCATATTGGACCTCCGATCAGTCGGCCGGACGTGTGGTCGCGGCCGGGTAGACCGGCTGCATCGTCACGTCCCACGACGCGTCGACGCGGCCGGATGTCACACAGCCGGATGAGAGGAGCAGGGAGGCGAGGTATCCCAGAAGGGCCAGAACAGCGAGGAGAAGACTGGCCCAGCCCCTCCGGGTGGAAGGACGCTTGGAGATGATGAGCTCGATCAGTGCGTGGATCACGGTCGTTCGGGGATCGTTAGGGTTGCTCATTAGGTCACCACACGGGGAACACTAGGACGCCCCCACGCCATCGCACCCGTGCATCCGGCGTGACAGCATGCTGGCACGCCGGATGCGTGAACCGGATACGCCTCTACGAACAAGGTACCACTCTGCGTTTGCAGAGGCAAGCGGGAATCACCGCCCGTTTTGCCGCGGATAACTGTTTTACGGGCGTAGGGGGGCTGAACGGCGACACCCGGCCTTGCTGGGGAAGCCAGCGAGTGGGCCCCACACAAGTGCCTGGGGCCTGCTCGCTGGCTTGCCCAGCAAGCAGTGAGGCAGGCAGGCCTCGCGTGTGGGTGAGCTTTAGCTCCTGGAGGCCGGAGGCCGGAAGGAGCGTTTAAGCTGGCCCGGCAGATCAGGGGGAGGGTCCGGGAGGGGGAGGCAGTACAACCCGCAGGGTTTTACTGCGGCCCCCTCCCGGGCGACCAGAGGGGGGCGGCAGCCGCCCCCCGGCGGGAGCGACGGCTGCCCAACGGCCGGGCGAAGCCCGGCCAACACCGGGCAGCCATAAGGGCGGCACGGATGCCGCCCTACCTTGCAGACCGCGGTCTGCCGGGCCTTGGCCCGCCACTACCAGCGTAGCCCCTGCTCGCGATCCATGCGGCCTGCCTGCCATTCTGGTGTTGGGGCCGACCGAGAGGCGGTGCGGCTGCGTACGCGGTGCTGACGGGCCACCCAGGCCCGCCTCCGCGGAGCTCTGGGGCGGATGCAGAGCGGATGCCAGGTCGAACGAACACGAGGAACGCTACGACGTGAGGGGCAGCGGCGGGGTTGCCGCGGCGTCGGTACGCGGGCGGAGGCAGGAGGCCGGAGCCCGCGGCCGCGAGGGAGCGGAGGCCAGGGAGGGCCGGAGCGACCGGTGCCGCGGCGGCCCCGCCGCTGCCCCGCGAACCACGCCACGAATACTAACCACCGTGCCGTGCGAATGCCGACCCCTGTGCGGCGGATAACCGTGAACGGGCACCAAGCCACGTGCCACCGCACAGGGGGAGGCTCGACGACCGACAGCGGCCGCGGAGAGCAGCGGGCACGACGCCGGAGCGGCCATCCATCCGCAGATGGGCGTCCACTCGGAGTTGGCCGCGGGGTGGCCGTTCGAACTTGCGAGGGGC
>JASFQK010000080.1:0-4561 GCA_050115495.1 Phycisphaerae bacterium | reverse complement strand
TCGCGTCGTTACTCTCGTGCATCGGCGTACTCCTCTGCCCAGCGTGGGCGGCTCGGAACCAATCTTGATCCCGAGAGTACGCCGCCTTTTTTCATCCCGCCATCAACGAAATTCGGTTATAGCTCCCGGCGAGGAGGACGAGTACATCTATTTCCACGACGCCCAGGGCAACGTGGGGCAGGTGGTCGGCTGGGTCGACGACTTCGGCGGGGCCAGCGGCTCGGCGTGGGACGCCAGCCGGCTGGTGGCAACCTACGAATACGCCCCGTACGGCGAGATCCTGGCCTCTACCGGCGACTTCGCCGCCGTGAACCCCTTCCGCTTCAGCACGAAGTACCACGACGACGAAACCGGCCTCATCGACTTCGGCCGCCGACTCTACGACCCGCTCCTCGGTCGATGGATCAATCGGGATCCGATTGAAGAAGACGGTGGAATCAACTTGTACGCGTATGTAGCCAACGAACCGGTACGTCGCAATGACTTCCTCGGGGCATGTGCTTCAGAGGAGCCAGGAAGACGCCGTGAGGTAAACGGCAATCCGCAAGCTGCCACACAACCCAGCAGTGACATCTGCAGCAAACTCAGCTATGGTGCTGGCTCGTCGCTAACAGTGTGTGACGGCAACGGAAATCTCATTCGGTGCCTCAATCCGAATATCTTCCCCGGAGAAACTTGCGACAACGCGACCAGTCCCGTGGCCAAGTGCCTGTGTCTCGGCGAGCAAGCTGCAATCGATTTCCTCAAGAACAAGGCTAACAACTCCTCGAATCCAAACGCGGACCCGTGCGCACATCCGCTCACCGGACAGCCGCTGCCACCAGGGCATGTGAACCCGGAAGTGCCGGGTAGAGTCACTGGTCGGGCCGAGGCGGAACTTGCCGTGCAAACAGCGACTCTTGCGTGCCTGGAAACAGAATACCAGAAGCGCAAGTGTGATGACCCCCGGAACAGGTCGTCGTCCATCTGCAGACAGCTGGTGCGGTACATCGCGTACGCAAGGACAGGAATCAAGAACCAGCAGGAGTGGATCGCGATTAACAAGGACTCCTATAATGTCCCGATCATACCTGCCGATCGCAAGTGCAAGAAGAAGGTGCAGTGATTCTGTTGAGAAACACGACGCCGAGCGGCGTGTGGCTGCTGTCTCTACTGGTGGCAGCGCTTACGGCCTGCGTCGCCCTGGCCCTGGCGGCTTGTATGCCGGTGGACGAATGGGTTTTGTCAAGTGATTATGGCAACTTAGCTGTCGCGCTGCTTGCCGATGGCGTTGCTGTGTGGGTGCCTGTCACACTGCCCGTGGGTTTCTGGATGGACGATATTCGCAGCACTCAAACACCTTTGATGCAGCTCAGTTGGAAGTCGGTGGCGGCTGGTTGGGCCGCAGTTGTGCTCACACTTGCCGCGGTCACCTTGCGCCGGAGCGGCCAGCCATTGGCATACGGGTTCTCGCGATTCACCGTGACAGCGGGTGTCGCGTTGCGCGCCGGATTCCTCATGGGAGCAGTGCTCACGCTTATCATGATTCCACAGTGGACGTGCATCGGAGGACACGCCGACGGCATGATTGAAATATACGCAGCAGGGTGTTCGCTGCAAGTGAACATTACACAATTCTTCTTCGACAATGCGCCCACTCCGACATCGCCGATAGTGAATAGCACGCTGACCACACGATCGACTCCCACGATTCCGATGTGGTTACCTACGCTGGCGATCGCGGTCATCGGGGGCATATGGAGTCGACCGCGCCGTCAACACGCGTTGCGCTGTCGGTGCGGGTACTGCCTGGTCGGCAACGTGTCTGGGCGATGTCCGGAGTGTGGTAGACACCTGCCTGCGCGAAGTATGATGAGGCTCAGGCAAGCGCATAGCGGCGCTCCTCACGGCATGCACGCGGATGTGCAGCGCGGGATTGAAGGCTAGCCGGCTGGGCCGCCGCGTCGAGAAGGCGGTGTATGATGCGAACGGCAGCGGCGGCTGGGAGGTCACGCCGACGGAGGTCCGGCGGTTCATGTACGACGACTGGCGGATGATCCTGGAGCTCGACGACGAAGGGTATGTGCTCCGCCAGTACACCTGGGGCCTGGACCTGAGCGGCACGCGTGGCGGGGCCGGCGGGATCGGCGGCCTGCTGGGCGTCTACGACGCCGGCGAGGAGGACGAGTACATCTACTTCCACGACGCCCAGGGCAACGTGGGGCAGGTGGTCGGCTGGGTCGACGACTTCGGCGGGGCCAGCGGCTCGGCGTGGCACGCCAGCCGGCTGGTGGCGTGTTACGAATACGCTCCGTACGGCGAGATCCTGGCCTCTTCCGGCGACTTCGCCGCCGTGAACCCCTTCCGCTTCAGCACGAAGTACCACGACGACGAAACCGGCCTCATCGACTTCGGCCGCCGACTCTACGATCCGCTGCAAGGACGATGGATCAGGGGTACCTCTGCCCGCTGCGCACGAAAGCAGGCTCGCAACGACCGGACTACGACAGCCTGCATGTCCGCGGCGGTGAGTACATCGCCGGCGAGGTTGAGGACCTCATGGACGACGACAACCTCGTTTTGTCGGCGTGTCGCGAGGTCGTGGAGCACACGGCGGACCACAGAAGCGTGCTGATCTTCGCATCCGGTGTTCGTCACGGCCGGCACGTGGCCGACGTGTTCGAGCGGCGGCACAAGGTCGAGTGCGGCTTCGTCTGCGGCGAGACGCTGCCGTTCGAGCGCGATGAGACGCTGCGCCGATTCCGCAGCGGGGATCTGAAGTACTTCTGTACCGACGGAAGGTCGCGGTCGAAAGGTCGACGAGTGGAAGCCCCGCGCCGACAGTCTCGATAACCATTGGCTCGATCGTCTGGTCGGCGCGGCCGTCGCCGGCTCGATGTGTGGCGCAGCGCCGCCGGGACTTATCGGGAGAGCATTGACGCCACCGCGGAAGTGGGTGCGATTGTTTGACCTGCAACGAGCAAGACGATGAAGACACGGCAGTCCGAATCGCGAAGGCATGGTGCATCAAGCTGCCGCCGAATTGAAGATGGGGTGCGCCGGACGATTACGTTCGAATGTCCACGTTGCGGTTGCAGGCACCTGCTCGTCTTGTGGACAAGGCGTCGCGGCGACCGGATCATCCGGCGTTGCGAATGCCGCGACGGCGGGCGCAGAATGACCACGTGTGAGCGTGTGATCGGCTGACTGATGGTGGTTAAGCATGGGATGCGCGGTTCGCTGCCGCGACATCAACCAAGAACTCCACGACCTCTGCGTCGGCTCGAAGGCCCGCGTCCGTCAGTCCGCGGCCAGCAGGGCCACGAATGGGCCGATGTCGAAGTTGTTGACCGCGTCATCTTCGTTGCAGTCGGCACACCAGAAGTGGCCGGCTGGATACTGGTTCTCGAACTCCGCCTCGGTGTGCGTGACCGAATACACGAACGCTGTGATGTCGAAGTTGTTAAGGACCGCGTCGCCGTTGACGTCACCCCGCTCGGTCGGGCATAGATGGCCTGGCGACGGGTTTTCCGCATGGGTTTCGCTATCGAGCCAGAACCACAGGGCGTAGTCCGTGTCGTATGGAATGTCGATCGTGAACTCGAGAAGCGTCGTGCCGCTGTCCGAGTCCGCCGAGCCGCCTTCCAGGTCGTGATAATCGGCATCATAGTCGAGCGGATCGCCGGTCGAGGGGTCGTAGACCTCGAGGTGGGCGTACCATAATGCCCACCAGCTTTCGCCGGTAGACCCGGTGGCCCCTTCCAGGTTCCAGTCGCCGATCAGACGGACGGTTACGGACGTGCTCGCCGGCGGATCGCCCGGCCCGGTGTATTCGATCCAGAAGAGATCGTCGTGCTCGCCGATCCCCTCGGCGTCGGCCGCGCTGGACGGGCTCTCCGCATACGAGTACACGTCATACGGCTCGTTGATGTCGATGAACGGCCCGCCGGTAGATGCCACGTTTACCGTCACCCGCTCGACGCTGGCCCAACCGAGCCCGTCGGTGCTTAGAACGTCCTCCGCCGTCACCGTGCCGTCCAGGATCTCTCCCGGCGGATATGTGTTGCCGTACAGCTCCCAGTACTCAGCGAAATCGTGCCACGAGTTGCTGTGGACCGCGTCGCCGAGGGCGTCGATGTACCACTTGTTCGGATCGGCGTTGTAGTGGACGACGCTGTCCGGATCGTTGGCGATGATCGTAACGTCCGCGCGTCCCCACGCCGCGCTCCAGGCGTCAGCCAGCGCAGACGCCGCCGCTGACAGGCAAATCCCCATGGCTGCCGCGGCCGCGAACACCGCATTTCTCGATTTCCCGTTCATCTCCTCGCTCCATGTCGTTAGAAGATCCTGTCCATTCGTCCCTCACCAAGAAGATGTGTCAGGGACGCACCCTACTCCATCAGTAGGGCGGGCTCCGCCCGCTATTCGTTTCCCGGTGCAGATGCAAGGCGGGCCGAGCCCAATGGTACTAACCTTGGTCTTGACAGAATAGAGTCCTCGCTGATCTAAGTTGGTTATTGAGCAAGACTTAGTCAGGAGGACTCGCCGATGTTCACGGATGAACACAGACGTATCGTATGGG
>JASFQK010000079.1:0-4678 GCA_050115495.1 Phycisphaerae bacterium | reverse complement strand
GGATCGGTGGCGTGGGCCTGGCGGAGGCGGTCGACGAAGTCGAAGCCTGGGCCGGAGATGGCGAGGATCGCCGGTTCGTCTGTGTCGCGCCGAGAAAGAGCATCGGCCACTGTGTTGGTGCTACCGGCCTTGTACTCCACCGAGAAGTCAAAGCCGAGTAGTTTGCCCACCCAGTGATGTTGCGGTATGGTGGCGAGGCGCTGGTCGAGTAAGAACTTGAGACTGAAATGATCAGTGCGTACCAGGAAGCGACGACCCCAAAGGTACGGCCGCCAGTGGCGAACGGCGAGGACGAGGCCAATGAGTTCGCGCTCGTAAGCCGCCAGGGATCGGTGGCGTGGTGCGACGGGTCGACTGAAGGACACCGGGTGCTGCCCTTGCAGGAGGACGACGCCGAACCCATGCGTCGAGGCGTCGCACTCAACGATGAAAGGCTGACCGAAATCGGGCAGTGCGAGTACGGGCGCCGTGGTGACGGCGGTCTTGAGCGCCGAAAATGCCGCCTCGGCCTCGGCGGACCAGGAGAATCCCTCCTTGCGGAGAAGGGCGGTGAGGGGCGCGGCGACCGAGCCGAACTCCTTGACGAACTTGCGGTAGTAGCCTGCAAGGCCGAGGAAGCCGCGCACCGCCCGTGCAGACCGGGGAACCGGCCAATCCGCGACTGCTTGTACCTTGGCCGGATCCATGGCGACGCCGGAGGCGGAGATGATGTGGCCGAGGTAGGAGATGGAGTCGGCGCCGAACTCACACTTGGATCGCTTGACGAAGAGGCGGTGCTGGTGGAGAACATCGAGGACGGCACGCACGTGACGAAGGTGATCGGTCCACGTGGTGCTGTAGATGAGGATATCATCGAAGAAGACGAGGACGAACCGACGGAGGAACGGCCGCAGGATGTCGTTCATGAGTGCCTGGAACGTTGCCGGAGCGTTGCACAGCCCGAACGGCATGACCAAGAACTCGTAGAGGCCGTCGTGTGTGCGGAACGCGGTCTTGGCGATGTCCTCAGCGCGCATCCGGACTTGATGGTAGCCGGAGCGGAGATCCAGCTTGGAGAAGAAGCGGGCGCCGTGGAGCTCGTCGAGGAGTTCGTCGACCACGGGAATTGGATACGCGTCCTTGACCGTGATCGCGTTCAGGGCGCGATAGTCGACGCAGAAACGCCAGGTGCCCTCAGCTTTCCGCACGAGCAGCACAGGGGAGGAGAACGCCGAGGAACTCCCGCGGATGATGCCCTGCTCAAGCATGGCGGCGCACTGACGTTCCAGCTCGTCCTTGTGCGTGGCTGGGTATCGATAGGGGCGGACTGCTACTGGTGCCGACCCTGGAAGTAGCGTGATGCCGTGGTCGCGGGAGCGTGGCGGCGGCATGCCCTTGGGTTCGGTGAATACTGCGGCGAACGCGTCGAGGAGGGCTGACAGGAGATTGTCGCTGGTGCACGCCCGAAGTGCTGGGCTGGAAGGGCCGGCCTGGCCACGCCAGCACACCTGGTGATCGCCGCGCCAGAAGGACATGGTGAGGGCGCCGAAGTCCCAGAGGATGGGTCCCAGAGACGCGAGCCACTGTGTCCCCAGGACCACATCGTAGCCAGCGAGGGGCAGGGCGAAGAAATCCCCGGAGAACGCCTCGCCGTCGATGGAGAACGTCGCGCCGCGGTACACGCCCGGGCACGGAACGTGGTCGCCGTTTGCCACCGTAACCTGCAGTTTGCCCCCGGGTCGAAGCTGGAGCGCGGTGCGGGAGGCCGCCTCCTCGGCGACGAAATTGTGGGTGGAGCCGGAGTCGAGGAGGGCGAGGAGGGAGACGCCGCCGAGTTGGATGCACACTTGCATTGTTTCGCTAGTGCGGATGCCGGTGATCGCGTGGACCGAGATCTGTGGCTCGTCGGTGGCCGGCTCGTCCGCCCCGGAGTCCCCCTCGTCGTCCTCGAGCGCCAAGTCGAGGAGGAAGATACGTTGGCAGACACGGTTGTGGCCGCGCCCGAATTTCTCGTTGCAATTGAAGCAGAGGCCCAAGCGGCGTCGCTCCTCCATCTCCGCCTGGGACAGACGCTTGACCTGGCGCCCCTCTACTGTCATCGGTGTCGGCTGGGAAGCAGCTGGCGGATTGGACGCAGGTAATGCGAGGCGCGGCGGTGGCGCCGGTAGGAGACCCCTCTGGTGCGGGTGGCGAGGTTGTGGCGTGGAGGCCCCCGCGCACTGATCGCGCAGCTCCAGCTTGCGGGCGAAACTCATGGCGACGGCGAGGGACTGCGGGTTGTGGATCTCGACGTCGAGGCTAAGGGGCGGTTGCAGGCCAGCGGTGAAGAGTTGTACTTTCTGGACCTCCGTGAGTGCGCCGGCGCGGGGAAGCAGAGCCTCAAACCGGTCCTGGTACTCGACGACCGAGCCCGTGCGCCTGCACGCCACGAGTTCACCGAGCGGGTTGGAGCGCAATGGCGGCCCAAAGCGGGTATTGAGCAGCTCGGTGAAGCGCCTCCACGGCGGCGTGCCCTCGTCGTGCTGAATCTGCATGAACCACAGCTGGGCACCGGCCTCCAAGTTGTATGATGCCATCCATACCTTTTCTTCTTCTACGATGCGTTGTTGGTGAAAGTAGGACTCGCACCGATTGATGAACGCCAGGGGATCGGATTTCCCGTCAAACTTGGGAAAATCCATCTTCTGGAAACGCGGCGGGCGGTCGTTGTGGTGCTCGCCGCCATGCGGCCCTCTGGGGCCCGATGAGGAGGAGCCGGTGGTGCGTTGCTCGAGCGTGTCGAGCTTGGTCTGCAGGGTCTCGACGGTCGTGGTTAACTTGGTGATGAGGGCCGCGAGATCGGCTGTCGTCAGTTCGGCCATTGGCGGGGATGCTGATGGTGGTGGGGGCAGGGGAGCCGGTGGTGTAGTGGAGGAGGATCGACTGGATCGTGATACCAGGTTGTCAAGGGCGTCGACGCCCAAGACGGCAGGGCCTCGACTACGTAGTTCGTAGCCTCGGCTGGTAGAGGCGTCGGGGTTGTTGCCCGGCGGCCCGATGATGAAGGGGGTGAGATTAAGAGGAGAGAAGAAGGAGATTAGAGATGGTAATTCTTCCTTAATTCCCCCGAGTGCCTATTACATCCAATATATAGATATGTGGTCTGCTAACAAAGGAAACAAACTCCTAACAAAGGAAACAAACTCCTTGATTCTCGCTTGCCTTGCGTGCTGATCAGCTTGATTCTCGCTTGCCTTGCATGCCGATTAGTTTGCCTTGTATGCCGATCTGCCGATCAGCTTGCCTTGTAAGCCGATCTGCCTGCCGATCAGCTTGCCTGTGGTTGCTGCACCTGAGCGCGTGGTTGGCGCTGGTAATGCCGGCCCCACATGACATCTCTCCCCCCCTCGACGAGCAGCTCGTCCCCGAGCTGGAAACCAGGGTAGCGGTCGATGAAGCTGTCGGCGTCTTCCCAAGTGGCCGACGCTGCCGTCGCGCCCTTCCAGTGGACCAGTAGCTGGCGAACACCCCTGGCTAAGCGAGAGCGGAGGACGTGCTCTGGTTCTGGCACGACAGCGCCATTGTGTATTTGTGGAAGAGCCGGCGGTGCGGACGGAGGCGTGCCCACGAACTTCTTCAAGAGGCCCACATGGAACACGTCGTGGAGGCGGGCTCGGGGAGGCAGCTCCAGCTGATAGGCGACATCGTTGATGACGGCGGTGATGCGGTACGGCCCGAAGAAGCGCGGCTTGAGCTTCCCGGACGTCGGTACGTGAAGCGAGGAGGCGGCCCGTTGGCGCAGTCGGAGCCAGACCCAATCGCCCACCACGTATTTGACATCCCTGTGGTGCCTATCGTAGTGGCGCTTGTAGACGGCCTGGGCCTGCTCGAGGCGGATGCGGACGTCAGCGAGGAACTCGTCTCGTTCCGCCATGTTCTTGGCGACCGCCGCTACCCTTGTTTCGCCGGGCTCATAGGAGCGAATGGAGGGTGGGTCACGGCCGTAGACCACCCGGAACGGTGTGTCGCGGAGGGCGGACTGGTAGGCAGTGTTGTAGATGTATTCCGCCCAAGGAAGCCAGCGTAGCCATTGTCGAGGGCGATCTCCAGTGAAGCAGCGCAGGTACATGACGATGACCTTGTTGGCGGCCTCCGTCTGGCCGTCGGACTGGGGATGAAAAGCCGACGTCATGCGTAGTTTGGTGCCGATGAGGCGCATCAACTCCCGCCAGAAGAAGGAGGTGAAGACGGGGTCCCGATCCGAGACTATGGACTGGGGTACACCGTGAAGGCGCACGATCTCGGCGAAGAAAACCTACGCTACAGACTCCGCTGTGTACGGGTGTGCGAGGGGAATGAAGTGGCAGTACTTGCTGAAACGATCCACCACCGTGAGGATGACGGACTTCCCGCCTACGCGTGGCAGCGCCTCGACGAAATCCAGCCCAATGTCCGTCCAGACCGCCGTGGGCACGGGAAGAGGCAGGAGCAGGCCGGCCGGGTGTAGATGGTCCGACTTGTAACGTTGGCATGTGGCGCAGGCGCGTACGAAGTCCTGGACCGCTCGCCGGAGGTTGGGGGAGTGAAAGTCGCGGCGTAGACGGTGCAGAGTACGTTGGACGCCTTCGTGGCCGTCGTCGTGTACAGCGGAGATGAGCTCGTGGAGGAGTGGCGACGCCGGCGGAATGTAGAGGTGGCCATTGAATGCCACAAGGCCATC
>JASFQK010000078.1:0-4714 GCA_050115495.1 Phycisphaerae bacterium | reverse complement strand
CGATGAGCGAGCGATTTTTGAAGCGATTACGCCGATTTTGCGACCGCGAGTATGGGACGACGTTTGGTGCGTCGTGGGTCATGGTCGTCGAGGCCCATCGGTCGGGATGGCCGCATGCGAACCTCCTCGTGTACTGCCCCGAGCTCGCCGCGGCGCTGCAGGAGGAGAGCGACGCGCGCCAGCTCGCAGGATTTGCTGGCCGTGAGCTGGCGATCCTGGCCCACCAGCACGAGCAGCTGGGAGGAGGGATCCGAGGGGAGCTCGGTCGGCACGCGGTGGAGACCGGGTGGGGGATCGAGTCCACCGCGGAGCGGTGCCGGAGTCGCGAAGCGCTAGCGGGCTACTTGGTCAAACTCGCGCGCCGCCCTGACCAGACGTTGGGGGAGTTGGCCAAAATCACGCAGCTGCCCCTTGGCGCGCCATTTCGGTTCAGGAGGTTGAGATCGGGCAAAGGATTCCTGCCACCGGTGCGAAAAAATCCCGGATTTACTGGGGCGTTGGTGAAGCGAGTCGCCGATGATCGGGGAATCAAACACCCGGTGGTGCCGGTACCGCGGGGGGGGCACGGCGAGCGGACTGCGGTCGTGTGGGAAGTCGAGCGACTCGAAGAATTCGTGCTCCGCCACGAGGAGTTGGCGGCGTGGGCCCGCATTCGGGGGCGCCGCGCCAGACGGAGTTCGCCGATCCCGCCAGTGTCGCTGTGGATGGACGGCGTCCTGCAGCGGCGTCCGCGGGGGCCGCCGCTGCGGAAGGTAGGTGATCAGAGTCAGGCAGAGCTGTGGGATGCAGCTCGCCACGAGGCCTATTTGCTACTCGCGACCCCTGTCGTGGACGCGGGAGGATTCTGAGCGCGGCTTATGGTCGCAGACCCTTGGCAAGGGCTTGCCAAGGGCCTTGCGATAGCTATGCTTTTCGTATGGGGTCTGATGAACGGAGATGCGATGAACGTGAACGACGGTAAGTGTGGAACGTGCGATAACGCGATAGGCGTGCGGTGCACTGAACGCGACGAGGTGAGGTCTGCGGGTGCTGACGGGTGCGAGAGCCATCGCGACGCCTATGCGATAGCGCTAGTAAAGCGGAATCAGTCACTAGACGGGCTGCAGGTGCTGACGTTCGAATTTGGGCGACGTGCCGACGTCGAAGCGGTGCTGGGCGCGTTCGTCGGCGCCAGCGCGCGGTATCGGACACGCGGTCCGGCCGGCGAGGTGCACCATTACGCGGTGTGGCTGGCTGAAGGAGTGGTGGTGCAGGAGCACCCGACGGACGATCGGCGAGAGCCAATCGAGGCGCCCGAGTGCGCGCCCTACACAGTCGAGGTGCCGCTGTGAGCTTTGAGTCGTTGTTGATGGAGTTGGCTCATACACGGAACGTGTATGGCGACTGCTACGGCGTCATTGCGGCAGTAACGCAGGTGGTGCGGGAGTTGGACCGAGCTCGGCAGGTCCATCCCGCCGCCTTTTGTTCGATGTATGAGGGGTATGCGGTGCTCCTCGAAGAGCTTGACGAGTTGTGGGAGGAAATCCGGCGCAAACAGCCGGTGCCGGCTCGGGTCCGCGAAGAGGCCGTCCAGGTAACGGCGATGGCTCTCAAGTTCCTCATTGATTGCTGTCTGTTGCCGGCTCGGGAGGGGGACGAATGAACCGCGACCAGATAGAGCGCTGTCGGCGGGTACTGGTGTCCCTGGGAGTCAGCACTGCGCCATCGGTGGGGGTGGAGGGGATTGTGGTCGCACTCGAGTCGGCGGTGGAGCTCGTCGAGAAACGCGACCTCGAAGGGGAGCCGGACGAGCTCCTACTCAGCTTGACGGACGAGCCGGACCCCGACGACGAGCCGACCCTGGTCTCGTGTACGTGCGGGCAGTGCGTCGACTACCGTCCGGGGACGTGCGCGTCGCCGGACGTCCCCGATGAGATCCGCGCACGTCCCCGGACGGGAGCGACTAGAGCGTGTGTCGCGTACCGGTCAGAGAGGCGGGAGTTCCTGATGCGGACGTGTCCGTACGTACCGAGGAAACCATGAAGCGTGTGCATCCAGGTGTGCTGCTGATCGTCCCGACGGCGATGCTGGCGGGGTTGCACGTCGTCGCCCTGGTGTGTGTATGCTGTGGATGCGGCCCCGCGGGTGAGGTCGGGCAGGTGCTGCCGACTCCTCGCGTGTGCGGCACCGCGCTGTGCCGACCGTCTCAGGGGTGCATCGGTACGCCGTCGGGTCCGCAGTGTGCGGACCCGTGTGACGAGAGGTGTGAGACGTGTTGCGTCGAGGGACGCAAGACAGGCGAGACTTGGTGCGCTCCTGATGGGAGCGTCTGTACAGAGAAAGAGTAGCGATGCTGCGACACAACAACGCCATCGTGGGAAGTGCCCCACAGAACGAACAAGAGCTCAATGCGTGGCTGCACACGTGGGTGTGCCCACCGCAGTATGCGAGGAGAAGCGAGATCGAGGACCAGGTACACTGGCTCGCTAGTGTCGCACACATCTCGCCGCTCCAGGCGTGCGCAACCCTCTGCTCTCGGTCCCCGAGAGTCTATGACTCGCTGATGTTCTCCATGCTCGGAAACGGGTATGGAGAGGCTGCTCGCTGCCACGAGGTCGATCTCGTGGCGTGCCTAATCGCGGCGGCTGAACGATCATGACTATGGCAGCGCACCCACTGTTCCCGGCGGCGCAGGAAGGAAAGGCGCCGCCGGAGGTGGTCACTATCCACGTGCAGCGCACACCAGACGGCGTCCATTACCGGGCGTTTGGGCCCGAAGAGCTCCAGAGTTTGGAACAGCTCTACATGATGTTTGGCGGAGGGCAATATACGTTGCTCGCGCGCAACGAGTCGCATATTACTGCCCGGCAGAGCTACACTCTGCCGGGGAAATCGAAGCCACTGAATCCGGTAGCGGAGGACGAACCAGAAGCTCCGGCGGCGGCGGGTCCTGTGCAGCAACAGATGTCCGGAGATATGAGTCTGGTGCTAGCAATGATGCAGATGATGCAGAACGCGAGCAACAACCAGCTCCAGATAATGCAGGCGCAATCACAGGCTCAGACTGAGTTGGTCGTCGCGATGCTGGGTCAGGGACAGACCGGAGCCCAGCAGCATGTCCAGACTATGCAGGCGCTACATGACCGTCACGCGCAGTCACAGGCTCAGTTGATGCAGGCAATTTTAGAGGGTCGCCAGCAGGTGCCGGCAAGTGCGTCTGGTTCTGAGCTGGAGACATTTATGCGTGGAATCGAATTCGCTCGAGAAATGGGCGACGAGCCCGACGACGAGCTGTCGGACCTGCTGGAGACAGTGGGACCACTCGCGCAAGCGTTCATGGCTGGAGAGGGGGCTGGGCCGGGGCCAACGGTGCCTCCGTCCCCCCCGAAGAAAGGTGGCAGCGGTGACTGACCAGGAGCCGTGGCCGCCCCGCGATCCGGACGACGTGCGGAAGTGGCGATTTTTGCGGGCCGCCCCGTACGTCGACGCGATGAATCCGCGCATCCAGCGCATGGCGCTGCTGATTTGGGATGCTGTGGGGCAGCGTCCAGAGCGATACGCGGACGTGGCCGCGACGCTCGCTCGGGACTGTATTCGGTATCAGCGAGATACCGAACGTACGGGCGGCGAGGACGTCGCGGGGTGGACGCGGGAGCCCACCGCGACTGATGCGGTGGATGCCTGGGACAGAGGGATCGATGACTGCGATGCGAAGGCGAGACTGTTCTGCGCCTTGTGCCTGTGCGTCAGGTTGCCAGCAAAGATGCTGGATCTATGGACGGCCGACGGACACCTCCAACACGTGTTCGCTGCTGTGAAATTGAACGAACGGTGGCTACCGGTAGAGCTGACTCTGCGCCGGGCTCGGGTCGGAGACGATCCGTACCACGTCCCTGTGGAGCGAGACACGGGACGGTGGCTGCGGTGAGGCACGATGACCCGGCGCTCCCTCCTGTGAGGGAGCGGCTCGCGACATCGACACTACTCGGAGCGGCGCATCTCTGGGCTGAGAGGGCCCATCGAGCGGAACGGCGAGTGAGGTGGTATAGGTGGGTGTTTTGGTGGGCTATGGCACTGTACGTGTCGAGCCAAGTGGTGTGGGTGGTGCTGTGCTGGAACTTCTGATTTGTGTTCTGATCTTCCTCGGGCTGATGTCCGAGGCGCCCGGGGCGACGGTGAGACCAGGCGAGCGGGTGCTGCTGGTCGGCGACTCGCTAGGCGTCGGTGTCTGCTCGCCGCTCGAGACCGACTACCGGCGGAGAGACGTGACTCTCACGTGTGCCGTCAGAGTCGGAACCACTGCACGGGACTGGCGAGTCCGCGTCGATACCCGCATCCGGATGGCGAGTCCGCAGTTGGTGTTGGTGAGTCTAGGCACCAATGATTGCGTGGACACGCAGTCCGCAGTTTGTCAGGAGTTCGCCTCCAATGTGAGACGCATCGCAGACGTGTGCGACGCGCACGGGGTGGAGTGCGTGTGGCTCGTCCCGTCATGGCTGAGGTGGGCCCCAGTCGTGCGCGCAGCCCTCGCCGAGGCTCGCGTGCGTACTCTGGAAGCGGGTGAGGTTGAGGTGGCGCCGGATGGGATCCATCTCACTAATGACGGGTATGCACGGTGGGCCCAGCAAATCGCTGCTGCCACTGTTAGATAGGAGTGGAACGTGGAAGACGAAAAAAACGTGAAACAGGTAACGCGGGAGAACCTGATCCTCGCGGCGCTATCAGCGCTCGCGAT
>JASFQK010000077.1:0-5128 GCA_050115495.1 Phycisphaerae bacterium | reverse complement strand
GCGGACGCTGAATGGCGCGAAGCTTCTGCCGGACGTGATCGCCAGCGTCCGCTTCATCGACGGAGAAAAACCCGAGAAAGCCGCCGCCTGATCACGACGCCATCAACGACTTTTGACAATAGCTCCAGAACCTGCGGATCGGCTCACTAGTTTTCTCGATTCCGGCGATGCTCACGACGGAGCGAAGCTTTCCGGATGACGGCTCGAGCATCGCCGTCGGTACCAATCGCCGGGGCCACATCAGTTACTACGATACGCGCTGTCACGGGCTCGGCCACGCGCATAAGTAATGCTGGCGGACTCGCAGGCCCGGACATATCGCACCGTCTATCCGACGCACATTCCGGGCGCTAGTGCTGAGACGGTGCGGCCTGTGTTTCCGGGCTGTGCATGTCGATGTGCCGGCCCAACTCGGCCAGCAGAACGTCGAAGTCCAGCGGCTTGGTCAGGTAGGCCGCAGCGCCCAGGTTGAGCAGCGTGCGCTCGAGTGGATAGTCCGGCTTGCCGGCGATCGTCCGGCCGGTCAAGATGATCACGGGGATATCCTTCGTCGCCGTGTGCTCTTTCAGACGGCCGAGCAGCCAGTTGCCGTAGCCGTCCGGCATCGTGTAGTCCGACACGATCGCGGCCGGCCGGTCCCTGAGGGCCATCCAGTAGCCCTGCATGCCGTTAAACGCGCGCAGCACCTCCACGCCGTGAGGGCGCAGCCTGATTTTGATCGCCCTGGAGACTTCGGGGTCGTCGTCAATGATCAGGATCGTCGGCAACGCGGGCTGCGCGGTCGGCTCGGGCGTTTCGGCCTCCTTCGCCGCTGCGGGTGACGCGGGCTGCTGTTCCGGTGCCGTGCCCAGATCGAGCAACTGGCAGATGACTGGCTTGAGCTGATCCCACGTATCGAGGCCCTTCCAGACGTAGTGAGCTCCCAGCCGCTCGCACTTCCGCGTGGTCGACTGATCGGACATGCCCGTCAGGATGATCGTGGGGATCGGCGGGACATTCGTGTCCTGGGCCAGTTCGTCGCACAGGTAGAGCCCGTTGACCGCCGGCATCTGCACGTCCAGGATCAGCAGGTCGGGCGGCTTGGCGGTGATGACGTTGTACGCTTCCATGCCGTCGGGAACGGTCTGCACTTCCAGTCCGAGCTGGCGGCACCGTATGGCCAGAGCCTGCACGAGCGCCTGGTCATCGTCGGCGATGAGTACAGTTTTCGCTGCCATGTTCTTCTCCTGCGGCGGCGGACCCCGCGTCGGCGGCGCGGGTCCCGTTGGCACTCACTTGACGGGCTGTCGGCGTTTCGCCTTGGCGATCTTCCTGATCTCCGCCAGCTCGTCCTCCCCGAAGATGCTCGCCAGCGTCTGCACGAGCAGCTCGGCATCGTAGGGCTTGGAGAGGAAGTACTTCGCGCCGACCGCTTCACACTTCTCCCTGAAGCGGGCGTCGGCCGTGCCGGTGATGAAGATGATCGGGACACGGGCCGTCTGCGGATCGTGTTGCAGGGCACTGGCCACGTCCATCCCGTTCATACCGCCCGGCATGCTGACGTCCAGCGTGATGGCGTCGATCGTGGTTTGGCGGGCCAGCTCCAGGGCCTCGCTGCCGTTGGAGGCCGTCAGGACGTCGACTCCGGCGTCGTGGAGCCGTTTTCGCAGGGCGAGCAAGACATCGGTGTCGTCATCGACCACGAGGATCGTTCGGTCATGCAACCAGGTCATTGTCGAACTCCAGTCAGGGCAGGGACAGCGTGTACGCCCGTCGATCGACGACAGGCAGCGTCATTGCCAGGTCGGCACGATGCCGGTCTCCGCCGAGATGCCACACAACTCACAGATGATCGGCTTCAGCCGATCCCACAGCTCTGTTGTCTTCAGGAAGCAGCGGATTCTCAGGGCTTCGCAACGCTGAACCGTCTGTTCGTCCAATCGTCCCGTGATCACGATGACCGGGATGTGACACAGACGTTGATCACTGGCCAGCATATCGCACACGGCCAGACCGTTGCCGGCCGGCATGCTGACATCGAGCAGGACCAGGGCAGGGGGGTCTTTGTGGACCAGCGTCAGCGCGAACATCGCGTCGGGCGCGGTCTGGACCTCCAGGCCCAGGAACCGGCACCGGAGCCGCATGACGTTCACGAACGTCGGGTCGTCGTCGGCAATCAGCACACGCCGCGCGCTCATGTCGTGGACGCTCCGGCGTCGCATTCCGCGATGGCGGACTCGACGGCCTCGATCAGGCTTTTCGGATCATAGGGCTTCTCCAGGAAGAAGCGCGCTCCTTGCTCCAACGCGTGGGACTTTCCCTGGGCCACCGCGCTGGCCGACAGAATCACCACGGGAATCGCCTGCGTCTGCGGGCAGGCCCGGAGCTTGCCGAGCATCGTCAGTCCGTCCATCACCGGCATGCGGACGTCGAGCACGATCGCGTCCGGCAGGTGCTCCTGCGCGGCCTGCAACCCGGCCTGTCCATCAAAGGCCGTGTAGACCTCGTAGCCAGCGGCCCGCAGCCGTATTCCCACGCCCCGCACGATCTCGCGATCGTCGTCCACCAGCAGCACTCGGCGTTTCTCCGACATGCTAGCTCTCCTGTCCCGGCGAGACCTCGATGCCCAACTGCGCGCGGATCTTGGCGATGAGCTCGTCGAAGTCGACGGGCTTGCGCAGATAAGCCAGCGCCCCGAGCTCGCGCGCCTTCGCCTCGTCCGCATTGGACGCGTGGCCCGTCAGGTAGATGATGGGCGTCATGAAGTCCGAGAACTGATTCAGATGCTCGTGCACATGAAGCCCGTCACCCGCCGGCATGCGCACGTCCAGGATCACCAGCGCCGGTTTCTCCTGCCGCGCGTACTTCACGGCCTGATAGGCGTCGCGGGCCACGATGGCCTCGAAGCCGGCGGCCTTCAGACGCAAGGCGGTAGCGCGGCTGAGGTTCGCGTCATCTTCCACAACCAGGATTTTCGCTCGACTCGTATCCATCGTGATTCCTCGCCGTCGTCTCCCGGACTACACCCCGGCGGGACACAGCTCTCTGGCACAGTATTCCGCCTCGAAGCAACGGATAAACTCGAGGCTCTGATCGAGGCCCTGACAGGTCCGCCGCACCTCGAGGTTGAGCGGCGGCAGCTCGCCGGAGGGCCGGTTACGATTCGCCTCTACCCGGGCGTTTTCCAGGCGGTTCATCATCGGGCCGTATTCCTCTTCCTTGGTGGCGGCCACGATCAGCCAGTGGCCGGCGCCGGCCTGGAAGAGCAGATCGCTCCGCCGCAGTTGTCGCTGGATGAACTGCTCGATGTCCCCCAGCAGCTTCGGGTCGTCCGTGGCCTCCACCGTGGCGGAGAGCAGGGCGACGGACGGCGAGCAGACACGCTGGAAATACCGGGACAGCAGGGCGGTGGGCTCGGCGGTCGGCAGGGTGAACGAGAACGTGCTGCCCTGGCCGAGTTCGCTCTCCACCGCGATATCGCCGAAGTTCATGTGCACGAGCTCCTTGGCGATATTGAGGCCCAGGCCGAACCCCTTGGTGCTGGCCCGGACGTTGCCTTCGACCTGCCTGAAACGTTCGAAGATCGCCCGGAGGTTCTCGGGGGCGATGCCCGGGCCGTCGTCCGTGACACCGATGACCAATCTCGATTCGCCGGCGTCGCGGCCGACCCGCACCTTGACGTGCCCGCCTTCGTTCGAGAACTTCAGGGCGTTGACGGTCAGGTTGATGATCACTCGCCCGATCTTCTCGGGGTCGCAGTAGACAGGGGGCAGGTCCTCGTCGACCTCGATGCTGAGCTCCACCTTGCTGGCGACCGCCTTGCGTTCCAGGGTCGTGCGGACGCTCTTGATGATGTCCTCGACCACGCACTGGCGCCGCCACACGCCCAGCACGCCCGCCTCCAGCTTGCTGATGTCGAGCATGTCATCGACCATCGTGCTCAGGTCGTCGACCCGGTTCATCACGATTTCCAGGTATTCCTTCTGCTCGTCGCTCACGGGACCGGCCAGTCCGTCGCGGATGATGGAGGTGAATTCCTTGATCACCGTGAGCGGCGTGCGGAATTCGTGCGACACGTTGTCGACGAACTGGTGAGCTGTCTCGTACAGCTCGGACAACCGCGTGTTCTTGCCCTCCAACGCCTTCTTGGTCGACTGGAGCTCCGCCAGCAGACGCTGGTTCTGCGCTTCGACGCTCCGGCGGGACTGCTGGGCGAGGGCGTTGTTGATCGCCCGCTGGAGGATGTCCGGCCGCAGGTCGTTCTTGGCAACGTAGTCGTCGGCACCGGCCCGGGTCAGGTTCGCGGCGACGTACTCGTTACCCTGGCCGGTCACCACGACGATCGGGCCGAGGTACCCGTCGGACCGCACGACCTTGAGCACGTCGAGCCCCGTTTCGAGGCCGAGCTGGTAATCCAGGAACAGCAGGCCCACGCCGCCCCGCGACAGTCTGGCCCGACCGCTTTCCGAGTCCGTGCAGTGCAGGAACTCGAAGTGCAACCCGGGGATGAGCTTGAGATGACGCCGGAGAATCTCCGCATCACCCTCGTCGTCGTCGATGGCCAGGACAATGAGCGGGCCGGTCGGAGCACCACCGGGCTCGACGCTCCGTTGGGACTTCCCGGCCCAGACGCGATTGCGTCCGTGGTTCTTGGCGTCGTAGAGGGCCTCGTCCGCCTTCCTGAGCACGTCCTCCCAGCGGTCGGCCGGCGCCGCGGCCACCCCGATGCTGACGGTGACGCGCTCCGCAACGCCGCTGGCCGCGTGCGGCAGGTGGCGATCCCAGACCGCCTTGCGAATGCGCTCGCCGAGCACGCGGACCCCGTCGAGACCGGTCTCCGGCGCCAGCACGATGAACTCCTCCCCGTCGTAGCGGCCGATCACCTCCATCGACCGGCAGGTCTCCCGGATGCACTGCGCCACATCCTGGAGGCAGGCATCGCCCGCCTGGTGTCCCTGTGTGTCGTTGTATTTCTTGAAGTAGTCCACATCGATCATGAGGATGCTGTAGATGCGTCCGTACCGGAGCTATTGTCAAAAGTCGTTGATGGCGTCGTGATCAGGCGGCGGCTTTCTCGGGTTTTTCTCCGTCGATGAAGCGGACGCTGGCGATCACGTCCGGCAGAAGCTTCGCGCCATTCAGCGTCCGC
>JASFQK010000076.1:0-5494 GCA_050115495.1 Phycisphaerae bacterium | reverse complement strand
CAACTACGATTTCGACAACCCCTCGATCGGCCTATTGGAGATCGCGCTGGTCGTCAACGTCGAGTACGAGCACAAGCTCAGCATCTACCCGATCGAGCACGCGATTACCGCCGTGGACATCAGCGAGGATAGCTTCACCATCGCCGGCGACTACGCCGATGTGTTCCCCGAGGACGAGTGGCTGGAGGTCTACGAGTCCACCGGCAACAACGCCTATTACCAGGTGCTGTCCTCCAACTACTCCGGCGGCCAGACCACGATCCGCGTCACCTCGGCTGTACCCGACGGCACGGTGGACGGCAAGATCAGTCCGGTCTACTGCTACTCCGACCACACCGCCGACAACCCGCACGCGTTCCGACGCGCCCTGCCGGACCTGTTCACCCGCGTCGTCGGCAACCGCCAGGCCCACGCGATCACCAGCGCCGACGTCAGCGCCAATACGTTCAGCGTGGCCGACGCCACGGGAGACCTGGTGAGTGTCTATGCCGACGGCGAGGAACTGCTGGTCGCGGAGTCCACCGGCAACGACGGCCGCTATACCGTCAGCGGCACGCCGGTCAACGCCGCCGGCACCACCACGATCACCGTCAGCGAGGCGATCGCCGACGGCACCGCCGACGGCTATCTGCGCCTGTTCGGCCTGCATGGCGGCCACCGCACGGCCGACCTCGACTATGCCGGCGAGTTTACCAGTTCCAACGGCCGCGACGCCGGGATCCAACACCTGGCGGAATGCACGCGCCTGTTTAACAGCGTCACCTATACCACGTTCTGCGACGTCCGGTTCGACCCGGGCGACACCGTGGTCGTCAACGACTCATTCAACGGCGACGTCGGCTCGATCCTCGTCGAGTCGATGGAGATTCGCGAGTCCACCGTTACCTACTACGGCACCAACTACCTGGCGGAGGCGCTGTCAAACTCATGACCTACGATCCCGAACAACAGCGCAAGACCGGCCACGTGCCCTCGATGCCCGCCGCGATCGACGAACGCGCGCAGTTCGCCACCCGCAAACGCCGGCGCGGCAAGCTGGCGGAGCGCAGCGGCTACGGCCTGGGGACCACCTCCACCGGCGCGGGGTCCGGCGCGCCGGGTACCGGCACCGGCCCGGCCAGCGGCGACAGCTATCACAAGTGGTACGCCGACAGCGGCTCGGTCAGCGGCCTGACCGCCGGCCACGTCCCCAACGGCAGCCGCACCACCTTCGACCTGGAGGACAGTGACGGCTACAAGGTCAGCCCGGTGGACAACACGCTGATCGTGACGCTCAACGGCATGTACCTCTACGAGGGGGAGAGCTACACGATCTCCGGTTACACCATCACGTTCATCGACGTCCCCGCGGCCACCGACAAGATCGGCGGCCAGTGCGTGGTCGGGGAGCTTTCAACTTAAGGTGCGCAGGCCAGCGGCCCGCGCTACGAGGAGTAGACAAATGAAGCTAGGAAGCATGGTTGAGATCAGGGAAGCCGTAGGCTTCGCCTCCTACCTCCTTTTGGCGGCGCTGCTGGCGCTCGGCTTAGTCGAACCGGCGTCGGCGGCGCTGCCGCAAATCCGTCGCGAGCAGATCGCCGACGACGCGATCGGCGAGGAGCAGATCGATTGGGGTCTTGGCTCCGAGCAGGTCGCCGCCGACGACGTACCGGTGGACGACGCTGCCTGGACGAACCTGGCGCCGGCCAGTGCCTACGTGCAGGCGGTGTTCGACTGGCTCGACAGCAACTGGCCCAGCGGCACGAGCTACTGGCAACTGGACGGCACCGACATCAAGCCCGCCACCCCCGGCCACGATCAGTTCATGGACGACGGCGAGATTATCCAGCTGGTCGCCGACTCCGACGCGATCAAGGCCGCCGCCTGGGTGACCGGCGACAGCTACCCACGCTGGCAGCTCTACGCCAGCGGCAAACAGGAATGGGGCCCCGGCTCCGCCGCCGTGGACACGTCGCTCTATCGCGCGGCGGCCGCGACACTGTTCACCGCCGATCGCTTCAAGATCGACTGTACCGAGACCACCGGCTATGCGCTTGAAGTAACCCGCGACTTACCCAGCGCCAGCACCGATAGTCCGGTTGTCAGCATCGGACAGGCCAACTCCGGTGACAACCAGGCGGCCGCGTACATTACACAGGCCGGCTCCGGAGCCGGTTTGCAGCTAATCCATACCAAGACCGGCTCGCCCGTCTACGGCGTTGCCGCGACTGTGGCAAGTGAATCGGACAATACCACGGCCATGGGCGGCGCCTGTTCCGCCGCCACCGGCAAAACCAGAGGAGTTGCCGGTTCCGTAGTTTCGTCCGACAACGAGGCCTACGGCGGACATTTCGATCAAACCAAGGTTGGCAAACACGGTGATTTTGACGAGCGCGGTATGGCCGCCTCGCCGCGCATTCCCGCCGCACCCAGCGGCGATGCCCGTCTGGGTTTCCTTGACGATGACAAATTTTCCACCGTCAACGACGCCGGCAAGGCCTACGGCTATTACGATGCCGACGGCGACACAGGAATAGAACCCGAAAAAACCGCCGACTGCGACCAACTGGCAGGCTACGTCGCCGGCACGCTCCGCGCGCTGCTGAGCGCCACCGGCCTGGCCGTCACCGGCGAGGTATCCGCCACCACTAACTTCGACGTCGCCGGCAATAACGGCGTGAGCGGCTCGTACACCATGATTACAGACTGTGACTTCGACACTCACGAGGTTAAGTACCAGACGATCACCATCAGAGGCGGCATTGTCACCGCGGTCAGCGCCGAAAGCGGCTGGACCGCCGCCCCGCTCAACCCATAACGGAGGACACGTTAATGGCAGACACGCAGCCAGCCAGCCGCGACCAGCTACAAGCCGTCGAGGGCCGCGTCGAGCGCCTGGAGACGGACGTGCGCGATGATCGCGACAAGCTTTACCGCAAGGTCAACGCGACCAGCCAGGAGCTGGCCGTCCTGCGCACCGAGTTCCAGCACGTCGCCGGCGAGATCGCCGAGGTCCGCGGGCAGGGCAAGCGCATCGAGACCAAGCTGGACGAGTACCGCAAGGAAGACTCCGCGCGCCGCGAGGCCGACCAGCACGCCAGGAGCAACCGGCTCTGGACCTGGATCGCGATCATTGGCGGCTGGCTGTTTGCCGTCGCATCGACTGTTATCTCAAACCTGAACGGAGGTTCAAAATGAGACGTTATCTCATCGTGTTGTTTGTCGTGCTCCTCGGGCTCGCGGCTGGATGCAACCGCGAGGACGCGGAGAGTTTTATCAAGGAGGGCCTGTCGGCCGCCGGACCGAGCGTGCTGGCCGCGCTGAACGCGACCTACGCCGACCCGACCGTGCGCGCGGCCTTCGCCCAGGACGGCTGGGAGGGCGTCAAGCGCACCGGCGGCGGCGTGATGCTGCTCAACCTGAAAAACGAGTTCATGAGCCTTGCCGAGGGCGACGAGGCCGAGCGCAAGCTCTACGAATGGACCCAGGACCACGCGCCGACCTTCGCCGCCATGATCTACCGCGAGACCGAAGCCGGCCCGCAGGGCATCTGGCCGCGCCTCGACGTACTGGCGCGCCAGGCGGGCTATGACAGCGCCAGCCTGCACCTGGCCTGGGAACTGACGCCGGAACAATGGGACTACCTGCTCCAGCGCGCGCCCCGCGTGATCGTCGAGGAGTACGAGGCCGTCACCGGCGAACCGATCAGCGAGTCGCTGCTGACGGGCATCGAGACGGGGGGCGAGTGGTGAACGACGCCCTGCCGCTCAACGAGGCGCTGGAGGGCCAGGACGGGCCCTTGCTCGTGTTCTTCCCCCGCCTGACCATCCGCGACGTGGCCCGCTTAGTCCGCCAGGTGGAGCCGAAACAGCGCTGGCGCACGCTGGTTAAAAAGCTCGGCCATTACCTCGGTAACCTGGGAATCGCTTTCACCCAGCTGGCGGCGCACCCCGGCTGGTGGCGCCGGCCCGTGATCGAGGACGTCCACGTCGCGCTGTTGGTGCCCAAGAGCGGCCACTGGCCGCCGGGCCAGGGCTGGCTGCTGGTGGAGTCCACGTATCCCGCCGGCGTCGAGATCAAGGATCCCGCCCCCAAGCTGGCCGGCTTCCACGGCGTCGCGACCGTCGTGCCGCTTACCTGGCCCAGCGAGGCGCTGGCACTCGACCGGCTGTTGGCCTGGGTGCATGAGGTGGAGGGCCTGGCCTACGACAGCGAGGGCGCGATCGCCAGCCCGCTGGACCTCAACCTCGACGCCGAGGGCGAGTTCTGCTCCGGCGTCGGCGTCAACGCCCTGCAGGTGCTCGAACACCTGCCGGAGTACGTGCTGCGCCAGGTCCACCGCACAGGCCAGCTGCGCAAGGTCCGCCTGCGCCCCGGCGACTTCATGCCGGTCGAGTTAGCGATGCTGCACGGCGTGCTCGACTGGAGCCGCGCCGTGAATGTGAGGGCAGGGTAATGCTGACCATCGTGCCGTGCGAACTACGCGATGCAAACGCGTTTGTCGAGAAGCACCACCGTCACCTGGGCCGCATGACCCGTCACCGGTTCAGCGTCGCGGTGACTGACGGCGAGCGCGTCGTCGGCGTGGCCATCGTCGGCAATCCGGCCGCGCGGCACCTCTGCGACGGCTTCACCTTGGAGGTGCGCCGTTGTTGCACGGACGGCACACGCAACGCCTGCTCCAAGCTCTACGCCGCCGCCTGGCGCGCCGCGCGCGCGATGGGTTACCGGCGGCTGATCACTTACACGCTCAACGAGGAGGGCGGCGCCAGCCTGCTAGCCGCCCACTGGCGCGTGCTGTATCAAACCAGGCCGGACACCTGGGATCGTCCGGGCCGGCCGCGGATACCAACGCCTGTCGATAACCAACCCAAGCTGTGCTGGGAACTTGCCACTGACAACTGACAACTGGAGACTGACTATGGCTTTCAACGCAATCGCTTACCTCGTGGAAACGCTGCGGAAGAAGCTGCCGCCCACGCTCAAGCCGGGCGACCGCAACTGGTACGCCGCGCTGCTCAGGCGCGCCTTGTCGGCCCGCGGTTTCGCGGACCCCGCCTGGAAGGATCCGGCTGTCCAGGTCTCCCGCGACTACGACCAGGCGCTGGCCGAAAACGTGGTCGTCTTCCAGACAACGCGGGAGCTCGAAGTTGACGGCTTCTGCGGACCGGAGACCTGGGCCGCGCTCTGCGTCGAGGACTGGGACGACGCCGGCGAACTGACGCTGTTCTACGCGCGGCGGGACGCTTACGCCGGCGCCAAGGAAGAGGGTGGTAATAACGCCGGCCCGTGGGTGGACGGCTACCTGGAGGGCACCGGTGCGACTGTCGTGCCGTGGTGCGTCGCGAGTTCCACGACCTGGTACCGACGCGCCCTGGCCCGCCTGGGCTTGCCGGTCGTGATCGAGCAGCGGCTGTCCACCAGCTACCTGGTGCTGGAAGCCCACCGGCTCGGGCGACTGGTGGCGTCCACGGCGCGCCAGCTGCTGATCAGGAACAAGATTGTCCTCGTGCCG
>JASFQK010000075.1:0-5787 GCA_050115495.1 Phycisphaerae bacterium | reverse complement strand
GAAAACCAAAAACAAAGGCCACGGCAAGCTGAAACGCCCCAGCAAGCTGCCCACCGCTCCACCACCACGAGCAAACACCAAGAAACGAGCCGCGTGACAAGGTTAGTACCATTGGGCCGTGCCCGCCGTCACGCGGAGCGAAACGCCGGCCCCGTACTGGTGCCCGGTGCCCGTCGCTTCGTGGGGCAGAATACCGGACGCTGGCGTGTGCCGGCGCGGTCCGCGCTGCAGCGCCATCGGCGGGCACAGCCCGCCCTATGGAATTCGTTGTATCTCTGTGGTTTGAAGACTGGCCGCGCGGCGGCCTCAGGAATTGAAAGATAAGGAAGGCATTGTGATGGGCTCTGCAATTCGAAATCCGAAATCCGACATCCGAAACTGGGCGTCGGCCTTGTGTTGGTTCGCCTGCGCGTGGGTGCTTCTGGTCACCGGTCCCGCGCTCGCCGACGAAGCGCCGTGCCTGGCCGACGCCAACGGCGACGGCCATCCGCTCTTCGGGGCGATGAAGTACAACATGATGCAGTGCGGCGCCGGGGACTGCGAGACGATGGGGCCGGTGGCGCTGGCCATGGGCGATATCGACGGCGACGGCGACCTTGACTACGCCGTGGCCAACTCGGCCTACTACGCCCACGAGTACGGCATCTCTGGCAACCTCACCATCATGTTCAACGAGGGCGACGGCCAGTTCGCCGACGAGACCTATTACGACGCCGGCTACGAGCCGCGTGATGTCAAGCTGGCCGACTTCAACGCGGATGGCCATCTGGACGTCGTCGTGGCCAGCAGCTTTGACGATGCGGTGTTCGTGCTGCTGGGTAACGGCGACGGGACGTTCGCCCCGGCGGCTTCGCTTGCGGTGGGAGACGCCCCGCGTTCGGTCGCGGTCGGCGATGTCAATGGTGACGGCCACCTCGATCTCGCCGTGCTCAACGCGATGAGCAACAACATCTCCGTGCTGCTCGGCGCCGGGGACGGCACGTTCGCGGCGCAGGCGACCTACGGCGTGGGGATCGTGGGCGAATATCCGGAGCGCTGGCTGCCGATCGGCGGCGTGTCGATCATCCTCTGCGATCTGGACGGCGACGGCGATCTCGACCTGGCCTCGGCCAACACCGGGACGCAAATCCTCAGAAGGTGCAGCCTGGAGCTGCCCGACGGCAGCGTCTCGGTGCTGCTCAACCAGGGCGACGGCACGTACGCCGCCCAGGTGGAGTACCCGTGCGAGCTGCGGACCGTGAACCTGGCGGTCGGCGACCTGGACGAGGACGGCGACGTCGATGTGCTCGCGAGCAACCTCTGCAACGGCACGGTGTCGGTGCTGCTGGGCCATGGCGACGGAACGCTCGCCGCGCAGATCCCCTACGAGGCCAACGGCTTTGAGGGGCCGTTGCCGCCCCACGTGTCGTGGTTTGGCGGCGGGCCGTCGGGCCTGGCCCTGCGCGACATCGACGCCGACGGCCACCTCGACCTAGTCGTGGGCCATCACGGCAGCTACAGGATCTCCGTTCTGCCGGGCTATGGCGACGGCACGCTGGGCGCCGAGCAGACGTTGTTTATCGATATATCGCCGACGTTCGTCGAGCTGGGGGACGTCAATAGCGACGGTGGCGCGGACTTGGCGGTGCTGGCGCCCGCAAGCAACAACGACAGCCTCACGGTGCTCTTCAACTTCGGCGACGGCGTCTTCCTCGACGACGAGACCACCGCGATCGGTTATGGCGCCACGTCGATGAGGATCGGCGACCTCGACAGTGACGGCGACCTGGATCTGGCCACCGGGGAGGCCGGGACTGGAACGATCTACGGCGGCGTGTCGGTCTTGCTGAACGACGGCGACGGAGGCTTGACCCGCACCAAGTACCACTCCGGCAACGGTCCCTGGTCGGTCGCCATGGCCGACCTCGATGGCGACGGCCATCTCGACCTGGCGTCGGCTGACAGCAAGAACGGGACCGGCGACACCGTCTCCGTGCTGATGAACCACGGCGACGGCACGTTCGCCGACGGCGTGGCCTATCCGGTCACGGTCTATCCGCTCGCCCTCGCAGCCAGCGACCTGGACGGCGATGGCGACCGCGATCTGGTCAGCGCCGACTGGGGCACCAGCAGCCAAGTGGGCGGCACGGGCGTCGCCTCGTTCCTGCTCAACAACGGCGACGGAACCTTCGCCGCCGCTCCGCCGCTCGACCTGCTGCGAGCGCCGACCGAAGTCATGGCCGGCGACCTGGACGACGACGGCGACAACGACCTGGTCTTCTCTCACCGCGACTACACGGGCCTGTCGCTGCTGGTGCTGTTCAACAACGGCGACGCGACGTTTTCCCCGGGCGTGTCGTACGACGTGGATTACGCCCTGCTGTCGGCGGCCCTGGGTGACGTCGACGTCGACGGCGACCTCGACCTCGCGGTGGGGACGTATAGCTACGTTGAGGACGTGCCGAATGTCATGGTGCTCGTCAATGACGGCGCCGGAGCGTTCGGCGACGGCGGGGCCTACTACGTGCCTGGTACGTGGCAGACCGACTCGATCGCGATCGGCGACATCGACGGCGACGGCGTCGTCGACCTGGCGCTGGGCAACGCCGCCAAGGAGAGCGTCTCGGTCCTGTTGGGCTACGGCGACGGGACGTTCGCTCCCGGCGTGACCTACGCCCGGGCGCACGGCGAAAGCTATGCGCTCGTGCTGGGCGACCTGGATGGCGATGGCGACACCGACCTAGCCGTCACTAACAGTGATGAAGATACCGGAGTCTCGATCCTGCGCAACCGCGCCTGCCACGCCAACTATGCCGTCGGCGACCTGGACTGCGACGGCTTGGTGAATAACTTCGACATCAGGCCGTTCGTGCTGGCGCTGACGGACCCGTCGGCCTACCAGGCCGCGTATCCCGGTTGCGACCACCTGAACGCCGACTGCAACCACGACGGCATCGTGAACAACTTCGACATCAGTCCCTTCGTGGCGCTGCTGGTCGGACCATAACATCCCAGCGCACGGGTCGGGAGCGAGCCGGCACGGCGCACGCCCTGCCCGCTCCAACTCTCTACCCGCATCTCCCCCCGGCGCGCGGACCGCCTCCGGTCCGCGTAGCCAGGGGGTTCTGTCAATCGCCAGAAACCTCCCATCGCCATTCGCGGAGTGGCCTGCCGAGCGGTCTTCGACGTCCGGGACGGTCCCGAGCACAGGAAGTCTCCTTCCTCCGTCGTTCCAGGCGTTTCAGAGACATCGCAGTCCCGTTGCAACGTCGCTTTCTCTGCAACAAGGATGCCCCGTGAGCACGTGAAAGCAACGACCAAGGTCGCGACTACATGCCCGATCGCCGGGCACAACCAGCCTCACGCTTCAGGACACGTCTTCCAGACCGCGAGAAGAGCCCAATATCGTAACTTGGGTTAAGTTCCCAGCGTCAACAGCGTATAGCGAATGGGGCGAGTTGCCGGGTCGGGCAGCCTGGGCCGGCGCCGCGTAAGCGGCCACCTGAAAGCGAGGAGTGAACACCGTGGACTTGTCGCGTACACGCGAGGAAGTACTGCCGCCTCTCAGCGGCCTGCCGCCCGGCGCTCACGCGCTGGTCGTCGAAGACCCGGCGCGTGAGCGTGGTTCACAATCCGCCATTCGATCCGGCCTCCGTTCGCTTGGACTGGACGTCTACCGCGCGCCCGTTGACCTGCTGATCCTGGAAGTCGGGCCAACCGCAGGCTGGGCGCTGTTCGAGTGGTTCGCTTCCGTGCGAGCGCAACATCCTGACCTGCTGCTCGTGGTCGTCACCGACGGCAACGACGCTGACATCGAACAACGTTGCGACGCGCTCGGCGCTTTTGCCTGTCTGACCGAGCCGGTGAGCCTGCGGACGCTGCGCCGCTGCATCGAGCGAACCTTTGCCTTTCGGAGACAACAGCAGGAGATCGAGCGTCTCAAACGTTGCCTCGCGGAGGCACAAGCGACGACCGGCACGGGCGCATCCGCAGGCCGGCACGAGACTGAGCATTGCGTGGAGGACGTCTGGTTCGCGATCTTTGAGCAGCTTCAGGCCGCGATCCCGCGCACCTCGTCACCTGCTGCACACGCGGGTCCGTCATGAGCAGACGCCGCAGCACCCCGAACCGCCCGCCGGCGGGCAGGTCAGCCAACGGAGTGAATGACCGTGCACCTTGGTAAGGACTCCGCTTACGCCGCGTTCGCCCTGGTAGAGCTGGCCACGCGCGGCGTCGGCACACAGGTCGCGCTCGCCGACCTGGCCGAGTCGACCGGGATTGCGGCCGACGGTCTGTCGTTGATCTTCGCCAAGCTCGCCAACTCCGACATCGTGAGGCAGGAAGGCAAGTCGCCCGAGCGCTTCACGCTCAGCAGACCCGCCGAGCGCATCACGTTGCTCGATGTCGTCGAAGCCATCGAAGGCCCGGCGCCACCCGACCTGCTCTTGCCCAAGCACACAGGTACTGCGAAGGCGCCGGCGTCCGACGATGCGTCGCAGTCGGACAGCGACCAGGCTGAGGCGAGGCCGCCAGCGTGGAAGGACAAGTTCGACGTAACGGCCGTGCCGACGCTCGCCGCCGACCTGCTCAGCTCCAGCACGATCCAGGACCTGGTAAACGCCCAACGCGCTCCGACCACCGACGGCTGGCTGTGCCAATGAGAGCTGGTACGTGGATTTCATGGCCGATGGACTGTTCGACGGACGCGGTTTCCAGCTGTCAACGATCGTCGATGACTTCGCCCGTGAGAGTCTGGCCGTCGAGGTGGACCAGCATCTGACCGGCAGCGACGTGGCAACTGTGCTCGACCGGCGGTGCGGGGTTCGAGGTTGCCGGCACTCGTCCGTCCGATGTTGAGCTTCGCGTTCATCGTGACTGTTTCCTTTCGTCGTAGCCGGTGGCACCCGGTCGCGGTGCGTCGTAGCGGATCACGGCGGGTTGAATTTTGGACAGGGGAAAGAAAGTCTTTCTTCTACGGTGGCGGTTCCCGCGGCCATCAGGAAGGAAACCCGCCAGGAAGGACCCGCGAGCGCCCGCCCGAGCAGCACCGCGCCACCGAAACCGGCCTTGGCGTCGCGTGCCGCGGGGTTTCGGTTGTGGTGTCGCATCGTGCCGCCGTCCGGACCGTCGCCGTTGCCGGCGGTCGGGTACACGTCGGATGCGAGCACCACGTACAGCGGCCGCCCGTTCAACTCGGGCGCGACCGCTCGGCATAGCGCTTCCGCTTCGGTCCGCAGCTGCTTCATCGCTCGCCCGCCGTGACACCACCACCGAAACCCGCGTTGTCGTGGGCGTCGGCGGGGGTTTTGGTTGTGGTGCTACTGGTGACGGTGCCCACGAGTGCCATTACCGCCCGCCGGATCAGCTCGGGCAGAGCGGGCCACGCCGTCACGACCCGCCGAAGATCGGCGTCCACCGCTGCAAATGCTGGCGAATTGCGGGGACTATCGCTGGGGAAGGCGGGACGCGCGTCGCAGGTCTCGACAATGTCGTCGGTTACGTCGGGAGTATCCGGCTTTTCAAGCCGGCGACACGAGTTCGAATCTCGTTGGGGGCGTTTCCCGCCCGGGGCATACAGCTCCGGGCGGCGGCGCCGGTGCCCGTCGCGGGATCCGCGGAGGTTGCCGGGCTGGTCGGGAGCAATTCGGACACGATGAGCTATTGTCTGAAGGCGGCCGGGGGCTAGTGTAGTGCCTCACAAATACGCTAACGTATGATAGCTTGGCGTGTCTTCTTCTTTGCAGGAGGATACAGCCATGCGTCGAGCGGTTGCGATCAAGCTGACCAAGGATGAACGGACCACGTTGA
>JASFQK010000074.1:0-5999 GCA_050115495.1 Phycisphaerae bacterium | reverse complement strand
CCGAGCATAAACGTGTCCCGGTTGCCGATGTTGTCGTAGCCCCAGTCGCGATCCGCCGTCGCCACCGGCGTGCCCGAGCCGTACGTGCCGGTGTAGTACGCCGAGCCGGTCAGTTCGCTGCGGTCGTTCTGCTCGAGCGTTTGCTCAACCGTACCGGGCAAGCAGTTCCGCGTCCGGAGAGCCTGGGAGGAGAGGGGACAGGCACCCCAAACTGTGGGTGAATCCCCACACCCACACTCTCGCATCCTGGACGTGGCATAGGATCACGTGACCTTGTCGAGTGACACCTCAGCCACTCGGCCGTCTTTCAGTAGTATGGACATCCGCAACGTGTATTCATTGATTGCTACATCCTCGTTGATGACATGTCGGCCCTCATAGTGCATGTACGGCCCACCCCGCATCGTCGGTGTGCCCAGCATGGCATACAGCTCGTCACGCGTCAGGCCAGTCAGTGTTGCTCGCTCGATCAACGTTCGGCACATGCCGACACGGTTGGTGGGGGAGCCCTCGCGCCAGCGGGTCGCGTTCCACTGCAATGGCTCCACGCCCGCGAAGCCCGTTACGTTCGCCGACTCGACGATACCGGCGCGCGACAAGCAACAGATCAGCGACGCGCGGGATTGGCCGGTCGGGTCCAACTCGTAGATGGCCTCGTCGAGCCTGGAGTCCGGCGGACCGAGATAGGCGCGCACCTCGTCTTCGGTCTTGCCGAGGAGGCTCTTCGACTGGGCCAGTGCTCTCATGTAGGCGTCGCGCTGCTCCGGGGTTGCTTGCGCCCACTGCGCGCCGGTCGGGAGTGGTTGCTGCGAGCCACAGCCATGTACGGCGGCGCCGATAGCGGTGACTAACATCACAAAAGCCACTCGTAGTGTTGTTGACATCACTTGCACCCTTTGCCTGGTTCTTCTGGTTGCGTATTCAACTCACCTGAGAAGAGCTTTGCCGCGCAGCAACTGACGATATCGCTCGCAGTGCCGCAGTAGTTCGCGCCCACCCTGTTGTTCTCGATGTCGTGGGCGTTGAAATCCCACTGCAGCAGCTCGACCAGCCGTCCCACCTTCTTCGCACAGTCCGCACCACAGAGGCTCGCTAGCAGTGCCGCGCCAACACAATGCTGCATGGCATCCCTCTTGCAGTTATTCCAGTCGTACTTTTCGAAGCTACCCGCACCGTTGCCACCCGCGCCGTTGCCGCCCGCGCCGTTACCACCTGCGCCGTTGCCGCCCGCGCCGTTGCCATCCGCATCGCCGGCGCCCTCACCAGCACCTGCGCCGTTTCCGTCGTTTTTGGGGCAATCTGGCTGAGTCGCCGGAGGACTAGCTGGAGGGCTAGTTGGATCGGGCCAAGGAAGTGCATTCATCCTCACCACCCACATCGCGACCAGTCTATTCGCCTGTCGGCGTACTCCGGCTTGCCGGGCGCCTTCCGCGCACACAATGCACTGATAGTCCTCGAACGTTGGCGACACCGGCGAGACCCTTATGGATCCGAGCGTTCCCGCGCCACAGCCAACTGAGCAGGTACCGAGTACATCCAGGATTGTCACAGGATCGTTCCGCACATACGCATACAGATTCTCCCCGCCCAGCTCGCCGATCGGATCCCGATTGATCCACCGTCCTTGCAGCGTGTCGTAGAGTCGGCGGCCGAAGTCGATGAGGCCGGTTTCGTCGTCGTGGTACTTCGTGCTGAAGCGGAAGGGGTTCACCGCGGCGAAGTCGCCGGAAGAGGCCAGGATCTCGCCGTACGGGGCGTATTCGTAGGTCGCCACGAGCCGGTTGGCGTCCCACGCCGAGCCGCTGGCCCCGCCGAAGTCGTCGATCCAGCCGACCACCTGCCCGACGTTGCCCTGGGCGTCGTGGAAGTAGATGTACTCGTCCTCCTCGCCGGCGTCGTAGACGCCCAGCAGGCCGCCGATCCCGCCGGCCCCGCCACGAGTGCCGCTCAGGTCCAGGCCCCAGGTGTACTGGCGGAGCACGGCACCCTCGTCGTCGAGCTCCAGCACCATCCGCCAGTCGTCGTACATGAACCGCCGGACCTCCGTCGGCTCCTCCTCCCAGTCCTCCGCCTGATCGTCCCAATCATACACCGCCTTCTCGAATCGGTGGCCCAGGTAATCGTACTGGAACTCGATCTTCCGGTCGCCGGTCTGCGGCGTCCGCGCGGGGTTGGCTAGCCGCCCGGCTCCTGCGAAGGGTTTCGAGCGTCTGGTTTACGAACCCACTTCGCCGTCGTCCTTTCCCAGGCTTTCCGTGGCGCATCCGCACTCCGGGCAGCGACCGCTAACGTTGCCGGTGAGGTTGTAACTGCAGCAACTGCAGAGTGGGCTCACGGCTCGCCTTCGAGATCTCACAAAACGCAAGGTTCCCCAAACAAGCAGGATCGACGCGATCGTAGCAGAGCGCACCACTACATGCTCCACGGCGGCCACGCACAGCGGAGTGGCACGATGCCAACCGGATTTCCCGCCCACCGGGTCAAGGATGAGCAGCGCCGAGTTAACGGGTTCAATCAAGTTCATCCAGAACCACATGAGAAGTGGACACGTGGACCACAGGTCGGCTACACCACATAATGCGATCCACAGCATACCGACCCATACTGGAATGCACCGCACAGACCTGTCCGCAACTCGTTTCCACGCACCGATCACGCCCCACACGGTCGCCAGTTCCACAACCATGAAGCCCATGGTGAGTGATGCACTCGCGATCAGGCGCAGGGCGTCACGGTCAAAGGCAAGCCATCGCTGGCCGGAGAGCACGCGCTGCCATAGCCCGAACACCCTCTTCCACAGACCCTGGTAGAGCGACTGCATGTCCGCTTGTACCCAGAGAAGCGGTGCGAGACATACCATTGCGACGGTCGTCAACACAGGCAGCGACGCCAGATGCGTGGTACCTAGCCGGCTGTTCACGGCTGCTGCCTACGTCTGAACACCTCCTGGCACTGTAGCTTGGCGGCCAGTTTGGCTAATCCCTGAATCCTCTCTTCCGGAAACTCCGGGTAACGTACCCGAAGGGCTTGCGATTTAGCCTCCGTTTCCATCTCAACGCACTGCTCGAAATCACGGTACTCACTGCCGATACGACCCGTTTGGCACTGTCGAGCGTGGACGAGTTCCTCGACGACAGCTTCCACCAATTCGCCGCCGCCCTGAGCTACCACTGAGGGGAGAATACACGCTATAGCGCCCTCGCCCGGAAAACAATGGATGTGGTCCATCTCGCCTTCGCAACATCTGATCAACAGAAACCCGCCGATTTCGGCTTTGTTGCAGTAGGCGTTCAGGGTACTGTCAGACTGAATAGCCTCCTTCAGCTTCTTTGTGCATTCGTCGTCATCTGGGTCAGCTTCCGCCGCTGGACAGGGCTGCGTCAAGTACAGGAGCTCGATCACGTCGCGAATGGGGCACCAGAAGGGCCCGAATGTCAGGAGTCCGTTCGGATCGACAGCGCTCACCGTGTTGTTCCCAACGTAGACATAGAGGTTCTCTCCGCCCAGTTCCTCGATCGGATCCCGATTGATCCACCGTCCTTGCAGCGTGTCGTAGAGTCGGCGGCCGAAGTCGATGAGGCCGGTTTCGTCGTCGTGGTACTTCGTGCTGAAGCGGAAGGGGTTCACGGCGGCGAAGTCGCCGGTAGAGGCCAGGATCTCGCCGTACGGAGCGTATTCGTAACACGCCACCAGCCGGTTGGCGTCCCACGCCGAGCCGCTGGCCCCGCCGAAGTCGTCGACCCAGCCGACCACCTGCCCGACGTTGCCCTGGGCGTCGTGGAAGTAGATGTACTCGTCCTCCTCGCCGGCGTCGTAGACGCCCAGCAGACCGCCAATGCCGCCGGCCCCGCCACGCGAGCCGCTCAGGTCGAGGCCCCAGGTGTATTGGCGGACAACCTCGTTCGCGGGCGGGACGCCCGCGCCACCCTCCAGCTCCAACACCATCCGCCAGTCGTCGTACATGAACCGCCGGGTCTCCGTCGGCGTGACCTCCCAGCCGCCGCTGCCGTTCGCATCATACACCGCCTTCTCGACCCGGCGGCCCAGGTAATCGTACTTGAACTCGATCTTCAGGTCGCCGGTCTCGGGCGTGCGGGCCGGGCTGACGCCGATCAGCCGGTTCTCGCCGTCCCAGGTGTAGGTGATCGCCGTCCCACCGGTGCTCAGCAGGCCCATGAACGGGCTGGTGTCGAAGTTGTTGACCGTCCCGTCGCCGTTGAGGTCCGCGCACCAGTAGCAGCCGCTCGGGTACTGGGTCTCGAACTGGATGTTCATTCCTCGGGCCGAGTTGCTGCTCGTTCCTCCCACGCGTCGGCGATCATAGACAAATTCCAATCCCTCAGCAGAAATGCGCCCCGTTTGCCCTTTGGGCGCTTCAACGCGCTGCCCAATGTGGAGGCACGCCAGCCCGCATTGCGGCTATCGGATGCCAGGATGTGCTCCCGTATCATGCGCGGCAACAGTGGGACTTCCTCCCTCAAGTCCTCAAGCAACTCGACGGCGAAGTGCTCCTGGAGGCGCATGAGGTCGCTCATGCCACTTGTGTTGTATGGACGCGGAAACCGCTCCTGGCCGTTCCAGTCCCGCCTGGTCCCCTGCCAGAACCGCCACGTGTGCGTGTGCGCCCCAACGTGCGCGGACATGAACTTGCTCAGAGGCGTCGCCTCCACGGCAATCTCTCGCTCGTAGACCTTGTAACCATTCAGCCAGTACTCGTGGCACGTGCGCTTCGCGCCGCACTCTTGGCAGGCGTAGACCATTGTGCGCGTCTCGATGTCCGCCCAGCGCCAAGCCACCCCGCCGGCCACTCCGAGTACCACGAGTGTGATGGCCAACGCCACCAGCGTTCGGCGGATCCAGCGGCGCCGGCGGAGGCGAGCGTGCGTAAGAAACGACCTCGGGTTGTTCAGGTCGAACGTGGCGCCGCACTCGGGACAGCAGCACTCCGGGAGACCGGCTAGAGGGTAAAGGCAGCGTCGGCACAGCAACTCAGCACCGACTTCATTGACGATGGCTGTGTCGGGCTCGCTGTTCATCGCTGGACCTTACCGACTTCGACGCCGTAACGGGCGCGCTCGTCGCGAGAACACAACAACCGCAAGAGCCTCAGTTGCTCGACTCCCCGCCGCGAGCGCGCCTGAGGCACTCCTGCTTGCCTGCCTCCACGACTTGATGGCAGACTACCTCTCCGAGCGGGCACAGGCCCCGGCAAAACGGCACGCAGCCGGCGATGCAATTGGCGATGCGCCTGGGGTCCCGTGACCGCCCCTCTTTGGCGAAGCACAACCAAGTACACCCGGGCACGCAGGCCGCTGGGCACATCTGGCCAGCCGTTCGGCAGAACTCGTGGCCCACTTCCGCCGCCAAGTCGCAATCGGGCGGCAACAGAGGGCGCTCTGGTCCCTCCGGCGGCTGGCCCAGCTGACGTTCCGCCTCGGCATTACGCGCGTCAATCCATTGCTGGTTCGCTGCAATCAAGCACTTCATGCAGTCCATGAACTCGTCCTGGTCCTCCGGCAGATTGGACAGATCGCAGCCGCACACGCAGCGCGCATAGGCCTCCTGGTCCAGGCTCAGGGGATCGCAGCCCCCGGTGGGTCCCCCGGGTGCCGTCGTCGGCGCGCCGGACTCCTTGGGGCACGCCTCCGTCGGGGGCTGGCTGGTAGGTGGTCCGTCACAGGTCGAAGTCCCGTCCGGATAGACTACGCAAAGCCCAAGTCGATCCAATCGGTCAATGGGGCCGTTGCGCACATACCCATAGAGATTCGCCCCGCCGAATTCCCCGATCGGATCCCGATTGATCCATCGACCGAGGAGGGGGTCGTAGAGTCGGCGGCCGAAGTCGATGAGGCCGGTTTCGTCGTCGTGGTACTTCGTGCTGAAGCGGAAGGGGTTCACCGCGGCGAAGTCGCCGGAAGAGGCCAGGATCTCGCCGTACGGGGCGTATTCGTACGTCGCCACCAGCCGGCTGGCGTCCCACGCCGAGCCGCTGGCCCCGC
>JASFQK010000073.1:0-8503 GCA_050115495.1 Phycisphaerae bacterium | reverse complement strand
GGACGCTGAATGGCGCGAAGCTTCTGCCGGACGTGATCGCCAGCGTCCGCTTCATCGACGGAGAAAAACCCGAGAAAGCCGCCGCCTGATCACGACGCCATCAACGACTTTTGACAATAGCTCGTCATCTACACACAGCGGGCTCTCGGTGGTAAGGTCGCGCGCAGTCGTGAGTGTCGCCACTGCGGCCGGCGCGTTATCATATATGAGCGCGTGGCGTTCTGACTCCGGGCCGGACGACTGCGAGCGCAGCCGGTCTCGGACTGCAGCACGCTGCAATCTGGGCGACGTGGATATCATGTCCGTGCGGTGCAGGGAGAGATCTGCCGCGTGCGCTCGCTCGAGCCCAACTTCCGAGGATTGCCGATGCTGGTCTGTCCATCCTGTTTCGGTGAGAGCCAAGCGCTGAGCGCCCGTTTCGCGGAGCGAGGCGCAGATCGTGACTGCCCTACCTGTGGCGACGAAGACGTCAAAGTGCTTGAAGCGAGCGAGCTTTCCGACCTCTTCGAGGGGATCAAGGACCATTACCAACCGCTTATCGGTGATTCGTATCGACTGGGCAAGTTCGGGATCAGCGGGCTGGGGTCGGACCCGGACGATGACTCCCTGGTCGAGATCCTCCGCGAGGAGTGGGAGGTGTTCTCGGACGCGATTGACGACGATACCGCAGAGCTAATCCTCACGGAAATCTGGCCTGGGTACACTGGCCAGTACATGCACCGCGGGAACAAGGCCTGGCAGTAGGTTGCAGTTGAGTGGGAGCGACTGAAGCACTCGTTGATGCACGAATGGCGATACTTTCAGTCTGGCAAGCCGGTAAGCGAAGTTGTTGCCCGGTTGCTCGACCCGTGGAGTGAGTTACTTGAGACGCCCCTCACGACCCGGGATTGGCGACGCGCGCGGATTCAAGAATCCCGCGGTAGGATCATCTCGCGGGCCGAAATGGGGGCGCCTCCCCCTAAGAAGGCTCGTGCGGGCCGCGCCAATCCGGCTGGCATCCCGCACTTGTACGTGGCGTCGGACCAGCCGACGGCAGTCGCGGAAGTGCGCGCCGAGCCAGGAGATTGGGTGACGGTCGCGAGTGTGACAATCGGCGCTGCGCCGATGCGGGTTCTCGACTTGACACGGGACGTGCGGATCGTCGATCCGCATGCGCACAAAGACCTGCACGAGGCGCTGGTGCTGCGCGAGCTACTTCACGTGTTTGCGTACGAGCTAGGGCGCCCGGTTCGTCCTGGCGACACTGAGCTGGATTACGTCGCCACGCAGTTCATTGCCGAGTACTTTCGGGACAAGAGGGTCGGTGGCATCATCTTTCCGAGCGCGTTGGCAGACGAACGCAATGCCGTCTTCTTTGATCCGAACGTTGCCACGATCGGTCAGTGTGTCGAGGCGACTGTGTGGTCCAAGTCCGTGGACGTGGTTGACACGAATGAATTCGAGCGGCGTGATCGCAAACGGAGGGGGTACGGGTTCTGAATCCAGATAGAGCGGTGGGATCGGGGTAACTGCGTCGGTTCATTCCATATATGGAACAATCTGATACGAGGCCCCTGTCCGCGGTTGCGTCGCGATCGGCGAAAGCGCAGGTACCGGCTAGACAACCAAGCCGGGTCATCCCGGAGGCGAGCGGTCGGCGGCTGATCCCGGCCGGCTCTCACGCGAGCAAGCAGGCCGTACGGGGCCGTATTCCCCGTGTGGCCTTTTCGTTTGGCCTCGCCTCGTGGAACGCCCGGCCGATTTGGCGGGATGGTGTAACGGCAACACGTCCTCGACACGCCGCACTCGCCGATGCCGAACCCGCGGCTTGAAACATGAACTATACCGCCGAACCACTCGATCCCGCATCGCTGACACCTCCTATCTCCCCCCCAACAGTGTCAACCTATGTCAGGACCGCACAGCTGATGGCTGATGGCTGACGGCTGACGGCTCACCGAAGACGTCGCATATCCCCGGCACGCCGGCGAACACCCCCGACCAGCGCCGGCATCCGCTTGCTGCACCCGCCGCCCACCCGACGTATACTCCCTCAAATGACGAGCCACGGGCGCGGCGGGCTCGCCGCCTTCAGACGCATCCTCATCATCAAGCCGAGCTCGCTCGGCGACATCGTCCATGCGCTGCCCGTCCTCGCCGCTCTACGGACCGCCTGCCCCCGGGCTCACATCGCCTGGCTCGCCGGCACCGCCTTCGTCCCCCTCCTCGACGGCCACCCCCTGCTCAACGAGGTCATCGCCTTCGATCGCCGGCGGTTCGGCCGCATGCTGCACAACCTGCGCGCCGCCCGCGATTTCCTGCACTTCCTCGTCTACATCCGCCGCCTGCGCTTCGACCTGGTCATCGACCTCCAGGGCCTGTTTCGCAGCGGCTTCATCGCCTGGGCCAGCGGTGCCCCCCATCGAGTCGGCTTCGCCCGCGCCCGCGAACTAGCCCCGCTCTTCTACACGCAACACGTCTCCTGCCCCCGCGACCTGCACCACGCCGTCGAGAAGAACCTCCACCTCGCATCCGCCCTGGGCCTGCCCGTCGCCCCGCCGACCACGTCCGCCGACCGCTCCGCCGTACCGTTCCCGCTCGGCCTGACCGACACCGAACGCCGCGCCGCCGCCGAGCGCCTCGCCCACGCCGCCGGCAAGCCCCTCGAGCGATTCCTCGCCATCGTCCCCGGCGGCCGATGGCCCTCCAAGCTCTGGTTATCGGACTACTGGGCCCAGCTCATCACCCGCCTTCAGACCGAAGACGCCGCAACATGCGTTCTCCTCGGCGGCGCCGACGACCGCGCCTACGCCGACCGCATCCTCGCCGACTGCACCTCGCCCCCCATCGACCTCGTTGGCCAGACCACCCTGCGCGAGCTCGTCGCCCTCCTCGACCTCTCCGCCGGCGTCGTCTGCCACGATTCGGGCCCGATGCACCTGGCGGCGGCACTCGGCAAGCCCCTCGTCGCCCTGTTCGGACCCACCGATCCGAAGCTTATCGGGCCATATCACCCCCAAGCCCGCGTCGTCGCCGCCGGCGTACCCTGCGCCCCCTGCTACCGCCGAATCTGCCCCCTCGACCATCACGCCTGCATGCAGAACATCACCGTCGACGCCGTCCTGGCCAGCGTCCGGGAAATGCTGCCCTCGGCCCCTCAGCCCGCCCCCGCCTCCGACGCGCAAACCTGATCCACGCCAACACTTCCAGCCGCCAACCACCCTCCGAAACCACCCCGTCCAACCCTCGCCGCCCGCTCTAAAGCACCGCCCGGAAACAGCCGACCCGATAAGCGTTGCTGCGGCTGTGCGACGGCCGGGGATGCCGTCGCTACATCACGGAGTCTAGCCATGCGCCACCGCGCCTACCGGAACCTCGCCATTGCCCTCACGCTCACCATCCTCGCCCTGCCCTGCGCGTGCGAGACGCAGTACATCCCCGAGTTCCTCGGCGGCGGTCTCGGCACCGCCCGCAGCACCGGCGGCGGCATCTTCGCCACGCCCGGCGCGTTCACCGAGAACCTCGTGCAGGCCCGCACCTTCACCGACGGCACCTCCGTCACCACCGTCACCTACCTCGTCGACGACATCGGCGGCCTCGCCGACGTGGACGAAGCCGACGTCCTGCTCCGCCGACCGTACGGCATCGACTTCAACGGCGACGGCAAGATCGACCCCGTCGTCGGCTACGGCAAGACCCAGGGCGTCATTCAGATCCTGCTGAGCGACCCGACCAGCGCCGCCGGCGAGGTCGACCTGCTCAGCCTGACGCTCGACAGCAAGCGTGACATGGAGGACTTGGCGGACGTGGCCGTGGGCGACATCGACCGTGACGGCGCGCTCGACATCGTCGCCGCCGCCGAGGGCTCGCTCTGGTACTTCCACCATCCCACCGGCCAGCCCACGACCGCCCTGCACCTGTGGGGCAACACCGACACGACCGACGATCTCCGCGAACGCGTCGACGCCAGCTATACCATGCTCACCGACTCCGAGCTCCAGGCCGTCATCACTCAGGCCATCGGCCCCGGCGTCAACCTCGACGACTACGTCGTCACCATCGAGCAGCTCTACACCAACGTCGAGATCGGCGACATGGACAACGACGGCGACAACGACTTGGTCGCCTCGCGCAGCTTCGTCCTGACGCTCACGCCCAAGCCCGACATCCCCGTCGAGCCCTTGCAGATCGTCGACGGCGACGTGCTGGCCTTCATCAACCCCGGCTTCGCCGACAACGGCCACGGCTGGACCGGCATCAGCATCGGCCGCCACGAGCGCCAGCAGCGGCTCGACCGCGACGGCGCCAGCGACCTGTTCCTGTACGACCTCGACACCGACGGCGACCTCGACGTCATCTCCGCCGCCCGCAAGGACAACAACGTGCAGGTGGCCTGGTTCGAGAACCCCGTCCAGCGGCGGTCCGGCTCGGTCGGCCCGGGCCTCTCGACCGACGACGTCTGGTTCCAGTGGCGCATCGGCAGCGTCCGCGACGCCTGGGGCATGGATGTCGCCGACCTCACCGGCGACGGCCGCCCCGACGTGGTCGCCACCGGCGGCGAGCAGATGCAGATGGTCCTCTTCGTCCAGCCCGACACCGGTCCGCAGCGCGCCTGGGACTGGGACACGCACGTGCTGGTAACGTACTCGTCCTACGAGCCGCGTGACGTCAAGGCCCTCGACCTCGACAACGACGGCGTTCTCGAGCTCGTCACCGGCGGCTCCAGCGGCGCCGTGCGTTACTACGAGTGGACGACCGATCCCACGGACCCCTGGACGCCCTCTGTCGTCCTCGACTACGACCCGCCCGGCGAAGTCGGCTGGCTCGGCTACGGCGACCTCGACGGCGACGGCGACCTCGACCTCGTCGCCGTAGTCGCCGGCGAGGACGACAACGACTCCCGCATCACCTGGATCCGCAACGACACCTACACCCTGCTCCCCTAGCAGTGTGGCACCGGATTGCATCCGGTGCGTCGCCCCGCGCTCGTCGCGGCGCCGGGTGCCACTGGTGGCTTGCCCACCAGTGCGGGACGCGTAGCGTCCGGGCTCCGCACCGGACGTCTCCGTAGCGCCGGCCCCCCGTGGCCGACGTCTTCGTAGCGGCCGACCTCCGTGTCGGCCGTCGATCACCGAAACGCGCGCGCCCCGCGCTCCTGCGCTCCACTCACCCCTGCTCTCCTGTTCTCCTGCTCTCGCGCAGCGCAGTGTGGCATGCCGAAGCCTTAGGCGCCGGCATGTCTTCCGTCGTCCCGTAGCGCCCGACCTCCGCGCCGGCCCTCCCGTAGCGTCGGCCCCCCGTGGCCGACGTCGACCGCCGAAACGCGCTCGCTCTGCGCTCCTCCCCTCTACTCTCTACCCACCCCCGCTCTCCTCTCTCGCGCAGCGCTGGCCTCCCCCCATCACGAACGCTACACTACACCAATGCCCGACAAACGCCACATCAAGGTCTTCCTCGCCTCTCCCGGCGACCTGGCGGTCGAACGTCGGGCCTTCAAGGACCAGATCGATGAGTTGAACAAGGGCTTCGCCGACGGCGCCGGCGTCGCGTTCGAGGCCCTCGGCTGGGAGGGCACGCTCGCCACGACGGGCCGCCGCCCGCAATCCGTGATCAACGCCGAGATCGACCGGTGCGACGTCTTCATCCTGGCCATGCACCGCCGCTGGGGCCAGGAAGCCCCCGACTCGCAGTACAGCTCCTACACCGAAGAGGAGTTCCACCGGGCGCTGAATCTGTGGAAAGAGAAGGGCTCACCCCAGATCTTCGTCTTCTTCAAGCACATCGACGCCCAGTCCATGGCCGACCCCGGTCCGCAGCTTACCAAGGTCCTGAAGTTCCGGCGTGAGCTTGACCAGTCGAGGATCGTGCTCCACCGCAACTTCACGGACGAGAGCACTTTCAAGGCCGAAGTGGATCGTCATCTGCGCCTGTACGCCAAAGGCGAATTACCCAAAGCCGACGCCGAGCGTGACAAGATCATCTTCCCCATCGAGTACCGTGAGCGTGTCGAGCAGGCGGAGGCGGAGGCGAAGAGGCAGACTGAGCGAGCCGAGGAGTTTGCTCTCACGATGGCGCGGCAGGCCGCCCAAGCCGCCCTCGACGGCCATGTTGAAGAGGCCCGGCAGGCGTTCGCCAAGGCCATAGTGGGCACATCCAATCTGATGATCCTGTACCTCGCGTCCGAGTTCTACAATCGCACCGGCGATCTTGCCCAGGCCGAGCAATTGCTCGAGCGCTGGCTGGCCATCAGCGGCCGTGACGAGGAGACCGCCGAGACAGCCGCTGCGTTTGGCAACCTCGGGCTTATCTACCAGACGTGCGGTGATCTCGATCGTGCCGAGGAGATGTTCCGCAAAGCCCTGGAGATCGACGAGAAGCTCGGTCACTTCGAAGGCATGGCCACGGCCTACGGCAACTTCGGGCTGATCTACCAAACGCGTGGCCATCTCGACCGAGCCGAGGAGATGCTCCGCAAGGCCCTGGAGATCGACGAGAAGCTCGGCCGGCTCGAAGGCATGGCCCGGCACTACGGCAACCTCGGGTTGATCTACCAGACGCGTGGCGATCTCGACCGGGCCGAGGAGATGCTCCGCAAGAGCCTCAATATCCATGAGCAACTCGGAGATGCAGAAGGCACGGCCAAGGACTACGGCAACCTCGGGTTGATCTACCAGACGCGTGGCGATCTCGACCGGGCCGAGGAGATGCTCCGCAAGGCCCTGGCGATCGACGAGAAGCTCGGCCACCTCGAAGGCATGGCCAACCATTACGGCAACCTCGGCTTGGTCTACCAGACGCGTGGCGATTTCGACCGGGCCGAGGAGATGCTCCGCAAGGCCCTGGCAATCGACGAGAAGCTCGGCCGGCTCGAAGGCATGGCCACTGACTACGGCAACCTCGGGCTGATCTATCGCGAGCGTGGCGATCTCGACCGGGCCGAAGAGATGCACCGCAAGGCCCTGGAGATCGACGAGAAGCTCGGCCGGCTCGAAGGCATGGCCACTGACTACGGCAACCTCGGGCTGATCTATCGCGAGCGTGGCGATCTCGACCGGGCCGAAGAGATGCACCGCAAGGCCCTGGAGATCGACGAGAAGCTCGGCCACCTCGAAGGCATGGCCAACCAGTATGGCAACCTCGGGGCGACTTACGGGACGCGTGGCGATCTCGACCGGGCGGAGGAGATGCTCCGCAAGGCCCTGGCGATCGAGGAGAAGCTCGGCCGGCTCGAAGGCATGGCCAATGCCTACGGCAACCTCGGACGCGTCTATGCAGACCGCGGCGACCTGTTGGCCGCCCGCGAGCACTGGACGAAGGCCCGCGACCTGTTCGCCCGCATCGGCATGCCGCACATGGTGGCCAAGGTTCAAGCTTGGCTCGACGAATCCCCCGACAACGCTCCCCCCGACGCCTGACCCCGCCCCGGCCCCAAACCGGAAGGGCGGGCCGGACCCACCAATTCCCCCGGTACACACCCGCCGGCGGGCACGGCTCGCCTACCGATTACTGCTTCTTCTTCCCGCGGCGTGGCTTAGCGCCTTTCGAGAGAACCGCCGCTACCGACTCAGGTGGTCGGTCGATCGTTGCATAGCCCTCGACGAGCGCACGAGCCCACTCACGGTAGAGGCGTTGTGTATCCTCGTCCGCGTTAAAGTACCAGATCAGCGCCGCGGTACATGCAACCTGCTTCTGCCCGTGGTCAATCTGTGCGAAGAGCTCTTGCACGGCCTCAGGCACTTGGGAATTGAACTTCGTGAGTTTGCCCATATCGCATATGATCCGGAGCCCTCCTCGGAACGCTACCGGAACAAATGATTAAATTTTCCGGAAATCAAGTGGTATTTGGCCTGAAGGCATGCTATCTTTACAGGTGGCGATGCAGTTCTTCGCCGCGGCGACAACATGGGTGTCGGAATACTGACGCCTGTAACGTAGCGTGTCTTGGCAGGTGAACCGCCAACGCAGTAGGCCGACCCGACCAGTGTGGAGTCAGGCCGGCTGCGACATTGCCCCACCAAGACACCCTCGCCCGGGATAGTGTCCGCGCCTATGATGCGGGCGCTACCCGGTGCGCGGGGTCGTTTGGGGTACCTGGCGGTTCACCGGCGGCCTTCAGCGCATCGGGTGGCGCCCGTTTCCTTTTGGTGCCATCAGCTTTCGACGTTCCGCCGTCCCCAACGGCGTCGCCACCCCTGCGCGCCATTGCCGGGCGGGCCGTGCCCGCCAATCGCGAGGAAACGAGCATGCTGGACTACGTCGAGTTCAGAGTCGGGGACGGCTGGTGGCGGTTCGACGTCTGCGCCAACGGCAACTTCCCCCTGGCACGGGCCTTTGACTTCTGGATGGCCGAACTGGCCCACGACCACCTGTGTCTTGGCGTCTGCTTCCGCGCCCTCGCCATCATGCTGCAAATCCCCGGCGCTGACGACTACGCCTGGGTCGGCGCCGAGGAGAAGGCCACCGCCCTCCTCCAGACCTGCGATCAGGACACGCAGCTCAACATCCTCGCCCACACCCTCAAGCG
>JASFQK010000072.1:0-9153 GCA_050115495.1 Phycisphaerae bacterium | reverse complement strand
TCCCGTTACGCCAGTGCTTCGGCCCCCAACGCCGAACGCCTTCCAAGGCAATCGACTCCCTTCCAGTCACCCATCGCACCCGACAAACCCATTTCCCGGACAGAACTGCTCAAGAGCAGTGGCACACCGAGGCGTTGCTCGCGGCTGATGGCTGATTGGCTCCGCCACGACGTCCCGTACGGAGCCCGGACGCCGCGAACGCGGCGCAGGCGCTACAGCAGACTGCGGAACGTGCGGACGACGTGCTCAACATCCGCTTCGGTCAGGTTGTTGTGGAACGGCAACGCGATCGTGCGGGACGCCAGGGCCTCCGTGACCGGGAAGTCGCCCGGCTTGTAGCCGAACTGCTCGCGATAGAACGGTTGCAGGTGGATCGGCGTGAAGTAATTGTTCGTCCCGATGCCACGCTCGGTGAGCTGCTTGAGAATCTGGTCGCGCTGCTCCGGCTTGTAGTCGTCCGTTAGTCGCACGACGAACACGAACCAGCTCATCTGCACCTGCGGCGAGATGTCCTGGAGCCAGATGCGCCGCTCGTCGGCCAGCCGGTCCATGTACCAGCCGGCGACGCGGGCCCGCTTGGCGATGATCTCGTCCAGCCGCCGCATCTGCTCTACGCCGATCGCGCTGCTCACGTCCGATAGGCGGTAGTTGTAGCCCAGGCGCACGTGGGCCAGCCAACCGCCGTCGGCTCCGCGGCCCTGGTTGCGCAGCGAGCGCACCGTCGCGGCGACCTCGTCGTCGTCGGTGACCACCATGCCGCCCTCCCCCGTTGTGATCTGTTTGTTCGGATAGAAGCCGAAGACGCCAACCTCGGCCAGCGTGCCGGCGGGGAAACCCTTGTAGAGCGTGCCCAGCGCCTCGCACGAATCCTCCACCATGCGCAGGTTGTGCCGCTCGGCGATGGACGACAGCGTGTCCATCTCCGGCGTGCAGCCGAAGACGTCCACCGGCAGCACGGCCCGCGTGCGATGGGTAATGGCGTCGGAGACGCGGCTGACGTCGATCTGCCACGTCGCCGGATCGATGTCGACGAATACCGGCCGCGCGCCCTCGAACATGATGCTGTTGCTCGAAGCGATGAACGAGAACGGCGTGGTGATGACTTCGTCGCCCTGCTCGATGCCCAGCGCCCGCCAGGTCATGTGCAGCGCGGCGGTGCCGCTGCTGCACGCGATGGCGTGCCGCACGCCCAGCCGCTCGGTGAACATTCCCTCAAACTCGGGCACTTTCGGGCCGAGGCTCAGCCGCGGAGTACGCAGCACCTCGACGACGGCGTTGATTTCGGCCTCGGTGATGTCCGGTCCGGAAAGACTGATTTCGGGTTCCACGTCAACCTCCGGTGTGTGTACTGCGCACCCGGCGGCACCGGCCGCCCGCCAACTCCCGCCGGGAGACGCTCGCGGCGGCGGACTGCCCGTTTGCCTCCGGGTCCGGTATGATATCGGCCGATGCGCGCGACCGCTCGCGACAAGACCTGGATGCCGGAGTTTCGGCGAAGCCTGAGCTTCCTCAGGCCGCACCGAGGCATACTTATTATCGGACTTGTCGCCGCCATCGGCGTCAGCGTTTCCTATACGTTCAGCATCTCTACGATCATTCCCGTCCTCAAGGTCATCTTCGCCGACCATGAGACGCTCGTCGACTGGCTGCACCGCTCCGAAACCGAACGCCGACTCGGCGTGACGCTCGCGTCTGACGTGCCCGACGACGACCAGGGTCTGCGCATCGATCGCGTTAAGGCGCACTCCCCCGCCGTCGGCCTGCTCGAAGATGGCGAGCGGCTCGTCGCCCTGAACGGCGAACGGGTCAGCTCGTTCACAGCGATGGCCGTGCTGGCCGAGCAGTCTGAGGATCGCATCGCGGCGACCGTGCGCGGTCTCGACGGCAACACGCGCGAGGTCGAGTTGCCGTTGCTCACGTATCGCTCCTGGTGGAGCACGCTGCAATCAGTGGCCGCCTGCCTGCCCGCCAGCCGCGACCCCGCCGGCAAGATGCTGACGCTGGCGCTCGTGCTGGGCGTGCTCGTGGTCATCGCCATTGTTGGCGGCATCTGCCGTTTCCTGAATGATGGAATGGTGAACATGGCCGTCCAACGGGCCATGCACGACCTGCGCTGCCGGGTCGGCGACCACGTGCTGCGTCTGCCGCTCGACTGGCACAGCGTGCAGCCGCCCGGCGACACGCTCGCCCGCCTGGCCACCGACATCAGCAAGGTCGAGGTTGGGCAGACGACGCTCTTCGGCAAGGTCGTCCGCGAGCCGCTGAAGGCCGTCGGTGTGCTGGTGCTGACGCTGCTCATCGACTGGCGGTTGCTGCTGGTGGCGGCCGTGGGCCTGCCCATCGCCGTCGTCGTGCTGCGCGTGCTGGGCAAGCTCGTGAAGCGGGCCCAACGGCGGGCGTCGCAATCGTGGGGCCGGCTGCTCGATCATCTGGGCGAACGGCTGGGCGGCATCCGCGTTGTGAAGGCCTACAACATGCAGACCGCCGAAAGCGCTCGGTTTGAGCGCGAGGGGCGGACGCTGACGAAGGCCCAGACGCACATCGAATTGGTCGACGCCGCGACGAACCCGGCGCTGGAGACGCTGGCGATGTTCGCCGTGGCGGCGTTCGTGCTCTACGGGGCGAGCCGCGTGTTCGCCCAGGAGCTCGAGCCGCACCTGTTCTTCGCCGCCGTCGTCTGCCTGGGCGGCATCTTCGATCCCGTGCGGAAGATGGGGAACGTGAACAACCGGCTGCAAGCGGCCGAGGCCTCGTCCAAGCGGCTGTTCGAGCTGATCGACGTACCGCGGGAAGAGCCGGCCGCCGCCAACGGCGTGCCGCTGACGCGACTGGAGCGGGAGATCGAGTTCCGCGATGTGAACTTCACGTATCCGTCGAACCCGCAGCCGGTGCTCCGCGACGTCAACCTGCGCGTCAGCAAGGGCGAGGTCGTCGCCCTGGTCGGGCCGAACGGCTCGGGCAAGACGACGCTCATGTCGCTGCTGCTGCGTTTCTACGAGCCGACGCGGGGGCAGATTCTCCTCGACGGGCAGGACATCGCCGCTGCCTCGCTCGAATCGTTGCGGGCCCAGATCGGCCTGGTGACGCAGGAAGCGGTCGTCTTCTCCGGCACGCTCGCCGAAAACATCGCCTACGGGGCGAACGGCGTGAGCGAAGAGGCCATGCACAACGCCGCCCGCCGGGCCCACGTGGACGAATTCGCCCGCGAGCTGACCGTCGAGGACAACGGGCAGATCACGCGGGGTTACGAGGCGCACATCTCCGGGCGGACACTCTCCGGCGGCCAGCGGCAGCGCGTGGCCCTCGCTCGGGCCATCCTGCGCGACCCGCCGATCCTGATCCTCGACGAAGCCACGAGCCAGGTGGACAGCGAGTCCGAGCGGAAGATCCAGGACGCGCTGGCCGACGTGACCCGCAATCGCACGACGTTCATCATCGCCCACCGCTTCAGTACAATCGCCCACGCCGACCGGATCGTCGTGCTCAACGAGGGTCGCATCGTCGGCAGCGGCCGCCACGAAGAGCTGCTGAAGACGTGCCCGCTGTACGTCTCGCTGTGCCAGACACAGTTCGCCCAGCCCATCCCGAACGGCGTGGCGTAGCGGCTCGTGGACGACGGCGCGGGCTTGGAGTATATGGGGGCATGTCCGCAATCGACCCCAATACCTCTGCCGGCCTGGCCGACCTGAACGAGCCGCAGCGTCAGGCCGTTACGCATCGCGACGGCCCCCTGCTCGTGCTCGCCGGCCCGGGCAGCGGCAAGACGCGCGTCATCACGCGCCGGGCAGCGCACTTGGTTCAAACGGGCGTGCCGGCCCACAACATCCTCGCGATCACGTTCACGAACAAAGCCGCCGAGGAGATGAAGAAGCGGATCGAGGCCATGGGCATCGGCCGGGGTATGTGGGTGCACACATTCCACGCCCTCGGCGCCCGGCTCATCCGCGAGTTCGGCCCGCTGGCTCGCGTCAGCCCCGGCTTCACCATCTACGACGAGGCCGACCGGCTGCGCGTCGTGAAGGAAGCGATGGCCCTCGCCAGCGTGAGCGACACGCTCGTGCGGCCCGAAGCCGTGCAGCAGGCGATTAGCCGGGCCAAGGACAAGCTCCAGACGCCCGCCGTCTACGGCGACGCCGCGAACTTCTTCGACCGCCAAGCGATCGCCCGGGCGTACGAGACGTACGAGCAACTGCTCGAACAGCGCAACGCGGTCGACTTCGACGACCTGCTCATGCGTGTGGCCCTCGTGCTGCGGGAGCACGCCGACATCGTCGAGCGGCTGAACGTGCGTTTTCGCTACGTCCTGATCGATGAGTATCAGGATACGAACCACGCTCAATACCTGATTGCCCGCCACCTCGCCGAGCACCACCACAACATCTGCGCTACAGGCGATCCGGACCAGAGCATCTACGGCTGGCGCGGGGCGGACATCGGCAACATCCTCGAATTCGAGCGGGATTACCCCAACGCCGTCGTGGTTCGTCTCGAACAGAACTACCGCTCGACCGGCCGCATTCTTCAGGCCGCCTCGTCGCTCATCGCCGGCAATAAGCGGCGCAAGCACAAAAAGCTGTGGACCTCCGGCCCGGACGGCGAGCCGGTGCAGGTCTGGCGCTTCGCCGAGGGCGAGGCCGAGGCCGACCGGATCGGCGAGACGATCGCCCGCCTCCGCCGCGAGGGACGGCCGTACAGCGATTTCGCCATCTTCTACCGCGTGAACGCCCTCTCCCGCGGGCTGGAAGATGCCCTCCGCCGGCGGGCCATCCCCTACCGCATCGCTCGCGGCCTCGAGTTCTACAACCGCAAGGAGATTCGCGACACGCTGGCGTACCTGCGTGTGCTGGTGAACCCGGCGGACCAGGTCGCCCTGCTACGGATCATCAACACGCCGACGCGCGGCATCGGCAAGACCACTGTCGAACGCCTCGTCGATGCCGCCCGGCACGACGAGCGACCCCTGCTCGACGTGCTCCGCGACGCCGAGCGGATGCCCGAGTTGAAGACGGGGGCGAAGAAGGTGCGGGCCTTCGTCGACCTGATGGACCGGATCAAGAAGGAGGCGGCCGAGTTGGTCGCCGGTGCGGTCGAGACCGTGCTGGCCCTGTCCGGGCTCGAAGCGGCGTTGCGTAAGGAGCAGGACGAGGACGGCGGCGAGGACCGCCTGGCCAACGTGCAGGAGCTCGTCACCGCCGCCGCGACGTACGAAGGCGACGTGGAAGAGCCGACGCTCGAAGACTTCCTCCAGCGCGTGGCTCTCGTGAGCGATCAGGACGCCGTGGACGAAACCGCCGGCGTAGTCATGCTCATGACCCTGCACGCGGCGAAGGGGCTGGAGTTCCCGCACGTCTTCATGGTCGGGCTCGAACAAGGGCTACTGCCGCACGAGAACGCCCTGCGCGAGGGCATCGAGGTCGAGGAGGAACGGCGGCTGTGCTTCGTGGGCATCACGCGGGCCCGCCAGCAACTCGTGATGTCGCACGCCGCAGTGCGGGTCATTCGTGGCGTGCCGACGCCGCGGGCGCCGTCGCAGTTTCTGGTCGAGCTCGATCCGGCAACGACGCACGTTCAGAACTTCGCGCCGATGACGTGGAAACGCTCCGGGCCGCGTTCGAGTCGGCGTGACGAGGACGCCCAGCCGGACGCCGACGGCTTCGTGCCGCTGCACGACCACCTCCCGCCGGAAGAAAGCCGACGACGCCGGGCCCACGGACAGCGTTCGCGGCCGGCTTCCAATGAGCGGATCGAGGACGTCCGCATCATCGACGCGGCGGCGGCGGCCGCGCCGCAGTCGGCCTACGCGGGCTGGAAACCGGAGATGCTGGTCCGCCACGCGAAGTACGGCGTCGGGCAGATCGTCTGGATTCGGCCGGGAGCAGGCCAGACGCGAGCGGCGATCCGCTTCGCCCACGGCGGCGAGAAGACGTTCATCCTCGAACTCGCCCCAATCGAAGCCCTCCGCCGCTGAGTGCCCGGCGCACGCTCCGCCGATTCGGACGGCCCGATTGCCACCGCAGCCGGCGGGACGTAGGCTACAGGTGATGAGCGCCGCCCAAAGTCAGGTCGAGAAGCTGCGGCGAATCCTCGAGGTCACGCGCCAGATGGCGGCCACGACGGATCTGGACGCCCTATTGGCCATGATCATCGAGGCCGCCCGGGACGTGCTCGACTGCGAGCGGGCCACCATCTTCCTCTACGACAGCGAGCGCAACGAGCTCTACAGCCGCGTGGCCACGGGGGTCGAGTCGATCCGCTTCGCCGCCGACCGCGGCATCGCCGGCACCGCGGCCCAGGAGCGTGTCGTGGTCAACGTGCCCGACGCCTACGCCGACCCGCGGTTCAACCAGGACATCGACAAGCGCACCGGCTACCGCACGCGGACGCTGCTCACCTTCCCGCTCGAAAACCTCACCGGCGAATTGATGGGCGTGCTGCAAACGCTGAACAAGCGCACCGGGCCGTTCGACGCCGGCGACGAGGAATTGGCCCGCGTGCTCAGCGCCCAGGCCGGCGTGGCCCTCCACCGCTGGCGGCTGCTCGAAGAGTACGCCGAGAAGCAGCGCATGGCCCGCGACCTCGAGATCGCCCGGTCAATCCAACAGGCGCTGTTCCCGCGCGAAAGCCCGCAGGTCCCCGGCTACGACCTCGCCGGCTGGAACCGCTGCGCCGATGAAACGGGCGGCGACTGCTACGATTTCATCCCGCTGCCGGACGGGCGGCTGGCGGTGCTCGTGGCGGACGCCACCGGGCACGGCATCGGAGCTGCCCTGGTCATCGCCCAGTTTCGCTCGCTGGCCCGGGCCACGTTCTCCGTCACGCAGGACGTGAGCATGGTGGCCGATCGCGTGAACCGGCTGCTCGCCGACGATATTCAGGGCAACTGCTTCGTCACGGCGCTGATCGCCGCCCTCGACCCGCAGCGTCACCGGCTGGACTACGTTTCCGCCGGCCAGGGCCCCCTGCTGTTCCTGTCGAACGGCAAGCAGGAGGCCCGCTGCGCGTCGGGCGTACCGCTGGCCATCATCGACGACATGCACTACGAGGCGCAGCATTTCGACTTCGCCCCCGGCGACGCCCTGGTCCTGCTCACCGACGGCTTCTACGAGACGCTCGGCCCGGGCAAGGAGCAGTTCGGCGAAGAGCGCGTGACCGATTTCGTCACCGCTCGGGCCCGAACGCCGCTGCCTGACCTGATCACCGAGCTGCACGAAGCCGTGCGCGATTTCAGCGCCGGCGGCCCGCAGGCAGACGACCTGACGGCGGTCCTGATTCGCCGATCCTTGCCGTCCTGATCTCTGATACGGCGGCGTTTCCGTTGGGTCGGGGATGACGGCCTCGGTACAATGGGGCTGAGCCAGACGTCCCACGGGGGGCGAGGAGGGTTGTCGATGCGTGTGGGGCTCCTGCTGCTCGTGGCCGCGTTGCCGGTGATCGCCGCCGGCCAGACGATCTATCCCGCTTCGCCCGATTGGACCTCGACCGATACGCAGGTGAGCACGGGTGCGGCCCTGGTCGATCTCGACCGTGACGGCTGGCTCGATCTCGTCGTGGCCAACGGCAACGACATGGCGCGGCAGCACGTCGTGGTGTACTACAACCAGGGCGACGGCACGTTCCCGCCGACGCCGAACTGGCAGTCAAGCGACATCGGCTACCACGGTCACGTGGACATCGCCGACGTGAACGGCGACGGCTGGCTCGACGTGGCCGTCGCTCTTCTGCTCAACGAGGGCGGTCCCGCTGCCAAGCTCTACCTCAACAACAACGGTACGCTCTCCGCCCTGCCCGACTGGACCTGCACCGAGCACGTCCGCGCTTTCGGCGTCGCATTCGGCGATGTGAACAACGACGGCCGGCCTGATCTCGCCGTCGCCACCGGCTGGCCGTACGAGCCGGGCTATACCGCCCGCAGCACCGTACACCTCAACGTCGGCGGTGAGCTGGCCGCCGCGCCGAGCTGGCAGTCCGCCGATATGGACGACCTCATGGGCGTGCTCTGGATCGACACGGACCGCGACGGCTGGCTCGACCTCGTCGGCCTCAGCGCCCTGACGCCGATCGGCCGCTACCGCAACCTCGGCGGAACGCTCGCCGCCACCGCCGACTGGCACACGACCGATGTTACGTCACCGTACGTGCTGCTGGGCGCGGACGGCGATCTCACCGGCGACGGCCTGCGCGACCTGATCGTCGCTGACAACGCGCAGCTCGGCGGCGGCAGCGGACGCTTTCGACTCTACCCCGGTCTGGCCGGCGGCGACTTCGCGACCACGGCAAGCTGGACGTATTACGATTCGCTCTGCTCGGCGGTGGCGCTGGCCGATCTCGACGGCGACCACGGCCTGGACCTCGTGACCGGTGGATGGTGGAGCCACACGCGCATCTTCCTCAACACGGGCACCGGCCTGCCCGCCAGCGCGACGTGGAGCTCCACGACCAGCAGCGTCGTCGAGAAGCTCGCGCTCGGCGACGTCGACAAGGACGGCCTGCGCAGCGTCGTCGAGACGTTCTCCGACGCGGTGCCGGGTGGCCGCCTGTTCTATCTCGCCCAGCAGCCGGTGCAGGAGATCGTCCGCGTGCAACGTGACGGCGTCGAGCTCACGCCGGATCAGTACACGTTCAGCCGCGAGCACGGCTGGGTGACGGTCGGCCCGGCGGCCGGCGACGTCGTGGTCGAGTACACGTGTTCGAGCCGGCTCGATCTGGCGGTGACGAACTGGGACGATTACGTGGGCAACTTCCTGTACCGCCACCGGCTCGTCCACGCCGGCGATCTGAACTGCGACGGAGCCGTCGACAACTTCGACATCGGCCCGTTCATCCTGCTGCTGACCAACCGACCAGCGTACGATGCCCGCTGGCCCGACTGCGACGCGGACACCAACGGCGACATGAACGGCGATGGGGCGATCGACAACTTCGACATCACCGGCTTCGTGCAGGCGCTGCTGGACTGACGGGGCGACGGACGCCGCGGCACCTGCCCCTGTAGCGGCCGGGCTCTGTACCGGCCGTCTTGTAGCGGCCGGTCTCCGTGCCGGCCGTCCCGTAGCGTTGGCCCCCCGTGGCCAACGTCGAATGGTAGATCGTCCGTTACGCCGATTCGGCACAATCGGCGGCAACTGCCCATCGCGTGAACCGGCGGGCTCTGCC
>JASFQK010000071.1:0-10184 GCA_050115495.1 Phycisphaerae bacterium | reverse complement strand
CCGGGGAGGACGTGATCGCTATGTCGATACGCGACGCCAATACACGAAAACGAACACCCAAAACAACGAAAAAGCGTACGATTGCACCCTTGACAACCAAAGCGCCTTTCATGAATAGGGCGGGTTTTGCGCGCCGATGCTTCGCACGCCGGAGATACGTTGGTCTGCCCGGGGTCTATCGCAGCCGAACGTGCGGCGGGCGAAGCCCGCCCTACAGCCGCGTGAGCCATGCGTGTGTTCGACGCCATGCGGGCCGGATGCTCAGGGGTGGATGAGTGACCACGCACCGTTGGAATGGCCGTAGACGATCGGGAAATACAACTGCGGCAGGCCGAAAACGTCGAGGTTGTTCAGCACGATGATCAGCAGCAATACGACCAGCGGCAGCGCCTCGGCGACGCCGCGGGGCACGCGCTCGGCCAGCCGGTCCCGCATCCACGCCAGGAACAGCGCGGCCAGCAGGTACACGCCCGGATAGGCCGCGTAAGCGAACCGTGGCAACGCCGCGAACCACACCTGCCCGTAGTACAGAAAGGCGAACGTCCCCAGCGCCGGCACAATCAGCAGCAGGCCGACGCCCGCCCGGTCCCCCGTTCGGCGGAAGCAGAGCCCCAGCACGGCCAGCACGATCGGCACGATCAGGAAAGCCCGGAACAGGTTCGCGGCGAATATCGCCAGCCCGTTGCTCGTCAGCAGAAACCAGTTCCCGACGTCCGACGTGGTGATCAATTCGCGGATCTTTTCGACGGCTTCGCCGAGGAAACGCGAGTTGCGCTCGTCGAGCTCGATGTGCACCCAGTGCTGCTGCACGGCCACGAAGCCGGCGTAGAAAGCACCGGCCAGGACGAGGCCGGCCACGATCCGCACCGCCGACAGCCAGCTCCGCCGGCGAGCGAGCACATAGATCGGCAGCACCGCCAGCAGCGGGTAGATGTCGTAGCTGAGCATGGCCATACCGAGCACCGCCCCCGTCGCGAGGACGTGTGGCCAGCCGGGCCGCTCCGGCGCCACGAGCAACCGCTCGCAGATGTAGACACAGATGATGAGCAGAGCATAGCCGGCCAGGTAGGCCATGGGCTGGGCAGCGTAGAGGATGAACCCGGGACCGCTGGCCACGAGCAACGCGGCGTAGGCACCGACGCGCGCGTCCCACAGCCGGCAGGCGAGGCCGTACGTCGCCGCCGCCGCCAGCAGCCAGATCGCGACGTTCAGAACCAGCCAGACGTAGTACGGGTTGATGAAGTAGCCGACCTGGACGCTGAGATAGAACAGCAGCGGCCGGCGGATGAGCATGGTGCTGGTGGGTCGCGGCTCGTCGGTGAAGTGCACCTCGAGGTCGTGCCAGTGCGGGAAGTCCTCGTTGACCGCACCCTGGCCGTTCTCGAAGAGGTAGTCGTGGTACCAGGCGTCCTTCTGGCTGCGCGTGTTGAAGTGACGCATGTACGTCATCGGGGCGCGCATGGACATGTGCAGCCACGTCTGACCGAGGATTAGCAGGAACAGGCCCAGGAAGAGCCACGCTCGCCCGCGCTGCCGGGCGTGTTCGGCCGAGGGCAAACGCCGCGCCGCTGCTGCGTGCCCCCACGCCAGCAGCACAGCCACGGCCACCAGCCCGCCGAAGAAGACCGCTTCATACGGGATGCTGCCCAGCACCTGTGGCAGCCAGGCGAGTTGCGGCGGCGGCTGGCCGTCGTCGCTCCAACGCCAATACGCCGGCCGGTCCTGGCAATAGTGCCACGCCTTGAGCCCCAGCCAGTGGTACGGCAGCGTGAACACGAGGACGGTCAGCCCGGTGCTCACGCGAGCCAGCCACTTCGAGCCGATCAGCAACCGAACGAGGTAGTGCAGCGTCGGCAGGACGATCACGAGCAAGTATGCCGAACTGAGGTACCCCCGGACGGCGAAGGACCGCACGTCCGTTGACCAGTCGTACCGCCCGGCGAGCAGAAGCAGCGCAGCCGCGAGCAGCAGCAGCCAGACGGCGAGCGTGGCCGCCAGTCGGCGCCAGCCGCCGCTATTCGCCTGCACGTTTCCCGGTTCAGCCGACAAGGACGTGCTCTCCCGGCCCAGTCCGCGCTTCCTCACGCGGGCGGGCGGCATTCTACGTGATCGCGGCCGTCATCACACCCCCGCGGGGCGCGCTGCGAAGCCGCGCCATTTGGGCTACCATGCCACGGGGTCGGGCACAACGGCCCACCCGTCACAGGAGCCCGCAGCATGAAGCGCGCATTGCTCACCGGCATCACCGGCCAGGACGGCTCGTACCTCGCCGAGCTGCTCATCGAGAAAGGCTACCAGGTACACGGCATCATCCGCCGGTCCAGCTCCTTCAACACCGAGCGCATCGACCCGCTCTACCGCGACCCGCACGACCCCGCGGCCCGCCTCTTCCTGCATTACGGCGACCTGAGCGACGGCACCAGCCTGCGCCGCATCCTCGACGCCGCGACACCGGATGAGATCTACAACCTCGCCGCCCAGTCGCACGTGAAGGTCTCCTTCGCCCAGCCCGAGTACACGGCGGACATCGTCGGCACCGGCACGCTGCGGCTGCTCGAGAGCCTGCGCGACTACTGCACGTGCACCGGCCGCCAGCCGCGGTTCTACCAGGCAGGTTCGTCGGAGATGTTCGGGAGCAGCCCGCCGCCGCAGAACGAAACGACGCCGTTCTGCCCGCGCAGCCCGTACGCCATCTCGAAAGTCGCCGGCCACTGGCACTGTGTGAACTACCGCGAGGCCTACGGGCTGTACATCGTCAACGGCATCCTCTTCAACCACGAGTCCCCCCGCCGTGGCGAGACGTTCGTCACCCGCAAGATCACGAGGGCCGTCGGCCGCATCAAACTCGGCCTCCAGGACAAGCTCTTCCTCGGCAACCTCGACGCCCGCCGTGACTGGGGCTACGCCCGCGACTACGTGGCAGCCATGTGGCTCATGCTCCAGCAGCCGTCGCCGGACGATTACGTGGTGGCCACCGGCGAGTCACACTCGGTTCGCGAGTTCGTCGAGCTGGCCTTCGCCCACGTCGGTCTCGACTGGCAGCAGTACGTGCAGATCGACAAACGCTACCTGCGGCCGACGGAGGTCGACCACCTCGAGGGCGATTCCTCGCGGGCCCGGCAGAAGCTGGGCTGGAAGCCCGAGGTGACCTTCGCCGATCTCGTGCGGCTGATGGTCGACCACGATCTCGAGCTGGCCCGGCAGGAGCAGACGCTCCGCGACGCCGGCCACATCGTGAATTGCCGCGGGGTGGACCATGGATAGGGCCGACCGCATCTACGTCGCCGGACACGACGGGTTGGTGGGCAGCGCCATCATGCGGCGGCTGAAAGCCGAGGGCTTCGACAACCTGTGCACGCGGCCGCTGGCCGAGCTCGATCTGCGCGACGCGCCGGCGGTGAACGCCTTCTTCGAGGCCGAGCGGCCGGATTACGTCTTCCTGGCGGCGGCGCGCGTCGGCGGCATCCTGGCCAACGACACCTATCCCGCCGACTTCATCCGCGACAACCTGCTCATCCAGACGCACGTAATCGACGCCGCCCATCGCTTCGGCGCAGCCAAGCTGCTGTTCCTCGGTTCATCGTGCATTTACCCAAAGCACGCCCCGCAGCCCATGACCGAGGACTGCCTGCTGACCGGCCAGCTCGAACCGACGAACTCGGCCTATGCCATCGCCAAGATCGCCGGCCTGGAGATGTGCGCCGCCTATCGCCGGCAACACGGCCTGCACGCCATCAGCCTGATGCCGACGAACCTGTACGGGCCCGGCGACAACTTCGACCCGCAGTCCAGCCACGTGCTGCCCGCCCTCATCCGGCGGTTTCACGAAGCGGCACAGGCGAAGGCGCCACAGGTAATGCTCTGGGGCACGGGCACGCCGCGGCGGGAGTTCCTGCACGTCGACGACCTGGCCGATGCCGCCGTGCTGCTGATGCAACGCTACGACGAGGCGCAGATCATCAACGTCGGCACCGGCACCGACGTCTCCATTCGCGAACTCGCCGGATTGATCGGCGAAATCGTCGGCTTCCGCGGCGAGATCACCTTCGACACGAGCAAGCCGGACGGCACGCCGCGCAAGCTGCTCGACGTCTCGCGGCTGCACGGGCTCGGCTGGCACGCGAAGATCCCGCTGGCCGACGGCATCCGCAACACATACGCCTGGTACCGCCAACACCGCGCCTGACCCCCGACCCGTCGAGTCGCAGGGCGGGTTCCACCCGCCGATTGTCTCGCCACCGAGTCGTAGGGCGGGCTCTGCCCGCCGATCGTTCCCCCGCGGAAGATGCGCCGGGCGCGCGTAGAATCACCCGGCGGGCAGAACCCACCCCTTTGCCCCTTTGATCCTCTGATCCTCTGCCTCTTCTCTTGCGCGCAAGGACGCTCGGCGGGTGAAACCCGCCCTACCTCCTCACAACCACGACATCCCGGACACACATAAACACGGGGCCCCGGCCGATGCCGGGACCCCGCTCGAAGACCTACGCGCTGCGGCGGTCGCACCATGCACGACCGCGTACCACCCGCATCAACCGCCCGTGATCAGGGCGACGAACGGGCCGATGTCGAAGTTGTTCAACGTCCCATCGCCGTTGACGTCCCCGTTGAGGGCGTCACAGTCGGGGTATGCGTACTGGTAGCCGACCGGGTCGGTCAGGGCCAACACGAAGGGGGCGATGTCGAAGTTGTTGACCACCCCGTCGCAGTTGAGGTCACCCACGTCATAGCCCTGGTCCTCAACGAAGACGGCGGTCACGGCCTTGTTCGACGTCACGTAGAGGTTCGCCGGGTTGTTCGAACCGGTCAGCGACCCTTCCCAGTGGTCGAAGTGCCAGCCGTCGGCCGCGTCAGCGGTGAGCGCGACCCAGGTGCCGCCGACGTATACGCCGCCCGGCGGGTCGAGCGATACGCTGCCCTGACCCTGGATGGTCACGGTGACGTAGTAATCGGTCTCGTAGAAGTAGGCGTACAGCGTCTTGTTGTTGTCCATGAATACCGCGTCGGGGTTCAGGTCCCCTTCGATGGCGCCGTCCCAGTGGTCGAAGTGCCAGTACTGCGAGGCGACGGCGTGCACCCACACCACGGTGCCCGCTTCGTACGTGCCGCCGGGCGGATCCAGATCCACACTGCCGCTGCCGCTGGTCACGACCGTCAGGGTGTAGTCCGGCGGGGGCGCCTCGGTGATGACGACGGTGTAGTCCTCGACCTCGCCGTAATCGGTGGACCCGCAGGACGAGAGCGTCGCATCGTAGTCACCGTCCTGGATGCGGCAGCGCAGGCGCGTGGCGCCGAGCACCGCCCCGCTGGGCACGTTGATCGTGGTAGTGTATGGACCGGTGCCCGACCAGGCGGTGGTGATGGTCTCGCCCGCGTCGGAGAAATCCTCGTCCTGGTTCCAGTCGATCCAGAGTCCGCCGATATCGGAGTCGTAGGGCGTACCGATGGACAGCGAGAAGGCGTAGCTCCCGGTGCGCTGCAACTGCGTTGAGAGCCCGGTGTAATCCGAGTAGGTGCCGGCGCCGCTGTTGTTGTTGATGGTGCCGACGGTCACGTTGCTGATGTACTCGTACTGTGTGGTCGCGGCGTCGGCGTCGCAGTAGCCGCCGCCCCCGCCGCCGCAGAGCTGCTCGCGGGCGGCCGCAAAGGCGGCAAGGTCGACGCGGGTGACGTAGTTCGGGCAGGGGCAGTGCGTCACGATGCCGATGATCGTGCCGTTGTACATCAGGGCCGAGCCCGAGTTGCCGTACGTGATATCGACGCTGGCGCGGTAGTGGGTGCTGTAGCGGTAGTTGATCGGCCCGCTGGCGGTCTGCTGCGTCTGGTTGCGCGTCGGGCTCGGCGAATCGTCGATGCCGTAACCCCACACCGTCGCGTTGACCCCGGTCGGCGCCGGCGAGCTGGCGATGGGCCGGTACTCGCCGTAGCGGTCGTACGGCCGCTGCCCGTAGCTGTTGGTGCCACAGGTCATCACGGACCAGTCATCACCCACGTCGTTGTTGCTGAACAGGTAGTCGGTAATCGGGAACTGATCGGCCACGGGCGGGTTGACCAGGTCGCAGTCGGACTGCGAATTGGGCACGTTAAACTGGATGACGTCGGCGTAGCCGCCGTCGGCGCAGTGCCCGGCCGAGACGATACAACTGTCCTCGTTGAAGACCGAACCCGTGCAGCCCACGGGCAACAGCCGCCCGGCCCAGGTCTCCGCGGAGGGCACGCGGTCATCCGAACCGCAATACCCGCAACCGTCCACGCCGCAGGCCCGCGGCTGGCCGCTCAGCAAGGCGAGAGCCAGGCGATCCAGGATGACGCGGTTCTCCTGCGACTCCGGAGCGGCGATCAGCTCGACGTACACCGTGTCGCCGTTGAAGTAAGCCGAGGTGTAGCTCCACATGCCGATGCCGGCGGCGTCGAGCTCCTGCACCTCGCCGTCGAGGGCGGCGGTCATACGCAGCGTGCTGCCGCGATCGAGCTGCACGTCGCGGAAATACAGGCGCAGCCAGGCGGCCTCCGGGACGTGCACTTCACCGACGTACACCACGGTGGCTTCGGTTTCCGGGTTGGCCACCACTCCACTGTCGAGGGCGTAATCCTGATACTCCCCCACCGGCCAGTCGAGCGTCGACTGCGCCATGGCCGAGCCGACGAGCCCACCCGCAAGAAGAACAAGCCCCATGGTTACCCAGCGCATACCTGCCTCCTTTGCGCCATGAGAGAAGTGTTGGCGCGGGGTTGCCGCCCGCGCGCGACGATAGGAACGCCAACCTCAGTTTATTCAGCAGACGGCGGGCGGCCAAGTTTTTTCGCATCGCCGCGAAGGGCGAGCAAAAAAAGGGGGGACTGGCTCCGCGCCCGCAGCAACCGCATGCGGCGCGGTGCCAGTCCCCGTTTCCGACGCTTGGCTAGGCCTTCGGCCGCTTGTAGAAAGGCAGCGGCACGACGGTCGCTTCAGCTCGTGTACCGCGAATATCGACTTGCAGCGTCGTCCCCGGCTCCTTGAGCGCCGAGTCCAGCATGCCCATGGCGATGTTCTTCCCGACGCTCGGCGCCTGCGTGCCGCTGGTCACGATGCCGACTTCCTTGCCGTCACGCTGCAACACGCTGCCCGGGCGGGCGATGCGCTTGCCGGCGATCTCGAAGCCGACGACCTGTCGGCGGGGCCCCTCGTCGGCGACCCGCTTGAGCACGGGCTGTCCGATAAAGTCCTTGTTCAGATCCACACACCACGTCTGACCGGCGGTGATCGGGTCCCAGTCCTCGGTCAGCTCGTGGCCGTACAGCGGCATCCCCGCCTCCAGACGCAGCGTGTCGCGGGCGCCGAGTCCCGCTGGCTTGATCGGCCGCCCCATCTCCTCGGCCCGGCTCAGGAGCATGTCGAGCGCCGCGGTGGCCACGTTGGCAGGCACGACGATTTCGACGCCGTCCTCGCCGGTATAGCCACTGCGGGCCACGAACACGTCCGTGCCCATGATCTGCCCGGTGCGGGCGTGATAGCGCTTCAGGTCGTCCAGGGGCAGCGGCAGGAGCTTGCCCAGCGTTTCCATGATTTCCGGACCTTGCAGGGCGACCATGGCCGTCTCGAAAGTCCGGTCCTTGATGTCCACGTTGAAGCCGGCCCGCTGCCGGTCGAACCAGCCGAGCAGCTTCTCGCGGTTGGAGGCGTTGCAGACGACGACGAAGTGGTTTTCGAAGCGGGAGACGATGACGTCGTCGAGAATACCGCCGTCTTCCTTGCACATGTGGCTGTAGCCGCACTGCCCGATCTTGAGCTTGGCGACGTTGCGGGTCGCCAGCCGCTGCAACAGGGCTTCGGCCTGCTCGCCGCGGAACTCGACGCGGCCCATGTGCGAGACGTCGAAGACCGTCCCGTGCTCGCGCGTGAACACGTGCTCTTCGATGATGCCCTGGTACACGACCGGCATTTCCCAGCCGGCGAACTCGACCAGCCGTGCCCCGTGCTGGCGATGAAACTCGTTCAGTGCCGTCTTCAGCATCTTCACTCCTTAGCTCTTCCGGGCCGCCGCATGTGCAGCGTCTTCCCCGCGTGTGTCGGGGAATCACGCACTATACCCGCCCGGCCATTGTGAAACCACTGCACGCAGCACCGCCGGCGTCAGTCGACCAGCTTCGACTCGGGCACGCCGTCCGGCTTGTCGGGCAGGCGGAACTGCCCCGGCCGCTCGCCCACCACACGCCGCAGCCACTCCTCGCTGTAGCCGCGCTCCTCCGCCCGGCCGGGCTCATCCTGCACATAGCCGTCGTTGTACTTGCGGATCAGGTACTCGCCGAGCTGCCGCCAGCGCAGCACCGTCTGCTCGGCGTGCCAGACGCAGTAGTCCGTCAGGTAGCGCTGCATGAGCTGCGGATCGGTCTTGTGCAGAGCCAGGGCCGTCTGCTCCACCGCCGGCTGAAGGGCGAGGAACTCCCCCTCAATCTCGCGCTGCACGACCTGAATATCGGGACACATGTCTCGATAACGCAGGTTCGCGTAGTTCGCCACGAAGTTGAACACCCACCACGCCGAGTCCCACGAGAACTTCTGCAGCCCCCCCACCGTGTACGACTCCGGCAACGCGTCGATCCCGCAGTACAGCGGCACGTAGCAGCACAGGTACGTATCGTCGACGCCGTACCAGTACACGCCGCCGATCGGGTCCGGCAGCCACGCCCGCGACTGCGAGACGAACGTGAACCCGCTCTGCTGCGTCGAGATCGGCCGCTCCCAGACGTACTCCTGCCCGTCGACCTTCCAGGCAATCGGCCGCCAGCGGTTCGGCGTGCCGTACGGGCCGGCATCGACGCCCTTCGTCATGTCGAAGTCGGTCCCCTCGAAGTGGTCGCGCATCAGGGCGAACACGTCCGCGACGGACAGCTTCTTGTCCGGCTTGATCCACAGCGGGTACGGTTCCGCCCCGTCGACGCCGCGGAAGTAATCAGGCGAGAAGCTCTGCGACGGCGCCGCCCGCCGGAAGAAGCTCCACACGCGGCCGTCGGCGTAGCGTTTGTTTCGCGGCGTGGCCGGACAATAGGCCTCGCAGAAGCGGAACGGCTCGCCGGAGTTCGGGTCGTAGTAGCCCTTCTCCACCGCGAGCGTGATGACGTTCGGCGAGTACAGGCAATTCTCGGGATCATCGAGCGGGAACTCGCCGATGCGGGCCTTGTTCGCGTGACAGCAGATGTACCCGTCGGGAATCCGGCGGGCGACCCAGACGGCGCCGGGCTGGCCCGGACCGGGACCGATGATCTCCAGCAGCCAGGCTTCATTCGGATCGGCGATCGAGATCGACTCGCCCGTCGAACGGTAGCCGTGCTCGGCCACGAGGCTGGTCATAACCTGGATCGCCTCGCGAGCGGTGCGGGCCCGCTGCAACGCCAACTGCATGAGCTGCCAGTAGTGCAGCACACCGTCGGGGTTCGCCAGCTCCGTCCGCCCATCGAACGTCGTCTCGCTGATGGCCAACTGGTGCTCGTTGATCAGGCCGACGACGGCGTAAGTGTGCGGCACTTCGGGGATACGGCCGCGCACCTTTCCGGTCCAATCCTTGATCTCGTACACGTCACCCGGGGCGTGATCCGCAGCCGGCGTGCAGCGCAGTTGCGGGTGGAACTCGCCGTCGCAGGTGTACGTAATGAGCACCGACCCGTCGGCGGAGGCGCCGCGCGTCACCAACAGGTTGGTGCACGCCGAAGCCCGCGGACCGGTCAGCCCCGCCAGAACACAGATCCCCAGCCACGCCATTCCGCCACGCCGCACCATAGGCCGACCCTCTCGCAACAATCCAGCTCGCCGATCCCTGCCAGGTGGCCGGATTGTAACGACGCCGGGGGCGCTGCACACGGCGGCACGGCGGCGGTCCGTTCGTGGCACGGGAGGCGAGCGAGCCCGCGTACCAATCCGGGGTGGGTCGGGCATCCGAGGCTGTGAGTCAATCTCGGGTGGGTCGGGCGTCCCGCCCGACATTCACCAGCCCAGGGACTGAAGTCCCTGGTCGAGGACGACGAAGCCCCCCTCTCTCCTCTTCGCCCAAAGGGCGCACGATCCGCCCGGTCTTCCGGATCATCTCACAACCTCAGATCCCGGCGCGGCCCAGAGCTGAAGGTTGTTTCGCATGCCCAATGACCTGTGGCCCGCGCACGTCGGCACGCTCGTGAAGTGACCATACACAAGGTGAAAACACCTTTCTCAT
>JASFQK010000070.1:0-11707 GCA_050115495.1 Phycisphaerae bacterium | reverse complement strand
GGCGGACGCTGAATGGCGCGAAGCTTCTGCCGGACGTGATCGCCAGCGTCCGCTTCATCGACGGAGAAAAACCCGAGAAAGCCGCCGCCTGATCACGACGCCATCAACGACTTTTGACAATAGCTCTTCCCTGGTCCCACAGGAGGACAAGGGCCGGTCACATTCTGCAGGCTCCAGCATTGACACTGCGGTTCGTACTCCGTGAAGATCAAGCAGTATGTCCGCGACCGCCAGCGCTCCCGGCAATAGTCGCAAGTGAAACCGTTGACGTCATTGCCGTGCCGGTACGGCGGGCGAGTCGGCCCCCAGGGGGGCCACGGTGTCCAGAGCCCGCTGGGATCCAGCGCAACCACTGGGTTACTGCGGGCACGCCCGTACAGATTCATGCCATCCTGGTATCCCGCGCCGGCCTCGGTGGCGGGCGCCCATCCAGAGATGCCCTGGTCAACCTGGCCGCATGACGCGCAGCACCCTCGCGGTGAGCCAATGTAATACCGCCAATGCCGCAGTTCTACGGTGGTCAGAGGATCCCGCTGCACGAACCGGTCTGGTGCGTACTCCCGCCACCGATTCTGATAGCTCCCCTTCTCCGCATCAAACCACAACCCCTGATGCAGCAAGGCGTTACCGACGCCCGACACGCCGCCGGCGCTGATTTGCAGGCCGCTGCCGGCGTCGCCGCCGAGCACCGTGAACTCCCCGTACGGCGTGTACGCGTAGTACTCCCGCACCCGGCCCGCCGTCCCCACGCCGTCGTCCGACTCGTACAGCGTCACCACGTTCCAGTTCCGATCCTGGCCGTAATAGTACCGCCGGTCGGCGTCCACCCGGCGAGTCACCTCCCCATCAGCGGTCCCCTTGATACGCGGCGTCGCGCGTGCCCCACTCATGCGCATGCCCTCGTGCGCCCACATTCTGCGCTGCGCCGACGGCCAGTACTACTACGAGCAGAACAAGGCAAAGGGTGCATTCTACTGTTTCATTGCCGCAAGAGCAGAATGTCCCCCCTTGTCTCTGTTCCCTGTTCTCTCCGAAGACGTTCGGTGCGGAGCCTGGACGCTACGACGACGCGGCGGCGCGGGCTGGTCAGTCCCCGGGAACGAACGCGTCGGGCAGATGCTCGATATCGGGATCGCCGGCAGGGGGGATGGTGACGCCGACGACGTCGAAGCGGCAGGGGCACTCGCCCCAGCGGCGCCGTTCGAGAAACCAGCGGGCACAGCGGGCCATGCGCCGCTGCTTGGTGCGGTTGACCGCGTCCTGCGGGTCGGCGTAATCGCGGTCGCGGCGCGTCTTGACCTCGACGAAGACGACGGTGTCGCCGTCGCGCATGACGAGGTCCAGTTCTCCTACGGGGGTAGCGTAGCGGCGGGCGATGGTCTTGAGACCCTGGCGACGCAAGTACTTCTCGGCGAGGCGTTCACCCTGCAAACCGAGCTCGCTACGGGCGTCGCCCACGTCGCGATCAGGACTCGTTCGCGGTCACTTCTTCCGGGCTCGCCTGCTCGGCCTGCTCGCGAGCCTTGGCGGCCTTGGCGGCCTCTTCGGCTTCACGCAGGGCGCGAGCCTTGGCGGCGCGGGCTTCCTGGGCGGCGCGGCGGGCCTCGGCGGAGATGCGCCGCTCGCGGAGCTTGCGGGCCTTGCCGACGCGATCACGCAGGTAGTACAGCTTGCAACGGCGGATCTTGCCGCATCGCACGACCTTGATGCCCACGATCTTGGGCGAGTGGAACGGGAAGGTGCGCTCGACGCCCTCGTCGCCGATCAGCTTCCGCACGGTGAACATCTCGTTCAGGCCGCGGCCCTTGCGGGCGATGACCGTGCCCTCGAAGTTCTGCAGGCGTTCCTTGTTCCCCTCCACGATCTTGATCGTCACGCGAACCGTTTCGCCGATGTCGAACTCGAGCTCGCTGTCGCGATGATACTTGCCTTCCACGACGTCGATTAGCGGGTTTTGCATGGGAACGCCTCTCTTTCTGGCAGTAGGGCATGAGCGTGGTCGGGGCCGCGGGCCGCGCGTCGCGGTGCAGCGCCGCCGAGCGAGACCATCCCCGCACCGCCGGTGTGGCCGGGCCCGAGCAGATCGGGCCGCCGACGCCGCGTGCGGCTGAGGGCCTCGGACCGTCGCCACGCGTCGATATCGGCGTGGTTGCCGGAGAGCAGCACCTCCGGCACGGTCAGCCCCGCGTACTCACGGGGCCGGGTGTACTGTGGATGGTCGAGCAGGCCGTTCTGGAAGGATTCGTTGCCGGCCGCTTCTTCGTGACCGAGTGCCCCCGGTAGCAGCCGCACCGTGGCGTCGATCATGGTCAGGGCGGCCAATTCGCCGCCGGTGAGGACGAAGTCGCCGACGCTGTATTCTTCCGGTTGCAGCCGCTCGATGATGCGTTCGTCGAACCCCTCGTAGTGCCCGCAGATGAGCAGGAGCCGTTCGTGCCCGGCGAGCCGGGCGGCCGCCTGCTGATCAAACGAGCGGCCCTGCGGGGTCAGGAGGATCCGCAGGGCCGTTCGAGTGTCCATCGCCTCGATCGCCTCGACAGCGTCACAGACGGGCTGACACATCAGCACCATGCCTGGACCGCCGCCAAACGGGCGATCGTCCACTTTCTTATGCGGGTCGGTCGAGTAATCGCGAAGCTGATGGCAGCAGACGTCCACCACGCCGGCCTCCTGGGCGCGGCCGAGGATGCTCGCCGACAGATACGGCTGCATCACTTCGGGAAACAAGGTGAGGACGTCGATCCGCATGGGTGATTCGAACCATCAGTGGTGCACGCGTTACTTGACGGTGACCCCTTGCTTCTTCAACAGGCTCCGCACGGTGTCCGTCGGCTGGGCCCCGACGCTGAGCCAATGCTGGACGCGCTCGATCTTCAATTGGATCTGGGCGGCCGCGTCCTTGTTGGCCGGGTCGTACACACCCAGTTCCTCGAGCACGCGCCCGTCTCGCCGGGAGCGCACGTCCATCGCAGCCAGACGGTAAAACGGGCGGTGGGTCCGCCCGAAGCGCTTGAGTTTGAGTTTGACGGCCATGCCACTCTCCGCAGGGTACCTACTCGAACGCAGCGCATCCTCGCCGCCGCCGGGCACCGCCCCGCGGCCGCAATTCAACGCAGAGCCCCAAAGTATAACCAGCCTTCCCCCCGGTGCCAAGGGGGCACCCCGCGTCGGTTTTGGCGGGTTTTCGGCGCATGAGAGGGCCCCCAAAGCCCTGGGGGCTCCGGGGGCCTCTCGGATCCCGGTCAGACGGTCTGCGGCGTGGCGGCCTGCTGGAAGCTGCGAACCAGCTCCTGCACGGCCTGCTGCGCCGTGTGTGTCGGCTTCCAGTCGAGCTCCTGGCGGAGCTTCGTCGCGTCCCCGCAGATCGCGGTGGGCACGTCGTCGCTGGCCGGCGCCGGCTGATCGACCAGCCGCACCGCCGTCTGCGACGTCTGGATCATGGTCTCAATCAGCTCGCGGCAGGTGTGCGTCGTGCCCGAGCACACGTTATACGTCTCGTTCGGCTTCCCTTCGTGCAGCAGCTTGTCGTACGCGTCCAGCACGTCCTGGATGTGCAGCACGTCCCGGCGGCAATTCAGGTCCGGGAGCGATAACTCGTCCCCGTCCGCCCCCGGATCCCAGTTCGCCAGCCGCTTCGCCGCGGCCCCGAAGAAGAATGACTCGGGCTGTCCCGGTCCGGTGTAGTGGAACGGGCGGGCCACGGTCAGGTCCAGGTGGAACTTCTCGTAGTACGTGTGGGCGATGGATTCGGCGGCCAGCTTGAACGATCCGAAGGTGCTCGTCGGCTGCGTGGGCGTGTCTTCGGTGAGCGGCTGCCCGTCGGCTCCCGCCTGGCCGTAGACGTCACACGCGCTGACCAGCAGCACCCGGGACCGCGGGCACACCCGTCGCACGCCGTCCAGCACGTTCGCCCAGCCACTGACGATTGACTGGTACGCCGTAAGCGGCTGTTCGCCGGCGATCCAGGGATGCGAGTCACCGGCCAGGTGCACGACCGCCTGCGGCTGAGCCGCGGCGATGGCCTGGGCCACGTTGATCGCATCGCTGACGTCGCAGACGATCGCCCGCCCGTACTGTCGCTCGTGGGTTAGTTTCCGTGCTCGGTTTCGTACCCCGGCGACGACGACGTACCCTCGCTGACGGAACATTTGAGCGAGTAGGCCGCCGGCGTAGCCATCGGCACCGGTAACAAAGATCGTTCGCACAGCCTCACCTCCACGGGCTTCCGAGTTGTCCGACGGCGATATCCTGTCAGGACGTCAGGGCTCCAGCCCTCTGAGGTACATCCGGGTGTTGTATCGGTAATGGTGGGGGGGGAGTTTGGTAAGACGTCCGCGGAGTCGGCCGAAGTTCTCGGGCGGTCGATCCCCGCCCCAGGCCCCGCCGCGGTCATTGGAATCGGCATCTTGAGCAGTTTCCGGACCGCCGCTATTCTGCGGCGTTCCAGGACCTGATCGACAAGGAGGCTACGGGCATGCCGGCCAAGCGAGTGCTGCAACAAGCGGAAGACGAGATGAAGAAGGCGGTCGAGTTCCTCAAGCAGGAACTCCGCGGCGTCCGGACAGGGCAGGCCACACCCGCCCTGGTCGACTCGCTCCGCATCGAGGTCGAGTCGTACGGGTCGGCCATGGCCCTCAAGGAGTTGGCCAATATCGCCGTCGCCGAAGGAAACGTCATTATTATCAAGCCTTACGACCCCTCGACGCTGAAGGACATCCTCCGCGGCATCGAGAAGAGCGAGCTCGGCATCAACCCGCAGAGCGACGGCAAGATGGTTCGCCTGCCCGTGCCGGCCCTCTCCACCGAGCGGCGAAACCAGCTCTCCAGCCACGTCAAGCAGATGACTGAGCAGCAGAAGGTCGCCATCCGCAACATTCGGCGGGACGCCAACCGCACGCTCGACACCGCCAAGAAGGACAAGACGCTGAGCGAGGACGAGGTCGAAAAGACCCAGACCCGCGTCCAGCAGCTCACGGACGACTACTGCAAAAAGCTCGACGGCCTCGCCGCCCAGAAATCCAAAGAGATCATGGAGGTCTGACCTCCCCCCGTAGCGTCGTCCCCCCGTGGACGACGTCGACCGCCAAGTTGGCTCCGGCGAAAAAGGGGACTGGCTCCGCGTCAACCAGCCCCCACTCTCGCGGCGGATTCTCTCCGCGGTGCCTATCCCCTTTTTCGCGTCAGAAACCGCTCCCGACGCATAATCCTATCCTTTTGCGGGCCCGCTTCGCCCAGATCATCCCGGGCCTTCGCCCCCCGCGAAATGACACGCCGCCCGATGCCCCTCCCGTAACCCCTCACGGCGCACCAGTTCCGGCCGGATTTCCCGACAACGCCCCTCCGCTAACGGACACCGCGGGTGAAACGCACACCCCGCCGGCGGATCCACTGGACTCGGCGGGCTGCCCCCCAGCACCGGCAACGGCCGCCGCTCGGCCTCAGCAGCGGGGGGCTCCAGCCGCGGCACCGCCGCCAGCAACGCCCGCGTGTACGGATGCGCCGGCCGGGCGTACACCTCCTCCGCCGGTCCCTGCTCGACGATCCGCCCGACGTACATCACGGCCACTTCGTTGCTGCAATGGCGGATGACGGCGAGGTTGTGGGCGATCAGCAGGTAGCTCAGCTTCAGCTCGGCCTGAAGGTCTTCGAGCAGGTTGATGATCTGCGACTGCACCGACACGTCGAGTGCCGACACCGGCTCGTCGCAGATGACGATCGCTGGCTGCAGCGCCAGGGCCCGGGCAATACCGATTCGCTGCCGCTGCCCGCCGGAGAACTCGTGTGGATACTGGTGCAGCGCGTCCGGCGACAGTCCGACGCGGCCCAGCAGTTCGCGGACGCGTTCCTGCCGCTCCGCCGCCGTGCGTACCAGCCCGTGCACGGTGAGGGCTTCCCCGACGAGGTCCTCGACGACCATCCGCGGGTTGAGGCAGCTCAGCGGATCCTGAAAGACGATCTGCATGCGGCGACGCAGTCGGCGTAGCTCGCCGGCGCCGAGGGCGAAGACGTCCCGGCCGTCGAAGAAGACGCGCCCCGCCGTCGCTGGTATGAGCCGCAGGATCGCCCGGGCCAGCGTCGACTTGCCGCAGCCGCTCTCGCCGACCAGCCCGAGCGTCCGTCCGCGGTGAATGTCCAGCGAGACGTCCTCGACCGCCCGAATCATCCGGCGGTCGCCGCCCCAGCGCTGCCCGCGCGTCGGCAGGTGGACGCTGAGGTTTTGCACCTGCAGCAGGGGTTTGTCCTGTTCGGCGTCACTCATGGGCCCGCCATGTTACCCGAGCCGGCGGACGCGCGAACAGCGCTGGATCGCAGAAGCTACCAATCGGCGGCGACGGGCCGTGAGTCGTGACCCGCGAAGAGCACGTCGCCGCCACACTGCCTGGATGTCCCGACTTCCATCACTCGCCCGAGATCAATCGCACGAACGGCGCGATATCAAAGTTGTTCACTAGGCCGTCGCCGTTGCAGTCGCCGGCGCGAATGTCGCAATCGGGGTAGGTAGCCTGGTAGAGCGCCGGGTTGACTATCGCCAGGAGGAAGGGGCGCACATCGTGGTTGTCCACACACCCATCGCAGTTCAGGTCGCCAGGCGTTTGGCCCGGCACGCGGCGCCACTTGGCGATGTTGTAGGACGGCTTTCCTCCAGCGTGGGTGATGGGGCCTGTCACATAGAGCGCGTCGCCGCTGCCGTCGTTGAACACGGTCATGGCCGCTACGAAGCCGTTGAGTCCGGTGGACAGGGGCGCCCAGCCGTTTCCGTCCCATCTTGCGATGTTGTTGACCACTGTGCCGCCTGCCCTCTCGAATGATCCTGCCACGTAGAGCGCCGGGCCCTGACCGTCGTCAAATACTGCCAGGGCGTCGACGTCCTCGTGTTGGCCTTCATTGGATATCCCGTCGTCGATGGCAGACCATGTATGGCCGTCCCACTTCGCGATGCAGTAAGCGCGTTCGCTTCCTGCGGTGCTGAAGCGTCCGCCCGCAAAGAGCGCAGGGCCCGAGCCGTCGTCGAACACCGCCAGTGCGTAAACGTGCGGTGGATCGCCGGCGCCGCCGATGCCGGCGTCCAGCGGACTGAAGGTGGACCCGTCCCACTTGGCAATCGCGTTGGCGGCGATGCCGTCTGCACTCGTGAAAGAGCCTCCAACGTACAACGCCGGGCCGCTCCCGTCGTCGAAGACTGCGAAGCAATGGACGCCGGGAAGACAAGTCCCTGTAACGCCCGTCCCCAACGGCGTCCAGCCGTACCCATCCCACTTGGCGATATGGTTGGCGTCTGCGCCGTCGGCGCTGGTGAACCATCCGCCCGCGTAGAGTGCGGGGTCGGTCCCGTCGTCGAAGGCAGACAACGTAAGCACATCGGGCAGGGCGTCACCGGTCAGACTGCCGACGGGCGACCAGTACGCGCCGTCCCACCTCGCGATGCTGTCTGCGGGAACTCCCCCTGCGAAGGCGAACTTACCCCCGACGTAGAGCGCTGGCCCGCTTCCGTCGTCGAAGGTTGCCAATGCACGCCCGGCTGGGTACTGCGTGCCTTCCAGCCCCGATCCCAAGGTAGTCCAGCCAGACCTCGTCCATCTCGCGACGTTTGTCGCAGCGGTGGCCCCGGCGCCGCTGAAGTAGCCTGTGGTGTACAGAGCCGGGCCGTTCCCGTCATCATACGCGTGGAAGTCGCGCGCGTAGTGGCTCAGCCCATCTCCGTCGCCGACAGCCGACCAAGCCGAGCCGTCCCACCTCGCGACATGATGGGCTGCGACGTTGCCAACGATGCTGAAATGCCCACCGGCATACAGCGCCGGTACGCCGACGTCGTCCGCGCTGGCCAGGGCATATACCGCCGGGTTGAGGCCGTCGGTCCCGGCGCCGAGTGCTCGGAAGCACGCCCCGTCCCACCTCGCGATGTTGTATGCGGTGACATCTCCACCAGCGACCGCGGTGAACTCGCCCGCAAGATACAGGCCAGGTTCCTCCCCCAGAGTGAACGCGGAGAGCGCGTGTACAACTCCGCCCACGCCGGCGGCCAGCGGTGACCACGTCGTCCCGTCCCACCGTGCGATGCCCGCGGCCGCAACGCCGCCGGCGGTGGAGAAGTCGCCGGCGGCATAGAGGGCGGGGCCGCTTCCGTCGTCAAACACGGCCAGGGCGTACACGGGACCATCTATGCCGCCGTTCAGGGTGGACCACGCTGAGCCATCCCACTTGACGATGCCGATGAGATCGCCACCGCCTGCCGTACGGAGGTAGCCGCCTGCATACAACGCCGGACCGGTGCCATCATCGTAGACCGCCAGCGCCCTCACGCTGTCTTGAATCTCGGGCCCCAGGGGGGACCACGTGCTACCGTCCCACTTCGCAACTCCGAAGCTGCCGGCGTAGAGCGCCGGACCGCCACCGTCGTCGAACACGGTCAAGGCACGCACTTCTCCAGGCAGACCAGTACCGAGAGCCGACCAGTGGCAACCGTCCCACTTCGCGATGCGATTGGCTGGGGCACCGCCGGCAATCTCGAAAGTGCCTCCGACGTACAAGGCCGGGCCGGTCCCATCGTTGAAAGCGGTCAGGGAGTATACGTGCGCGTTGTCACCCTCGACTCCGGCTCCCAGCGCAGACCAACCTGTCCCGTCCCACTTGGCGACGTGGTTCACATCCACAGGCCCCGCCGTCTGGAAGTCTCCTCCCGCGAATAGCGCGGCCCCGGTGCCGTCGTCGTACACTGCCAGGGCCGATACGTATTGGTCGGTCCCGGGCAGATGGAACCCATCAGCCCACTCACACTGCCCTGAAGAGGCGCGTGTGACCGTGACACCGACCAGTCCGGAAACACACAATGCCGCCGCCCACATCGCCGCCAGAGACGGCACACGTTCCGAAGTGTCTCTCGCGTTGCACATGATCCCGTCCTCCAACCAGATGAAGAGCTCGACACCATATCAGGAGCGCTCTCGAACCGGCGCGGCATGAACGGACGCCGTCGCCGTCAGCGCGGATAGACCAACCACGTGCTGGTTGCTCCGGATGGACTGGGCGGGGTGACATACGCGAGAACGGGTGATAGTCGGACGTGGCTCATGACCAGAAGCAGGTCGATTCACCCTGCCCGTCCCCGGGGCGCTCGGCGAATGCTCTATCTGAAAGAGTATCCGGCCCACTCTGGCAGGGTCAACCCGGTCGCGCCGGCGACCGGGTACGTACAGAAGCAACAGCGGCGCGGCGTCCGTGAAGCAGGGGACCGGACGCCGCGCCGCTTGAAATCTGCGGCACACAAGTGTCAGCAGGTGCTACGGTCGTTGCAGGTGGAAGACGTGCTCGGTCGGCGTGCCCGGCTGGATCTCCACGTCGGCCTCATCGGGCAGCCACCCGGCCGCCTCGGCGATGGCGTGGTACGCGCCCGGCGGGATGTGCGGCATGGCGAAGCAGCCCAGGCGATTGGTGCGCGCGTGGGCGATCTCACCGTCCGGACCCAGCAGCCGCACCAGCGCCTGCGCCACCGGAACGATCTGACCTTCGCCCAGCACGCCCAGCACGTGGCCCATGAACGCCCCCGCCGGCGGCTGCGGCAGTAGGAAGAAGTCGCGGACGATGCGCGCGTTCGGCGGCACGATTGCCGGCGCTTCCACCGGCTCGAAGTCCGGATGCTCGGCGATGACCAGGTACTCGCCCGGCGGAACGTTGACGAAGAAGTACGACCCGTCCTGACCGCTCATCGCTTCCCGCGGTTCGCCATCTACGCTGCGCAGGACGAGATGCGCCCCGTGCAGCGGCATCGGCTCGTGCTCGGGCGGCGCGGCGAAGACGCGGCCGGAAACAACGCCCGTCTCCGGCATTGGCCGCATGTGCTTGAAGGCGATCGCCGCACGCGGCCGCAGCAGCTCGCGCGACACGGCGACGACGTGGAACGGGTTGGTGACCACGTCACAATCGCCCGGTCGCTCATCGTCCACGATCGTGATCTCAACGAATGCCTCCGCCGGCTGCACGTCGACGATTGCGATGTTCGGCCCGCAACCGGTCGGCTGCCAGCCCTGCACCACGGCGACGACAACCTGCCGGGCGAAGTCCACTGGCGGCGGCGGAACCGGCTCGCCGGTGTGCATCCGCCAGAACGATACCCAGCCGTTCGGATCACGGATGAGCAGGTCCACGCCGGCGAAGTCGGGCTGCTCGGCGCCCCAATGGCTGTGTTCACCCTTGGCGATGGTGACGATCGGCGGTGGCGGTGGCGGTGGCGGCGGCGGCGGTGAATCAACGTCGACGAGCGTGAGCGTCGTTGCCTCAGACTCCAGCGTCTGGGCCGGAGCCACGCCCACGGCGATGATGGCGGTGCACGACAGAACGATGGACCAGAGTGTGACTCTTCGCATGATTGCCTCTCCTTGTACGACAATGGATCGCGGACAAGATGACCTGATGCGGTCAGGCCCTGATTCGTGACTCGGGCGGCTCCCGGTGCTGTCCAACAGAGGGAACGTCGACGGCCCGCCATTATTCGAAGGGGATGTGGGAATTCAGGGTGTGCGCCGCTCGCCCGCGCGGCGTAGCGCGGCGGCGAAGGCCGTCAGCTCTTCATCATTCTCGAACACATCTTCGAGCGCGACCGGCACCGGCGTCGCGTGGCACTCGATGCTCGGCACGCGGCCGCGCGTCACCAGCCGCCGGTAGTCCGACCATGGGATCAGCCGCGCCGGCCGGCGCAGCCCGACCACGATCCCCGCCGGCGTGACCGCGACGAATCGCCCGGACAGCTTGCCCGTCAGTACCCGGTGCAGCAGCAGCCCGAGCACCGCGACGCTCAGGCCGGCGACGATCGGCAGCAGGGCGTTCGACACCTCGCCCGCCGACAGCCGCTCGACCCCCGCCACCGCCAGCCCGGTGACCAGCCCCATCAGCCCGTACACCACGTAGGCGTGCTGCCACGACCGAGACGACCGCCAGACGCACGTCTCCACATCAAACGCGAAGCCGCACCCCGGGCAGCTCGCCGGCGGCGCCAGCTCTCGCAGGTCGGCCTGGCATTCGGGGCAGGTTGTGAGCTTCGTGATCAGCATCGCCAGTGCAGTTTATCACGCTGTTCGCATGTTATCTTGGTTGGGCAGGGGGCTCGCCTGCCCCACTCGGTGTGGAGGATTGTCTCACAGGCTCTCTCGGCCGACGTGGCCGTGGCGACAAAGCGGCGGCGGGGGGCCTGTCTGAGACCGGGCCGCCGCGCCGCCTTTGGATCAGTGTGCCAGGATGGACTGGGTTCAGTCGGCCAGCGCCGCCGCGACGGCCGCCCAGAACGCGCCTTCCTCGCTATCGCCGTAGTATTCCGCGAGTTCCGCTGCTGCTTCGGTGATGAAGCTCAGTTCGTCGCCGAAGAGGGACGCTTCGAACATGGCGGCAACGGCCGCCGGCGTGGTGGCTCCACCGCCGGCGCGCTCCTCCGAATCGCCCGGCGGCGCGCAATCAGCATGCTCCCAGTCCGGGTGCGTGGCGTACCAAGCCGCAGGGTCCGACACCTTCTGTATGAATGGGGCGATGTCGAAGTTGTTGACATAGCCATCGCAGTTCATGTCCGCGTGGTAGAGGGCAGAGCCGCGCAGGCCGGGATAGGCGCTATCGTAGTCGCTGTCTAGCGCGTAGCCATCGGCGACAATAGTCACGAACGGCGAGATGTCGAAATTATCGACCGTGTTGTCGTTATTGACATCACCCTTCCAGCAGGTAACGC
>JASFQK010000069.1:0-12019 GCA_050115495.1 Phycisphaerae bacterium | reverse complement strand
GTACCGCGCCCGCACGTACACCAGCACCTTCCCGTCCGCCAGCACGTCCACCGGCCGACCGTGCAACGCAAACGTCCCCGTCGGCGGCGGAGCCGAACCGCTCCCCACCGGCGTGCACGTCCCACACCCACCGTCCGCCAGGCAACTGATGAACGGACTGAGGTCGAAGTTGTTCACCAAGCCATCGCCGGTCAGGTCGTTCGCGCAGAGGTAGTCGCAGTCGTACAACGCCTCCCATCCCTCGCGACCTTCCATCGCCAGCAGGAACGGGGTGATATCGAAGTTGCTGACCAGCCCGTCGCAATTGCTGTCGGCGATCAGGTAGACCGGCCCACTGCCCCCGAAATCGCCCCCAGAACCATAGTCCAGCCGCTCCACCACCGACCCGGCGGCGTCGCCCACCGCCACCACCGAGTGGTTCCCACTCTCCAGATAATACGTGAACACGCCCAAACGCCCGCCGGCCCCAGCCGGGAACGCTCCCGGACCCGCCGAACGCTCTTCCTCAACCCGGTACGTCGCCACCCGTTCATCGATAAACTGGGCCCCGTTCACGTGATAACACGTCAGCGCGTCCGCGGCGTCACGTTCCTCGATAATCCGGCGGCCGTCGTACACGTACCGAATCGTGTACGCATTCGGCGGATCGTTCGGCGAAAACTCGCTCAGCACCCGCCGACCCAGAGCGTCGTACGTGTACCGCACCAGGACGGCCTCTTCGACGTCCCGGACTTCCGTCAGGCGGTCGAACTCGTCGTAGTCGTACTCCCGGCCCTCTTCGTCGACGATCAAATTGCCCGCTGCGTCATACGCCAACGCGTATCCGTCGATCGCCGGATACTCGTTCGCCGCGTTCACCGGGCCGTACGGCGTCGTCGTGCCCGCCCGGTCGGTGTGCATTTCCCGGTTGCCGAGCAGGTCGAACGTCGTGGACTCGGTGCTGCCGAGCTCGTCATAGGTCGTGCCGGTCAGCCGATCGAGATCGTCGACGGCGAAGACCCGATCGTCAGGCGCGAAATCGGGCCAGCCGCCGGCCGTCTGCGTCAGCGGGTTGCCGTTGGCGTCATGCGTGAAGCCGTAGGAGGCGATCAGATCCGGTAGGCCGCCGACCTCGAGGTAGTTCTCGATCACGGTCGTGCGGCGGTGGATGTCGTAGTCGAAACCAGTGTCGTAAACGGTCGTACCACTCGGCTCGTCCGTCGTCGTGCGACGGAAGTCGAGCAGGTGACCGTCTCCCTTGTAGCCGTACTCAACAAGCGGGTTCACGCCGAGCGTGATCGTGTCCACCTGGTTCAACGCCGTGGCGGTGTACGTCAGCGCGGCGCCGTTGGGGTACTGGAGCTGCGTACAGTTACCGGCCTGATCGCTCGTATAGTCGACCGTCCGCGCAGCACGACCGCCGAGTGTTTGAGTCTCGTAGTCGAGATCGCCGAGGTCGGTGTAATCGCGTTCGATCTGCGAATCGCCCCGGCTCGCAGAGGTCATCCGACCGAGCGCATCGTAGCCGAACGTGTCGACGTCGCGACCCGTCGTGCGCGAAATCAGCAGGCCGCGGTCGTCGTGGACGTAGGTCGTCTCGACGGCGCGTTGATCGTGGCGGAAGATCTGCCGGCCGCCCAGGTCGTACGCCATGCGAAGGCAGTCGACGCAATCCGGGTCCTCCGGATCGGCGAGGCTGTCCGGGTAGACGGTGCACTCCAACCGACCGAGCGTGTCGTAGCGGTGCTGCGTGACCTGGTCGTCCAGCGGCGTTCCGCTGGAGGACTTGTTGACGGCCGTTTGCGTGACGAGCTGGTTGAGTCGGTCGTAGTCGTAATTGGTGGTGCGTTCGAGCACCCCGCCACCTTCGTTTTCCACGACGGCCACACGCTGGCCGGTCAGGTCATAGTCGGTTCGGGTGATGACGCCCTTCGGGTCAGTGATACGAACCGCGCGGCCAAGGCCGTCGAGCTCGTATGACGTAACCAGGGCGGGCGTTCGGCCATCACCGACCGCAGTCCGTGATGTAACCCGGTCGTGACCGTCATAGCCAAAGGTGAATACGCGCGGGCCGTAGCCATCGTCAACCGTCCTCTGATTGAGGCGTCCATTGGCCGCATATCCGTTGCTGGTCGTACTACCCGACGGATCCGTGACGACGTCGACCCGGCCGAGACTGTCGTAGGTGGTCTCGGTCGTCAGGGGCGATGTCGTGCCGTTGTTGTACGTTGTCCGGAAGCGCAGCCGACCGTCCTGGTCGTACTCATAGTCGACGACGCGGTCGACATCGCGGCCGGCTAGCGCCGTCCCGTCGGCGTCATCCAGCATTGCTTGATAATCAAGTCGGCCGGCATTGTCGTACTCGGAGATCGCCGTCTGCACGGCGTCTCCCCCGTACGCCTTCGCCGTTTCGCGTCTCAGGTTACCGCGTGAGTCGTAGAAGCGCTCGCGATAATGCCTCAGGCCGGTGGCGTCCGGCGGATCCGTCACACGCGTCGCCCGGCTCAGGGCGTCGTACATCGTGTCGGTGACGGCGTAGGCACGATCTGTGAGCTTGACTTGAAGCTGCTCAACGTTCCCGCGGTCATCCCGGTCGTAGATCGTCTCGCCATCTTCCGAGTCAAGCGTGCTCTCAACGCGGTTTGCGGCGTCGTACAACGTTGTGATGACGCGGTCGTCGTCGCCCCGTCCGCTCTCTCCCTTGGCCCGCTCCTCGATGACGTTGCCGGCCCAGTCGAATTTCCATTGCGTAAGCGGATCCGAGGCGGTGTCGTCGCCAGCGGTCAGGCGCTGCCGCGACTCGTAACGGAAACCGCCTTCGTCGTATTCGTGCGTTACGTCGGACAGATGGCGAATTGTCCGGCCGTCGTCCTCATATGCGTGGCCGCGCTCAACGTGGCTGGCCGCGTCGTACTCGAACTCGTTTGTAATGGTGGACCCGCCATCCGGTCCCGGATGCCGGATCTGCTTCCACGTACGACCGAAGTCGTCGTACATGATCTCGTCCTGGGCACCGGTGGGGAGATCGGTAAACCTGAGCCGCCCCATAGCGTCGTACGTGAATTCCGTTGTCAACGCCCCCACGGGCGTTTCGGGCGCTGTGACTGGAGTCTCGTACTTGACCAGTCCCCGTCCGTCGTACTCACGTTGCATGCCACGGCCAGACGTATCGTACGTCTGCGTCACATCATTCAGCCAATTGTAATCAGTGTGTGACTCCTGGCCGATCCCGCTCGGATCGACCTCGCGCATGGTGAGCCGGCCCAGCCGATCGTGCGTGTACTGCGTCGTGATCGTCGCCGGACTAAGGGCTACCCCAGCCTGGTCCTTGTTGTCGATAATCTCGTATTCGAGCCGGCCGTTGACGTCGTATTGATACGCGGTCTGGTAGTAGTTGCCCGTTGCTCCACCTGGGTCAAGATACCGGCGAACGTTCGACACACGCCCGTCCGCGTCAAACTGCGTCTTCGTCCAGTAATCGTCCGGATCGATGACGATTCGATCCTGTGTCGGCGCATCATCGACGTACTGGTACTCCGTTCGGATGTCCTTGCCGCCGCGGTCGACGACGACTGCCGTGCGTCGCAACAGGTCATCGTATTCGTACTCCGTGTTGCGACAGAGTCCGTCGTCATAATCCACTTCAACCCGTTTGAGCACGCGCCGTACCGGCTCTGGGTCGTAATAGTTGTAGTAATAGTAGCGCGCTTCCGGCACGCGCGTTCCCGAACAACCCTCCGCAATCGTCGGACCGAAGCGGCGCAGCAGGTCATTCGATTTCTCCCCAGTCAGACCATCACTCCGACCATCGAGATCGCTGTCCACACCCCCTTCTTCGTACTGGTACCCAACCTCATGTCCGAGCCCATCGCGTTCGGCGACGATGCGTGGTCGATGATAAAGGCGCGTCTCTTCAAGCGCGTTAACGTACAGAAAGTCATGATCGACATCGTACGTGACGAGAGAGCCCCCCGCCCCGGTGTGCGTTGTCTTGCTCCGAAACCCGAAGTGCACCGTGCCTGCCTCGAGGTGATGGTCGTACTCATAGGCGATCGTGGATAGATCCGGCAGTGTGATCTGTGTGATGACCATCGCTCCTGCCGGCTTGTTGATATCATGCGTGTAGATAGTATCGTAGTGGGGCGGGTCGGCGCCGTTAGGATCGCGGTAGGTTCGCACACAGGCCAACCGGTGTCTCAGCGAATCCGCCTCGTCGTAGAAGAAGTCATACTGCCGATACTCACCGCTACCCGTGAATTCCTTCCTTCGCAAGTGGTAGTCCCCAATCGTCTCATGGACTACAGCGTCACGCAGCTCGCCGTCGGCTTGGATATACCGGCGTTCCGTAGTGAGCTTGGTCGGCAGACCTGTTGGATCATTCGCGTAGACATACTCGTACATCACCTGGTCATTGGCGTCCTTGACCTGCGTGACGCGGCCCGCGGCGTTGTGTACAAAGAAACGTGCCCCTTTACCGCTGTCTGGTTCGACCGAGGTGATCCACCCGTCGACTTGATCACTGCCAATATCCCAGCCACGCCCGTCTGAAGTCGTAATACGCGTCACGACGCCAACGCTGCGCTGCAGAGTGATCACATTATGGGGGCTCGCGCCGTCATGGATCTGCGTAACAAGGTCGCTGCCATCGTACGTCAACTGCTGCGTGGCAGGATGCGCGTTCGCCAAGTCCCGCGGGCGGATGCGGTCATAGCAGCGCACGCCATCTTGGCCGGTCGGGGCGTCTGAATCGTAGTGGGTGGCATCCGGCCCCCATGTGTCACCTGAGCTGTAGTAGCCGATCAAGTGTCCCGGCCACGGTGCGCCCCAAGCCGTCTTGCCGTAAGTCCCTCCCAGCTTGAACTGCAAGCTGTTTTGAATAAACACGGACTCCGCGGCCCCGGGAAGGAGGACATCCGCTGTTTGCATGACAGACGGCCCGAGCCGGTTGTCCTTATCCTCGAAGGTCGCTCCAATCATCTCGGCAGTGCGTCCGACGGGCACCATGAGGTGAGCCGCCCCGGCCGTCACGTCGAGAATCGGCGTGCCCAGGTGGAATGCCTCGCTTTCTCCCGGCAGCACAGAGAATGAACCAGTGATTGGTGCCACGACAAACGTCCGCGTCGCCGTCGTGGGAGTGCCGTTAATCGAATAGGAGAAGCGCAACCGGAACTTCAGCGGTTCCGTCGTCCGGGTGCCGATCGCCTTGACCGACATGCGCACAAAATCGTCGGCGGATACGGAGCGCGTGATGGGATTCGCCTGGCTCGTCCCGGTTAGGTCCAGTTCGGCACCACTCCCATCGACACCCTCAAAGAGCCGAATCACACTTCGATCCCAGGACTGATCGTCGGCGGTTTCCTGCAGCACCCACACGCTGTATGTGCTACTGGTTATGTAGTTCGTGTCTACGAAGAGCGGCTCGCAGTGAGTCTTCACCTCTCCATAGGGGATGTCGGCGCACAACTCGCGCAGCGACGTGATCGTTCCGCGATACGGCGCATTCAGCACGCCGTCGCCGGCGTTGGACGTAATCTGAGCCGCCGCCGAGGCGCTCAACGTGACCGCGATAAACAACGTGACGATGGACATTGTCTTCCTGGCCTTGTACATCACTTGCCCTCCCGCTTGCTGGCCTGCTGCACGAGATCGCGAAGCGCCGGCAGTTCCGGATGATCAGAGTGCCTTACGCCGAAGTCGTCCACCAGCGTCCTGGCTGCTTCCATGTCACCCAAGTCCAGGAGCACACGTACCTTCTCCGGCACAAGCGTGGTCTCCCAGATCTCCGCATTCCGCAACCGCTGTTCAGTCGATTCAATCGTGGACAGCGCATCGCCCGGTCGATGTAGTACGCGCAACAGGGCACTACGGCGCACAGCAGCCGGCAAGATCCAGGATTCCTCCTCTGAAGCGGCGATGATGCTCGCATAAGCCTCCGCGGCAACCACACGCCCTTCATCGGTACCTCCGGCCAGCGAGGCGTCAGCCAGGTCGCCGAGTACGCTCAACTGAACGGATAACGGCCACTTTGCTTCTCTGGATGCCCACCAGGCGAGCTTAGCGAGGACTGGGAACTGCCCCCTTCGTTTCAGCCAAGTCGCTGCCTCCACGTACCGTGCGCTCGGGTCCGCGGCGCCGTTCGTTTCGCCCTCACGCTGGAACCCCGCTACGGGATCTGCCAACCAAGCCTCATCGCGCCCCGCCTCCCGGCGCAGACGTTCGATTCGCGATCGTGTCTCGGGGGTCATCGCGTCTTCCCCACGTGCTTGTACGATCTGCTCCAGTCGTGCGATCGCTTCCGTCGGATGGCCGAGCCACTCGCAATTCTCCGCAGCCAACGACAGCGCCTGCGTCGCCTGATTGGACCCCCGTGGCGCCGCGACAGCGGCACGGTCCCAGGCTCGCGTGGCCGCGTCCCAGTCGCCTCTCGCACGCTGGATCCAGCCGAGCTTGAGAAGCACCGTCGCCCGCGCGGCCTCTTGCTCCAACTCGGCAGCAAGGGTCTCACACACCGTCACGGCTTGTTCAAGTTGGGCGGTGTCCGGCACGTACCCCATCCGCCAAGCCGGCCTGAACTGCGGGCCGTCTGTCGAGAACATGACGTCAACGACGTCGAGCTTCAGCGGAGCGAGACTGTCGATGAGTCGCAACGACACGCGCTCAGCCCACTCGTGCCGCAATCCGAACTCGTTCAGGAACGTCAAGTACGCGGCCGCAGAGACGCCGAACCGTCCTGTTGCCGCGGAGGATCGCCCCATCATCACTAGCAGTTCAGCGCGGGTGAAACGTCCCAAGGCAGCCCCCCCCACCTCAGTCTCAACGATACCGCACTCGGTAGCGAAACCGGACGTGTCAAACGTCTGCGACGATCCTCGAGACGCATTCGCCGGCGCTTGCGCCGATGACGATGCGCTCAACGCCACCGCCCCTGCAATCGTGACGATGGCCCCCACCATTACGCGCTGCATGCTATGCATTGCTGGTCCCCTTAGAATACCCTCCAAGCAGGGCGCCCGCGCCGTCTCGCGCAAGAGCCACCTCCCCTGCCTGACTGCTCCCATATTACGCGCGCGCAACACCCGAGGGAAGGGGGCCGCCATTAAGATCCCTCAAAGCTCCCTGTTCGTATGGTGGGAGCAAGCTTTTCGTTGTTTCGGAGAATACGGGTTTCGTCGGAGATTCACGCGAACGGCGGTCGGTTCTGTGTATGGTCCTATGACGACCGAGCATTCGACGATCGCACTTCGTTCAGGAGACGCAAAGATCGCGCCGAGGCGACACAAGTGACGGTCGGGAGAGGTTTTGCATCACTTCGGACGTACTGCGGCCTGGCGCGTGACGCCGTGACGCTTGCAGCGTCCTTCCGTGATCAGGGCACCCAGGCAATGTCGGCCGCATAGAATGAGAGGAACCGCAGCCGCCGTCACACGACATCCGCACATCAATAAGAGATGGAGATCTGTCTGACCCGCGGAGTGCCGAAGGGCCACACGCTGCAAGTGACGGTCCGTCCGTGACTTCGAGTTCGCTGGTCGGGGTAGAAAGCAGTATCGACGACGCCACGAACAGCAGCACGCCGACACTTCATCCCATGTGCGCCACGGGCAGCTCTGGTCAACCACGACCGCAACCGACCCCAATGGCTGTTCACGAGCGCCCGGCGCTCTGCGGAGTCCTGCAAACACAGCACTTATGGACGGCAACGCCGTGTTGTCCGTGTTCCTTGTGTTCGTCGCGGCCACAGTGACCAGCGATCTGTCAGCACAGCAATGGGCTTGCCGCAGCTCCGTGAATGCCGATTCAACTGCGCGAACAACCGCAACATGCGCCAGTCCTTCGCGCATGCGCGAAGAGCTCACCCCACGAGGAAGACGCTGAGTGAGAATGTCACAGCGGCACGGGGCATCTGGACTCGATGGGGGCGCATAGCTTCAGCCGTCCGCATCGTGGCTGCCGCCGTATTCAGCATGTACCGCACCGTCGCGACAGCAAGTCTTCCGCCAGACTCCGCCCACATTGAGGGCTGTGCAGGAGAATCCGGGGCCGAGGTGGTATCGACGCCCAGCTCTACAGCTTGAAACTGGCCAAACCAACCCTGTATGGCGCCAGCGGTCGGTCGAACGGGTGGGCCGGCGGTTACTGAGATGATGGCCGGTTGGATCGAGAGCTGCGTCGCCGAAGGCCGTGACGTCGACTTCGACCCGCTCGGTCAGCGCCAGCGCCGGCATGATGCTGGTTGCTGCCGCACTTCATCATGCGGGGGCGTTGGGGGTAACGGCTCCAGGCAGAGCCCAGTTCTCCACCAACAGCGGCGGATTCACTCCCTCGGCGATCGCCATGATTGGCTTCATGGCATCGTTGCTGACCAGCACCAATCGATGCCCAACGGCCTGAGCGCAGAGCCACAGGTCGTTCTCCTGGATTTGCAGGTTGAGCGACGTGGCGGGGTCGATGAGTTGCTCGGGCCGCATCTTCGGCTTCCTCATGCCCCCGGGGGCGTGCTTGTTGAACAACCGCGCACGAAGCCTGCCGTAAGCTGCTGCCGCATCGCCGGTGAGCTCCAGACGATCGGGAAGCTGCTCGTTGACGAATCGCAGATAGGCCTCCTGCGCCGCAGGATGGTCGTGTTGCTGAACGCGGTGGCCGAACTCGATCTCACCCAGCGTGATGACGGAAACCAGCAGCCGCGGTTGGTGTTCGGCCGATCCGGCGAGGGCTTGCAGCTTCTGCACGTTTCCAATTACCGCGGCGTGCTGCGGGCACGCGATGTCATACCAGTAACGGATGATCTGCGTATCGATGAGATAGTCACGCACCCGTCAGTCTCCCCCAAATGCATCCGCGGCCGTTCGCAGGTCTCGCAGCACGGTGTCCGACTCCCCCGCCTTCAACCGTGCAGTGACGGCATTCACCGTGGAGCGCTGGTAGCCGGCCGCGACGTACTTGTGCAGCGGGATCAGCGACTCGAAGTCGGCCGGGAAGTAGTCGCCGAACATGCATCCGACGCCTTTACGCCGCCGCCGCTCCTTCTTCTCCGCCGGCAGCCGGAAGAGATCGAGCAGCTCCCGTTCGAGCCGGACCGGCAGCGCATAGGCGCGCGTCACCGCGGCATCCATGCGCAGGAGCGCCTGGCAGACAGCGGGGTTCTGTTCCGACTGCAATTCGAACGCCTCTGGTTCGCACACGAGTTGCAGATACGCATTGGCCGCCGAAACAACGGACGCTACGTGCGCTTGCCAGTGAACCGGCAGGGGGAACGATGCGAGCACGCTCACGTAGATGTCTCGGCGGAACGTGTGGCAGTGAACGTAGGCGTTCGCAACGGGGGAGTTTAGCAGCGCCCAAAGGAACGTGATTGCCGGTCCGCCTTTCCTGGGGCGGACCGTCACGTATTTCTTGATGGCCGCGCGCCCACTTCGATCCAGCAGAGCCTTGATTCGCCACGGCCCGCGCATCACGCGTGCGTGATTGACCAGGATCTGGGCCTTTCCGGTGTGGTCGCCGCTGCGCCACGGTTCAACCGGAGTACGCTTCGAGCTGAGCCACACGCACTCGGGAACCTCCCAGATCGACAAGTCGCCCACGCCGGCTAGGTAGGCGGGCACTGCGTCCGACGTCCGTCGTTTGCCGGCGGCCTGCGCCTTCTCGATCAACCCCTTGTGTGCAAACGAGAATCCCTCGCCGATGTCCGCGACTGTGCCGAGCGTAGGGTTTCCCCTGGTGCGCTCCCACACGTCGGGGAGGTCGGGGACGTATAGGTCTTTGTCGCGATGCGCCTTGAGCTGCGCCGCTGATGCGACGTGTTCCGAGTCGAACGAGTAGTCCGCAGCAAACTGGGCGATGGAATCCTCGCGAACGCGACGGAACGTTGTCTGTTTCGCTGCAGTTCCGGCGTCTGGACGCCGCCGCCCCAAGATCACGGCAGTCTCGGCATCCCCTTCCTCGAATACCTTGTCCGCGAACATGCACACTTCGCGAATCTCGAATTCTCGCAGCAACAGTGTACGAACGTCTTTCGCCTCCTTGCTTTGGAGTACGCCCTGTGGCGCCACCACGCCAAACACCGCGCCGGGCGCCAGGTGCGGGAGCGTGCGGTCTAGCAGTTCGACCGCCTTGGATCGCCGCACGGGATAGCCGGCGGCGGCGTACACCTTCTTTTCGGCGGGATCAAAACGCTCATAAGGCGGATTGCTGAGCAGGATGCGGCAGTGCCCGGCCTGCTCGGCCAGGATATCCGAAGCGTACATGTCGGCGGCCTGCAGGTCCCAGCCGTTGGGGTTCGGGATGTCCGCCAGCGTGAGTGACAGCCGGGCGATCTCGCGGGCGAAATCGTCGATCTCCACGCCGTGGACATGCTGCTTCAGGTACGTATGCACCGCCTCGTCCGAGTCTCCCTGCATTTCCAGCCGCAGCATCCGCAGAGCCGCCAGTTGGAACGGCGAATGCCCGCACGCTGGCTCAAACACGTGGCGGTCGGCCGCGGGAATCTCGCGAATCCAGTCGTAGAGCTGCCAAAGGACGTAGTCCACCAAGTAGAGCGGGGTGGCGTGGATGCCCAGCTTCTTGCGGAGTGGCTTGCTGACCAGCGTGTGCTCGTAAACGTACGCGAGCGCCTCGGGCGACACGGTGCGCACGTCGCCGAAGCCCGCGATGAGTTCGCACGCCCTCGCCAGCGCCGTCCGCCACGTGTGGTCCAGATGCGGGGCAGGTTCGCCGGCGTTGTAGTGCCGTTGCACGGCGGTCAGCACGGCGGCCGGATCGTCGAGCGCGAGCGTCGCGAACCCACGGACCCGCTTGTCGTGCAGGATCTTTCCGGCCAGCAGCCGGAAGACGGCGGTGAACACTTCGCGCATGCGCTGTTTGCCGGGGCTGCGCAGCCTCAAGCCAAGCAGCACGGCACGCGTCATGTCTTCCACCAGACCGCCAAGCTCCTTGCCCGCCCGTGCTTCCAGCAGCGGCATCAGCCCGACATCGATAAAGTCCAATTGCCGCGCCCCGGGCAGCCGGCCCAGCGTCTTGAGCCGATACACCTCGGTCGGCGCGAGGTCGGCCTGATACTCGCGAACCAGCTGAGGAAACTCGGCCACCGGTCGCGACGCAAACCGGCTCGGGCTCTGCTCGTGCTGCGTCCACCAGTCGATGGTCCCGTTGTACCGCACCCACACGATCGGCGCTCCGAGCTCCCGACAGGACGCGGCCGCAGCGCACGGGTCACCACCGGTGTCCACAACCGCGATGCACGCCGACCGGCTGTCCCACGGCTTGCCCGCAAAACCGACCAGTGGGAACGTCTGTGCGCCCACGGAGTAGCGCGCGGCCAAGCACGTTCCCGTGTAGCCGCACTCCTCGAGCAGCGGTCTCAACGCGGCAGCGGAATCTTCAGGTGGCGACGCGACGGCGATCTCCTCCACGTTGCTCTCGACATCATATTCGAGTCAGGCCTGGCCGAGCTAGGCTACCCAAGCGTAGCTTAACCCGACTGGCCTGAGATGGGCACTCTGCCACCGCTCCGTCTTGTGATTCCGCTGTACAGCGTCCCCACCCAACGTTACGGCTGCCGTGTAGGCGGTCGTTGTCTCTCGAGGCGGGTCGGACAAACTGCCAGCACGCCACGCAAGCGCACATACCCTGGCCGGAAAACGGCCGCTGCCAAAGCTGTCGTAGCAAAAGTCGCGCGCGAGAGCCGAGGCGGCCAAACCGCCGTGTGCTCGAGACCAAAGATAGCCCCGCGAGGGCCGACCCGCTACTTCCGCCAGCCCAGCGGGCAGTCGCTGGCGGGCCCTTTGAAGCGCAGGTCCGACAGGCACCGCGAGTCGGCGGGGTCGAGGTGGCATTTCCGGGCTCGCCAGTGGTCGCACGCGGCGCCGGCCGCCGGGCAGGGTTCTGAGCTGGCCGTCGTTGGCGTGGCCGGTTCGGGCAGCGTGTCGGCGGTCACGCCGAACGGGCAGGTCTCGGGGGCGCCCTCGCGGTCGCGCCAGGCGTCGCCCGTAGGCCCGGCATCCCGGCATTCGCGGCAGGCGATCCGCTTTCGGCAGAAGGACGT
>JASFQK010000068.1:0-12300 GCA_050115495.1 Phycisphaerae bacterium | reverse complement strand
GTGGCGCGTCGCCTCGGGGTGTCGCGAGCCGCCGTACAGGACGCGATGCGCAGGGGTGGGAGCAATTACCTGCGATGGCGCCCACTCTCCCGGGCAGGGGCCGACTACGTGCGTCGTCGAGTGCCGGCCGCTCGGTATCTCTCCCGTTACGATACGGGAGGGTTGGCCGTAGACGGCAAGACGTACACTATCGACCCCAATGATACGCCGGGTGGCGTGGCGCAAAAGGTGACCGGTTCGGCGTCCCGGTACACGGAACTCTTCGCCGCCAACCCCACGAAGAGTACCGTCACGACGTCATATGGGCGCAATTTCAAGTATTTCCCCGTCGGGGAGGTGATCAAGTTGCCGGAGTCGTGGTGGCCGACTGGGGGTACTTCCACGACTCCGTCGACCCCCACCTCGACTAGCCCTATCCCCATCCCTGGTGCTGGCAGTGACGACGTCACTGCCGCAGAAATACTGAAAAGTAAGGCGATTTTGGTTGCCTGGTCAAAATCTGACGGGGCGGCCGCTGGCGCCCTGCCGGATTACGGCAGCCAGCCGAGCGACTTGCTCCCGAGCTGGGTCAACCGGGACAGACAGGCTCTCATCGCCTGGGCGAACTGGAGGACCAGCTACGACGGCTCGGTGGATGGCGAGTTGCGACAGAAGGACGTAGATGAGCTAGCCGCCTGGGCCGAAGAAAAGGCCCAGTCCGAACCTGCCCCCCCTCCCACGACGCCAACGAGCCCGACGCCGCCGACCACGCCGACGCCTCCGAGCACGCCCACTCCGGGTACGGTGACGACTCCTCCGCTCACGCTCCCCGGGGGGGTCGAGATCCCTCCGATTACGCTGCCCACGACTCCGACGCCGCCGAGCACGCCGACGCCGCCGAGCACGCCGACGCCGCCGAGCACGCCGACGCCGCCGACTACTCCGACCCCTCCCGTGTCGGCTCCATCGCAGCCGGCCGCTGCGGGAGACGGCGCGAGTCCAGCTGCGTCTGGAGGCGTGGGGGACGTAGCGCCCGCGCTGGCGGTGCTCGCTGGTCTCGCGCTGTTGTTGTGAGGGAGACGTGGCAGAGAATGTCTGGACCCACTACGACCCGCTGATGGCTGCGCATGCAGCCGCGGGTCGAGTGCGTGCAGCCACGGGGGACTGGGAGAGCGGTCCCATCACACAGCGCGTGGACGAATTCCGCGCCTCACTCGCAGAGACCTGCTGGGCGATGGGATCGTTGGCTGGCTCCGTCAACTACGTTGGCGAGCAGCTCGAGATAGATCTGCGCCCGCAGGCGTCTCCTGATCGGGTAGAGGCAGCGGGGCGCCTGTACTGGACGTACCGCACGTTGCAACTGTGCGACGGTGGCGGGCTATCCGGTGGCATCGACACGTCGGCATCGGCGCCCATGGAGACTGGTGCGCTCCCCGCCGCCGCGGTCGTCGCGATTGTCGCGGTCGGCGTGGTCGGGGTCGGGTACTGCGCCTACCAGGCAAGTAGTGTCATCGACCGCCAGCTCGCCCGACGTGAGCGCAGCCGCCGCCTGATGCAGGCGCACGAAGAGGCGATGAAAATCGTCGAGGCGCATCTTGAACGGGAGCGCGCCGCCGGCAAGCAACTGCCGCTGGATGCGGCGAGTAAAGAGGTCCTAGGCGCGCTGCGGGCGCAGCAGGAGGCTGTCTTGGCTGAGCCAGAGCAGCCCTACGAGCCGTTTCTACCCCGTGCCGTATCGACCGGCACGGGGTGGGCGATCGGGACTACTCCACTCCTGGTAGCGGGCGCAGTGCTCGCATACGCATTGACGAGGTGATGAGATGGCAAAAAAGAGAAAGAGCGCTGCGGGTCCGACGCGACGACGAGGACGGGCCCGGCGCATGCTCGGCGGAGTCTCTGGGACCGCGCTACAGGCGACGACGGGAGCGGTCGCCTACTTAGGCCACTATGCGTTAAATTCGCGGGTGGACATCCTGCAACGCAACTGGTGGGCCACACCGGTGCTAATGGGGATCGCGGGGCATGCTATGAAGCGCCGTCCGCGACTCGCCCCAGCCGGCTACGCTCTCATCGGAGCCGCGGGCTACGCGATGGGACTCGGCTACAGTGCGTCGCGCGCCGCGGCTCAGACGCAACAGCAACAGGCACCAGCTGAGGCTGGGGCTCTGGTGCGCCCCGGTGACACCGGAGCGCTCATTCAGCGCGACTACGACACCGGAGTCGCAGGGTACCTCGATGACAGCGATAACCCAACCTCCGCGTTTTATCGCGACGGAAGCCGAGATGGCTCGGGAGTCGCTGAAGCCATGGGGCTCTAAGAGCCAACAGTACGGAGAAAGAGGAAACGAAAATGGCAGACAAGCCCCTATTTCAGACCCAACGAAGCAAGGTCCTGGGACTCTATGAGGAGGCCGGACAATCCTTCATCGCGTCGACGAAGCCGTACCATTCGGTGCGCTCGCTGGTGTACACGGTCGTCGAGGTGGACTCAACGAATGGACTCGCTTTCGCCGTAGCGCGGGCGAACCAACGCCTCGATTTTTTCACGTACGGAGTCGGTGATCGCGTCACCTTGGGCAACCAACTCAATATCCAGGCATCGGAAGCCGAGACGAACTTGGCAAAGGGGAAATCGACGAACGGTGCCTCCGATTTTGTGATCGAAGGAGTGGGACTCTCGTGCCGAGCGATGTACGTCAACTACGCGAGCGGGTCGGAAGTGGTGGCGACGCCGGTGTCGGACGCCGATGTGGTGGCAATGTTCGCCGGCACGACTCCCATCTGGGATCCTGCCGCCATCGTAATGGTCCCGCAGGGACAAGCCCCGGCGAATTTCGAGCAGGGGTTGTTCCAGTCGGCCATTCCGTTGCTGTCGCTGGAATTTGAGTGGGACAGGAAGCGCACCGAGAAGCTGGGCGTGTGCGACCTCCTCCCGCAGGGTGGGGCGGCCTCCTACGTGAGAGCGAACGGGGTGCCGGAATCGGACAACCGATACGAGATTCCGGAGGGATATGTCTGGAGGCGTGACGGAGAGCCCGACGGTGAGTTCATTGCGAGGGCGCGTCTGGAGCGTCCCATCGTCGTCCCCATCTCGCTCCGCGGCGATATCGACGACCCTGATTCCTTCCAGGCACCAGACAACATCGTGATCGACTTGACCATGCGTTTGTACGGTATCGAGGTACAGCTGCCTAGCGGCAACTAGGTAGGAGCGCGCTACTAGGAGTCGGCTATGCCTGGTCCCATCGTCTCGTCCGGGTCGTATGACCCGGGCCAAATGTACGCAGCCAACCACGCGCCTGTGGCTCCCTTCACTTGGGAGGTGCAGGCGGAGTTGGGTCGCGCCCAGCAGGAGACTGGGCGTCTCCCGTTGCGCTGGAATCGCCCTGTCGAAATCGTTGGGTTTTTCGCCACCGTTGTCACGCTGAATGACGACGGTGGTGGGCTCTTGGGCCCCACGACGGACGACATCCAGTGCGCCGTAGGAGCGAACCAAGAGGAGAGGTTCACCAATCGCTTGGAAGATGCGGCCGCCACTGCGCTGGAGGAGTCGTTTGTCACACTCAGTGCGCTGTCGGTGGAGGTCCCTCGACTCGTCCGTATCCAGCTGACCAACGCGAGTCCACAGCTCGACGTCGCCTTCAGGTGGAAGGCGAACAATCCTATCGACGAACCGCGGTTCGAGGATGCGTTGATCTCGCTGGCACTCTATTGCCGGTACATTACGTAGGAGTGGATATATATGTCGTATCCAACTGAGTACTACATCCCGGCGGGGGCAGCCCCCGTGCAGTATGGGGGGACGTCCTACGCGGCGCTCCCCCCGGAGTACGAGCCCTACGCGACAGACACTCGGCAACAGTTGCTGCGGTCGCGAGCCGCGAGGAACTGGCAGAATGGCGCGCCGGGAAGCTACGCGAACGGGGAGACGATGCAAGTCTCCTGTCTCCAATACGGTCAGCAGGGAGACGGAAGTTCGGGTTCTGCGAACATTCGCTCGCAGGTTGTCACATTTGAGTACGACGTGGACGGAACCAATGTGCCTGGTGCCGGAAACGTGGAGCTAGACATTAGTGCGGCCGGCACAGCAGCTCAGGTGGCTGCCATCGTGCAGCCATTGGTCGCCGCGGAGTTTGCTGGACTCCTGTCAGTCACCCTGCTCGGCGTGGGGAGTGACGTCATCGTCCTGAAGGGGCTGCGACCGGGATACCATCCCGGCGCGCAGGACATCACGGCGTCGGGCAATGCGTATACTGAGGAGGGACTGACGGGCGTGTTCCGGCGGTTCTATCCGTTGGGTGCTGCGGGGCCTGTGATGGGCCCGTGTGGGCATGCACTGCGTCTCCTGGGCACGCCGAGCAACGTCCGAACAGGGGAGGTCTACACGGGCCAGTGGCCCATCGTGTAGGGGCTTCATGGCTCGAGTCATCCGTGGACAGATCCCGCGTCTCGGGCTACACGCCCGCGACGCGGGCCGGAACGAGATCCCGTCGCTCACGATCGGGGTCTCGCAGCACGCGGCATCGCTGTCCGTGTGGAGATTGCGGGTGGACGCCGTGTTCGACGCGCAGGGAGTGACGAGGACATTGGGGTCCTTCGAGACGATTCCCCCAGGCCTCGGCGCACGCCCGCAGTCCATTGCTGCTATCGCCAGCGCCCCTGGCGCGCGGCAGTGGCTGGTCCAGGTGGAGTGGGTCTCGTGCTCGCGGGACGGTGGACCCGCTGCGGACGGTCGCGACTCGGCGATCGACGTCGATCTGGCCGCACACGACGACTGCTGCTGTCGGGGGCTCCTGGCTATCGACGGCGCCGCCAGACTCGAGGGAGAGCGGTACGTGTACCTCGCCGCCACGTTGGCGGGGGGCGTGACGGCGGTACCAGTGGCCGCCGGTGTGCGAGTGCACACCGTGTCGGCATTCCAAATCGGCGCTGGTGGCACGGTGATTATCGCTGGAGGCCCGGCGGCGCCGCTGCCGCCGAACGGGAGCCTCCAGCTGGCACCGCGCGGCACTGTCGTCGGTCCCGTGGTCGTCACGTTTGTGGCAATTCCCGTCGGTGGCGGCGGGTACGTCATCGAGGGGACGCGATGACGCGAGTGGGAGGGCGTGGGTATGACGCGGCGGGGAGCGACGTGGCTGTCGAGGTGACGGGGGCAGACACGACCCCGGGCGCGCTGTCCGACAAGGTCGTGGCAGGCGCAAACGTGTCAATCACAACGCTAAATCCGGGCGCAAATGAACGCCTCGAGATCGCAGTGGAGGGCGGGGCTCCGCTGCTCCAGGGCTGGGAGGTCTACCCCGTAGCTGCAAGCGAGAACTCTGTCCAGATTTGGGCTGGGGTCGACGGCGGCTCCGGGGACTACTACGCAGCCCTGGTGTTTCCCACGTCGCAAACAGGCATTTCGTCGATGGCCTGCTATTTTACGCAGGTGACTGGGACTGCTAGTCTACAGATGGCGATATATGATGTTGCGACTGGAGATAGAGTCGCGATTACAGGATTTGCGACCCCTGTAGTCGGGCTGAATACCGTGGCGCTGGTCGCCCCGGTGACGCTGGACCCAGGGCGCAGCTACTACTTTGCCGTGTGGTGCAACGAAAACAGCGCAATGGCGCTGTACCATGCGACGTTCAACGGTGCTGGCGCGCCGACTCTGAGTTTTGAGGGCGTGAATAAGAGTTTGCCAGTCAGTGTTGGAACTGACGTGTCGAATAAAAAGACTGAATCGGTCTGGGTAGCGGGGTTCTGAATGCTCTATCAAATTCGCAATTTGCACACGACGACACGGAGCTTCCGGATCCGCCTGAAAGAGGTAGCATCGGCGCTGCAAATCGACCCAAATTGGCTGGCCGCGGTCATTGCGTTCGAAACAGGCTACACCTGGTGGCCGGACGTGGTGGTCGGTGGTGGGCGCTATCGCGGGCGAGTGGACGACAGTCGGGCCGTGGGTCTGATCCAGTTCACGAACGCCGCACTGTCAGCGATGTCCACCCGCGGGTGGACGACCTCGAAGTTTGAGCTGGCGCACCTAACGGCAGAACAGCAACTCGTCTGGGTCGAGAGGTATTTCCGCAGCGTTAACGCGGTCGGTCGCATGGCGGACGTTGGAGACGTCTACATGGCCGTGTTCGCGCCCGCGTTCGTTGGACAGCCAGACACGAGTGTCGTGTATGCGAAGCCGTCTGCCGCCTACGGGGCCAACTCTGGGCTCGATACGAACCGCGACGGGACCATCACTCGGGGGGAGGCCTGCGCGAGTGTGCGGTACCTGCTGCGCGAGGGCATGGAGCGCGGCGAGTTGAGGGAGGTGGACGACGACGTCGTCGGGTTTTGCTCTGGGGATGACGGCGCTAGCAGCAGCGCTGCTGCTGTCGTGGAGGCGGTAGCAGCTCTTCGCCGCGACGTGGTCGCTCGACTCGATCGTCTGGACGAGCGACTCGAGCGTCTGCGGGCGTCCCGCACAGTGATCCCCGTGCTAGCGGCTGCACTGGAGGCGGCTCGCGACGAGGAGGGCATCGGTAGTGGATGAGTGGCTCCAGCTCGTCTTGGGTCCCCTCGGGGCCCTCGCGCTCGCGGTCACTGCTGCGGTGGTGATGATGCGGGAGCTGGGCCGCCGTCACTCGGCGGAGGTGCAGTGGCTGCGCGAAGAAATCGCGCGGCTCCAGGTGTCCGTGCGGGAGACTCGCGCGCAATTGGACGCCGAGCAGACCGCACGAGTTAGAGACGCGAAATCCTCCAGTGCGGCGATTTTGGAGGTCTCGGACAGAATCCATTCAACTATCTGTCGGCTCGAAGACCTCGTCCAACGGCGTGAGGAGGAGTAGGGTGGACGCGGCGGAGATGCGACGACGGGGTGATGAGGCTGCGCGCGTGCTGTTCGCTCAGCTCGTCACGCCGCAGTCGCTCCACCACTGGCGGCGCTTCGAGTTGACTCATCGCCGAGTTCGCAGCGGAACCCGCCGCGAACTCGAGGCGCTCTATCGCGAGCACCGCGCCGATCCGAATGTGGCCGCCGAGATCGCGGGACCCGTCACGATCCGGGTGATGAGCGCCGGAGATGCGGCGCTGGCCGTCGTGTGGGACGGCGTCCATCGGTGGCGTGCGGCACGTCAGGCTGGTGCCACTCGGGTGCCGGCCGAGGTGTACCGAGTCGCCCGCGACGGGAGGCAGATTGACCACCGGGCGGTGGTGCTGGGGATGGTGCGATGAAGAAGATCAAACGGGTGAGACGTCGAGGAGGGTGGACGGAAACCGAGTGGATCATCGCGATTGGGGGGATCGCGTTTGCGTTGTGGGCCCTTCAACGGAAGGAGCAGCAATGAAACGTAGACGACGACGGACGATCGGACGGAGCGGCTGGAGCGAAACGGAATGGGTGATCGTGGCGATCGGCGGTGCTGCGTTCGCTCTGTGGTTTTTCAGCAGTAGGAGGTCACCGTGAAGTTGTGGCACTGGGTGGCGCTGGCAGCGGGCGGCTATTTCCTGTGGACGCAAATGAGCAGCTCGAGCTCGAGCTCGAGCAGCTCGTCAAGCTCGAAGTTCCGACGGGAGCGCGTGGCAAACGCGACATTTGAGACGTGGGACGTGATGGCGCTGCCCGGCGCGTATGGCCCGCATGCTGAGATGTTTGTGTTGCGCTATTCGGTAGATCCAAACAACGGCCGCGTGTGGGCGGTCCGCGTGGATCGCGCGGTGCCGGAGGGCATCATCACGGCAGCCGCTCAAGCCTACGGCGTCACGATCCCCGTGGGGGTGTGATGGCGGCGCCGCCGTCCGAGCAGCTGGCGCGGCGCCTCTCGCGGGAGGAGCGCGCGCAGTTGCGCGGAGCGGTGGATCGGGCTCGAGCGGCGAAGCGGGCTCGGATAAACGCGGTCCGGGCGGCAATCAGGCGGGCGCGCGCGCGCCTGGCGGATCGACTGGCGGCATTTCGGGCTCAGTGGCGGGAGTGGGTGAACGAACGGGTCGCGGAGATGAGAGCCGACGCTGAGCGACGATACCGAGCGGCACGGGAGAAAGCGCGGGCGCGGGGCAATACGGCGATTGCGCGGGCGGAGGCCGAGCTCGCTGCCCGCGACGCGCTTGAGCAGCGCGTGCGGATGGGGTCAGCGTGGAAACGCGACCAGTTGCGACGAGGACACGGCAGCACGTTCAGCCGGCGGCAGGAGTCGGATGAGCAGGTCCGCAACAACCTGCCGGCTGAACTCCAGCCAGTGTGGGAAAGGTTCAAGAGCCGCGTCCAGACTCGAGTGCCGGGTAAATCGCGCACCGAGGCGTTCGTCGAGTGGGTCTCTGAAAATGAGGCCGACGTCGTGGCAGCGATGGGGGCCATCGCTGAACGGGAGGCTCGCGAGGCGTTCGAGCGAGGCGAGAGCGAGGCGCGCTATTTGGAACGCCTCGAACGCGAACAACGGCGCCGCCCTCGTGCCGGCTCGGACTGGGTCTACTCCGATCTGGACGCGATACCGTTCTAGGAGGGCACGAGCAATGGCGAAACCGACGGTGGACGATTGGCTGCGGGCGCTCCGTGAGGGGCGCGTGCTGTGGGGCGGCGACTGGGTGGAGGTGTCTCCTGGTGTGCACGTGCCGCGCACCCCTGCTCGGCTGGATGGCGTGTTCTGGGGCGTGTCTGCTCTCACCTCGCAGCGCGTGGCGGACGCGATGGGGTGCCGGCTGATTACTCCCCTGTTGGCGGACGTCATACGAGACCGGGCGGAGGTCAAGCTGGACTTCGTCGCGGACAAATCGGGGGGGACTCCTGCGATGATGGAGGAGCCAGCGATGCTGCGATACTCGGCATCGCTGGTGCACGCGCTGGGGCGGAGAGGGCTCGACCTGCGCGGAAATTCGTTGCCACTCTGCTGCCTGGGGGCAAAGGATTGGGTTCTCACGAGGGGATTGCAGGAGAGGCGAAACCCGTACTCGGGAAAGAGGCTGCCCCGGGACTGGGCGTGCAATTACGGGGCGTACTCGCCTGGGGCGTCTCCGTCAGTGTCGGGGCGGTACACGGTGATCCAGTCGCCTGGGTACGCGCACAACAACGTGCACGAGGACTATTCTCAGCTCCTACGTTTGTGTCTCGTGACTGGCAGCAACCAAGTCCCGTCTCACGATGGCTGCACTCTAACGCGGCTCCCAGATGTGGAGCGGAGGTCATCGTCGCAGCAGAACGCCAACGAGGACGCGGTGTTGGCTGGCCTAGGTGTCCTTGCTCTCAGTCTTCTGTAGACTGAGCGCATGACGGATCTGATAGGACAGCGGTGCACATTGCTGTCTCCCACGAGAGACGGACACGGAGTGTCCGCCTGGCGGGAGGTGGTAGCGAGATGGGAATACGAACACGGCCGGAGCTACGTCGAGCTCGAGGGTGGGTCCGATATCTCACAGGTGCGATCGGAGCTCGCCTCGATTTGGCTCGAGGTAGACGACACGGAGTGGTCGGTGTGGCTCGACGACGACATGGTGATCAGCCTCCCTCTCTTGGATCATTTCGTCGCCGCGGGGCTGGAGTCGGGCTATGATGTTGTTGCGGTAACATATGTCGGCAAACAGGCGAAGAGCGGGCACATCGCTACCCTGTTCGCTCGAGACGATGTAGTACTGGGAGCGGGAGGTGGATACGAACCAATCCTAGGCACAGGATTTGGCTGCGTGATGGTCCGCCGCTCGGTGTTTGAGCGGTTGATGCTCACGCTTCCGCGCGTGCGGTATGATCGGTCCCAGACGCTGGGGTACCCGTATTTTTTGGGGATGGTGTTGCCAGCACCGGGCGACGAGGCGGGTGTCGGTCGCCACGCGGGAGAGGATTTCGCCTTCTGCCATCGAGCTGCGTCGGTGGGGGCGAGGCTTGCGGCCGATACGCGAGTCAGGATCGGACACCGGGGTGCGTACACGTACTATTGGGAAGACGTGGACGATGAGGTAAAGCGCCGCGATCGGATCGAGGTGCACCGCGTGCGTCGGGAGGTCCCGCAGTGCGGGAATTGTCAGTGGAGGCAAAGCAGCTCGGAGGGGCCGGACGTCTGCGGTGCGCATGGTGGAGTGCGGGTAGAGGCAGATGACGCTGCGTGTGCGACGTATCAGCGGAGGCAACCGTGAAGGCGGTCGTGACGTGCGGAGTGTGTGGAGGACGGCCGGCAACGATGATCTGCAGTAGTTCGGTGCGTCGTGTCGGGGAGCGCGACGTCGTCGCCCGCGGTAGGGCGGAGTTGTGCGACAGCTGCTGGCGAAAAGTCTTTTCCGCGATGGCGGAGATCGTGCCGGAGCAACGAGTCGCCCGGACTCTGGAGGAGCTCGAGAAGGTGTTGGTGGGTGAAGAACGTGAACGCGCGTGATTATCTGGGACTTCAGGCTCTAAGGCGTCTGCCGGCGGCGCATTGCTCGCGTTGCGACCGGGCCAGCGTGACGCTCGGTCGCAGCGGACAGCACCTGTGTTGGGTGCACGCGTGCATGCACTACGGGATCCCGGTGGCGCGACGGCGCCGACGCCGTACAATTAGCGCCTTGCTGCGCCCTCGGTCAGGTACCTCACGATGCCTCAAGACCGAGGGCGCAGTAGAGCATTGACAGCGCCCCCGGCGGGTGCCGGGACTGATTAGGCTGTCAGTGCTGTTGACGACATGGGGATTGCAAGCGCAAAAATCGGACTACGTCCGCCATGGACGCCGTCCGGCCGCTTGCGTCGACGCTCGATAGAGCGGCAGGGTGGGCACATGGCTGCTCCCTCAGCCACAAAAGGAGTCCGCCTCGGTAGTGAGCCGAGGCGGAAGTGCGAACACGGACGGCGCGGTTGGGGGTCCGAGACGGAGGTTCGCTGTGCATGAGTGTGCCCAGCGCTCGACCGGCTGTCAACCTAGTTGGCGGCTGGTCGTCGTGCGCGGGGTCATAGGTTGCGTCCGGGGTGGTCGTCTATGAATGGGACGGCCGTGGCGAAGGCGCTGAGCGCTTGTCGACACAAGGATAAGTCGCCGCACGCGGAGCGGGCGGCGACTTCGGCCACTGAGCCTAAATTCCAGGACGGGTGGAAACGGCCAAAACACGTCAAAAATTGCTGGAATCGACGTGAGGCAGAGGGGCTGACGCTGGAGGATCAGGACTGGTGGATTTGGTCCTGGCGGGTGGGGGACGAGGCGTCGAAGACGCGGCGGCCGTACACCTGCGGTAGCTGGAGGTGCGGTGGAAAGTGTGCGACCCACGCGGCGCACGTGCTGTACTCGCGTCTCGAAGAGGCGATCAGCAGGGGCGAGTACGAGCCCGACGGCTGGGTCTTCGCTGTGCTCACGCTCGACCGCCTCGGGACCCGCGGCGGTCAAAAATGGCCATCTGTGCGGGAGGCGTATCGCTCGCTCGGGACGATGAGCGAGCGATTTTTGAAGCGATTACGCCGATTTTGCGACCGCGAGTATGGGACGACGTTTGGTGCGTCGTGGGTCATGGTCGTCGAGGCCCATCGGTCGGGATGGCCGCACGGGAACCTTCTGGTCTATTGCCCGGAGCTCGCCGCGGCGCTCGAAGACGAGACTCAGGCGCGCCAGCTAGCCGGATTTGCGGGGCGCGAACTCACGATCCTGGCGCATCAGCACGAGCGGCTGGGAGGAGGGATTCGGGGCGAGCTGGGTCGCCACGCCGTAGAGACGGGGTGGGGAATCGAGTCGACCGCGGAGCGGTGTCGGAGTCGTGAGGCGCTCGCCGGTTACCTCGTGAAACTGTCGCGCCGCCCGGACCAGACACTGGGTGAGCTCGCCAAAATCACGCAATTGCCCCTCGGCGCGCCATTTCGATTCCGTCGGGTCCGTTCGGGGAAAGGATTCCTGCCGCCGGTGCGCAAAAATCCCGGATTTACGGGCGCACTGGTGAAGCGCGTCCGGGATGATCGGGGAATCAAACACCCCGTCGTGCCGGTGCCGAAGGCAGGCCACGGCGAGCGCACGGGAGTGGTGTGGGAGGTCGAGCGCCTTGAAGAATTCGTGCTCCGCCACGAGGAGCTCGCTGCGTGGGCGCGGATTCGTGGCCGCAAAGCGAGACGGAGCTCGCCGATTCCGCCCGTGTCGCTGTGGATGGACGGCGTCCTACAGCGGCGACCGCGGGGGCCGCCGCTGCGGAAGGCGGGCACGCAGACTCAGGCAGAGTTGTGGGATGCAGCTCGCCACGAGGCCTATTTGCTAGTCGCGACGTCTGTCGTGGACGCGGGCGGCTTCTGACGCGCGGCTTATGGTCGCAGACCCACGCGGCTTATGGTCGCAGACCCTTGGCAAGGGCTTGCCAAGGGCCTTGCGATAGCTATGCTTTTCGTATGGGGTCTGATGAACGGAGATGCGATGAACG
>JASFQK010000067.1:0-12823 GCA_050115495.1 Phycisphaerae bacterium | reverse complement strand
AAGCCTGGGCCCGGCTGGTTCGGGCGGTCGTTTTCGCCGCCGGCGAGTACGTAGTGTCGCGCTATGCGGCGTGGAAGCAGGAAGAACACCCGGTTCCGGCGACGCCGCCGAAACCCACCTTCTGGCGGCGATTGTGGGCGAAGAAGAAGTAGTAGGCCAGGCAAACATGGCCCGCGCAATCCGCGCCAGAATCCGCCAGAACGCGCCAGAATCCGCCAATCTCTCCCGCCCGTCCGTCACCACGCGTCTTCGTGTCCTATACTGAACAGTGACGATGACGTGTGTGGCACGCTCCCGCCTGTGTGGCATGCCGAAGCGCAGCGCCGGCATGTTCTTCCCGACGCCAGGCAAAGACATGCCGGCGCCTAAGGCTTCAGCATGCCACACTCCCAAGACGGCCGGCACGGAGACCGGCCGCTACGGCTTACGGCTTATTGCTGAAGGCTGACGGCTAATGGCTGATGGCTTCCCCCAAATGCCCAACACGCGCTCGCCCAACCCAGCCCTGCCCGCAGCACGCGACGGCCGCCCGCACGCCGCCAAGAGTCTCATTTGCGGCGCGCGCGAACATGAGATTCTTGAACCCCGGTTCTCGCGCGCGACCTGCCGGCTCTTGGCCGCCGCCAACCCGGCTACGCCCCCGGGTCGTAGCGCTGCGTCGTGCCCGTCGCCGGATCGTAGACGACGAACTCGCCCGAGTATGGATCGGTCCAAACGACGAAGTCGCCGATGAAGCGCGGCTCCGGATCGTACGATGGCCGTTGCTCGAACGAACCGGGGAACTCGACTATGGTCACGGTATCGCCACCGACCGTGCGGAGCTCGAGCGAAACGACCTCGTTCACCAGGGCGTTGCCCGTTCGCAGCTCGAGCAGCAACCGCTCACCGCTCACATCGTGAAGCCATCGGTCGCCGTTTGACGGATTGATATTGTCGGCCAGGGTGCTGGTCGTGCCGGCGGCGATGTCGTAGCTGTTGATCTGCGACTGGAAGCCGCCCGGCTTGAACTGCTGCCAGATGACCCGGCCACCGTCGATGAGCAGGTCGATCGCGTAGCCGTCGCCCGAGACGCGCAGGTCGGGCGCGACGGTCTGCCGCTCGTCCGTGGCGAGGTTGACGAGGTCGATGTTGGTCGCCAGCTCGAGGCCGAGCACCTCCACATCGGTGGCCTCGTTCGTCATGAAGGCGAGATAGTCGCCGTCGATGGCAAACGTACCGTAGCCCCAGCAACCGGCCACGTGCTTGTCCTCGCCGGTCAGGAGGTCCAGCACGATGAACTCATATTGCCGATCTTCAATCGTGATCCCGGTGAGCCTCTGAATAATCAGCCGGTCGTCGGCAATCTTGTACAGCGCCCACTCGTCGTCGAAGGCCACCTGCCCCTCGTAGTAGGAGGACTCCGCGCCTGTGCCCAGGGCGCGAACGCGCACGACCTCGCCTGCCCAGTCGATCCAGGCCAGCCAGTCCCCGTTGGCGGCGATGTCCTGGCCGAAGGCGACGACGTCCGGCAGGACGGTCTCGGCCGCCAGCGTACCCACGTCGACCGCCCGCAGGTCGCGTGCCTCCGGCGGTTCCCCGTCCGCCATCGCCTGCAACTCGTCGACTCCGGCCTGCTCGACGAAGAGCAGTCGATCGCCGTCCGTGCCAACGATCCTGTACGGCGGAGCATCGGCCAGCAGCATGGAGAGTAGTCCCACCAGCGGACAGCCGGCCATGAGGACCACGCTGGACAGGGCAACGCAGAAGACGGCCCACGTAAGACACCGACCAGAATCCAACCGACCTGCGTACATGGTGATTCCTCCAGGCAACGAGATGTCCACACCGCATGACCGCCAGCAGACCGCAACCGCCGGGGTCGTCCGTATTCTACGGGTGGTCAGCAAACACTCTGGCTGTCCCGCGTCGGAGATGTCGGGCCCAGCGCCTGAGTGCTATACGAGAGGAGACAGTCCGGCGAGCCGAAGGTTACCCCCTGTCGCATCGCCGCCGGCGCCGGCCAGCCCGCCCGGCGCAGAATCGTAAGACCAGATTCTATCATTGGTTATGAACGCGCCCGGCAGGAGTCGAACCTGCGACCCGCGGCTTAGAAGGGACGGCAGGCGGCGGCAAACCGCGTTTTTCATCGCGCCAGCCGCGATGAACATCGCGAAGTTAGCAAAATTCGCGGCGGTTTACAACGGGTCGCGCGGAGCGCTCCGCGCAACGTCGCGTGGGGATTGCGCGGCGCTTGCATTCCTAGCCACTGGTCCCGCCGAAGTCGTCGGCCCAGCCGACCACCTGCCCCACGTTGCCCTGGGCGTCGTAGAGGTAGATGTCGTCATCCTCGCGCAACTCGCACCTGCCTGTCTAGACGGGTTTGCGGAGACCACAGCCGGTGCGCCAGGTGAGCACCGGCGCGAGAAGGAGCCAAAGCAATACGCCCCTCATTGCGGTGTCCTGATCGCCTGAGACAGTACGGATCATGATGCAGAGGGCAGGCAGCACCAGTATGCCCCACAGACAGGCGCGCCACCACGCCAGGACGTACGCCCCGAACCGCCGTGCCGATGGCGGTGTCAGGAATCGAAACGCGAACCAGCAGAGAACACCTTCGACGAGTATCAGCCCAAGCCCTGTGTGAGTCAGCGGGGCCGCCAATCCGTCGATGAACGATGCCAGAATAGCCTCGTCCAGAGCGGGGGGCGAGGCCGCGCCGTGCTCGTTCAGGAGAGAAAGTCCGTGAACGAGGCCCTGTGTGGCCGGCAGAAGAACCCAGTGCCAGACGATGATCAACGCGAGCCGAGCCACCGTGCCGCCTGAGCCCACATACGTCGCCTGCCCGCAAGCCACATTCAGCAGGACGCGCAGTGACGACCACAAGCGGGCAAGCCAGCTCCACACCGGTGCCTGGCCGTCGACGCGAACGGGCGTTGCACACTCGGGACAGCGTCCCGTCACGTTGCCGGTGAGATCATAGCCGCAGAAGATGCAGTGCCCGGGTCGCCGGCGGTCGCGAACCCAGACGGCTGCGGTTGGGGCGCCCAGGGCCAGTATCGGTATCCACAACGGCACCCAGCCGAAATAGTCAGGTTGGCTCACCTGGCCGTATACCCACCACTTCGGGCGCTCCCAGAAAACACTAACGGACCAGCCGTGCCACGGTTCAGGCGTTCCGTCCCGCGGCGCCCACCACACGTACACGGTGGCCCCATTCACACGCACGGAGAACGGATCCCCTTCGTATGATACGTCAACTGCGAGCGAGAGTACGGCAGTAAACGCAACGGCCACGGTGGCTCCCAGCAGAACGTATTTTCGCCAGTACCGTGGAGGGTGTGCCCTTTTCATCTGAGCCATCTACCGTCACTGGTTGTGGCGCCGCCGGCCGCACCACGCGTCAAGACAGCATGGCTTCCGACATGCCTTGGTCCACAAGACGCCACCATTGCGGCCGATTGCGACAGACAACGCTCCGGAGACTAGAAGCGATGCCGAGTCACGTACGGAGCACACTCATTTTTCTTCCTCGTGAGGCCAACAAGAATCTACGTGGAAGTAGTCCTCGTCTGCTTCTGTGCACAGAGTGTCGATTGTGGGCCGGTTTATCCACACATCCCACAAAGAGTTCACTTGGGTTCCCTGGCTGCCTATGGAGTCCATGCAGCAGCTGTTGATCTTACTGTTGAAATCAGCACGCAGCAGTCGATCTAGCGCACCCTCTTTCCGCGCCGCCCTCAATTTGCGAAGCATCTTTAGGATCTTGGTAGCGCTCTTACCTGGTTTGCCTATGATCTCCAATACGGCTCGGTAGGCCGCAGCCGCCCTTCCAACTACTTTCCTGTTTCGCCAAGCCGTTGTCGCGCTGCGCAGGTTCCCGCAGTCACAGCCTGTCAATACCATCCACTTGGCAAAAGCCGCAGTTTCAAAGGACTCCCCCAACTCACCTGCCGACTCCTCCTTCAACCGCAAATCGTCGCCTAACGCATCGAGTATGGGGTCGACTGTCGCCTTGTATTTCTCCCAAGTGATATCACCAGCTTCATAAGCTCGCCAGTTCGTGCGTATATCCTCCCTGTGCTGCGCGATCCGCTGGGTCGCGGCATCTCGCAGATTGCGGATGGCCAGGAAGGGCTGGAGATATCCGTCCCGCCAGTACGCTCTGCATTCAAGGACGGCGGGATCAGGGGCGAGGCCGAGGGCGTCGACAACCATTGTCGGACTGTTCATGCCGTTCACGTACAGGTTCAGCCCGCCTTCCTCCCCCATAGGATCACGGCTCATCCACCGTCCCGTCCTCGGGTCGTAGTAGCGTGCGGGCCAGTAGCCCAATCCCGTCTCATCGTCCCAGTACTTGGTGCTGAAGCGGAAGGGGTTCGCGGCGGCGTAGTCGCCGGACTGAGTGACGACCGCGCCGTAGGGGTCGTACTCATACTTCGCCACGAGGGCGGCGGTCACCGTCGCCGCGGCGAGGTCCACGAGCTGCCCGACGTTGCCGGTCGCGTCGTAGAGGTACACGTAGTCGTCTTCCAAGTCGGCGTCGTGGACGGCCAGCAGCCCGCCGATCCCGCCGGCGGATTCCAGACGTCCGGCACGGAGACCGGACGCTACACCCGCCAAGTCCATTCCCCACGTGTATTTACGGACCACGTCGTCGCTGCCATCCAGCTCCAACAGCATCAGCCAGCCGCTCCACACGAACCGGCGGACCTCCGTCGGCGTGGCCTCCCACTGACCGCTATCCCAATCATACACCGCCTTTTCAATTCGGCGGCGTTCGCTGCTCGGGAGACGGCGGCCTGACGGAGTCAGTTGCCGTCTTGTCCCTCCTCGTGGAGGGCGTTCATCGCTTCGAACCATTGGACGCCCAACATACGATTCACACTTGCCTGCATCTCAGCGGGGACACCATCGTGGGCCACGAGCACGATGGGCCTGTGTTGCTCCGTGCTGACGACTGCGCCGTCCACGAGGACCCAGCCGTCGGCCGTTCTGGGAAAGCACAAGCGCACAGCGCGCGCATCGCTCAGGGCGACGCCGTATGCACCAGGGGCAACTGAAACCAGTAGGCCCGTGCTCTCGTCCAATCGCAGCAACCCCGCAGCGAGCAACTCATCGACCGAAACCGGTGGCGTGCCGCACTCTCGCAAGTAGTCCACTCCAGCCCGTCCAACCGTCAGCATTGCCCGTTGCCTCGCTATCAGGGTGTATTGATAGCTATAGACGAGTGTGAACGCCCAAAACGCTATGCCGGCAATGCCCGCGACCACCAGGAGGCGCGGCAGGACGCGGCCAACCTGTGTGAATCGGCGTTTGCTCACGGGTCGCACTCCGGGATTCCCTCCGGCACCCAGTTATACCACCAGTATGCGAAACTCCTGCAGTGTTTGCCTTTAAGTAAGTTGTCGTCACCTATGTGCTGTTGCTCCGGCGGATACGCTGCGTCGATCTTGTCTTTGAGCAACTGTCCAAGCTCGCAGTTGATCCGTTTGGAATCGGCCGTGTATTCTCTCAGCGAAGGTCCGCCTGTGAAGTTGTGAATATATGCGGGTCCCCAGAGTTTGTTTACCGGCATCCTGTCCAGAACACGAGTGAATGCGGGCCCGGCGTCAGACGCCGGACAGGCAAGTTCAAACTCATGGTGAGGCAGGACGTAGTACCACGACTGTCTCTTGACCTTCACCGTGCACCAGCAGCAGGCACCCCACTTCGCGTCCTTGAGTGTACGCACGCTGTACGCAATCCGGCCCAGTTCGTTCTTTGACGACTGCCCGCAGCACTCACAGCAGCTCCTTGGATCGGATGCTCCGGACGGACACGCGCTCGTCTTGCGGCACACGGACGAGGACGTCCATGGCCCCATATCTACCGTCTCAAAAGGTTTTCCGATAGACACGGTCGTGACATCGTATTCGCAGCATGCCTGATTGTGGTTCACCGCCGCCTGTGTCGTCGGCGCGGACGCGGGGGGCGGGTTTGCAGAAGGTTGTGATGCCGGGCTGGCCGGTTGATCTTCGCCGCCGTCCGGGTCTATCCACGCGAACGGGTTGTTCCGCAGCGCGGCGTACAGGTTCGCCCAGCCGATTTCGCCCTTAGGATCGTGACTCGTCCACCGTCCCGTCCTCGGGTCGTAGTAGCGTGCGGGCCAGCATCCCAATCCCGTCTCGTCGTCCCAGTACTTGGTGCTGAAGCGGAAGGGGTTCGTGGCGGCGTAGTCGCCAGACTGCGTGACGACGGCGCCGTAGGGGTCGTACTCGTACGCCGCCACTAGGCGGGCCGGCGTCGCCCCTGGCGGATCCGTATCCCAGGCGTAGTTCACCGTGCCGCCGTAGCCGCTTCCCCACGCTACGAGCTGCCCGACGTTGCCGTTCGCGTCGTACATGTAGACGTACTTCAGCGGGTCGCCGACGGTCTGCGGGGCCTCCATCGCCAGCAAACCGCCGATCCCGCCGGCGGATTCGAGCGAGTTCAACGAACCGTGTTGGCCCGCCAAGTCCAGGCCCCACGTGTACTTACGAATCACGTCGTCGCTGCCATCCAGTTCCAGCAGCATCAGCCAACCGCTCCACACGAACCGGCGGACCTCCGTCGGCACGGCCTCCCAGGCACTGCCGCCGCTATCCCAATCATACACCGCCTTCTCGATTCGGCGACCGAGATAGTCGTATTTGAACAGCACCTTCTGGTTGCCGGTCGTCGGGGCCACCGGCGTCACCGCCACCAGCCGGTTCTCGGCGTCCCATTCGTAGGCGACGGCCGTCGACCCGGAGCTCTGCAGGCTCGTGAAGGGGTTGATGTCGAAGTTGTTCACCGTTTCGTCGCCGCGTACGGCTGGCCCGCACCCGGGACGAAAGACAGGCGCACGCCAAACCTGGTTTGTGAACCTCCACAACCGCTGCGCACTTGCTCTGCGCAAGGTCTGCTTCGCTAATCGCGCAGCTGATCCAAGTACTCGTCGATCTCCGCTCGTTGCGGCCCTGCGTACAGAACCCGTAAGCGCTCTAACGCATCCGCCCTGACCAAGTGTGCCGTGTCCCCCCACACTCTTCGAGCCACGCCATCCGCAACAGCAAACTCTCGCGTAGCGCCGTTTGGTTCGATAACAACAAGCCGATTCGGGCTCGGATCCAGTCTGGTCTCCAAGGGTGTGTCTTGGAACAGGATGGCGTAGCTTGGCCGGAGGGTCTCGCGCCAGTTCGAGATCCCGGTACCCCGCAGAAGTCCTACAACGACGATGTTCAGTGCCTGATCGACATAGATATACACATGTCCTGGTGCCGCTATGAGCTCAGTCTGCCAGTGTGGTCCTCGCTCGTGATCCTTCCATCGCGTGAACATAGGTCGCGTCATCAAGCCTTCCGACAGCCAGATGGCGATTGCTCCGAATGCTATGACGCAGAACGCCAACACTGCCAGCCAGAGAGAGGAACGTCCACGGAAAAAGCCCCTCCTGCTGTGCCGTTGACATCCGTAACCTACTTCGCCCTGTTGCATGAGACCCTGCCTGGCGCTCATCAGTCAGATGTGAACCGCTCCTCGTCCGACCACGGACCGATCTTCGCAGTCAGGTGGCCAAAATAAGGTTCCGAGCAACATTCCGTGCCACATCCGTCCACCGCACACCCAATCGCCTGTCCCCAGTCTCCATAGTAGCCGGCAAACGCGAAGGCAGCGCGGCACTCTGCCGTTCCAGAGCCAACCGGGGCAGCGTTGCCGCCGGCGCCAGGAAACGAACGATACGCGCGAATCCACCATTCAGCCCAACTCCAGGTGTGGCGGTTCCAAGAGACACCCCACCCAGATACGCCTACACGACGTTCAAGGCACCAATCACCTACGCAGAACACCGGACGAATAGGCGCCCACTCGTCGATGCTGTCCCGGCACAGTCGATTGGCTTTTCCCCAGAGGATGTAGTTGAGCTCGTTAGCTCGGTAGCAGCTTCCGTCAACCTGAACAGCACCGTCGCAATCGCCCGTGCTGCACCCTTCGTACTTGAACGGATTGGGATCCTTGGTGCCACTGGCTGACGTCAACTGGTCGATATCCCAATTCCACAGTCCAAACAGGCGTCGACAGAATCCCTCCTTCTGCGCAGCGTTCTTCGTGCCAAAAGCGTCTGCGATGTTGTCCAACAGATCGCGTAACTGCGGTCCAATCTCTGGGCCACAGCAGCCGGACCTAGGCCGCGGCGGTGCGGGCGGAGGAGATGGGCGTCGCATCCATGGTTCACGCAGACTCTTGTCCAAGTCCCAGTCGGTTGCGAGACCTAAGGCATCGACCTCGGCAACCGGTACATTATGTGCAAACAGGTACAGGCAGAGTCCGTCATACTCCTCGATCGGATCCCTCGACATCCAACGCCCTGTGCGCGGATCGTAATACCGCCTCCCCCAGCATCCCAATCCCGTCTCGTCGTCCCAGTACTTCGTGCTGAAGCGGAAGGGGTTTGCGGCGGCGTAGTCGCCGGACTGAGCGACGACCGCGCCGTAGGGGTCGTACTCGTAAGCCGCCACCAGCCGGGCCAGCGACGCCGGGTCGGTGTCCCACGCGTAACCCGTCGTGCCGCCGTAGCCGCTTTCCCACGCGACCACCTGCCCGACGTTGCCGTTCGCGTCGTACATGTAGACGTACTTCAGCGGGTCGCCGACGGTCTGCGGGGCCTCCATCGCCAGCAGCCCGCCGATCCCGCCGGCGGCGTCGAGTGAGTTCAACGACCCGTTCTGGCCGGCCAAGTCCAGGCCCCACGTGTACTTACGAATCACGTCGTCGCTGCCATCCAGCTCCAGCAGCATCAGCCAGCCGCTCCACACGAACCGGCGGATCTCCGTCGGCACGGCCTCCCAGGCACTGCCGCCGCTATCCCAATCATACACCGCCTTCTCGATTCGGCGACCGAGATAGTCGTATTTGAACAGCACCTTCCGGTCGCCGGCCGTCGGGGCCACCGGCGTCACCGCCACCAGCCGGTTCTCGGCGTCCCACTCGTAGGCGACGGCCGTCGACCCGGAGTTCTGCAGGCTCGTGAAGGGGTTGATGTCGAAGTTGTTCACCGAGCCGTCGCCGGTGATGTCGCCGCACAAGTAGCAGCCGTCGGGATAGGCGGACTCGAACTCGCCCTGCTCGTGCGTGGCGGCGTAGATGAAGGGCGAGATATCGAAGCCGTTGAACAACCCGTCGCCGTGGTACATCCGCAGCGATTTATGGCTCCGCGTTAAGCCTCTCGCGAGAATCAGCAACGAAGGCACACAGCATGTGGTTTAACCGTGAAACAACCTCCGTCGCCCAGCTTGGTTCCCCGCGCACGCGGATTATCCCTTCATCCGTCGCTTCAGATGACCGAGTACTCACGGTAACTCTGTCGCAATCTACATAATCGCTACTGCAACCAAAATAGGGTATTGTTGGATAAGCCAACGTCCGCGTTCTGAAAACGCCGTGCCCTTCGGGGACGAGAATCCCTTCATCAACGAGAGCATCGATGGACACAGGAAGCATGCCATCTGTTTGGTGTACATAAGTAGCAACAGCTTCAGCAAGTGCTGCTAGCTGAAACACAGTCTCTTGACGCGAACGAACTCTCCAGAGCCAGAGCCACGCTACGCCAGCTCCAAGCACGCACAGAGACACCAGCGCTATTGTGTTTCGCAACCGGGCACGCCGTCTTGAGACACTCATGGACACTCCGACGGCGGTCTTTCGCCAGCTGGGAACGCGAGATATCCATCGCCTGCGATCTTCTCAAGCACACGCGTGTACCAGTGACAATCATGTATAAGATTGTAACCTGGGGGGTTTTGTTCGTCATCGTTGGCTCGCTGCCAAACGGCTTCGGCTGTTTCGCAGTCTACCTCCATTTGCCGGATGACCTTATGCTGAAGCGTGTCAGTAGTAGCCGGCACCGCTGGCGATAGTCCGATCACACTGCCAATCGCGATGCCCGCAACGCATTTCCGCATGCGAAAGTCTACCCTACGCGCGTTCTTACCAGGGCACTCTATGACAAGCCCCATGTGCCAGGGCCAATCCGGCCAATTAGGGTCACGCACAGCAGAGATCTTGCAAAAACAACATGGGCCCCAATCGGCCTCCAGGAATTCCCATGTAATCCGTCGATTGATCTGCAGGGAGCCACTCGTACCCAAATCCACATCTTTGGGACACCGACAACATGCCTCAGGGGACTCGGTATCCGAACTGCAAGTCTCTGTACGCTGGTGCTTCTGGCTAACTTCGTTACACCCAAGGGGGCGGCCGTACCAATCGACTTCACCGCTCAAGGATTTCTGAATCAGTGAGCGACGGTAGCGGCAACACGCAGTCTTTTTCGCTGGTTGCGATGCTTGATGCCCGAGTTCGTCAATGAGCGCCGTAGGAGAGTTCAGTGCGAAGGAATACAGGTGAATTCCGCCCCTTTCTTCAAGCGGATCATGGCTCGTCCACCTTCCCGTCCGCGGGTCGTAGTACCGGTAGCCCCAGTACCCCAATCCCGTCTCGTCGTCCCAGTACTTCGTGCTGAAGCGGAAGGGGTTTGTGGCGGCGTAGTCGCCGGACTGCGCGACGACCGCGCCGTAGGGGTCGTATTCGTACTTCGCCACGAGGCCGGCGGTCACCGTCGCCGCGGCGAGGTCCACGAGCTGCCCGACGTTGCCGTTCGCGTCGTACAGGTACACGTATTTCAGCGGGTCGCCGACGGTCTGCGGGGCCTCCATCGCCAGCAGCCCGCCGATTCCGCCGGCGGATTCGAGCGAGTTCACGCCCCCGTGCTGACCGGCTAAGTCCAGTCCCCACGTGTACTTACGAATCACGTCGTCGCTGCCATCCAGTTCCAGCAGCATCAGCCAGCCGCTCCACACGAACCGGCGGACCTCAGTCGGCTCCCCCTCCCAGGCACTGCCGCCGCTATCCACCATCACTCGCCGCGCTCTCCTCCACGTATATCATGAAGATGCGCACCATGCTGTCGTTCAGACCTGCTAGGCCCACGCTCATACTCCACTCGAGCGTCGCGCCCTTGACCGTGCGGCGACCTGTCGATTCTCCGTACACAGTGTCTCCATCTTTGGCCAAGTCCCACCAGGGTGTGGTCTGGCCCACGCGGTCCATGCTGTCGGCGATCTGGCCATTCTCTCGCAAGTCAGCGAACCTGGGCAGCATGCTATTGGCCGCGAAGAACGCCTCTGCAGCTGCTCGATCGAGCTCGAGACTAAAGACACACGTGAGTGTGAAAAGAGACTCCTCGTGATAACGTACATGCTGTGCGTCCGCCGGTAACACCAAATCGATGTACTTACTGGCATCCGCAGCTGAGCGCTGTCTTGGTGGTTTCGCGGACCGGCAGCCGACACTTGCGAGCGCACTGCCGATCCCGATGCCTAGCACCACGTTACGCACGCAAGCCCTCAAAAGGTCGTGCTGCCGGGGTCGAGCACCCGATGCATACATGAGCTAGTCCCTCCATCCATCAGAGCTTCCTGTAGCCGACGCAGCCGGTGGCCAATCGCCCGAGAAACTACAGTCCTTGCTACAGATGTCAATGTATGACGAAGCTGACGTAAAGCTGATGACTATGTCGTAAGGCCGACCGATACCGACGGAAGCGAAGAAATCATCCGACACCACCTTGCCAGCAGAGATTTCCGTCTTCGTTCCCGGATGCAGGTCGCCTCTGTCCTTCCACGTGAACGTAAGGTACTTGAACTCGACAGTCGTTATGCCATTCTTGCATTCCTTTCTCACATACCCATCTACCGATGGACTGCCCCCGTGCAGCGTAAGTCGCATCGAGGTCAGGCGATTCAGCTTAACAAGCCCAAGATTGCCCTCAAAGTACTCCTCTACCGTCGTTGAACCTGCCCAGGTGCGCTGCGCATAGTCTCTTGCCCGCTTGCACAGGTAGGCGCGCGCCGCTTCCTGAAGCTCGGGACGTTGTCGCATGAAATCGTTCCACTTGGCGTCAGTACTCGCCGAGCTGCGGGACACTTCCTCGTGCGTGGTGGAAAGACGCCCTGTCCACCAACTGCGTTCAGTAATATGACGGTAGTACAAGCCGCGTTCGAATGGCGTCCCCCGTCCGAACACGTAATGCCGCATCAGGTCCCGGGCGAAGTCAGCGCCCTCATCGTCGAGGCTCCAGTAGTACTTATAGAAAGCTTCCCAAGCTGCCCCTATATCAACAAGGCCAATCGGGTCGACTGCACTGGGTACCCGATTGTGGGCATACGAGTACTCATTCGGCCCGCCAGCTTCCCCAATCGGATCGCGGCTCATCCACCTCCCCGTCCGCGGGTCGTAATAGCGCGCGGGCCAGCATCCCAACCCCGTCTCGTCGTCCCAGTACTTCGTGCTGAAGCGGAAGGGGTTCGTGATGGCGTAGTCGCCGGACTGAGCCACGACCGCGCCGTAGGGGTCGTACTCGTACGCCGCCACCAGCCGGTCCGCGTGCCACTCGTCGCCGTTGGCGCCGCCGTAGCCGCTCTCCCACGCCAGAAGCTGCCCGACGTTGCCGTTGGCGTCGTAGAGGTACACGTAGTCGTCTTCCAAGTCGGCGTCGTGGACGGCCAACAGGCCGCCGATCCCGCCGGCGGATTCGAGCGAGTTCAACGACCCGTTTTGACCCGCCAGGTCTATTCCCCACGTGTACTTACGGATCACATCGTCGCTGCCATCCAGCTCCAGCAGCATCAGCCAGCCGCTCCACACGAACCGCCGGACCTCCGTCGGCTCCGCCTCCCAGGCACTGCCGCCGCTATCCCAATCATACACCGCCTTCTCGATTCGGCGACCGAGATAGTCGTATTTGAACAGCACCTTCTGGTTGCCGGTCGTCGGGGCCACCGGCGTC
>JASFQK010000066.1:0-13223 GCA_050115495.1 Phycisphaerae bacterium | reverse complement strand
TTTCGGTGGACGTCCATCCCAATCTGCGATACGCTCGTCTGCATTCCCATGGCTGTCTCCTGCTTCCAGAGAATCCCACCGGAAACGATAACCGTTCCCGGCAGGAGGCAGCCTTTCATGGGATTACGGGTGGTCGCTGGCGAGCGGGCATAAAAAAAGGTACCCGGCGGTCGGCGGACCGCCGGGACCTGTCGTCGCACAAGGAGGCATGGCAAGTGACAACAACGTACGAGGCTGGGTCTTGGCTGGCGGCCCCTGGCCAGGGCCGTCTGCCGCTGGCTTGGGGTCCTGTTACTGCTGATCGTTACCGTGGTCACGCTCCAGCAGCTTGCGGAGCTGACCGTTCTCGCGGCGAGTGGCTTCCAGGTCGAACAGCATGTACTTGATGCCCATCCGCAGGAAATCAATGTTCTCCTGGAGGCTCCGTACGCTGCGCTTGATGTCTTCGTGGCGTTGCTTGGTCTCGGCGGCGAGCTCGCGTAGACGCTCGCGTTCGCCCTCCGGCAGGTTCTCGATCTGCGCGACCAGCTCGGCTAGCTTCTTCTGGAACTGCGTTTCGTCCATGGCTTCTTTCCTCCACAGGAAACTTCACCGGGCTGTGGGTCGAGTACAACCGGTGAGGCGACCCTGTCGTCACCTGTGTCTCGTTGCACCGAATTCTAGGCCACCTCGGCGGGGGTTCGTCGGACTTCCGGGAGCGGTTCTGAGCGTTGCGGACGACAGCGTGCCACAATCCGCCCTGAGCGCCGACCGAACGGACCGTTTATGGGATCCGCCCACCGGCGTGGCAAAGAAAAAACGTCCGCAGACGCGATAGGCCGATATAACCCGCACGCCCGGCGGGTCCGAAATCTGCCAATCCGGGCCGCCGGCAGTTGAGTCCGGGCGCGGCTTGCGATACACAGGCGTGTTCCGCACAGCGAGGAACGTGGAATGGAGTTACCGCAAACCAGTTTTGACGTGTTGCAGCGCCTCGGGCAGGCCGACGGTCCGATGTCGATATCGGACCTGGCAGAACAGATGAGCCTCGACCAGGCTCCCGTCACCGCCGCCTGCGTGACCCTGCAACAGGCCGGATACGTCGCCATCGAGGAAGCGCCCTACGACGAGTTTCGACTCGGACCAGAGGGCGAGGCGTTCGTCGAGGCCCCGCTGCCCGAGCGGGTTGTCCTGGACGTGCTGAAAGCCCAGGGTGGCCAGTGCCCGCTGACCGAGGTGCCGAGCCACTGCGGCCTCAACGCGGGCCAGGTGGGCGGGACGCTCCGTTGGCTCGGCCAGCGGCAGTGGGCGAGCAAGAAGGGCGACCTGCTGGTCCTCGAAGAGGGCGGCCGCTCTGCCGACCAGCCCCAGCCGGACGAGGTGCTGATCAAGGCGCTCGCCGGCGGGCGGGTGGCGACGCGGGCCGACCTCGAAGCCGAGGGCCTGCCCGTGGCCGATGCCCAGAAGCTGCTCGGCAAGCGCAAGGGCTTCCTTACGATCAAGCAGCGGACGCGGCGGGACGTGTCGATTACGCCCGCCGGTCGCGATTTGTTGGCCAGCGGCGTCCAGGGCCGCCGGCGGGTCACCCAGCTCACGCCCGATCTCCTCGCCGACGGGCAGTGGCGCAACGTCGACATTCAGCCCTACGACGTCACGCTGGCGGCGAAGAAGCTCTATCCGGGCAAGGAGCACGCGTTTCAGCGGACGCTCGACCGCGTTCGCCGGGTGTTCCTCGAGATGGGGTTCGAGGAGATCGTCAGCCCGTGGGTCGAGTCGAGCTTCTGGGACTTCGACGCGCTGTTCCAGCCGCAGGACCACCCAGCCCGCGATATGCAGGACACGTTCTACGTCGCCCGGCCGGAGCGATCCTCGCTGCCGGATGAGGACCTCGTCGAACGGATCAAGGCGACGCACGAGAACGGCGGCGGGACGGGTTCGACCGGCTGGCAGTATCGCTGGAGCCGGGACCTGGCCACGCGGCCGGTGCTGCGTACGCATACGACGGCGGCGACCTGCCGCGCTGTGCACCGCCACACGCAAGGCCGGGCCGGCAAGTACTTCATTATCGGCCCCGTGTTCCGCCGAGAGACGGTGGACTACAAGCATCTGCCCGTGTTCCACCAGGTCGATGGGATCATCGTCGATGCGAAGGCGAGCCTGGCGACGCTGATCGGCACGCTCACCGCGTTCTATCAGAAGATGGGCTTCCCGAAGGTGAAGGTCACGCCGAGCTTCTTCCCGTATACGGAGCCGTCGGCGGAAGTGCACCTGTACATGGAGAGCCGGAAGGACTGGGTCGAGATGGGCGGCTCCGGCGTCTTTCGTCCGGAAGTGACGCTGCCGCTCGGCATCACCGATCGCATCCTGGCGTGGGGCCTTGGCCTCGAACGCTTGGCGATGATGACGCACGGCCTCAAATCCATCAGCGAACTCTATTTCGCGACCATGCCCTGGCTGAGGGAGGAACCCCTGTGCCGATCATAGATATGCCGGTTGATATGCTACTGGCGCGGATTGCGGAGGGGGAGGGGGCGCCGCGGATGAAGGTCGAGGAACTCGCCGAACTGCTGCCGCGGATGGGCTGCGAGGTCGCCGAGGTCGCCGAAACGCAGCAGTTCCTCTGCCGCGTTTGCGGGAAGATCTACGACCGCACCGAGGCACAGGGCGCCCCGCTGAACTGCTCCAATTGCGGCGCCGATTTCCGCGACGACCCGGACTCGCTGGACGGCCTCGGCCCGAACACCGTCCTCCGCCTCGACATGCTCGCCGTCCGCCCGGACATCTTCGATCCCGGCGGAATGGCCCGCTACATCCGCGGCTACCTCGGCGTGCAGACCGGTCTGGTCGATTATCCTCTGTCCGCCGCCCGCCTCCGCGTGCAGGTCGATCCGCAGCTTTCCAACGAGGACAGCTGGCGGCCGTACATCTCCTGTGCCGTCGTTCGCGGCGTTCAGCTCGACCACAACTCGATCAAGATGGTCATGAACCTCCAGGAGGATCTGCACTGGGCCCTCGGCCGCGACCGCAAACTCGCGTCGATTGGTGTGTACGACCTGGATACGCTGCGTGGCGAAGTCTTCCACTACGACGCCGTCGCTCCGGACGAGCTCACCTTCGTCCCGCTCGGCTTCCCGCCGGATAACCCCAATAGCGCGATCACGCCCGCGGAGATCCTGGCCCAGCACAAGACTGGCCAGGCCTACGCCCATCTGCTGAAGCCGCTGAAGAAGTACCCGCTGCTGCGTGACGGCGAGGGCACCGTCCTGTCCATGCCGCCGATCATCAACAGCGAATCGACCCGCGTCACGATGAACACGCGGCAGTTCTTCATCGACGTCACCGGCCTGTCGCAGCGCACGGTCGATCGGGCCCTGAACATCATGGTCACCAGCCTCAAGGAGATCATGCCCGAGATTCAGATTGAGTGCGTCATGATCGAGGCTCCGGACGGTGTGCGCATCACACCGGAACTCGCCCCGACCGAGATGACCGTTGACGTCGCCGAGGCGGCGGCCACCATCGGCACCGATCTGAACACGGCCCAGTTAGCCGAGCTGCTCGAATCGATGGGCCACGGCGTTGATGAAGCCGGTGGTGCGGAACGCATCAGCGTCCTCGTCCCCGCCTACCGCAACGACGTGATGCACCCGGTCGATCTCATGGAAGACGCCGCGATCGCCTACGGCTACGACAACCTCACGCCATCCCTTGTGCCGACCTTCACGGTCGGCGCTCCGCGGCCCATCGAGGAAGAGTCGGCGACCGCCCGCAGGATCATGACCGGCCTCGGCTTCCACCAGGTCATCACGCTCGTTTTAACCAGCGAGCCGGCGGCTTTCGAGAAATGGCGCACACCGCCGCACCCGCAAGCCGTCCGCATTGACAACCCCGTCAGCACCGAGCAGACCATCTGCCGCGTGTCGATTCTGCCGGGGTTGCTCGAAACACTGGCCATCAACAAGCAGTACGATCTGCCGCAGTACCTCTTCGAAGTCGGCGACTGCTGCTACGTCGACGAGCAGACCGAGACCGGCGCTCGCGAAGAGCGGCTGCTGGCGGCGGCGATGATCGGCACGCACGTGGGTTACGCCGACATCCGTGCGGTCGCCGACGCGTTTACGCACGAGATGGCCGGCGAATGTCGCATCGCGGCCCTCGATCACCCCAGCTTCATCCCCGGTCGCGCCGCTGCCCTGACCGACACCGACGGCCGGCAGATCGGCATGATGGGTGAGGTGCACCCGGAGGTGCTGGAGAGTTACGGGTTGAAGCACCCCGTCTCCGTGCTCGAACTGAGCCTGGAGAAGCTGCTCGCCCATCGACTGAGCTGATCGACCGGTGCCTACTGCACCTCGATCGTCTGCCCGCGCTGGGCGATGTGCACGTCCTTGATGCCCAGCTCGTCGAGCTTCTGCGCGAAGGCCTGCGACTGGTCCGGCTCACCGTGCACCAGCAGCACGCGCTTGATGTCGTGCCGGCGGACGCGGAAGTGCTCGAGCAGGTCGTCCTGGTCGGCGTGGCCGCTGAAACCGTGGATCTGCACGACTTCTGCCTCGACCGGATACTTCTCGTGGAACAGCGTGATCTCTTTGACGCCCTCGACCAGCCGCCGACCAAGTGTGTTCGCCGCCTGGTAGCCGGGGATGAGGATCGTGTTGCGGGCCTTGGTGATGTTGTTCTTGATGTGATGGCGGATGCGGCCCGCCTCGCACATCCCGCTGGCGGAGATGATCACGCACGGGTTGCGCCGGCGGTTCAGGGCCTTCGACTCGTCGACGCTGCGCACGTACGTGCAGCATCCGCCGCCGAGAATGTCCCCGGTGACCCGGTGGAACGCTCGCGCCTCGCTGTCGTAGCACTCCGGGTGCATCTTGAACACCTCGGTGGCGTTCACCGCCAGCGGGCTGTCCACGAACACCGGGATGCGCGGGATGTCGCCGGTGATCATCAGCTCGTGCAGGAAGTAGACGATCGTCTGCGTGCGGCCGACGGCGAATGACGGAATGATGAGCTTTCCGCCGCGCTCGATCGTCCGCTTCACGATGTCGACGAAGTGCTCCTTCGCCGCCATGACGTGCTCGCTGGTGCGGCCGCCATAGGTCGTTTCGCACAAGACCGTCCGGTCCTGCGGAAACTCCGCCGGGTCGCGGATGATCGGCTTGTCCGGCCGGCCGACGTCGCCGCTGTAATAGAGCGAGGGCGTATGTCCGTTGCGCTTACCGAACTCCAGGCGCACGCCCGCTGAGCCGAGCATGTGTCCGGCGTCCTGGAAGCGGGCCAGCAGCCCCGGCACGACCTGGAACCAATTGCGGTACGACACGGTCTGGATCAGCCCGATCGCCGCCAGGGCGTGGTCGTACGTGTACAGGGCTTCGATCGGCGGGAGGCCTTTCTTCTTCCGCCGCTTGTTCACGTAGTAGACGTCTTCCTCTTGTATATGTGCTGAGTCGGGCAGCATGATTGCACACAGGTCGCGTGTTGCCGGCGTGCAGTAGATCGGCCCCTCGAAGCCGTCCTTGACCAGCAGCGGCAGCCGGCCCGAGTGGTCGATATGGGCGTGCGAGAGGACGACGGCGGCGATCTCCTTCGGCGGCACCGGCCACTCGCGGTTCTTCGCCTCGGATTCGGCTCGTTTGCCCTGGTACATGCCGCAATCGAGGGCGACCCAGTGGTCGTCGATTCGCACCATGTGCATCGAGCCGGTGACTTCTCCCGCGGCGCCGTGAAACAGAATCTCCGCCATGCGCTGTACCTCCAGTTAGCGTGGAGCATCGTAGGGTGTGCGGCGGCCGGTCGCAAATCCGCCGACTCAACCCCCGCAGGCCAGCGCGACGACGCGCTCGGCGTCCAGGCCCCAGTTATCCGGCCGCACCTCGGCGTCGCCCCGCAGCACGTGCACCGCGCGGCCCACCGGCTGCCACACCGCCGGCGACGTCGGGCCGAAGATCGCCACCGTTGGTGTGCCGAGCAGGGCCGCCAGGTGCGCCGGACCCGAATCGTTGGCCACGACCGCCCGCGCCGCCGCCAGCGCTGCGGCCAGCACGTCCGGCTCGGGCAGACGTAGTGTGGGGAACTCGTCGGCGAGGGCGTTCAAATCCGTATCGGACCACCACTCCACTTCGGTCGGCCCTAACAGCAGGCACACGCCACGGCCAGATTCGCGCAGCCGGCGCGCGACGCGAACAAAGTTCGCCAGCGGCCAACATTTCCGCCGCCCGCCGCTGCCGGGATGCACGACAACGACCTCGCCGCCGGCGTCGGCGTCGGCCAGAACCCGTCGGCCGCGTTGACGCAGGCTCTCGGGCACGCCGAGGCTGCGCTGCCCCGGTCGGTGGTGGATGCACTTCGGGACGAGCAATCCGCCGGCTTCGAGGTCGGTCTGCCACTGTTGCAGAATGTGGCGTTGCAGGCCCGGCCGCGGTCGCGGATCGAAGCTGTGTAGCTCCGCCGGCGCGAGCAGGGCGAGCCGTTCGTGCACGCTTGATCCCCGATCGCCCAGTGCATTGAGCACGCGTGCGTCGCGCACGGCCGCCGCGAGCCCTGCCGGCGGCGGATCATCATGCTCGGCGTACAGCCAGTGCATGCCCAGCCCGTCGGCAGCACGCCGGTCCACCGCCGGCCGGCACGCCGACAGCTCGCCCGGATGGCTCCGCGAGATGAGGTGCAGACCGGCGTCGGTCCCCGGCAGACGCAGGGCAAGGTGCACCGTCAGGGCCAGGTCGCCCAGCGCTCCGCCATGCAGAATGGTCCAGCCGCTGGCCAAGATCAGCCTGCCGTGCTTCCCGCCGCAGCGCCACTTGCGGCCGCTGCTGCCTGCCGTCGGCGACGGTCGTCCTCGCTGGCCGCCCCGTCCAGCGTTTGCCCGGTGGCACCTTCCATAGCGAGCAGCACGGTGTAGTAGCTCATCCCGCGCAGGCCGTTTTCCCAGAGGATCTCGCCCGTGCGCTTGTCCAGGCAGTAGACGTGCCCGTAGCAGCCGCAGAAGATCTGCTGACCTTTGATGAGCATGGTGACCGGATAGCCGCCTCCGCGCGGCAGCTTCGTCCGCCAGATTTCCTCGCCGGTGTGCGGGTCGAGCGCGGCCACGAAGCGGTTCGTGCCGATGTAAAGCGGCTTGGCTTCCCTGGACATGATGTTCTCCTGGCGTGCGGGATTCGTCTCGGGCAGTGATCGGCATGCATGATAGCCGGGCCGGTCACCGCGCGTCGACGCCGGTCAGGCTGTTGCCGGCAAGGACTCCCGGATCCACCCGCCGCCGAGAACGATGTCGCCGCCGTAGAACACCGCGGCCTGGCCGGGCGTGACCGCCGGTTGCGGCTCGTCGAAGCGGGCCTCGACGTCGCCGCCGGCGAGCAGGCGAATGCTGCCGGGTGCCGGCGCGTGCTGATAGCGAATGCGGATGCTCACGCGTTGCGGCTGATCGGGTGGCGGGGGATCCGTCAGCCAGTTGATCCGGTTGGCGATCAGGCCTGCGCTGAGCAGCTCCTCGCGCGGACCGACGTACACGGTGTGGCTCGCCGCATCCAGCCGCGTTACGTACAGCGGCCTGGCGGCGGCGATGCCCAGCCCGCGGCGCTGCCCGATCGTGTAGTTGACGATTCCCGCGTGCCGACCCAGCGTTCGTCCGGCGGCGTCGCGAATCTCGCCCGGGCACAGTGTCTCCGGCCGCCGCTCGCGCACGAGCCGCTTGTAGTCGTCGTCGGGCACGAAGCAGATTTCCTGGCTCTCCGGCTTGTCGTGCACTTGCAGGCCGAGCGTCTCCGCCACCCGGCGAACCTCGGCCTTGTCGGCGATCTCGCCGATGGGCAGCAGGCAGCGGCGCAGGTCATCCCGGCGGATGCTGAACAGCACGTACGACTGGTCCTTGTCGCTGTGCACCGCTCGCGCCAGCCGGACGCCCGCCGGCTCGCGCAGAATCTGAGCGTAGTGGCCGGTGGCGACGTATTCGGCGCCGAGTTCGTCCGCGAAGCGCAGCAGCTTGCCGAACTTCAGCCGGCTGTTGCAGACGATGCACGGGTTCGGCGTGCGGCCACGGGCGTATTCGTCCACGAAGTACTCGACGATCTGCCCGAAGTCCGCCTCGAAATCCAGCACGTGCAACGGAATGCCCAACCGGTCAGCGATCCCCCGCGCATCGTCCGCCCCACTGTGGTACCGGATTGCATCCGGTGCGTCGTCGTCGGCCCCGTGCCGTCCGGGCTCCGCGTCGGCCGTTGGCTCGGGGGAACCTGAGGCACTGGTGGGCAAGCCACCAGTGGCACCCGCGGATCGAAGGCTTCCTCGTTTCTCCGACCGATCTTCGGATTCAACGCCTTGTTGCCTCGTTGCCTCGTTGCCTCGTTGCCTTTCTTCCCCCCCATGCTTCCCGACCCGCATGAAAACGCCGACGCATTCGTACCCCTGCGCGCACAGCAGGCTGGCGGCGACGGACGAATCCACGCCGCCGGACATGGCCACGATGACCTTGCCTCTGCGCAGCATCCCCCCATTTGTAGTGTCATTTCCCCCGAAATCAACGCGCTGGCAGGTGGCCGCCTTACACCTTCGTCACACGCAGCACTTCCTGCGGCGTCGTGTGGCCGGCGCGGCAGAGCTCCCAGCCGACGTCGCGCATGAGCTTCAGGCCTTCCTTCTTCGCGTGGTGGAGCAGCTTGGTCGCCGAGGCCCGCTCGAGGATCAGCTCACGCAGCGTATCGGTCATGGCCAGCAGCTCGTACAGCGCCCGCCGGCCGGCGAAGCCCGTGTTGTGACACTCGCGGCAGCCCGCTCCGTGGTACAGGATCTCGCCGGGTTCATAGTTGAAGTCCGGCGGCAGGACCTTCGCGTTCTCCGGCGTCCATTCCTCCTTGCACTCGCGGCAGATCGTACGCACCAGACGCTGGGCGACGACCGCCTCGATCGAGCTCGACACGAGGAACGGCTCGACGCCCATGTCCAGCAGACGCGTGGTCGCCGTGACGGCGTCGTTCGTGTGCAGCGTGCTGAACACCAGGTGGCCCGTGAGCGACGCGTTGATGGCCACGTCGGCCGTCTCCAGGTCACGAATCTCACCGACCAGAATGACGTCGGGGTCGTGACGCAGGAAGCTGCGCAGGGCCCGGGCGAACGTCAGCCCGATCTTCGGCAGCGTCTGCGTCTGGTTGATGCCGTCGAGGTAGTACTCGACCGGGTCCTCGATGGTCAGGATCTTGATCTCGGGAGAGACGATCGACTTGAGCGCGGCGTACAGCGTCGTCGTCTTACCTGAGCCCGTCGGCCCGGTGACCAGGACGATGCCGTGCGGCCGGCGGATCAGCTCGTGGAACGAATCGAGCGTCTCGCCTTCCATACCCAGGTCGGTCAGGTTCAGCTTCACCGCCGTGCGGTCCAGGATACGCAGCACGACGCCTTCGCCGAACGCCATGGGGATGACGCTCACACGCAGGTCGATCTCGCGGCCGTGCGCCCGGATCTTGAAACCGCCGTCCTGCGGCATCCGCCGCTCGGCGATGTTCAAATTCGACAGAATCTTGATGCGGCTGATGATGGCGTTCTTGAACCGGCGGATCTCCGGCGGAACGTTCGCCACGTGCAGCACGCCGTCCACGCGATAGCGGACGACGAAATCGGTCTCGAACGGCTCGAAGTGGATGTCGCTGCAACGCTGGTCGATGGCTTCGAGCAGGATCTCGTTGACCAGCTTGACGACCGAGGCCTCCTGGGCCATCTGCACTTCGAGGTCGGCCGATTCGATGCGCTGCTCATCGACGACCTCGAGCTCGCCGCGTTCCTGCACGAGCGTGGTCAGCACTTCGCCGCCGACGCCGTAGAAGGTCTTGATGAGCTTGTGGATCTCGGTGCTGGTGGCGAGGACGGGTTCGACCGGGATGTTGATGCAGGTGCGCAGCTCGTCGAGGGCGTACATGTTGTACGGGTCGGACGTCGCCACGCGCAGCCCGCGGCCGTTTCGCTTGAGGGGCATGAGCGAGTACTTGTGCACCAGCCGACTGGGCACGATCTTCAGCAATTCGCGGTCGACGTCGGACTCTTCGAGCTGGACGACCGGAATGGAGAGCTGCTCGCTGAAGACCTGCAACACGTCGCGCTCGCGGACCAGCCCCGCCCGGATCAGTACCTGGTCGAGTCGCTCGGATGGCGAGGACCGCTGGCTGGCGGCCTCGTCCAGTTGCTCCTGGGTTATCAGTCCCTTCGTGACCAGGACTTCCCCGATGGGCATATCTAACCTCTGTTGCCGTCTAGGCTTAGTGATACTACTCCCGGGCGCGGCCACATTACGCCGTCACCCTTTATACGGTCAACCCACAGGGTGATTGCAGTTAGCGATTTGGATTTGCGCCGGCGTCGCCTTCGTAGCCGACTCCGGTTGTCGGGTTAGGTCGGAGCGAGGCCGGCCGGGTGGGCCGCGACCCGCCGATTAGCGTGGCCGCGCAGGTACTTCCACGGGCGGATGAACGGCTGGTGGATGAAGTTTCGCCAGACTTTCCGAGCAATCTGGTAGGCGACAAACACGGTCGGACAGAACCACCGCCGATCCAGCACGAACCGTACCGGCCGGCAGGTCGCGAAGTCGATCATCCGATGGGCCAGCCAGCGCGGACCGCCGATGTTCCGCAGGTTCAGCACCATCCGGAGCCAGACGGCGAGATAGTCGTGCCGGGCGAACTGGAGCGCCCCGGTCCCCATGAAGTCGTACGCCGCCGTGTCCCGTTCGTCGATGATGCCCTCCTGGCAGGCCCGCCGATACAGCGGCGTGCCGGGGTAGAACATGAGCGGGAAGACGCGGAGAACCGACGGGCCCTGGTGGTGGTCGGCGATGAACCGCATCGTCTCGATCACGTTCCGCTCGGGCTCGAACGGGTTGCTCACGATGTAGTGATACTCCGTTCGCACGCGGTGCCGCTTGAACGTGGCGATCGCCTCGGCGATGCGCTTCAGCGACGTCGGCCGCTGGTACACGTTCTTGAGCGAATCTTCACTGGCGCTTTCGATCCCCATGCTGATGAGCTCGATCGGCACCTGGGCGATGGCGCGGACCTTTCGCTCCGTGACCGTGTTCGGAAAGGCGTCCAGTTGCAGCGGCAGGCCGACCTCTGCGTTGTACCGCGTCGCGAACTCCTCGATCTCCTCCTCCCGCCGCACGAAGAACAGGTCGTCGACGAAATTGACGGAGCGGATGTGCGGATGTTGGGCGAGGATCGGGCGGATTTCTGCCAGGATGTTGTCCACCGAGCGCAGCCGGACCCAGCGTCCCTTGCCCTTGTACAGAAGCTGGAGGGCCGTGTTGTTGCAGAACGTGCAGTGGTAGGGGCAGCCGCGGCTTGTTTCGAGACGGAACGTATCCATGGCCCCGCGCATGTTCTCCGGCCGCGACGGTTCGAGGCCCTCCTTGCCCGGCACCCACTGCGCCAGCAGATCCCAGTCGGGGAAGGGCAGGGCGTCGAGATCCTGTTCGAGCGGGGCGATGTCGTTACGTACGTCGGCGCGATTGCCGAACGGACCGCCGCCGCGGAACCACAGGCTGGGAATATCCGTCGGATCGCGGCCCGCGGCCATGCGTTCCAGCAGCGTGAGCAGGGCCTGCTCGCCTTCACCCACACAGACGGCGTCGGCGTGCGCCAGCGATTCCGCCGGCGCCATCGTCGGATGCGTGCCGCCCCAGATGATCGGGGCCCGGATGCCGGCGGCGCGGATGCGTTCCGTCAGCGCGCGCGCCCGGTGAAAGTTGTTCGTCATCAGGCTGAGGCCGATCAGCTCACGATCGCGCAGGCGTTCGACGAAGTCTGCCAATACAGCCTCGTTCCAGTCCGGCTTCGTTGTATCCCGCCGGGACATCATGAAGATCGCGTTCACATCGTGTCCGGCGGTCTTCAGTGATGAGGACAGGTAGCGCATGCCGATCGCGATCGGATGCGTGTACGTGGAAACGAGCGCAACTTTCATGGATAGACCCCCGCCGGCGCCGTGCAGCGGCCGGCATCCCCGTCGACCTGGACCCGGAACTCCCCGTCCGGATCATCCCGCATCTCCCAGAACCCTACTCCCGCACATCACGATACGAGACACCGGCTGTCCGTCAAGGTTTGGGGATCCGCGGTTGTCAGGAGCGGGAACGCTGCACGCCGGCTGTGCACGCGTGTCGAGAGGGCAGGGTGGGCCACGCCTGTCGGTGGGGGCCGCGTCAATTCCCTATCTTCCTGGTCGCGGAGAGGCTGGCGGGCACGGCCCGCCCTACATTCCGTTAGGGACATTTTTGGGTGGTCTCTCTTGACTTGTACGCGTTTATCGGGCATACTTGTCTATGGTTAGACAGGACAAGTTGTGTCGTGCGCTTCTTAAGATAATTGGAACGCGCGGAGTCATCGTGAGCCTTCCACTGCGCCCTTGCGGCGCTGCGGCTTGTGCTGTCTAACCACACGGTGGCTCCGCCTATGCGCAAGGCGAGCCGAGAAGGTGCAGACACACCGACCCGGCTCTGGCCAAGCTACACCCCGGGAGGTGCAGAATGGTTGCTGTCGATAGTACCGGGAATCCCATCCAATTAAAACGCCGGGGGAAGGGCGCCAAACACCGTCAGCGGAAACGCAACCGCCTGCGGCGGAAGTCCGTGCGGCTGGTCAAGACCGGCCGGGTCGAGATCACGCCGTGCATCGCCTGCGGCTCGACGGAGAACCTGACCATCCACCACGTCCCGCCGATTCGCCCCGATCGCTTCGTCTTCCTGTGCAAATCGTGCCACCTGCTGGTCCACAAGCCGATCTTCCGAACGATCGAGGTCTGCGTCGCCGAAGGCCACTTCAGCATTCTCCCCCACGCCGTCCTTGGGCCGAAGGAGGAGGTGCCCCGTGGCTAGAAAATCGAGGCTGTTTCCGCTCGTGGCTCTGCACGCGATGGAGGACGACCGGGGCCGTATCAACATCGCCCTGCCCGAGAAGGTTCGGCGAGATCAAGCCTTGATGCGCCGGCTGCATCATCGCGTGGTGGACCTGCTGGCCGACAAAGGGATGCTCGGCCATTTCGCCGAGGATGTGGAAGAACGCCTGGCCACGCTCGGCGCGGAGATTGTCTCCGACTTCGTCGCCGGCCTGCTGAAGGAAGGTCGGTCGTCCGCGACATAGATTGTAATCCCATGAAAGGCTGCCTCCTGCCGGGAACGGTTATCGTTTCCGGTGGGATTCTCTGGAAGCAGGAGACAGCCATGGGAATGCAGACGAGCGTATCGCAGATTGGGATGGACGTCCACCGAA
>JASFQK010000065.1:0-14471 GCA_050115495.1 Phycisphaerae bacterium | reverse complement strand
GGCGGACGCTGAATGGCGCGAAGCTTCTGCCGGACGTGATCGCCAGCGTCCGCTTCATCGACGGAGAAAAACCCGAGAAAGCCGCCGCCTGATCACGACGCCATCAACGACTTTTGACAATAGCTCATGAACCAGGTCAGGAGAGCGAACAAGCCAAATACCGTTGGCTTTTACGTAGATACGCCCCAACGGCCGAACGAGCATGCAGTAGCAGTTCTCCACGCGCAGAGGAAACAAAGCTGAGTGCTTGTGGTCAGGACCGAGAATCAGCCTTTTCTCCCGGAGGCCGGCGCCTCCGTCAATTCTAGCAATCCAACTCGTTGAGCCATAGCGACTGATTGTCGTATAGGTAACGACAGGCCGACCTTCGACGATCGTTGCCCTGGGATCTTCGCAGCCGTATTGGGTTAGTACGTCATCGGGACAAGCTGCCGGTATGTCCTCAATGACTAGCCCGTTCCCCTGAAAGTTGGCGAACCTCAAATGCGAGACGTAGGACAGGAGCAACTCGGAGCCGTTCGCCGCGCTGGCCTCGCGCACTGATTCTGGTAGGAATGGTTCCTTGTCCGGATCGAACGCACGGGGAACTTCTACATCAACCAGCTCAATCCGACGATCGCTCTCGGTTTTGATTCGCGCAACGGTCAGTGGTCTGACATCCACAGCATGGGCGCCGCCGGGTTGGTCGGTGGCGATCGGGCGCTCATCCACCCTGACAATTAGGCGCCGGGTGCCTTCTATTTCCACGTACGTCGGGTTCAGGACGCCCACTACCTCAAGTCGCGGGTCAGAGGGTTTTACGTCCGCGGGCGTTAGGAGAGGGGCAGGGGCAATGCGCGTGCAAAGGTCTTGACCATCTGAGGATCGCGTACTGGAGCGTTTCGGGGTCATACGAATGTCCGTTCGGCCTGGCCAAACACCGGCCCCGCACAGCGGTGACTGTCTTCGTCGTCAGCGGGCTTGCATTCAGCAGGCCAGTAGCCCGTCGCCTGACCCGTACCAGCATGGTTGACGCAAATAATCGGCGAAGCAGGGTGCATCCGCAAGCGTCGCGGTTTCCGCCGTTCTGTTAACGCGCCCCGTATGTGACCAGTAGCGGGCCGCGTTGGCCCGGACCCGCCAGACGACGTACCGGTTGCGAAGCGAAGGTCGTTGTGGGCATCGTCCTCCTTGGGAGATGCCGATGGCCACGCTCGCGCTCGCAGTTGCGTTTGGTGGGCATATGTGACTCCGCCGAACCAGGGGCGGTTTATGTGTCTGCGGGCGGGTTGGGGGGATCGGGCTCGTTGCGGTCGGCGGTCAGGCGCTTCAGGCGGCGCTGTTCTCGCAGGATGAGCGCCCAGTCCTCTCGTCGCACAAGGTGATACTCGCTCTTGTGCGGTCCGCGGCGACTTCCGGCTTTCGCCTGTTCGATCGCCGCTGCCAGCTTCTCGGTCGCCGCCTCGACCGCGGCATCGTCCGCGCCCCCGTGCGCGTTCTGCCAGGCCGATATGAGTTCTTTCGCCTCCTCGTCATTCTGCGCAACGGCTTTCACGAGTCTGCGGAGGTTGCTCTTCTTGGGTAAGTGAACGCCGCCCTCCCAGTCACTGACCATCGGCGTCGTGACGTGGACCAGCTCGGCGACCTGCCACTGCCTGAGATTCCGCGCAAGCCGGCGCGTGCGAACAATCTTGCCAAACCCAACTTTCCTGGCTTCGTGGATTGGCAATGGCCCTTTCATGGATTAGGCGTCTCTTGTGTTCAGGGAAGACACACCCGTCCGGCCCCAGGCGGTACGCGGGGCAACCATGTACGGTTGGCGTGCGGCGTACGACGCTGTAGGGCGGACCGCGCCGGCCCTCCCGTCACGTCTTCTTCTTGCTTCCTGCCGATTTCCGCCGCGTCTTCTTCGCGCCGGCCCCCATTCCACCTTGTGCGAGCCCGCTGATTCGTTCCGCGTAATCGTAGATCTGGCGTAGGCGCTCGTCAGTCTCTGGATCCCTGGCATGTAGGTCATCCAACGATACGCGCAGATACTCGGCGATCCTCAGGGCATCGATCGCGCTTGGCGTGGCTGCCTTTGTCAGCCAGTTGTTGACCGTGTGGTACGGCTCATCAATGCCTTCCGCCAGCATCACCTGAGTAATGTGCCTTTGCTTGATAATCGCGCGGACATTTCGGACAAAAACTCCCAGTAAATGGGAATCCCGGCTTGACTCATCCCGTTTCATGGGACACCTTCTCATACCGAGGCGGGCGTGCCCCGTCTTACATGGCTATGCTCGGCGCACCTGCCGTGTCCTGCGTCCCTTGCGCTTCCTCGCTTCGACCTCCCCAGGCGACCCGGGCACCTCTTCCAGCAGGTCCAGCGCCTTGATGCCAAGCTCGCTCGCGATGGCCTCGATCCGGCGCAGAGTCGTATTGTGGCCGGGCCGGCGCATCATGCGAAGCGCCTCTGGCGTTACGCCAACGCGTCGGGCCAGCTCTTTCCACGTCAGATTGTGGCACGTCCGGTGCCGGTAGTCCTTCATCGCTTTATCAAGGCGCAGTATCAGCACCGCCCACCACCGAAAGGCGTGTAGCGAAGTCCCACTTTGCTTTTGACTTGCTTTCCTAGCCTACGTGTGGTACACTTCGTCTGGGACGTGATGTTCTCAGTACCTCCCGCTCGAACCGGGGCATGTGTGTACTGCGTCATTCTGGGCGTCCTAGTCGCGGCAGGCAACGTAGGGCGGGTCGTGCCCGCCAGCCTTGTTCGCGCGCACACGTTCGCCGGGCGTGCCCCGCCCGGCGTCGGACTCCGCTGCGAGCGAGCTTTCGGCACCGTGGCCACGCTCGCTCTCGCACCTGCGTTTGGCGGGCACGGCCCGCCCTATATCGTTGTTTGCGGAGGAAGCTTATCGCAACGTAATCCGTGATGCAAAGCTGCGAACACGCAGCAATCGGTCTTTCTGGCTGAGCCCAACGCCCTCGGTTGTCCCTTCCGGGCGACCGAGATGGACATCGGCGGGAGAGACACGCGGTCGAGCCCTCGCAACCTGGTGCAGCCCGACATAGCGGATGCTATGATTGCGGGCGGCCGACCGTTGTGTTGATCCGTTCCTCGTCCAAGGCGTTGGGGAGGAGCGTGGGAGCAACGGCCGGCCGCCCGTCTTATGCGCCCAGGGGCGGCAGCTCGGCACCCGCCGACTTCAACAGGCCCGTTCGCTCCCACTCCCCGGCGACGTCGCCGCCCGGCCAGGTCCTGACGCACCCAGGGCGCCGGAGTTCAACCCATGACATCGCAGCTTCATGTCCGCCACGCCGGTTCCGACCGCTCGACCGCCGCCGCCTCGCTGGGGACCCGGCGCGCCGAGCCCGTCGCGGCGGCCGTAGGGCGGTCCGTGCCTGCTTTTTCCGCCTCCGCGAATCCGATATTTATGACACCTTTCGTCGCCGTTGCTGGGGCGTCGCCGGGGTACCCGGCGCAAGGACGACTCTCCCAACGACTTACGCCTAAATTTTCTTCGAAATCCCGTCGATCACAAACATGTCTGAGACACGAATTTGTCCTTGACAAGCCACGTTCGGGCGCGGTAACGTGCACCTGGAGGCCGAGGGAAAGAACGAGGCGCTGCATGTCCGTCGGGCATCCGTACAACGTTCGTCCCAGAGCGACGGTGTTGACCTCCAAACGCCACGTGCGCGGCGCACGGTGCTCAGCCTCGGCACGACCTTCGCGACAGACAATAGGGGACGCCCGGACGGCCTGCCCAGTACGGGTGGGCCGCCGGGCAGCGTTTGCGCAGGCAGCCGACCGCACGCGGACGGGCGCGATCCGCGAACAACGCCGGTCGGCGACTTCGATCGAGGGGACTCGCAGCGCGGCGAGTGGTTCACGTTTCACGGGGCAGTACCACCAACAAGAACATGGGAGCAACGGGATGCACAAGCTGGACAGCATCGCGATGACGTCGGGAGAGTACAATCACGGGCGAGCGGCGGCCAGATCCAGGTCGCTGCGTGGGGGCACGCTCGGTGCCCTCCTGGCGGCGTTCGCCTTCGCTGGCCTGCTTTGCGTGGATCCGGCGCCGGCCGACGGGCGGCTCGAGCTGCTCGGCGTGTGGGGCGGGGTGGTGAACAGCGTGTTCATCGACGAAGCCGCCGACCCCGACATCGCCTACGTGGCCGCGGGTCGGCGACTGGTCATCCTAAACGTGGCGGACCCGGCGAACATCATTGAACTCGGGTCGATTGATGTGGCGGCCGTGGCAGACCCGAACGGGGATCTAGATATACTTGGCGACATCGCCGACGTGGTCGTCCGGGACGGCCTGGCGTACGTTGCCATGGGGCGGCTCGCCGTGGTGGATGTGGCCGACCCGACCGATCCGCAGCTCGTCTGGTGCAGCACACGCATATGGACCCGCAGGGCCGACCAGGTGCGTCTGAACGGCGATTTCGCGTACGTGCGCAACAATGACGACCTTCAGGGCTTCGATATCAGCGATCCACGGAACCCGATCTGGCGGGGAAACGCGATTCGTGACACACCCAACATTGCCGACTTCGTCATCAAAAACGGCCTCATCTATATCTTGTACGACGCGTTCGATGGCAACTCGGCTGCCGGTGTCAAGATCGCGGACGTCACCATCGATCCGCTTAACCTGACGCCCTACGTGCTCGGCAGCGTGCGAATTCCTCTGTTCACCGAGGTTCATGAGAAAGGGCTCGCCATCGATGTCGAGGGCGACCTGGCGTGTGTGACCATACACAGCTATGTGCACAGCTATGGATACGAACGCGTTGCGGTCGTGGACGTCTCGGAGCCGGAGGCGCCGTTTGTCGCCGGCAGCTTCGACGGCGACGACTTTGCCGGGCGGGCCGCGGATGCGGCGTTACATGGCGGCTTGGCGTACGTGGCGGAAGACGGCAACACGACGCCCTGGGACGGGCACTGCAGCGCACTGCGTGTGTTCGATATTGCCACGGCCCCCGGCGCGCCGCAGCAAATCGGCGCGTACGAATTCCACGGAGCCGTCAGCGGCGTTGAGGTCTTCGGCGATCGCGCGTACGCCATGGATCGAGGCGAGGGCTTGGTTATCCTCAGCCTCTGGGGTGACCGCGGCCTCACTCGACTAGGCGGCTGGCACAGCCCGGCGGAACTGCAGCGGATGGACAAGGTCGGCGACCAGCTCTATATCACTGACACTTGGAACGGCTTCACCGTCCTGGACGTCGCCGAGCACGGCACGCCCTTGGTGAATGGCGTGTACCAGACGGCTCCCGACGGGCTGCATAACTGGGGTATTAAGGTGCGCGACGGCTTCGCGTATCTTTCGGCTGGCTACTCCGGGATCGACGTCGTGAATGTCAATGACGCAGCCAACCCCGTGCTGGCTGGATCGGCTCGGTTCTCCAGTTCCGCCGCGTCCGCTGTGGCCATGGAGCTTGGAGAGAACACGGCGCATGTCGGCGTCAACACGGGCTCCGGCGGCTTGATGATGAACTTCCGCATCATCAACCACAGCATTCTCGTCCAACAGGGTTCCGTCGCGCTCATCGGCCCGCCCCTGTCGATCGACGTGTCTCCCGCCGGAATCGGCGCCATCGGGTGGCTGAGTGGCGGCGGCGGCGGCCTGGCGACGGTGAGCACGGTCGATCCGAACGACCCCGAGCTGCTCTTCGACTGTCACCCCGGCGGCGTGGATCTTGCTCGCTCCGGCGATGTTGTCTACGCCGCCAACGAGCTTTGCGAGCCTGGCTACGGTGGACTGCACATCTACGACGTCGCTGATCCGGCGAGCCCCGTGCGCCTGAATTACTTCCCGACTTACCGCGCGTATGGCGTGGCCCTCCAGGGCAACTTCGCCTATTTCACTGGTGACGACCCGGACAACCTAAACCGCACGACGCTGTTCGTGCTCGATGTTTCAGACCCGCAGACCCCGACCGTCGTGACCAAGACCCTGCTGTGCGCGGCTCGATCCGTGCTGGTGGACGGCTGCTACATCTACGTTGCGTTGGTGAGTAAGGGCCTGATCGTCATGCAATACGTGCTGCCCGGCGACATGAACTGCGACGGCGGCGTGGACAACTTCGACATTGCGCCGTTCGCGCTGGCGTTGACAGACCCGACGGGCTATGCCCTGGCCTACCCGGGCTGCGGCATCGCGAACGGCGACATCAACGGTGACGGGGCGCTGAACAACTTCGATGTCGGCCCGTTTGTAAGCCTGCTCTGCGAACGATGACCGAGGGGGAGGGGACCGTCGCTCCCGGCTATGGCCTGGCGAGGGTGGGGTGGGTCGTGCCCGCCAGCTCCGGGCACGTGTCGGCCTAGGTGGACTATGGCCCACGCGCAGGTGGCCGGCAGCGATTGATTAGTGGGTGGGGCTTGTCGAAAACTTGACCGGCGGCGATCGGCGGGCACGGCCCGCTGTACGTGCTATCCGCCGCCGGCTGATGACTTGAGGGGACGGGCCTCGCCCTACCGGCTTGACTCGGCAGGGCGTAGGATATGCGGTGTCCATCGCTTCCGGCACGGCGCGCGCGACAGCGGGCACGTGCCGTTCGGCGGTTTCCAGGAGCGGGGCCGTACGCACGATGCCCGAAGTCGCCGCTCACTGCATCGCCCTGCGTTCGTGGTGTGCAGGCCCGCGAACGTGGGGCCGGCTCCCGGTCCCCTGTACGGACCGGGAGCCAACTGTCCTCGTGCAGAAGCTGCTCCCTCCGCCATGGGCGGCGGCCTGGCGGATCACCGACCGCGCCCGGGACGGCGGGAGCGGTCAGTAGAAGATGACGCTAAGACCAGGCCCGACATAGACAGTGCTACCGCGCTCCGCACTGAAACACCCGGGGCGCGTGGACGTAACATCCGTCTCGCAGTCGAGCGTCCCGCCGTCGAGCGTGAAGTAGGTGTACAAACCGGTAGCATCCACGCCGGTGGCGTCGAATTCCAGCCACGCACCGGCCGTGACCACCTCAAACGAACCGTTGCCGGTGATCGTTCCCGAGTCGATCAACAGCGTGTCACACGTCCCAGACGACGCCTCGTCGGCGCGCACCGTGCCGTTGTTCACGAAATCAACGGCCATGGTCAGCGCGCCGCAGATCATAAAGGGGGCCCTGATGGTCAGCGTGTACAAGTTCATCCCCGTGACCAGGGCCGTGTTGCACTCGCCTCGGATGCAGCCGTCGCCGGTGAACGTGTGGTCGCTCGTGATCCGAAGAACCGAGTCGCATTCCTCGAGTACGATGCATCCGTTGACCGTGGACGTGTCATTGCCCTTGGCACCGGTCAGGACGAGCGTGCCGCCGGACTGGAGAACGATCGTCCCGCCTTTGGCCACGTCGACGCAATCGACGGTCAGTGTGCCTGAGAGGGTGACCGTCGCACCGGAGCCCACGCTCAGGCCGCAGGCCGGGGCCGCCGCGGGCAGCAGCGCGAGCGCGACGATGACCGCTGTGACCCAGGGCCAACCGAGGACGTTGAAGCACGTGTGCGCGGTCCTGTGGCACCAAAGACCCGCATCCTCTGCATATCGATTCATTGCGTACATGAAACTCGCCTCGCGTCCGTGGTGTGCAGGACCGCGGCGATGCGGCCGGCTCCCGGTCCCCTGTACGAACCGGGAGCCAGCCTCTGCCTACGCGTTTGTCAGTCCGCTTGCTTCGGGCAGGAGCACAGCCGACGGTCGGCCGCACGCCACCTGAAGCGACAAGCGGGCCTAGTGGGCTTCGAACGTCGCGCCAGGAGCGACATTGATGGTACTGTCGGTCCCCGTCATGCTGAAGCTCTGCGGGCTCAGGAACGCGACATCCGTCTCGCAATCGAGCGTCCCGGCGCTGATCGTCAGGGAGCCCCGGATGGCGGTAGCGTTCACGTCGGTGGCGTCGAACTCCATCGTCGCACCAGGCGTATTCACTTCGAATGTGCCGGTGCCGGTGCCAGTGATCGTACCCGCGTCGAACAGCAACGTGTCTTGCGTGCCGCTCGCCGCGTAGTTGGCCAGCACGGTGTCGTCGTTCTGGAACGTGGCACCGCTGGCGCTGACCGTGAGCGCGCCCTGGACCACAACTTCGTTCACGAGCGTCTTGGTGCTGTCGATCAGGATCACGGCGTCGTTGTGGCGGCCTTCGATGTAGCCGGTACCGCTGATCGTGGTATCAGCGCTAATGCACAAGTAGGCACCCGTGGCGGAGAGCCTCAAGCCGAGGTTGATGTTAGTAGGCGTTATTGTGTGCGTTCCGCCACCAGTGAGGTCCACCGCTCCGTTGGTAGCGTTCACGTCAAGCAGGCCGGTGGAAGTGATCGTAAGGCCACTGGCGCCGGTGATCGTGAGTGTGTACGCACCCGTCGTGACGGTACCATAGACCGTCAGCGTGTCGGTCTCCACGTTGGCGCCCATCGCCATCGTGGCGCCGCTCTCCACGACGATTGCCGCCACGTTGATGTCGCTGCCAATCGACCACGTGCCGGAACACACGTTGACGGTGTCGTCCGAGGTCAACGCTGGTGGTGGCGAGATCGGGTCGCCGCTGCAAGTGCAACCCCCGCTATACCACGTATCGCTACAAAAGGCGTATTCCGCGGCGTTCGCTGCCGAAACGAGGAGGAACATCGCCGCAAAGAACACGGCGGTTGTGAGAATTGCCTTTGGTTTCATTTTGGAAAGCTCCGTTGTTTTCGATGAGCTGGCGTGAGTCGGCGGGTGGCCGTCGGCGTTTCGATTTCCGCCTTGGGTTGTCCGCCATTCACGGCCGGCTCGGTTTTTTGTTGGTTGTTGGGCACAGCGGAGGAACGTCGTTGCGGCGCCGGCGGCGGAGACCCGGGCGGGCCCCGCAGTCGGTTCCGGCGATCGTTCTCGCTCTGCCGTCCATTTCACGTTTCCTTGCTCGCCCGCGGGCTTACACACCCGCGGCGTTTGCGACAATCAGCGTCGCCATCGACGGAACGCCGTCGGGCCGCCGGAGGTAGTAGATCCTCTTCTCCGGCCGCGCCCGGGACGTTCAGTTGGTCCCAATCGACCCGGCGTCGATGGTGAGCACGGCTCCGTTCGTACCCGGCCCCGGGTTGATGATGATGCGACCGTAAACGGTCACGGTGCCGGTGCCGGTCTTGTGCATCTCCGTAGTATCATTGCTGATACGCAGGTCGCCGTCGATGCTGAAGTCCTCGGAGCCGCCGAAGTCCACGTCGCCGGAGACTTCCACGTCAGCAGTGACCCCGAAGGTGCTGTCAGCGTCGATGTCGACGACGGCCTTGCCCTGGTCGCCGTAGCTTACCTGGCCGACACCGCCTCGGCAGTCGAGATTGTTGACTGCGAGGACGGGAGGCGTCGTCTCGTCGCCATCCATGTAGAGCTTGGCGTTGTACGTATCGCCGGCCCGCAACAGGATGTAGGACGGGGTGGTGTGGGTCACGCTGAGACTGCCGCCGGTAACGACCTGGAGTTCCAGATTGACACCGGCCGTCCAGGCGTCGATACGCACCCAGTCGACCGGATAGCCGATCGAGCTGTTCACCACGACTGTAGGGTAGTTCGTGGCGGCATTGATCAGCGCTGTGTCGCCTGACGCGGTGCCGGGGTAGCTCGTGCCTGGATTCCAGTTGGCCTGGTACTGCCACCCGTTAGAGAGGGGATAGTAACCCGCGTCCCATTCGTAGTCGGTTGCGGCGCTCGCCGCGTTGCTCAGCAGCAGAATGGCTGCCAGTCCAAGAGCTGTTGCAAATGGTTTCATCTTTCGTGTCCTTCTGCCTAGAATAACAGTGGTTTCAGTGGCCCGTTCGCGGCCGCCGGCGTGTACACGTCGCGGCTGCGGCGGGCCCGCTGTCTGTGGGCGGCGACCACCGCCGCCCCGCTTCGCTCCTTTCCATCCGCGAGCACCATTCTCCGCCGGTCGGTGCGTCCGGCCGCCCTGTGTTGCGGTCGCACGCTCCACCGCCTCGGCGGACACGAGCAGGGCGGGCCGTGCCCGCCATACGCACCCGTTCCGCCGAGGCATCAGCCCACCGGCGACCCACGCGGCCGGCGCTATCCGTCGCACAGTTGATCCGCGGCATCTGGCGGGCATGCCCCGCCCCACCCATGGTCCACCGTGCCGGGCGGACGTGTACCGACCGACGCGTGCCGCCGGCGGTCTGGTGCCCTCGTTCTATTTGTTCTCCGTTGCACCTCCCTTCTGCCTTGTGATGAACGGACTCCGCAAACGTCGTATGGCAATCCCCTCGCCAGAAACGCTGTCGGCTCTGCGGCCGGCCTGTGCGCACGTCGTGACACGATTCGATCAACACGCCGCGGCCGGCGAAGTGTGCCGTGCCCGCCGCATGCGACCACCCCAGCAGCGCAGCGGTCCAATGCTGAATCATCTGATGGACACGGTTCGCCCTGCGTCGGCTACACCTGTCCCACGGCCGCCCCGCACTGCCCGCGGCGCAGGCGGCTCTTCTTTGGCGGGCACGGCCCGCCCTACACGTGGTGCACTCGCCCCCTGGCCGGCCTGCGTGACCTGCGCGACGCGCGGTCCGCGAGCGCGGCGTGGCTGGTGATGCGGCGTGCGCCAGCGGCGCGACCCCGTTCGACCAGCCCAACAGCCGGGTGGCCAGGCGGGCGACGTGGCGTAGGGCGGGCCGTGCCCGCCACGTGGCTTCATTCCACAGCCCCAGCGGCCAGCCGAAACCCCGGGCGACGGCTGCGGTGCACACCATGTCTGGCCGACGGTCTGCGGCGGGACGAACGCCGCCGAGATGCCGATCGCCGGCCCTGGCGGGCACGGCTTGCTCTATGCCGCGGTCGGCCTCACTGTTGGTGACGGCATATCTTCGTAAACCTTTTATTTTTATGGGCCTATAATCACATACTCCTAGGCGATCGCGTTTTGTCGTCATGTCTGGGACATGGCAATTGCAATTTGGATAATCCCCGGCTATGATCAGAATCATGAGGCCTTGGGCAGTGGACGTGCCCGACAAGGCAATCGTGGTTCTTACAAGCGGAGGAGATCGATGAGAAACGTGTTTCAACGAGAGCAGTTGCGCGGGGCGTGCCGATTCATGAGCACGCGGGCCGCCGGGATTCTGGCCGTTGTTGCGGCAGCCGCGCTGGCGGTGCAGGCGCACGCCGAGGCGATCCGCTTCGACAACCCGGCCGGGCCCGAGCATTTCGTATGGTATGGCGGAACCGTCGAGCACCCCATCGCGCTTGAGGTGACCGGCAGTGCGGCGAGTCAGACGGGGGCTCCCACCGGCGACGCCCCGTTTCTGCAGGCCAACGTTGCCGACCAGGACAACGTGAGCGGCAGCAATGGGCGGCTCGAGGTCGGCGGGTATGCAGATCTGTTCCTCCTGGGCGTAGAAGAGGGTGCCGAAATACCCACCGGGAACCTCTGGGGTGATTTCGGCTTGATCTTCCACCCGGCGCTTGGCTCGGAACTCACCGCTGGCGTGGACACGTATCTCGGCATTCGGTTCTCGCTTGACACTCAGGATCACTACGGTTGGATTGGCGTCACGCCGATCTGGATCGCGGACCCGGGTGGCAGCGGGCAGGATGTCCTGGCACTCGACGCCTTCGCCTGGGCCTACGAGACGCAGCCCGGCGTGCCCATCGAAGCCGGGATGCCGGTGCCGGAGCCCGGTACGCTGGCCGCGCTGGCGCTCGGCGCCGTCGTGGCCTTGAGAGGAAAACGGAACTGACGGTTGCAGCGCTGACGAGGCCGCCGCTGACGACTGCATAGCTGATGCCCGAGCGACTGAGCCACCAATCACCGGCCAACGCAATCGCAGCGGCCGCGGCACCGCGGGCGCGACCGCACCGGCGTCCTCTGATTCGGCGATGTTGTTGGCGCGCCCGCAGATGGTAAACGCCGTATAACGCAGCGGCCTGACCTTTGCCGTGCGGGTTGCTGTCCTGACGCTCACCGTTGGCCTCTCTCCTTCGGGCCACTGACACGCGGCAAGGCAGGTCGCCGCGTGTCGGCCGGACTTTGTACGCTCCCTCTGTTCGCAACCTGCGTTGTTCCCGGCGAGAGGTCCCGCACGCTAGTCGGGGCCTCTCGCCTGGCCCATATTGCCAGGCGGAGTGTTTCCTGGGCTGGGATGATGTTGCGTTGCGGCTCGGACTGCGGAGTCCCGTTCCGCCCACTGTCTCAAGTCTTGCCGCGCTTTTCCGACATGGCAACAGAATATCGATTCTGCGTGCTTGAATTTTCTGATGTCCGCACTTCGTTAGGGGTTTTCTGTCAGAGACTGCATGCAGTCGCCAGCAAAACGCGGCCAGGAGTCGCTCAACAAGGCGATCCACAAGACGCCGCGTGCTAGCTATCGCGGTAGTCTCTGAGTGCGGCGCGAGCGCGCCGCGCGCAGGCTCCGTCCTTTAACTATAGGGAAGATTCCCGTCGCAGTAAGTGTCTGCGCCTGCGCTCCGCGGCGCGGATGTGAAGTACGCCATTGCACGTAAAAACCGTCGATCGACACGCCCGGTCAATACGAAGGCAAGTGATCGCCAAGGTGGCTTGTTCCGTGTTGATAGGGTTAGCGCGGACGGATTATCCGCGTACTGCGGCGCCGCGAACTGGCGCGCGAATGCGCGCCGGCCGACAACAGGTGTGTGGAGCCAAGTATTCGGCAGAGATCTTGCTCCCGGACGCGGCCGTCGGAGCTCTCGATGAGCGCACGCTGTCAGTGGGGTCCCCGGAGTAGTTGACGCCTGGACGTGCTGTGCATCTCCAGCATCGTCGCGACGGAGGTTGCGGTGCTGGACGAACTCGAGATCGTGCCCTTGGCCAACTGCCTGGACGATGCGTATCGGGCGTCTGCCGACAATTGCCTATTCATCTCGACGACGGCAGCGCGCGATGACGGCTCGTCTGCCGGGTAACCCGCTCACCGGTCGATCGGGCAGTCGGGCCAGGCGTCGTCAGGATCTCCGATGCAGGACCTCCGCTGGTTCACGCATCGGCGATCGAATGGCTCTCTGATGACGACCACAAACCGCAACGCGAAGACGACGATCGAGACCCTGGCGGCCGAGCCGAGGCCTCGGCGTGTCGGTGCCCTGGACGCCGCGGCCCAGGTCCTGCGTGACGCCGGCAAGCCGATGCGGGCCAAGGAGCTGATCGAAGCGATGGCCGAGCGTGGCCTGTGGACGAGCCCCAACGGCAAGACGCCCGAGTCCACGCTCTACGCCGCCATCCTCCGCGAGATCACCGGTAAGGGCGACACCGCCCAGTTTCGCAAGGTCTAGCGCGGGCAGTTCGAGTACGCAGGCTGAAGCGCCGCACATCCAGCTCTCACCTCGCACACCTCGGCCAAACACTCCGAGGTGTCTCTTCGGCAAGCCGGTGCCGTCCACCCATCCACCGCCAGCAGGCCCTTGTTGTCGGTAAACTCTCCTGGCATCAATACCACCCGCCGTGTTTGCAGCGTCTCCTCGCAGCGTGCTATACTGATTCGACGATGTTCTACGCAGGAGGTTGGCTATGCTCGCGAAGGTTGTCGTTCTGATCCCCGCGCTGTTGTTCAGTATGACCACGTTCGCAGATGTCGTGCAGCTGGGGGCGGGCGATTTCTTGCCGGGCTCCGAATTCGTGGATTTCGAGACTGGCTCTACTGCGCCCCCGGATATTCCAGGGATCACCTTCGTGCATGAGGGGGACCCCAGCTCGCCACCGTGGTTCAATGGCCAGTGTTCCTTCAGCTCCGCATTCTTCGGAAACCAGTTGTACGCGAATACCGTCTCGGTCAGTCTTTCGGAGCTTGCTATTGAGTTCTCACCGCCTTTGCACGCGGTGGGTGCCTGGATTGGGCACATCCCAAACCTTATTGACCAACACGCTGACCCCGTGCTCTTTCGAATACTCGACAGCAGCGGCACCCTGATTTGGGACTCGGAACTCGATCTACCGGACGTAGGGCAACCGCCAATCTTCTGTGGTATCCGCTCCGACACGATGATTGGCAGGGTCGAGTGGCGCGGCAACGACACGGGGGTCTTCGCCATCGACAACCTGCTTGCAGGAGATGCGGTTCCAGAACCAAGCATGCTGTTCCTCCTATTCGTGCCGCTCGCCGCAGTCACGCGGCGTCGCTAGCCGGCACCGTTCGCTCCGCCGTCCGCCCCGTGAACTGCTCCCACCGCTGCACGATCACGTCGTAGTACAGTGGGTCGAGCTCCATCAGGAACGCCCGCCGTCCCGTCTGTTCGGCCGCGATCAGCGTCGAGCCTGATCCGCCGAACAGGTCCAGCACGTTCTCGCCGGGGCGCGACGAATACTGCATCGCCCGCACGGCCAACTCGACCGGCTTCTCGGTCAGCCTCCGGCGCGACCATCTCCTCCCAGTCAAGGTCGCGGATCGTCGACGGGTAAAGACCAGCAAACAACGAGCTATTGTCAAAAGTCGTTGATGGCGTCGTGATCAGGCGGCGGCTTTCTCGGGTTTTTCTCCGTCGATGAAGCGGACGCTGGCGATCACGTCCGGCAGAAGCTTCGCGCCATTCAGCGTCCGC
>JASFQK010000064.1:0-16266 GCA_050115495.1 Phycisphaerae bacterium | reverse complement strand
GTCGTTACTCTCGTGCATCGGCGTACTCCTCTGCCCAGCGTGGGCGGCTCGGAACCAATCTTGATCCCGAGAGTACGCCGCCTTTTTTCATCCCGCCATCAACGAAATTCGGTTATAGCTCCCGTCCCTCCCACCATCCATAGAACATGCAACTGGCAGTCCACAAGAACAGGCTGCGTCCGCGACCGGCATGGCCCAGTAGGCCACGAAAACCGTCACAAGCAATACAGCGAACACGTGCGGCGCAACACTCACGCACGACTCCCTGCAACATGCGCCCGGTGACCTGCCAGTCTTCAGTATCGCATGAGGCGTGTCCGAGATCAACTCCTTCTCCTGTCCTCTACACCATACACACAGCACCCCGATTCTTCGTGAGCGCGCACGCACACTAACGACACACACGCGCAGAAGACGACGATTCGCCCAACATGCGGTATCCGCAAGAGAAAAGGGGGCAGAGACAATGGGGGACAATCTATTCGTTGATGAAGGGAGAAGCAGGATGCCCCCTTTTCCTGTCCCCTCTTCTCCTCATCGTCGCTGCCGTCCAGTTCCAGCAGCATCAGCCGGCCGCTCCACACCCGCCGGTGGACCTCCGTCGGCACCACCTCCCACTGATGCCTGCCGCTATCCCAATCATACACCGCCTTCTCAGTTCGGCGACCGAGGTAGTCGTAATTGGACGGCACGTCTTGGTCGCCGGCCGCCGGCCTCGCCGCCACCAGCGGGTTCTCGGCGTCCCGCTCGTAAACGACCGTCGTTGCCCCGGAGATCGGCCGGCCTGTGAATGGGCCGATGTCATCGCCGCGATCTCGGGTAAGATACAGGCGAACCCAGATTTCCCGGGAGGGACGGCCATGCCGCACTGCCCCATCTGCAAGACGCGGACCGACCTGATCAAGTACGAAGGCGTGCCGATCTACAACTGCGGCACGTGTGGCGGGCACTGGCTGGACCGTGCCAAGCTCCAGACCATCGTCGTCCGCCGCGAAGTCGTAATGCCGGAGCCGGTCAAGCGGAAGATGATCGAGATCGCCGACGCGTCAAACTCGACGCAGGAGCTGTGGTGCCTGACCTGCGGCAAGGCCATGGTCAAGGAGCAGTTCAAGCACTGGCCCGAGATTCAGATCGACCGCTGCCCCAAGTGCAACGGCATCTGGCTCGATCGCGGCGAGCTCGAAAAGTGCCAGATCTACTGGGAGTACGTCCAGGACAACCCCGACTCGGAAGAGGCCCAGCGGGCCGTCCGGATGGCCCAGCTCGACGCCCGTTGGCAGTCGCGGCAGGCGGAACTGCGCGACCAGGTCGACAACGCCGTGGAGGCGAGCCGGTACGGCGGTCGCGGCAGCATGCTCAACCTCGGCTTCCTGGCACGGCTTTTCGGCGGTGGCCGGTAGGTCGATCCGGAAGACGACGTCTAGCCGACCGTCGAAAAAAGGGACTGGCTCCAAGCCGAAGGTCTCGCACGCGGCCGGCAACCGCATGATGCGAGGTGCCTGTCCCCTTTCTCAGAAGTCTGCCACCCCCCTGCCGCCGCTTTCAGCCGCTCCACGCCTGAATCAGTTTCCAGAGTTGCAGGTCCCACGCCGCCCACGCCGAGCCGACCAGCGCACCGATGAAGATAATCACCTTGACGATGCGGACCGTGCGTTCGCTACGGGCGGTCGCCCGCGGATCACGGGCCAACCGCTGCACGAGCCGGCTGCGGCGGCTGATGGAACCGTGCCGCCAGCTTCCGCGTTCCGGGGCGATCCCGTTCAGCACCGCCACCTCGTTCAGCGTCTCGCCGAAGACGTGGGCCGCCGTAGCGCACAGCGGGTCGCCGCCGGCCGGGGGCGGACCGTCGGACAGGGTATGGTGCAGGGCGCACGGCATCGTGCACGGCAGCCCGCTGATCGCCAGCGTCCGCACGCCGAAGATGTCGGCCTGTCGCTCGAACCGCCGGGAGATCCACCCGAAAACCACGCCCCACTTGATGAGCAACGCCACGCCGAGGGCGGCCGCGAGGACCTGGTACTGGGCCTCGTTCTCGTTCAGGTGGCGGGTCTGGATGGAGAAGATCGTCACCGCACACCCGCTGATCAGAGCGAACAGCAGGAAATACAGGATATGGTGACGTTTGACGTGGCCGGCCTCGTGGCCGAAGACGGCCTCGATCCGCGTATCGTCGAGCTGCTCCAGCATGCCGTCGGTGATCAGGATGTAACGCAGCGGAGCAACGACCCCCATCACCGCGGCGTTGACGATGACGCCGCCCGCCTTCCACACCAGGATCTCGCGATACCGAACGCCAAGCCGGCGACAGAGGCTTTGCAGCCGGTCGCGGAGTGGCCCCTTGGGCAGACGCTGCGTCGCCCAGACGTGCCGCAGGATCTCCGGAGCGATCACCGCCACCACCACCGCCGCCGCCCCCAGCAGCACGTCGGGGAAGTAATCATGACCGGCGAACCGCCGCAGCGCCTGCTGATACATGTAGATCACATCGCGGGCCGCCACGATCAGCAGCATGGGAATCAGCACGAACAGAAGCTGGTGCCGCAGGTTGTACACGAGGTATTGCCCGAACGACCACACCGGCCGCACCGGCCGCCCGCGCATGATGTACACTTCGAGGGCGATCTGCCGCACGGCCCGATCCGCCGGATACGTGGCCGCCCACACGAGGATGAGCGACACAATCAGCGGTATCGTCGTCAATATCGCCGGCACGACCGGCCAATCGCCAACGACCGGCGTTTGCAGGCACAGCGTCGACCAGTCCGTGACAAGCAGCAACGCCGCATGGCCGATCACCAGCGCCCCCTGCACGAACATGCTCCCGCGGCCAAGGGCCGCCTGACCGTGGCTCGGCTCGGTAACATGTTGTTCGAGCAGCCGCAGCGATCGGCGGGCCGTCAGCGCTGCCAGCAACGCCGGCACCAATATGGCCCCGGCGGCGGCGAGCACGACCAGCCCGGGCGTGGTGACCCAGCGGTACACCGGCCCGGTGAAAGCCAGCACGAGCGACAAAATAACGATGACGACGAGGAACATGGCGTGAATAATACGGGAAATGCCCGGCGACCGGGATGAGGGTTGCACGATGCGTGTGAAGATCTGCGGCATCACGAGGCGTGACGACGCCCTGCTCGCCGCCCGCTGCGGCGCCGACTTCGTGGGTCTGATTCGCGCCGCCGGCCAACGACAGGTCACGCCGGAGACAGCCCGGCAAATCCTCGGCGAACTCCCGCCGGCGACGGCGGCCGTCCTCGTCTTCCGTGACGCGCCGCTGGCGGACGTCGTCGACGAGGCCGCCGCGGGCCCCTTCGGCTACGTCCAACTGCACGGGCGGGAACCAGTCTCGTACGCGGCCGAGCTACAGGCCCAACTCCCCAACCTGCGAATCATCCGAGCGTGGTCCGTCGCCGGCGTGGAAACCGCCGACGAGCTGTGCCGCTACCTGGAAGAGGCGAAGCAGGCCAACGTGACCTTCGCGGCGGTGCTGCTCGACGCCCCGAAAGGCGGACCGCACCCGGGCTTCGCTACGCTGGGCGAGGTCTCCCGGCGATGCCACGCCCTGGCTCACGAAGTGTGGTGCGCCGGCGGCCTGACGTGTGAGAACCTCGCCACAGCGGTGCGAGCCGGCGACTACACCGGCGTCGACGTCGCCCGCGGCGTCGAGACCTCCCCCGGCGTAAAGGCCCCCCAACTCGTAGCCGACTTCCTCACCACCGCCCGCGCCCTACCATAGCGTCCAAGCCCCGCACCGGACGTGTAGCGCCGGCCCCCCGTGGCCGACGTCGACCGCCAGGAACGCCCCGAACGGGCAACTTCTGACTTTTGTCTCCTGACTCCTGACTTCCCGCCCCCCTACTGCCTCGTCAGCAGCTCCACAAACGGCCCGATGTCGAAGTTATTCACCTCGCCGTCGCCGTTCGCATCCGCCAGCCGGTGGTTGCAGTCCGGGAACTGGTCGTAGTACTCGGGGAAGTTCGGCGGCGTGCCGGTCAGGGCCTTCACGAACGGGGCGATGTCGAAGTTGTTCACGACGCCGTCGCAGTTCATGTCGCCGATCGCATGCCCCAGTTCGCACAGCAGGACGTCGACCCGGAAGTCATCGACGAGCGCCTCGACGACCGAATCCGGCGAGAAGTCCACGACGCGGAAGCAGACCTTGGTGTGCGACGAAGGCGTCACGTAGTCGCTGACGTTCCATTCGACGTACGTCCAGCCTTCCGACTGCTGCACGAGCTCTACCGTGACCCACCCGCGCTCGACCGAGTTGTACGCCGACACCTCGAGGTAATCCATGGCGCCGGTGCCGTGGTAGTAGCGCCAGTAGCTAACGCGGGCGTCCTGGCCGAGGAGGTTGAACTCTGGCGAGATAAGATCGGTCGGCCCGCCGTCAACCTCGTTGGTCCATTCGTCCCACCCGGCCCAGGCACCGGTCACGTAGCACTGCGTGCCATCGGGCGAGTGATCGCCGTCCGGCTGCACCTCGACGTGCTGCAGGAGCTCCTCATCCCAGTACTCGACCGGCTCCGGCACACCACGTTCCCAGTTCCCGCTCGACGCACCGGAGAGCACGGTCCAGTTGTCAGGCTCCTCGAACTCCTCGTTCATCATGACCACGCGGTCGACGGCCGCCACCAGCCCGCGGCTGTCGTTCACCATCGGCGCGGACCACGGGTCGTACCGGCGGGCGCCCGGCGGCTGCTCCGCGCTGACGTACCAGTTGACCCGGCCGAGGCACGGCAGCGCCGGCAGCTCGACGAGGTACTGGTTCGGCTCCAGCTCGGTCATGGCCACTTCCTGGAACGCACCGCCGTTGATCGAGTAGTGCAACCGGCCGGTACCGGGCAGCGGCTCCTCCGGGGCGGGCACGACGTTGACCCGGAACGTGGTCGGCTCACCGGGGATGGCCAACTGCGGCAGACCGTCGGGATACTCGAAGCCGATGTTCTGCGGGCCGTAATACTTGATGAACGTGGGGTTGTAGCCGATGCGGTTGCACCCGTACGGGATGCGCATGTAGCCACCCTCACCCCAGCCCGGGCCCCACGAGTTCCGCATGATCCACACGCCGCCGGGACCCTGGTTGTCATCCCAGCCGACGAGCACGACCGCGTGGTTGATCTCGGTCGCCGCGCACGAATTGAACACGCCGCCCGTATACGCATGGAACGGCCCATCCGTCGCCACCGCCACGCTGATCGGACCATACTTCAGAATGGCCTGCTTCATGGCGGTGACGTTCGCCTGGATCGACCCCCACGACGCGATCCAGTACGAGTGCTCGTACGGACAATCGCAGGGCACTTCTGCAGCCTGGTACGGGAAGGCCTCCTCGGGCACAGCGCCGAAGTCGCCGCACGGATCCGGCTTCCACTGGTGGTAGTCGTGTCCGTACCAGCCGCCGCCGCAACCCCATTCGTCGCTGTTGCAGCTCACCAGCCACTGCTCGGAGAGATCCACGACGTAGCCGTCGTGGATAAGGATGTTGTATTCGAGGGCGCCGACGGTGGAGAAAGCCCAGCAGCTTCCGCAGCCACCCTGATGGCGGACGGGTACCAGGCCCACCTCGTTCCGCCAGTCATACGCCGCCGGCAGACTGCGCGATGAGTCGAACTCCTCCATGGGGATCTCGCCGACGTAGCTGTCGGGAATGAACCCGCAGAGGTCTTCGAGCGCATACTGCGTGGCGTCGTTCTCGCCGACGGTGAAGGTCCAGCCCTCGGCAGCGGCGCGATCCTGCAACTCGGCAATGTCCGCCGGCGTCATCTGCGCCAGGGCCGGCCCAGCCCAGACCCCGCACAGGAACCCGACAATGAGAGCCCGAAAAAGATGAAGGGAAGCACGTCGTGTAGAGGAATTCCAGCGACCCATGCCCAGCGCACTCCTTTCTGGCGGCACAAGGGATGCCACCCCGCCGCCTTGCGCGGCGTTCGTTGGCGCCCGGCACCCCGCCCACCGGGGGGCTGCCGGCACCTGCATCCATTATAGCCGTCACGATTTCCGCTTACACCCCTGTCCGGTGCCAGGTTCGGCGGGACCAGCAACAGCGCCTGCCGTCCGACGCCCGATAATACCACACATCTCCTACACCGTTCGGCCAGCCCCGCCGAGCAGCGCCACAAACGAGCCGACGTCCGCACCGCCAGCGCAGTCCACGTCCCCTCGGCGTGCGACAACACCGCGCGAGTCGGCGCGGTACAGTGGCTTCGCATGTCCCGACCGCGAAGCCGGGCCACTTCACAGGGGAGATGTCGGGTGGAGGCGGTACTGCCGGAACAGGCGTCCGCCGGTAGCGCAGCCGGCGAAAAGACAAAGCGGCGCCGCCGCCGGCGTTGGCTGTGGGCACTGCTCGCCCTGCCTTTAACCGGCGGCCTCGTCCTCTACTACTACGCGTTCAACAACTGGAGCTGGTGCGGGCAGGATTGGATCGCCGCCCACATCGACGAGTCCATTCGGCGGGGCCTGGACCATCTCTACGAAACGCAGGCCTTCGCCAAGCCGTTCGACTACGGCGGCGAACATCGTGTCCACCATTGGTTTCTCGAGCACGTGTTGGCGCGAGAGGAGCACGCCGGCCTGCGTGCCCAAATGGACGTGGCGCGGGTAGCAAACGCTGACAACTGGACGTGGCGTGCGTTTGCCGGCCTGCCGGGTTGGCCGCCGCCGGAGTTCCGCCCCGAGGAGTGGCAAGGTCTGCGTCGGGCGATGTACCAGCCGTCGGACAGCCCGTACTCGCTCTGGCTGGTATACGCCCTGTATCCCCGGAACGTGTCGCTATCAGAGCGAGATCGTGCCCGTCTCTTCGGCGACACCGATCAGCTCGTCTCGGGCTACGATTTGACTCACGCGCTGGCTTGTTATCTGTGGCTGCGTGAGATCGCCCCGGACATCGCCGAGCGAGATCACGTGGCACAGCTCATTCCGCGCGTCTCGCAGCGGCTCCTGCGCGGGCAAACCTGGGACGCCCGACCCAGCGACCTGTACAACGAGCGGGTCGCATTGTGGCTCTATATGCCCGATGGCCCGGCCATCCGCCCGCGTTGGATCGAGCGCATCATCCTGACACAGAATCGCGACGGCGGCTGGACGTTTCCGCCGGACGAGTGGCGTCTGGTGCAGCAAATGCTCGGCCTCCGCGGCGACGGCGTCAGCCACCCGCACACAACCCTCCTGGCGATCTACGCGCTCGTGGAGTATCGCGAGCAGCTCCGCGCCGAGGGCGTCTATCCGCAACGCTGAGCCCCCGGCGCGGGCGACGACGACCAAAGACCGCCGACTACTTCCCCGCGATCAGCGATACGAACGGGCCGATGTCGAAGTTGTCCACGGCGCCGTCGCCATTCACATCAGCGCAGGTGTAGCAGCCCTCCGGATAGGCGTCGAGGAACTCCGCCTCGCTGTGGTTGATCGCGTACACGAACGCGGCGATGTCGAAGTTGTCCACCGCCCCGTCGCCGTTCACGTCGCCCGCCGAGCTGAAGACTATCACATTCGTGAAGATGTCGGCGTCGCCGTTCTGCGTCGACAGGTAGCAGGGGTACACGCGGTCGCCGCCGAGGCCGAGGCCGAGATAGTCGCCGAGGAACTGCGACGGGCGATCGAGGCCGTCGTCGTTGCTGTCGAACGGTGCCGGCGTGAGCCAGTAGTTGTCCCAGGTCGCCCCGCCGTCGTCACTGGTCATGTAGCACGCGTCGAAGTAGCCGTGAACGGCGCCGTCGTTCTGCAGCGTTCGGCGGGAATCGTAATAGACCATATGGATGCGGCCCGACTGATCGACTTCGAGCCATGGCCAGAACTGATCGCCGGGCGGCACGCCGTCGGTGCTGATGATGACGGGCGTCGTCCACGTGCTGCCCCGGTCCGTCGACTTCGAGAAGTAGAGGTCGACGTTGTAGTTGCCGGCGACGATGTTGGTGGTGTCGAAGTAGACGCAGTAGAGCGTGCCGTCATTGGGGTCGACGGCCAGGTAGTGCATGATTGGGACGCGGAAGGTGCCGGGGAAGCGACCGCCCTCATAGCTTTCCCAGGTGTCGAGGCGGGTGGCGATGGTGTGCGTCGTGAAAGACACACCGCCGTTGAGGCTGCGCTTGAGCTTCACACCGTAGCCCCAGTCGAAGTACGAGACGTAGAGTTCGCCGCCGGGGCCGACGCGCGGCAGGAAGCCGAGGCCGCTGCCCAGAGATACGGGTCCGGCCCAGGTAGCGCCCATGTCCGTCGAGCGCAACGCCCCCTCGTTGTACGCGATGTATACACGCGTCTGGTCCTGCATCGCGGGTGCCGGGCCGGCGGCCATCCACCCCTTGTCCGGCGAGTACGACGTGTGCGCCATGATGGACGGCTCGAAGCTCGTGGTCCCGGGCGTCTGCCGGGCCACGAACAGGCCGCTGTTGCCGGCGGACGCCGTGAAGGAAATGCCCCCCACCCAAAGCGTCCCCGTGCGGTTGTCGTAGCACGTCATCGGGTCGCCCTCGACGGTGGAGCGGTTCGCCACCGGCGGGCGGACGAGGAAGTCGGTCCACGTCTCGCCGCCGTCGAGGCTGACAGCCACGCCGACACGGACCAGCTCGGTAGTGCCATAGGAATCCCGCCAGTCATTCCAGGCCCCAACGACCTCGAGCGGCCGGACGGGCGTGGAGGCCATCGTGGTCTCATTGGCAGCGGCGGTACCGCCGGCGATGTCCATCCGGACCTGAGGCCCGATAACTGCCTCCCGGCTCCCCTTCGCCACCACCTGCGGCATCTCGCCGCGCAGCAGCAGCAGGAACTGCGGCGGCACCTCGTAGCCGGCCGCCTCCGCCGCCCGAACGTTCACCCAGGCACGCTCGTTGTCGCCCGCGTAGTAGTCCAGAATCGCCATCCGACTGGCGGCCTCTCCGTGATCGGGAGCCAGTTCGCGAACCCTGGTCAGCTCGGCCCGCGCTTCGTCGAGATGGCCCAGCCGGTTCAGTCCTTCGGCCAGCCAGAAGTGCAGGTCGGCCGACATGGGATCCAGTTCGACGCCCGTGCGGAAGGCCGCGAGGGCCTCGGCCCCCTTGCTCTTGCGCAGCAACGCCTGGCCCAAACCGCCATAGAACCGTGGCTCCTCCGGCAGCATCAGCACCGCCCGGGTCAGGGCGGCAATGGCCTCGACGCGGCGATTCTCTTCGAGCAGGGTCAGACCCTCGTCGTACGCCGCCTCCGCCGCCGTCCGATCGCCACGGTCGGCCACCGTCTCGTCGACCTCGACCAGGCCGCTGTCATAGCGCAATCCTTGCATGGCCTGGCGCAATTGCTCGGCGCGCACGTCGGCGGGCGCGAGGCGTGTGCCGTCGTCCGGGGCCGGCTGGCGTCCGCAGGGACAGTCCGACTGACAGGCGGGTAGCACCGACAGAACGGGAACCGCGATGATAAGCAGGAATCGCCGAATCATGATGCGTTTCTCCGAGGGGCCGCGGGTGATGTGTTCGCCGCTGTACTCCAGCCAGCGTAGCGGCCCGGGTCGCTCCGGGTCAACGCTTTTCTGGCTGGACGTCGTCGGGAATTGTGGTGTGCCGCGACACGGCCGTCGCGAAGCGGCCGCTGCCGGGTGGCCGGGACCCAGGATGTCTAGATTTTCTTGACTTCCTTGCCGATAGCGCCTATGCTGTTCCCGGACGCGCTGCCTCCTGCCTGGATAGCGGAGATCGCCAACCATGACGCCCAATGCCCAGGAATTGATGACCCCCCACGAAGCCGCCCGCTGGTTCCGCCGCTCACCCTCCTGGCTGCGACAGCAGAAGGACCTGCTCCGCGTCGCCGCCCCGCACGGCCAGCCGCTCTACCACGTCAACCTCTGCCGGGCCTACGTGCTCGGCCAGGTCTGCCGCCTCGATCCCCAGGCGCTCCGCCGCGCCCAGCTCCGCGCCCTCGCCTCCGTCTGCGGCCTGGCCGAAACCGACCTCACCGTCGTCGACCGCACCGTCGCCGCAGCGCTGCCTCCAACTCCAGGCTCACGGCTCACGGCCTGAGACTGGCGGCCGTGTGGCCCGCCCCGCGCAGCGCGGGCGTGTTGTCCCTGACGCGAGGAGAAGACATGCCGGCGCCTGAGAGCTTCGGCATGCCACATTCCGGCGTCAAGGCTCACGGCTTGTAGCTGACGGCTGATGGCTGACGGCTCCCCGAACGCGTCCGGCCCGGCGCCCGAACGCCGCGACCAACCGATGCGATACGCGAATGCTATGCGTGATGAATCAACTGGCCGCGAGCTTGCTGGCCGGCACGACGTGCGGCGCCACCTCGCCGTTGCCGGCGGTGAACTCGGGCACGATCTCGCGCAGACGACTCCGCACTGTATCGCGCGACAGCCCGTCCGCCGACTCCACCAGCGTATCGATCATGCCAACCAGCGGGTCCCAGTCGACCGGCAGCGAATTCCAGATGCCGATCTTCGGGTGATGCGTCCGCGAGACGCCCTCACCCTCGATCATCAGCTCCTCGTAGAGCTTCTCGCCGGGTCGCACACCCACGTACTCGATCTTGATGTCCTCTTCCGGGCGGAAGCCCGAGAGCGTGATCATCTGGCGGGCGAGATCGACGATCTTGACCGGCTCGCCCATGTCGAGGACGAAGACGCTTCCGCCGGTGGACATGGCCGCCGCCTGGAGCACGAGCTGGGCCGCTTCCGGGATGGTCATGAAGTACCGCACCATGTCGGGATGCGTGACGGTGACGGGCCCGCCGCGGGCGATCTGCTCGCGGAAGATGGGAATGACGCTGCCGCTGCTGCCGAGGACGTTGCCGAAGCGAACGGTGACGAAGTCGGTGTCGGAGCGCTCGTTCAGACCCTGGATGTACATCTCCGCGACACGCTTCGAGCAACCCATGATGCTCGTGGGGTTGACCGCCTTGTCGGTCGAGATCATGACGAAGCGCTCGCAGCCCGCGCGGGACGCGGTGTCAGCCACGGTGCGCGTGCCGAGGATGTTGTTCTTGATCGCCTCGCCCGGGTTGACCTCCATCATGGGCACGTGCTTGTGGGCGGCCGCGTGGAACACCGCGCTCGGCCGCTCGTGGTCGAAGATGCGCTGCATCCGGCCGGCGTCGCAGATGTCGGCGATGTACGGCACGTGCGCCAGGCCGGGAAAGGCCCGCGTCAACTCGCGATCGATTTCGAACAGGTGCTGTTCGGCCTGCTCCACAAGAACGAGCCGCCGCGGCTTGAAACGCGCAATCTGCCGGCACATTTCCGAGCCGATCGATCCGCCGGCCCCGGTGACCATGACGACGCGGTCTTCGAGGAACAGGCCGATCTGCTGCTCGTCGAGCCGGACCGGGTCGCGACCGAGCAGGTCGTCGATATCGACGTCGCGAATCTCGCTGACGGTGGCCCGTCCGGAGATGAGGTCCTCCATGGCCGGCAGCGTCTTGAAACGCAGGTCGGTTCCCTGGCACAGCTCGACCACGCGCCGCATTTGCGCCTGCGTCGCCGACGGGATGGCAATGAGAATCTGGTCGACCGCGTACTCAGCGCAAACCTGGCGCACGCGCGAGACCGGCCCGAGAACCTCGATGCCGTGAATCTGGGCGCCGTGCTTGGCGTGATCGTCGTCAAGGAAACCGACGACGCGATAGCTAAGCGTCGGCCGGCGGATAATCTCGCGGACCGCGTTTTCCGCCGCGTCGCCCGCTCCCAGGATCAGCAGCTTCGGGGCCAGTCCGTCCACCGCCGGCCGCACCTCTTCGTGGTACAGCCGCACCGCGAAGCGTGCCCCGCAGACGAGGGCGGTCGTCCCGGCGAAATCCAGGATGAAGACCGAATCGGGGAAACGGTCACCGTCGAACGGCTCGGCGGGAATGCCGATCCAGTCGACGTTCTGCAACGCGTAGTAGATGACGAAAACGACGAAGAAGCCGATCCACGAGGCCCGGCCGATGCTGAACACATCGCGCAGGCTGACGTAGCGCCACCACGCCCGATGCATCCCCAGCGCCACGAACACCGTGACCTTGACGACCAGCACCACCGGCAGCAGCGCCAGAAAGAACGGCACGAACCACTCGTCGTAGTGCTTGAAGTTGTACGCCAGGCCGAAGGCCAGCAGCCAGGACACCGCGAACAGGCCGGCGTGCGCCAGAATGCTCATGACCCGGCGGCGCGTACGGCCTCCAGCGAGCCACGTGTCCGTCGCGGTTGTCGAATCCTCTCGAATCATGCCTGCCGTTGTCCGAATTGCCGCTCAGTAGAGATCATCGGTTATGAGCCCGGCTCGCTCGAATCCGCTCCCAACCCGGGGAGCTGTTACAGGGCGTAGCGCAAGGCGTTCACGAGTGCACTCAGTTCAGGGGCAGCGGCGGTACCCTGCTTCAACTGCTCCTCCGCACGGTCGAGCGCTTCACCCGCCCGCCGCGTATCTCCCAGCTCCAGGGCGCAGTATGCCTCGAGGACGGAGAAATCCGGCCCGTGCCCTTGGATGACCGCCTGGAGCAAAGCTCGCATCTGGCTCTCGAAGCGGGCCGAACGCCCCGTCTGCTCGTCGTAGTCCCCGAAGTACGAGGCCAGCTCCGGCCCGTCGCGGAACGTTTCCGGCTCACGCATGGCGGCAGCCACCAGGTCGTTCACGGCGGATCGATACTGCTCGCGCTCCAGCGCCAGGTGGGCCCCCAGGAGGCACGACAGGCTGTCCGTTTTGTCGAGCTTGCGTACGTAGCGAAACAGGCGGAACGCTTCGTCCGCCTTTTTGAGGTACTCCTTGGGATCCATCGGCTTCGCGGTCAGCTCGCGCAACAGGCTCAGCGCCTCATCCATGCGGCCGTTCACGCGCCGATCCGTCCCCCGCTGCACCGTCTTCCACACCTCGTCGAAGACCACGGGCTCTTCCGCCGGCGGCTGATCCTTCGTGGGCTTGAGCCCGAGCGCCCGGTGGAAAGGCGATCCCTCGGGAAGGGGCACGCGTAGCGGCGTCGTGGTCACGCGCAGCATGTTCATCCCGCCCCAGCCGTACAGCGGGGTCTCCACGCTGATCGCGCGCTGGTATCCCGACGCCGACTGAATCTGCCAACCCGAGATCGTCCCCGCCGTCGGCAGGAGTGAGCCGCGATACGTGCTGGGCAACGGCCCCAGACGCATGGCTGCCGGCGCGTACCGCGCGCCCCACTGCGTCCTGGAGGGCAGCCCCAACGCCCGGCTGGGACCGACGACCTGGACCGGCGCAGCCGGCCCCGCCACGTCACCCGTCGTGTAGCGTCCCCCAACCCTGCCCAACTGGCTCGACGGCCCGCGGTCGGACGGTCGGCTGTAGCCGACGCCCGCACCTGTCTGTGCCACCGCCACCGGGGCGAGAGTCCAGGCAAACACTCCGCCTATAACCAGCCACAGCCGTCGAGCCATTGGCCACTCCGTCCCCGAGCATCAACGAAAGTCGACTTACTATCATAGTCATCGGCCGGCTGCCGCTCAAACCTCGAAATACTCCCATAACCAATTTCTGGCGCTAGACCTACAGAACTCAACCCCCGCCGCCGCGAAGCTCGGGTACGCCTCGGCTGCTCGCCCCGCCCGCCGCGGCAGCGACCGCTCCCGTCCACGCCGCCTGACGCGTATTCCCCACCCTCAGCCCTCGCAGTAAGCCCCGCCCAATCCTATCATCCTCGTGGCCCTGCCCCCAGGCAGCGGCCGTCGCCGATCGATAGAGCAAACATACGCCCGACTGGAGTGCGCCATGCTGGTCGTCATGAAGGCCAACGCCACCGCGGCGGACGTCGAAGCCGTCGCCCAACGCATCCGCGAGCTCGGCTACACGCCGCACGTCATCCCCGGCGCCTCCCGGACCGCCGTCGGCATCACCGGCAACCGCGGGCCAGAGGGCCGCGACGCCCTGGTCGTTCTCCCCGGCGTCGAAGATGTGATCCGCGTCACATCGCCCTATAAACTCGTCTCCCGCGAGACCCACCCCGAGCCCACGGTCTTCCCCGTCGGCCAGACCCGCTTCGGCAACGGCTTCACGGTCATCGCCGGCCCCTGCTCCGTCGAGAACGAGAGCATGCTCCTCGAAACGGCCGAGTACCTCCGCGGCCAGGGCGTGCATTTATTGCGCGGTGGAGCGTACAAACCGCGGACCAGCCCGTACGCCTTCCAGGGCCTCGGGCCGGAGGGTCTGCGTCTGCTCGCCAAGGCTCGTGAGCGGACCGGCCTCGGCATCGTCACCGAGGTCCTCGACGTCGAGAACGTCGAACGCGTCGCCGACGTCGCCGACGTCCTCCAGATCGGCACGCGCAACATGCAGAACTACGCCCTGCTCCGCCGGGTCTCCAAGGTGGACAAGCCCGTCCTGCTGAAGCGGGGCATGGCGGCGACGCTCGAAGAGTGGCTCATGGCCGCCGAGTACCTCGTCAGTGGCGGCAACCGGCGAGTCATCCTGTGCGAGCGCGGCGTGCGGACCTTCGCCGACGTAACGCGCAACACGCTGGACCTGTCGGCGATCCCGGTGGTCAAGCACCTCTCGCACCTGCCGATCATCATTGACCCGAGCCACGGGACGGGTAAGGCAGAGTACGTCCCGTCGATGTGTCTGGCGGCCCTCGCCGCCGGCGCGGACGGCCTCTTGCTCGAAGTCCACCCCCAGCCGTCACACGCTCTATCCGACGGCGCACAATCCCTGGACTTCGCCACCTTCGAAAAGATGTACGCCGCCCTGAAACCCATCGCCACCGCCGTCGGCACACCGATCCTCTGAGAAGGTGCCGACCGGCCAACGCCCCCACCGCCCCGTAGCGGCCGGTCTCCGTGCCGGCCGTAGCGTCGGCCCCCCGTGGCCGACGTCGAATGCCAAACACTGCCCGCATCGCCGACGTCTTCGTAGCGTCCGACCTCCGTGTCGGACGTCGATCACCAAACGACGCCCGACGCGGTGCGCGCCACGCCGCGTGCCACTGGTGGCTTGCCCACCAGTGCCGGCACAACCCCGCCCCGCCCGCCACTGTCTCTTCGCCGCGGAACCCGCCTGATCTCTCGCATCGCCGCGTGGCCGCTGGTGTGGCATAGGCCAATGGCCTGTGTTCCCCTCCGCCGCGGCGCAACCCCACGGCCCCCTCCCCGCTCCCGCCCCGCCATCTTCTGACTTCTGGCTCCTGGCTTCTGACCCCTGACTTCTGACTCCCTTCTTCCAGTCCGCGCAGCGGGCGACGGACTCCAGCCCCGGGTGAAACCCGGGGACGCGCCGCCCCCTTCCCCCAAGCCCGCGAAGCGGGCGGCGGAACCACCCAGGGCGCCACCGCGTCCGGACGTGTTCGGTAGCGGCCGACCTCCGTGTCGGCCGTCGAATGCCAGAGACGCCAATCCTCGCCATCAAGGACCGGCGTGGCGACGATCCGAACGAGTGGCAGCCAAGGGCCCTGCGCACAGCAACAACCGACGGCATGCCAGTCTGAGCGAGGTACGTGTCAGAATGACAGCAGCCTATTGTGGAACACGTCGGTTATTCATGCTACATATAGTAGCCCTCGACAGAACGTAAACCCCTGCAACAGCAACGTTTGCCCCAAATCACCGAATCAAGAGCAGCGATTGGCATGCCCTGTGCAACGCGGGGAGCAGCATCCTGAGTGCCTGCGCCGTGCAGGCGCTTGTGGGGTGGTCAGTTGCTGTTCGGATCCCGGTTCATCCTGCGCGGGTTGAACCGTGGAAGGACAAATCCGCGCACAGGAGATTCATGTTATGCCAACCACAGGAGAGAAGCCGGGCAAGGGAACATATCGCTGCAAGAAGTGTGGCACAATCGTCAGGCTCGACGACCAGTCAGACACTCTACCGCCCTGCCCGAAGTGCAACGGAACCGAGTATACCAAGGTCGGCTGAACACCCAGAGCAAGCTGATGTCGGCCGACGAGTGCGCCACGGCGCACTCGTGGGGTATAGACGAACGCACTCGTCTCACCCCGCGCCGACGGAGAATCCATCGATGTCGTATGAGTGGGAACGCGCCTACCGAGAGGAACGCAGTAAGCTCATCGACGGGGAGCAGGATTACGCGAAGAGCTACGACAAGTATGTCTTGACGCTCAGTGGGGGCGCGCTGGCGCTCTCAGTAACATTCATCCAAAACATCATTGGGAGTGGCCCGCTCCAGCGCCCGGCGCTCATTATCTCGGCTTGGGTGCTGTTCACGCTGTGCGTCGGTGCAACACTCGTGGAGCTATTGTCAAAAGTCGTTGATGGCGTCGTGATCAGGCGGCGGCTTTCTCGGGTTTTTCTCCGTCGATGAAGCGGACGCTGGCGATCACGTCCGGCAGAAGCTTCGCGCCATTCAGCGTCCG
>JASFQK010000063.1:0-17164 GCA_050115495.1 Phycisphaerae bacterium | reverse complement strand
CACCTGCAAGCTTGGCAAGTGTCGCATCGCCCTCGAACGCCGGGCTTCCTGAGAGAGTGAGCGCCACCGTCTTCGTCTGGGCCTGCCCGGCGGGTCGGGAGCCGGCCTGATCCCGGACGGCCCGGGGCGTGAATGCGCCGCCCGGGTGGCGGATCGTGAGCGACAACGACGTCGGGTCAAAGGTGAGTGTGTCTGCCATGCTGCCACCTCAAGTTAGGGTCTCGTTATTGCCACCCGGCCGGCCGCAGTGTCCGAATAAAAGGCGCGATTCCAGCCCGTGAGCGGGGGTGCGAGTCGCAGTTTCGGTACGTACCGGCTTGAACCGGCCCCGCAGCCACCACACACCGCACCGCAACTCCTGCCTCCGCAACGGCTTGGGACGGGAAGTTGAACCGGTGACGTTCTCGTAAGGTAGGTGACGGTCATAGGGCCTCCGCTGCCTCGCCTTCGCCTAATGCTAAGGCGCGTCCTTGGAGCGCGCGGATCATGTCTGGCGCGGCGACAGTCCAATACCCGCCCCGGTCGAGGTACCTCTGGCCGATGATCCCGGCGCCGGCCCGCGCCGAAGCCACCACGGCCGCGCGGTCATCGTCGCCCAGTGCCTCGAATGCGGCGCGGAAGTGGTCGCGTCGTTTCCGCTCGGCCTCGCGTTGCCGGCGGTCAGCTTCATCCGCGGCCTGCTGCTGCTCGTCGGCTTTGCGCTGTCGGGCCTCAGCCGCGGCCGAGCCGGCGGCGAGGGTGCGGATTCTGCCCAGCTCGTCGGGGTCGGCCATGCGCGACGCGAACACACCGGCCGGCCATCGCTCCCGCTCTGCCAATCCGAGCCCGACGCGGACCACGGCGATTCCAAGCGCGGCCAGTTCGTCGGCCTTCGCCCGCCGCAGATGTTCGCCCCCGGCAAAGCGGTGTGCGCGGAGCAGCTTCCGGGCCTCGGCCACCCCGTCCGCTGCATGCCCCGCATCGGCCCCCGCCCCGTGGGGGTGGTTCTCTTGGGTAGTTCTCTTGGTTGGTTCGGTGTGCGATTCGCATACGCGCGGCGTCGGCGATTCGCACACGCTATGAGTGCATTTCGCCTGCGCTGTCGAATCGCCTGCGCTGTCGTTTCGCACACAGCCTGCGCTATCGTTTCGCGTACACTCGGCGCTATCGGTTCGAACACAGTAGTGGTTCGGGGTCACGCCGCCCTTGCCGGCCCGACGCGCTACGGCGAGCAGCCCGGCCGCCTCCAGTTCGGCAACGGCGCGCGTGGTCGCCTTGACGCTTAACCCCACGTCCGCCGCAAGCCGGCGGAGAGACGGCCAACACGAACCGTTCCCGGCCTGCCGATCGGAGAGCATCGCCCAAGCCAACTTGGCGCCGGCGCTCAAGTCGGGGCGGGCCAGCAGTTCGTGCGGAAGCTGGCAGTACGTCACAATCAGCACCCTCGCCGCACCAGCTCGGCCTCAGCACGCTCGGCGCGCCGGTCGGGGGCCGGCGAGACGGCGCCGGGCGAGTTCAGGGCTTGTACGAACCGCTGGCAGGCTTCACGTGAGGTATGCCGAACCCCACCTAGGACGATGCTCTCCAAGCGCTGGCCGCGGACGCCGTACAGCGACCACCGCCAAATCGTACTGACGTGGGCGGGTTTCGCTGGATTGATGACCCGCGCCGCCTTGCGGAGCGGAATGAGTTGCTCCACGGTCGTGTCGATCATGGTGAGGCTCCTGCAAAGTGTTACTCACTTCGCAAGTCTTCCTCACAAACGCGACCGTATCACTTCGTAACGTGCGTTACGGTTTACGATCAGCCGTCCGGGGGCTCCACTGGCGAATGCGTTGCTCAACCCACTCGCGAGGGTAGTGTTTTTCCCCGTTGTCCGGTGCGTGGAGCACGTCGGCGTCGTTCAGGACGCCCGCGCGGCGGTCGGCTTCCTCCCAGTTCTGCAATGTGCTGCGGGGCGGTCGCTTCCCGCCCTTGGCGAACTCGTCGCCGTTGATGATCGTGTTCGCGCCGATGTGGGTCGAAGGTGGCGTCCAGGGGGGCGGCGCTACAGCGGCGCCGACTCGAATCCACCAGCGGAAGTCGCCCAGGGCCCTACCCATCCGGATGTAGTGCCGTTCTCGCTCAGACAGCTCTCGCCACGGCAGCCAAGGGCCGCTCGCGGTGTACGTCGAGACGGTGGCGCCGTTCTGCTGGGCGAGGGTCAACGCTTCCAGCATCGGGAGCTTGTCGGCTTCCAGAACTTGCCCGTCGCCCGCGGTATGCTTCGTGGTCATTGGTGCGACCTCCAGCGCCCGGCCCCGGCGGCGGGGTCGCACTTTCCGCCGCGCGGGCACCGAGCCGACGGCCGGGAGCTACCCGGCCGGATCATCCTACCCGATCTTCGCAATCAGCGCCCGCGCGCCCCGGGTATCGACCTCCGCATAGCGTTCGGTCACGCTGAGATTCCCGATTGCGTGCCCCAGCAACACACGCGCCAACTCCGCCCCCGCCTCGGCCCGGGCGACGGACGCGAAGTTGTGCCGGAGAGCATGCGGCGACCAGCGCGGGACCAGACGCTCGCCGACGAAACCGGAGCCGCCGCACGCTCGGCACGATCGGAGCAGCGGCCGGTCGATCTGGCGGTCAACCTTGACGCGACCACGGCCGGCGCACTGTTCACACTGCGGCTGGCCCGCCTCGGCCCGCGCTGCCCGGTCCGCTTTGTCGCACGCCCCCCAAATCGCGTCGCGGTAGCTCTGCACGGTGTAGCGGTCCCCCGGCCGACGCTTCGGATTCTGGCGACGCTTGCGCTGCTGGGCTCGGACGTGCGACGGGTAGAGCGGCGTCCGGCGTGCCTTCCGGCGTGCGGCGTCTAGCGTGGCCCGTGCTTCCCGCGGCTGGAAGCAGAAGCCCTCCAGGTCCGTCCGGAGCCACCGCCGCAGAACGGCCTGCGCCTTCGGGCCGACAAACACTTCGCGCTCGTGGTGGGCCTCCGCCTTGTGGTACGCGGGTGTGTACCGCCAAACCGGCTCCGTCGTGTCCAGGTCGCACGTCCGCAGCATCGTGATTTCCCCGGGCCGGGCCCCCGTCGCCAACTGGAGCCGCACCATCGCCGCCACCTGAGGCACCATGAACGGCAGTGCGTCGTCGATGAACGTCTGCGGGACCGGCTTGACCTTGCGGGGCTCGCGGGCCGTCGATTCCCCACGGCGGAGCGCCTCCACGGTCAGCAGCCCATGCCAGACGCTCGGGTTGATAAGCTCGTGCTTCGCCGCGTGCTTGAACGCGGCCTTCACGATCTTCACCAGGTCGTTGATCGACGATCGGCAGTAGCCGTGTTCGACCCAGTGCTGCCGAACGGCCAACAACGCGCGCGGGCCGAAGCTCTCCGCCGGCGTCGAGCCGTAGAGTTCCCGCACGCCACGAATGGCGGTCTTCACCCGGTGAATGAGCCGGGCCTCGCCGCGCCGGCCAGCGAACCGGGCCTCCGCGTCGCGGACGAAGGCGAGCAGCACTTCGGCAACCGACCGCGGCGTGTCCTTTGTCTCGCCGGGGGCGCGGCGGCCTTCGGCGAGCCAGCGCCCGACCGCTTCTCGGTACATACCGTGCGACTCGGGCGAGCCGAACCGCCCGAGGTAGCAGTCCCGGCCGGCGAGCGTGACAACCGCCTGCCCGCTGACTTTGTGAAGCCGGTATTTCGGGATACGGACGCCGGGGGGAGCCTGGAAGGTGGGGAGTTGCGGAACCGCGTTTTTTCGCGTTCTACGGGGCATTGGTGCGACCTCCAGAAGCCGAATCCGGTATGTACCGGATTTCTCAGGGCTTCAGGCCGCACCGTGCTCCGTCGCACGGGTACGCTAACTCAAGCGTTCGGCATGCCTTACGGCAAAGCGGGTGATGGGACTTGAACCCACGACATTCACGTTGGCAACGTGACGCTCTACCACTGAGCTACACCCGCGTGGTACGCCGGTCGCTACCGACAGATTCGGATTATCACGCGCCCGGCTGAGGTTGGCAAGTCGGAAATTCTGCCCGCCGGCGGTCGCCAGAGGCCACAGCAGCCCACGATCCGCCCGGCGGCGGGCGCCCCATGCCGAGCCCGGCCGGCGAGTCCGATCACTCGCCCCGGCAGCCGCGACCGATTCGGCTTGTCCCCTTCCCGCCGACGACGCGCCGGGGGCTTGTCCTTCGCCGCCGGGTCGGGCATGATCCGACCACGACAGAAATGCCCAGTTCAGCGCACAATCCGCCAGAACCCGCCGTTTCCCGCACACTCTGGGCCCGCGGCCCCAAACGCGCCGCCGACCTCGTCCTCGCCCTGCTCGCCCTGCTGCTCGTCAGCCCGGTCCTCCTGGCAGCGATCATCGCGATTCGCCTGGGCGGGCCGGGACCGGTTTTCTTTCGGCAAGTCCGCACCGGGCGCGACGGCCGGCCGTTTCGGCCCTATAAATTGCGGACGATGCGGGCCGGGCGGACCCCCGACCCCAACGAAATCGTCCCGCTGAACCACCCCGAAATCACCGCCGCCGGCCGGCTGCTGCGGCGGCTGAAGATCGACGAACTGCCGCAGATCATCAACGTATTGACCGGCGACATGTCGCTCATCGGACCGCGGCCGACGCTGCCGGAACAGACCGACGCCTACGACACCTTCCAGCGGCAGCGGCTGCTCGTCCGCCCGGGGCTGACCGGCCTGGCCCAGGTCAATGGCAACGCCGCCATCTCCTGGGACGAGCGCATCCGCTACGACGTGCACTATGTCCGCCACCACAGCCTGCTGATGGACCTCGGCATCGTGCTCAAGACGCTCCTGGTCGTCTTTCGCGGCGAGGCTCGCTACGCCCGGCCGTTCGCGACGAGCCCCTACGCCCGCCACGCCGGCGAGGAGGACGCCGCGTGAACGTCGCCCTCATCGGCAGCGTGAGCTCGAGTTGGCAGGTGCTCGACGCGTTCATCCGTGGCGGCGTCGAAGTCACCGGCGTGCTCGGCGTCGATCGCTCGCAGGCCACCCGCATCTCCGACTATCGCCCACTCGACGAGCTGGCCGGGCCGGCGAACATCCCGTTCCACCCGTTCGTCAAAGTGAGCGAGCCGGGTGTCGAAGCGTTCCTGCGAGCCCATTCGGCGGATCTGCTCTGGGTCATCGGCCTGTCGCAACTCGTGCCCGACCGCCTGATCCGTCTCGCGCCGGCGGGCGGTGTCGGCTTCCATCCGACCATGCTGCCCGAAGGACGCGGCCGGGCACCCGTCGCGTGGACGATTCTCCGCCGAGCGCGGGCGGCGGTGAACCTGTTCTATCTCGCCGAGGAGGCCGACGCCGGCGACATCATCGTGCAGCGCGAAGTGCCCGTCCTGCCGGACGACTACTCTGAAGACCTCATTGCCCGCACGAACGAGGTGCTCGGCGAGGTTGTGCTCGAACTGGCTCCGCTGATTCGCGCGGGCAGGCTGCCGCGCACGCCGCAGGATCACAGCAAAGCGACGTACTACCCGAAGCGCACGCCGGCCGACGGCCTCATTGACTGGACGACGACGACGGACCAGGTGTATCGGCTGGTTCGGGCCGCGGGACGCCCGTATCCCGGCGCGTTCACGCATTGCAGCGGGCGCAAGCTGACGATCTGGCGGGCTCGACCCGCGCAGCCCGCCGAATCAACGTCGAACCGGAGCCCCGGGCGAGTGTTGATTCATCGCGGACCGGGCGAAGTGCTGGTCGGCACCGGCGACGGCGCGCTCTGGCTCACCGAAATCGCCGGGGACGAAGCCCACATGGACGCATGGTCGCTTCTGGAGGTTGATGCGGTGCTCGGGTAGCATGGGCCGCCACGATCACGCCGGGCGCAAGCGAGGTGAAGCTGATGAAGGTCCTGGTCATTGCCCCGCATCCGGACGATGAAGTGCTGGGCGTCGGCGGCACGATGCACCGGCTCAGCCGGGAGGGGCACGACGTCACGGTGGCCATCGCGACGCGCGGCTGGGCCCCGCTCTTTCCCGATGAGCAGGTCGCCCAGGTGCGGGCCGAAGCCCAGGCTGCCAACGCGCTCCTCGGCGTGAAGCAGGTGCGGTTCCTGGACCTCCCCGTCACGACGTTGCACCTCATCCCCGAGCACGAGCTCAACGACGCCTTCAGCCGCCTGATCGCCGACGAGCAGCCGGCGTGCGTGTTCCTGCCGTTTCCCGGCGATCGGCACGAGGATCACCGCCAGGTGTTCGATGCGGCGCTCGTGGCGCTGCGGCCCGTCGCCGACCGGTCGTTCGTTCGGCGGATTCTCTGCTACGAGACGGTTTCGGAGACGCACTGGGCCGCCCCGCAAATCGAGCCGGCGTTCGAGCCGCAGGTCTGGTACGACATCAGCGCCGACCTCGAAGCCAAGCTGGCGGCGATGCGGGCGTACGCCTCGCAGGTCCGCCCGGCCCCAGATGCTCGCAGCCTCGAAGCGATCTCGGCCCTGGCCACCTGGCGCGGCAGCATCCTCGGCCTCAAAGCCGCCGAGACGTTCGCCCTAATCCGCGAATCCCACCCCGCCGGCGGGGATTGAGCAGCCAGCGATTGAGCGACCCGCGGCCACCACATCTGTCCGAGCCCCGAGCGGTAGCGAGCGGGTGGTTTGCGCACACGCTGGCCGGTTGCGTCAACCACTCCCTGCCGGTCGTGGCTCGGACGAAGTAGCGCCGCGCGGAGACTGACGATTCACCGGAGTGTGGCATGCTGAAGCCGAAGGCGCCGGCATGTCTTCCGCTCGCGTTGGGGATCACATGCCGGCGCTGCGCTTCGGCATGCCACACCCCCGGCGATCGAAGCGCTTGTTGCCGAACGACGTCCGACACGGAGGTCGGACGCTACGTCGCGAAGCCTGCGTTTCCTGGCGTTCGACGTTGGCCACGGGGAGCCAACGCTACCAAGACGGCCGGCGCTTCGTCTGTGCCCCGCGATGCGAGTGCTCAGTTCCGCGGGGGCTTCGTGATGTCGAGGTACTTCTTCGTCAGCGAGTCGTCCGGCCGGGCGCTGGCGACGCCACGGAAGGCCGTATACGCCTCCTGGTAGTTGCCGCGCTGGAACTGCACGTACCCCACCAGGAACCACGTATCCACCGGCCGCCGATCCGCCCGCACGTGGTCCATCAGCGCCTCGACATACTCGTCAAACTGGTCCGGTTCAGCGTAGTACGACCCCAGGTTGAGCGACACGTACGCCAGCTTCGGCTGAAGCTGGAGCGCCCGGCGGAGAACGCCGCCTGCTTCCTCGTATTGCCCGAGAGCCATCCGGGCCAGGGCCAGATGAATCCGACACGCCGGGTCGCCCTGGTTCAACTCACCGGCCATTTCCAAAGCGATGACGGCCTCGGCGTAGTTGCCCTGCTTCAGCTCTTCGAGCCCGAGGGCGACGGCTTTCTCATGACTGGCCAGCAGCCGAGCCCGCCGCCGCTGCATGTCGCGGGCATTCGTGACGCGGCCACGTTCCTGATCGCGAATCCACCGTCGGGCGCGATACGTCTCCTTCAGCACATCGCCGTAGTACTTGGGCGACGCATACGGCACGTACCGCCAACCCGGCCGCGGGTAATACGGAATCGAGACCGGATAGCCGGCGTATTGCCCGATGGCGTACCGCCGGGCGGCCGGCCCGCGCGGGCCATCCTCATCCGGCCAATCGTCAGCCGGCAGGCCGACTTCTGCGTCCTCATCGTCCGTTGCCGGCTCTTCCGCGTCTGGCGGCGGATCGGCCTCGACGTACTGGAGGATCGCCGGCCGAACCCCGGCCTCGGCGGCGGCGGTCGGCGGAATAATGACGGTTGGCACGCGCTGCCCGTTGTGCATCACGAACAGGGGCGTCGAGTCGTCATCCGAGGCGAGAGCGGGGGCAATGAGCACCCCCAGTGTCACGAACAGCGTCACCAGCCGGCCGCACGATGGGAACATCATGGCCAGTCTCCTCCACGGGGACGTGCGTTATCCACTGCCCATTATACGACCGCCGGCCAGGGAGCGCTGCACCTGAACGTGGCGTTAACGGTGCGTTGAGAAAGGGGACAGGCACCGGACCTTGTGCGGCCGTCGCTTTCGAGCGGAGCTGACGGTACGGAGCCAGTCCCCTTTTTCAACGCCGCGGCCCCACATTCCTGCCCAACTCCCCTAACCCGCCGGGGTCCATTATGTTATGCTGCCCGCGTTCAGGGCACTGGTGGCGAGCGACAGAAACGCCTTGACGCGGCGGAAGGCATGCTTTCTGCTGTGTGTATGACGGGAGTGGGGCGCTGCCCCTGCCGGACTTCGCGTGCGCGGCGCGGAACGAGCGTCGCGGCCGTGCCCTCGGGGTGCCGGTACAGATTCGCTTCGAAACAACGTGCTCACAGGGAATGAGCATGAAGGCATTTCTGGGCTTGGACATCGGTGCCGTGGGCGCCAAGGCGGCAGTCGCGCTCCCGCAGCAGGCGGCGGATGAGTTGCTGAGCGCTGACGGCCCGCCCACCGATTGGCGTCGGCTGCCCGTGGCGGCCGGCTCCCTTGTCGTATTGACCGCTCCGCCGCGACGGACACGGGGGCAACCTCTCGCTGTGGCCCGTGAGCTGCTCGCCGAGCTGCTCGCGGTCATCCCGGGCGAACGTGTCGGGCGGCTGATGCTCACCGGCTCGGGCAGCACGCTCGTGGCCGAGGCGCTCGGCACCGAGACCTGCAACGAGTTTCAGGCTTGCGCCCGAGCGGTGGATGCCCTGCATACCGACGTACGCACCATCTTCGAGATGGGTGGCGAGACGAGCCGCTACCTGCGTCTCACGCCCGATCCGGCGAGTGGTCGACTCGGCATCGTCGATTACAGCAACAACGGTGACTGCGCCGCGGGCACCGGAGCCTTCCTCGACCAGCAGGCCGCCCGGCTGCAATACGCCGTCGAGGACATCGGCAGCGTCGTCGCCGAAGCGGAGCGTACCGCCCAGATCGCCGGCCGGTGCAGCGTCTTCGCCAAGAGCGACATGATCCACGCCCAGCAGAAGGGCTACCAACCGCCAGAAGTCCTCCGTGGCCTGTGCCACGCGGTGGCGACCAACTACAAGTCGGCGGTCGTCCGCGGCCGAACGGTCGAGCCGCCCGTCGCCCTCGTCGGCGGTGTTTCGGCGAACACGGCTGTGGTCAGCTCGCTGAAGGAAGTGTTCGATCTGCATGACGGGCAGTTGCTTGTCCCCGAAGCGGCCGAATCGTGGGGGGCAGCCGGCGCAGCTTTGCTCGCCACCGACGCCGGACCGGCAGACGCCGCGGTCGTCACCGCCCTGCTGGCCCGACTGAGCGCCAGTAGCGACGACCAGCAGCAGACCTTCGCCCGCTCGCGGCCTCTGGCGCTCGATCGCGTCAAGCTACTCCGCGACCAGATCCGCCCGTACCAGGTGCCCGACGTCACGCCGGTCGACGCCTTCCTCGGCATCGACATCGGCTCCGTCGGCACGAAGCTGGTCCTGATCGACGCCGCTGGCGAGGTCATCCATTCGATTTTCACGCGCACCGAAGGCCGCCCCATCGAGGTGGTCTCGCGCTGCCTGGGTGAGTTGGAAGAGGCTGTCGGCTGGGGCGTGCGCGTCCGCGCCGTCGGCACCACCGGCAGCGGTCGTGAACTCATCGGCGAACTCGTCGGCGCCGACAGCATCAACGACGAAATCACCGCCCACAAGACCGGGGCCACGTTCATCGGCGACCGCCTCCTCGGCCGCCGACCGGACACGATCTTCGAGATCGGCGGTCAGGACAGCAAGTACATCAGCCTCCAGCCCGAGGGCGACGGCTCGACCGACACGATCGTCGTCGACTTCACGATGAACGAGGCTTGTGCGGCGGGCACCGGCAGCTTCCTCGAAGAGCGGGCCGCCGAGCTCGGCGTGGCGATCAAGGACGAGTTCTCGCGGCTGGCCCTGAGCTCGACCGCCCCGGTCAAGCTCGGCGAGCGCTGCACCGTCTTCATGGAGCGTGACGTCAACACCTGCATGCAGCGCGGCGCCAAGCTCGAAGACATCATCGCCGGCCTGGCCTATTCGATCGCCCACAACTACATCAACCGCGTCGTTCGCGGCCGGCCCGTCGGCGACTGCATCTTCTTCCAGGGCGGAACGGCGTACAACGACGCGGTCGCCGCCGCGTTCAGCATCATCTGCGACAAGGAAATCATCGTCCCGCCGCACAACGCCGTGCTCGGGGCGATCGGCGCTGCCCTGCTGGCCCGCGAGCGGATCGAGGCCACCGGGGCCAGCACGCGTTTCCGCGGCTACGACCTGTCGCGCGTGAACTACACTCTGCGTGAGTTCACCTGCCGCGGCTGCGGAAACCGCTGCTCCATCCAGGAATTCAACGTCGAGGGCGAGAAGACGTTCTGGGGCGACAAGTGCTCCGACCGCTATCGCAAGCAGGTCAAGACCGAGCGCCAGCCCGTCATCCCCGACCTCGTCGCCCTGCGGCACGAACTCCTCTTCCGCGACGAGGGCGAGCCGGTACCGGACAACGCCCCGACCGTCGGCATCCCGCTGGCCATGTACACCTGGGAGCTGCTGCCGCTGTGGCGCCGCTTCTTCCGCGACTGCGGCCTGCGCGTGGTGCTCTCCGATGAGACCAACCGGCGGACGACGCACCGCGGGCTCGAATCGGTCGTGGCCGAACCCTGCTTCCCGATCATCGTGGCCCACGGTCACGTCGCCGAGCTGGTCGACCGCGGCGTCGATTACATCTGGCTGCCGAATCTCATCTCGGCGTCGGAACGAGCCGCCGGCCTGGAAAGCCACGTCTGCCCCTGGGGCGCGACGCTGCCCTTTATCGTCCGGCAGGCACCGGCGTTCCGCGCCTGGCAGGCCCGCATCCTCTGCCCGACCATCGCCCTGCACGAAGGCCCGCGGGCCTTGCGGACAAAGATGGTCCACGCAGCCAGGGATCTCGGCGTGTCGCCGCGCGTGGCCCGCCGGGCTTTTGCCGCCGCCGAACGCGACCTCGCCCGCTTCCGCAACGAGTACGCCCAGGCCGGCCGCGAGGCCCTCGACATTCTCAAGCGCACGGGCGAGAGCGGCATGGTCCTCGTCGGCCGCCCCTACAACATGCACGATGCCGGCGTCAGCCTGTCCGTCGCCCGCAAGCTCCGCGAGCAGTACGGCGTCAACCTCCTCCCGGTCGACGTCCTGCCCGTAGACGGCGACGACCTCGACGACGTCAACGACAACATGTACTGGACGTACGGTCGGCGGATTCTCGCCGCCGGCAAGCTCGTCCGCCGGCATCCCAACCTGCACCTGATCTACATCACGAACTTCAAGTGCGGGCCGGATTCGTTCCTGAAGGGCTTCATGCGGCCGGCGGCCGGCAAGCCCTTCCTAACCCTCCAGTTCGACGGCCATTCCAACGACGCCGGAATGATGACCCGTTGCGAAGCGTACCTGGACAGCAAGGGGATCTTGCGATGGTGGCGGACCTGTCAGTCAAAGCCGATCGAGGAAGTCTCGCCGGTCGAACCATCTACTTCCCGCAAATGTCCTACGCCGCTGCCCGGATGATCGCCGCCGCTTTTCGCAGCATCGGTGTCGACGCCGCCCCCGCCCCGGACTCGAACGAGGAGACGCTCGACCTCGGCGGACGCGAGAGCAGCGGCGAGGAGTGCCTGCCGCACCGCATCACGCTCGGCGATTTCCTGCGCATCTGCCGCCAGCCCGGCTTCGACCCGAAGAAGGTCGCCTTCTTCATGCCCCGCGCCCCGGGGCCGTGCCGCTTCGGGCAGTACGCACCGTACCTGCGGCAAGTCCTCGACGCTCAGGGCTTCCACGACGTGCTGGTCTTCTCGCCCAACAGCAGCGACAACTACGGCGCGCTCGGCGACCACGCCAGCACGCTCATGCGCCTCACCTGGATGTCGATCGTGGTCGGCGACCTCGCCACCCGGTTCCTGCTGAAGACACGACCCTACGAGCTCCACGCCGGTGACACCGACACCGCCTTCGTCGAGTCCATCGACGACCTGGGCGAGGCGCTGGCCCGCCGCGGACTGTCGGCCAAGGAGAGCTTGGCGCTGCTGGTGGCCGCCGTCGAACGCGTTCGCGACCGTTTCCACGCCGTCCCCGCGAAATACGTGAAGGGCCACCCGCTCATCGGCCTCGTCGGCGAGATCTTCTGCCGGCTGAACACCTTCAGCAACGACGACACCGCCCGCCGCATCGAACGCCTCGGCGGCGAGTGCTGGCTCTCCGACATCTCCGAGTGGGTCTGGTACACCAACTGGTCGCGCGAGCACGACTGGGCCCACGAGCACGGCCGCTTCAACTTCGACTTCCTCAAGCTCAAGCTCAAGAGCCACGTGCAGCACGGCTACGAACAGGCCCTCCTCGCCCCCGTCGCCGCCGACCTGGTCGGCTATGAGGAGCCCCACGACATCCGCGAGGTCCTCGGCTTCTCCGAGCCCTACCTGCCGGCGACGGGCGCCCTCGGCGAAATGACCCTCAGCGTCGGCAAGGCCATCTACCTCTACCGCAAGGGCGCCGACGGCATCATCGATATCAGCCCGTTCACCTGTATGAACGGCATCGTCAGCGAGGCCGTCTACCCGGCGCTCAGCGCCGACCACGACGACCTGCCCATTCGTTCGCTGTACTTCGACAAGGTCAACACCAACCTCGATCGCGATCTCGAGATCTTCCTCGACCTCGCCCGCGCTTATCAGCGCCGCAAGCGCCACCAGCGCATCTACCCGGACTTCTTTCTATGATGCTCACGTCGGCCACAAACGCAGCGGGCTCGGGGACCGCCCGGGCCGTCGCCGCGTGTGCCGCCGACCGACCGCCGGCTGATGCGCCGGCGCCGTTTACGTCACGGAGCCTTGCATGAAGCGACTCGACACGGACGAGCCTCACCCGGCCACCGACCGCCTCGTGGCCCCCGCGCACACGGACGTGCCGCCCCAGGACGGAACCATCCGCCCCACGTGTCCCGCGGCCGGCGAAACCGCCCAGCATTCCGGCGTGCTGCATCGGCCGTTCCAGGATATCCACCGCCACGCCGTCCGCCCCGAAACGGCTCGCACGGACCTCGAGCAGTTCAAGCTGGACATGCGTAAGTACTCGCCGGTCCAGCGCGGCCGCGAAGCGCTCCCCTGGACCGGCACGTGGCAGTGTGCCCGTTGCGGCGAGCTCGTCCCCGGACAGCTCCTCTACGAGGAAAGCCCCGACGAAATCGCCCTCGAATACGCCTGCCCGACCTGCGGCACGTACCGCGAGCGGCACGACGACGTCCTCTTCGTGCAGCAGCCCACCCCGCCACTGCACCCGCGCCAACCGCGGCACACGTACACCGGCTTCCCCATCCGGGCCACCGTCACCGAGCTGCCCAAGACCGTCGAGACCCTTTGCCCCGAGTGCTCCTGCCTGATCCTCGGCCGTTACTACATCCGCAACGACGCCGTCTGGATCGAGAAAACCTGCCCCGAGCACGGCTACTTCCGTGACAAGATCAGCAGCGACGTCGGCCTGTACCTGCGGGCCACGCGCGCCGGCTTCCAGGATGAGCGCGGCGTGCACCGGCCGCAGGTCACCGCCGGCAACGCCTGCCCGACCGACTGCGGCCTGTGCAACCAGCACCATTCCACGACCTGCCTGGCCCAGATCGACCTGACCAACCGCTGCAACCTGACCTGCCCCGTCTGCTTCGCCAGCGCGAACCAGGCCGGCTACGTCTCCGAGCCCGACTTCGACATGGTCGTCGAGATGCTGCAATCGCTCCGCGAACTGCACCCCCATCCGGCGACGGCGGTCCAGTTCACCGGCGGCGAGCCCACGATCCACGCCGACTTCCACCGGCTCGTGAAGAAAGCCAACGAAATGGGCTTCACGCACGTGCAGATCGCCACCAACGGCATCACGCACGCCAACCTCGAATTCGCCGAGCGGTCGGCGGAGGCGGGGCTGCACACGCTCTATCTCCAGTTCGACGGTCTCGACGATGCCATGTACCGCAAGCTGCGGGCCGAGCCGCTGCTGGAGAAGAAGCTCGCCGTCGTCGAGAACTGCCGGCGGACGGGTATGAAGATCTGCCTCGTGCCGACGATCGTGAACGACTTCAACCGCGACCAGGTGCCGAAGATCTTCAACTTCGCCGTGCAGAACGCCGACGTCATCTCCGGCATCGCCTACCAGCCGGTGACCTTCACCGGGCGCATCAGCCGGCAGGATCTGGAGAAGAAGCGCTACACCCTCGGCGACCTGGCGCACGACATCGCCGCGTGCAGCGGCGCGGATATCGAGCGCGACTTCCAGCCGCTCAACACCGTCGCCCCGCTCTCGCGCATGTTGCAGACGATCGACGGCAAGCCGAAGATCCGCCCGAGCTGCCACAGCGATTGCGCCTTCGGCTCGTACTACTTCGTCACCGCCGACCGGCAGGCCATTCCCATTCCCAAGCTGTTCAACTACCTGCGGCTGATGCACGGCTTCAACGAGTTCGCCGACCGCATCGAGCGCCGCCGGCCGAACAAGCGGGCAAACTGGCTCGACAAGCTGTCGCTGGCCCTGCTGTTCCTGCGCACGTATCGCTGGACGGAGCGCGACTTCCGCGTGACGCCGTTCACGTTCCTCAACGCTCTGCGCGGCATGACCAACAAGCACGAGGGCCGCGGCAGTGCCGGCGAGAACAAGATCCGCACGCTGATGGCGGCCGGCATGCATTTCATGGACCGCTACAACTACGACACCGAGCGTGTCCGCCGCTGCGTGATCCTGTACAGCAGTGTCGACGGCATCTACCCGTTCTGCACGATCAACGGCGGCCCGACGTATCGCCCGTTCATCGAAGCCATGTACGGCCAATCCCCCGCCGAATGGCAGGCCCAGAACCCCAACGCGGCCCTGCGCCCCAGCAGCCATCCAAACGCCGTCATGCCCTGGGCCGGCCGCCTCGGCAGGATGCCCGACGAAAACGAACCCTGGGGCCCCCAGTAGCGGCCGGTCTCCGTGCCGGCCGTCCCGTAGCGTTGGCCCCCCGTGGCCAACGTCGAACGCCAGGAAACGCGCGCCCCGCGATGTAGCGTCCGGGCTCCGTACCGGACGTCTCCGTAGCGTCCGACCTCCGTGTCGGACGTCGTCCGGCAACAATCGCATCAATAGCTGGGGGTGTGGCATGCCGAAGCGCAGCGCCGGCATGTGATCCACAACGCGAGTGAAAGACATGCCGGCGCCCAAGGCTTCAGCATGCCACACTCCGGTGAATCGTCAGTCTTCGCGCGGGCCACTTCGTCCGAGCCACGACCGGCAGGGAGTGGTTGACGCAACCGGCGAACGTATGCGCAAACCACCCGCTCGCTACCGCTCGGGGCTCGGACAGGCGCAGGCGGGACGCAGGACCCGCTCCTCCCGGTCGCGGCTCGGACAGGCAATCCATCCGAGCCCCAAGCGGTAGCGACGGGTGAGGCGTGTCAACGCCGATCCGACCCCCGTTGCCAGCGAGCGGGTTCTTCCCCCGGCCGCCGGCGCGCGGCACAATGTGGTGCCCGACCGCCGAATCGGCCGGCCTGCGGAGGCGGCCGCTGCTTCACCGACGTTTCCGACGCCCACCGGGCGAGGAGAACGAAGTGCCCACCATCTGCTTTCTCGGAGCTGGCAGCAGTTTCGTCGAACCCCTGGCCACCGACCTGATGCTCGTCCCCGCGCTGGCCGGCAGCACCCTCCGCCTCGTCGACATCGACGAACGCCGACTGGAGGCCGCGCTCGGCGTCGCCCGGCTCATCGCCGAGCGCACCGACCGCCAGTGGACGGTCGACGCCACCACCCGCCGCCAGGATGCGCTCGCCGGCGCCAATTACATCGTCAACTGCATCGAGGTCTCCGGCCTGGATTGCGTCCGCGCCGACCAGGATATCCCCCTCAAGTTCGGCGTTTCGCAGTGCATCGGCGACACCATCGGCCCCGGCGGCCTCTTCCGCGCCCTGCGGACCATCCCCGTCTGGCTCGAGGTCCTCCGCGACTGCGAGACCCTCTGCCCCGACGCCTGGGTGCTCAACTACACCAACCCCATGAGCATGATGTGCCTCGCCGCCTTCCGCAGCTCGTCCACGCCCGTCATCGGCCTGTGCCACTCCGTCCAGGGCTCCAGCCAGCAACTCGCCGACTACACCGGCGTGCCCTACGACGAACTCGAATGGTCCTGCGGTGGCATCAACCACATGGCCTGGTTCACGACGCTGCGCCACAACGGCCACGACCTCTACCCGGCCCTGCGCGAGAAGGTCCAGAAAGACGCCGAGCTGTTCGAGAAGGACCCCGTCCGCTTCGACATGATGGTGCACTTCGGCGCGTTCGTCACCGAGTCGAGCGGCCACTTCTCCGAGTACCTACCCTACTACCGCAAGCGCCCCGAGCTCATCAAGAAATACTGCCGCGCCGGCTATCTCGGCGAGGAAAGCTTCTACGCCAACAACTGGCCCATCTGGCGAAAGACCACCGACGACCGCCGACAGCGGGTCCTCGCCACCGAGGAGGAGCTGCGCCCGCTGGTTCGTTCGCGCGAGTACGCCTCGCAGATCATTGAGGCCCATGAAACCGACTGCGTGATGACGATCCACGGCAACCTGGTCAACCGCGGCCTGATCGAGAACCTGCCGCTCGACGGCTGTGTCGAGGTCGCCTGCGAAGTGGACGCCACGGGGATTCAACCGGTGCCGTTCGGCCCACTGCCCCGCCAGATGGCGGCCCTCTGTGCCTCGAACATGGCGATGTTCGACCTCGCCGCCACGGCGGCCATCGAACGCAGCAAGGAGGCGGCGATCCACGCCCTGATGGTCGATCCCCTGACCGCGGCCGTCTGCTCCCCCGCCGAAATCCGCGCCATGGCCAACGAACTCTTCGAGGCAGAGCGAACGTATCTCCCCGATTACAGGTAGCGGCCGGTCTCCGTGCCGGCCGTTGTAGCGTTGGCCCCCCGTGGCCAACGTCGAATGGAACGGACGCCGCGTGCCACTGGTGGCTTGCCCACCAGTGCCGTCCAGGCTCCGCACCCCACGCCTCGTAGCGCCGGCCCCCGTGGCCAACGTCGAACATCAGGCCGCACCCGATCCGCGCCGCCCGGCTCCGCGTGTGCCACTGCTCTTGAGCAGTTCTGTCCGGGAAATGGGTTTGTCGGGTGCGATGGGTGACTGGAAGGGAGTCGATTGCCTTGGAAGGCGTTCGGCGTTGGGGGCCGAAGCACTGGCGTAACGGGA
>JASFQK010000062.1:0-17503 GCA_050115495.1 Phycisphaerae bacterium | reverse complement strand
CACCCACCGCCGCTGTTTACTGGACGCCGGCTTCGTCGACCCCGATGAGAACGAGCTTCTGCAATACGTCTACAGCGTCGCCACCGCCCGAGGCAGCCATTACGGCGTAACCGACGACGCCTGGACCCACCTCGCCCGGCGAATCGTCTTCGCCGCTGGCCAGTACTTCACCCAACGTTACACCATCTGGAAGCAAAACGGCCGCCAGCCGGCGTCACCTCCCGCCAACCACCCCCAGCCGGCGTCACGCTCCTGGCTCCCCCGCCTCCTCGCCACCCTTCTACTCCGGCGACAACCACCCCCAACGCCCCCCATCTCCACCAGGAGATCAGCCCGCCGCAAACGTGCGAATGCACACACATAGAGCGTCGCGCGGCGGTCGACGTCGGCCACGGGGGGCCGACGCTACGGGACGGCCGGCACCGAGGCCGGCTGCTACGGAACGACGAAAGACATGCCGGCGCCTAAGGCTTCAGCATGCCACACTCCGGCTCAAGGCTCATGGCTGACGGCTGACGGCTGACGGCTGATGGCTGGCCGCTACGGCTGGAAATCGCGGGTCCACGGTACGTCTTCGCCCGTGCCGCTCCAGAACGTGTTGTTCGCGTCCTCGTGATTGAACAGCATCGACCCGTCCGCCTCCCGGACGTAGCCGAGCTTCGCCGGCGTGTACGGCGCGGCGTGGCCGTCGAGCCAAAGGACGTTCGCCCGCCCGCCGCCGTGCCGGTCGTGCACGGCCGTTCGGCTCCACGGGTCGCCGTCGTACGCCCACTCGCCGTCCGGCGACGTGTCCACCCGCGGCGGGTCGAGGTTGAACCCCTCATCGCCGTACATGTACGGATCGCGACCGTTGTTCATGTAGTCATGCCGCTGCCCCGGCGGCCACGTCGCCGCCGTACCCATGCTGTCCGCGACCGCCACGGTCGTCCCCGGATAGCGGATCAGCGAAAGCTGCACGGACCAGTGCTTGTACGACGTCGGGATCTCGCTGTCCCACAACCGCGAGTTGCCGAGGAACTGGTAGTTCCAGCCGTAGCTGCCGTTGCGCTCGTCGGTCCACTCCGCCACGGTCGGGCAGACGTACGTACCATACGCGTAGTTCTGCTGATCGCCCGGCTCGCCGAACCGGTCCGGCTGTGTCTTGCACGCCTGCGGGTCGAGGAACGGCGGCAGGTTCACGGCCATGCTCAACATAGCCAGAAACGTCGGCCGATACTTGCGCCCACCGTTGATGTCGGCGTACGCGTCGCAGCTACCCAGCTTCGGCAGGCGACTGGGCATCAGCGCGTCATCGTTGTCATTGGCATAGAGCACGATGCCGTGGCCCAGCACGTGCAGATTGGCCAAACACTTCGTGTCGCGCGATTTCGCCCGGGCGGCAGCCAGCGCCGGCACCAGGATGCTGATCAGCAGCCCGATGATACCGACGACAACGAGCAGCTCGATGAGCGTAAACGCCGGCTGCGGACGGGCAACCACCCTCGCGGACCGGCGTACGACGCGGTGCTGAGAAGTGCTGGTCATGACCATACTCTACCATTCGGCTTTCCGGCGACTCAATCTTTCATCCGCAAACGAGCCGCAAAATGTGCCAGGAACCGCCCCCAGAGCCGGTTGAAAAAGGAGACAGGTACCTCGCGTCGGGCGGTCCGGGAGCCAGTGCGCACGGTTCCGCTCGGAGCCAGTCCCCTTGTTCATGTGCGGTCGTCCGCCCCCGATTCGGGGTTCAACGCCGATACGTCGCCGTCCGATCGCCGCCGACGAGCAGCTTCTCGTACAGGCTCATCCCCTGGCCATCGGTCAGCGGCCCGGCGGCGGCACCGCGCAGGAACTGGTGCAGCAGGCGGTCGTCATCGTTCGGCAGCGTCGCCGGGTCGGCATCGCGCAGGGCCTCGAACGCGCGACGCGGACCGATGCGCATGATCCGTCCCTTCTCCAGCATGATCATCCGATCGGCGATGCGGAACGCCGAGTCCATCTCGTGCGTCACGACGATACTGGTCACCTGCAACTTGCCCGACAGGTCCATCATCAGTTCGTCGATCGCCGACGACGTGACCGGGTCGAGCCCCGCGCTCGGCTCATCGTAGAACAGGATCTCCGGATCCATCGCCGTCGCCCGGGCCAACCCCGCCCGCTTCTTCTGCCCGCCGGAGAGCTGCGCCGGATACTTGTCGCGGTGCGGCAGCATGCGGACCTGCTGGAGCTTCATGGCCACGATGATGTCGATGACCGACTTCTCGACGTGCGAATGCTCGCGCAGCGGCAGGGCCACGTTCTCGGCGACGGTCAACGAGCTGAACAACGCTCCCGACTGGAACAGGATACCCAGCCGTTTTCGCAGCCCGTCGCGCTCGTCCTCGCCCGCCGTCACCAAATCGACCGTGCCGATAGACGGCAGGTGGTAGGCGATGCTCCCCTCGTCCGGCACGATCTCGCCGATCAGGGCGTTGAGCAGCGTGCTCTTGCCGCAGCCGGACCCGCCCATGATGACCAGCGTCTCGCCGCGGACGGCGTCGAAGCTCACGCCGTTCAGCACGGTGACGCGTTCTCCCATCGCCGAGTCGAACCGGACAACGAGGTCCCGGACGGATAGCACGATGTCCTGTTTGGTCTCGCTCATGGGATCGGCGGCATTGTAGCCCGGTCGGCGGCCCGGCCCCAGCGGCGGCTCTACCGCCGTTTCATGGCCCGGTCCATATCACGCTGGTGCTCGCGCTTGCGAAGCGTCTCCCGTTTGTCCGAATGTGTCTTCCCCCGGGCCAGGGCCAGCGTCACCTTGGCCAGCCCCCGTTCGTTGAAGTAGATGTTCAGCGGTACGAGCGTCAGCCCCCGCAGGGTGACCTTGGCCTCCCACTTGCGGATCTGTCGGCGGTGGAGGAGGAGCTTCCGCTCCCGCGTGGGTTGGTGCTGATTGTAACTCGCCATGGGATAAGGAGATATGTTACAGCCCCGCAGGTAGACTTCTCCGTCCCGGATCACCGCAAACGCCTCGTCCAGCGACGCCCGCCCCTGCCGCAGGCTCTTGACCTCGCTACCGCACAGGGCGATGCCTGCCTCGGTCTTTTCTAGGACCTCGAAGTTGAAATGGGCCTTCTTGTTGCGGACGGTGGGCGTTTCTGGTGGACCGTGGACCATGGCGGCGATAGATTGTAATAGGGACGGCCCGGCCTGCAACCGGATCGCAGCGCCGACCGTACAAGATGGTGACGTGTGCTAGAGGAATTGTTGCGCAACCCGATCCAGGTTGCCATGTCACAGGAAGAAACTCGACGCCTGATCCAGCGGGCCAAGCGCGGCAGTGCCGACGCTTACCGCGCCATCGTCGAGGCCTACAAGGACCGTCTTTTCGCCTTCGTCTGGCGGATGATCCGCGACCATCATGAGGCGGAGGACATCTGCCAGGCCGTTTTCGTCAAGGCCTACGAATCCCTGGCCAGTTACAGCGAAAAGTACGCCTTCAGCACCTGGCTGTTCACCATCGCGTATCGCATGAGCATCAACAGCATCCGCAAGCGTCGCGCCCTGACGGGCAACGTCGACTTCTCGCGGATGACCGCCGACCAGGAAGACACCGCCGTCACCCTCGCCAATAGCGAGGAGGCCCGACGGCTGCGAACACGGATCTGGACCGCCGTCGCCGAGTTATCGGCCCCGCAGAAATCCTCCGTCCTCCTCTTCTACCGCGAGGGCAAGAGTTGCGAGGAAATCGGCGAGGTTCTGGGCATTCCGGCGGTGACCGTGAAGAGTCACCTGCATCGGGCCCGGGAGAAGCTGCGTAAAAGATTGCGAGCCGAACTGGTACACGAGCCGCTGGCGCTCGAGTTCCTTAACGAGTCGCTGCTCGCGTGAGCCGGAACATGAACTGCGCGGAATTCGAACAACTGCTGGACTGCTACCTCGACGGCGAGATCTCCGGTTCGCTTCGCCTCGAGTTCGACGCCCACCGCCTGCGCTGCCGGCGGTGCCAGCTCACCGTCGCCATGATGGAGTCCGTGCAGCACGTCGTCACCAGCGACCGCGATCAACCGGTCCTCTCCGACGACTTCGCCGACCGCGTCATGGCCACGATCGAGCAGCGGCGACCGCTGTCGCTGCGCCTGCGGCCGACGCGGGTGGCTGTGGCCACCGGCGCCCTGCTTCAGGCCGCCGCCGTCCTGTTACTCGCCGTTCTCTGGCCGACCGCTCAAACCGACACGCCGAATGCTACCGGGACCACTTCCGGCGTGGCCGTCGTCCAGGGCACGGAGAGCATCAACGACACGCTCGACCGCATCTTCGCCGCCACCGACGATCGCACGGAGCAGCACGAAGCGCTGTACCAGCACATTCTGGGGCAGGTCGAAGCGGCCCGCGCGACGTTCGCCTCCGAGTGCAACCAGTTGGCGCAGTACCCGCTCGCCCTGGCCGTGCCGGACGATTTCGCCCGCATCTCCGCCGGAGTCGAGGGGACGAACCCGGTGGGTCTGCTCTTCGAAGCGCTCGTTCCGGGCCGGGCCGAGGAAAGCGAATCGTCGACGCCCAGCGCCCCGAACCAGTACTCCCTGTAGTCCCGACGAGCGCGCGTGACCGCCTCACCTCCATTTTCGATGACCCGTATCGTTACCGCCCTGCTGCTGGTGTTGCTGCCGGTCTGTCCCACAGGCACGGCCGGGCCGACCGACATTGATGATTCGCTCGCCCGCTTCGTCCCCCGCGACGTCGGCCTGTACGTCGAGGGTCGCGGCATCGCTGATGTGATCCTGCCGTTCATCGACCCGCAGGCCTGGCTCACGCTCGCCGAGTTCGCCGGCCAGCCGGCAGCGGCCGAGGAAGCGGCGCTGTGGCGTCAGCGCCTCTGGCAAACGTTGAAAATGCCGCCGGCCGAAGCCGTGCGCGTCCTGCTCGGCGACCAGTTCGCCATCGCCGCCGAGGGGCCGCTTCGCGCTCAGGACTGCGTCGTCCTCTGCCGGCCGACCACCGACATCAAGACGCTGCTCAAGCAGTGGCACGCGCAACCCCTGCCCACCGCCGGCCGCACCTCGCTCTACCGCCTGCCCAACCGCGTGGGCCTCGCCCAGCCGAGCGATCTGCTCCTCTTCGGCGACGCGGCGCCGGCGGACAGCATGTTCCGCCGCCTGCTCGAGTTCAGCGACTTGGACGATCAAGCTTCGCTGGCTGACGACCCCGCGTTCGGCGAACTCCTCGCCCGTGTGCCCGCCCGCCCGGACGCCGTGCTGTTCATGCGTCTCGTTCCGGCGGACGCCGAACAACCCACGACCTCCGCTCCCGGCAGTCCCCCCGTCGAGCACGCGACCGCCTCGATGCTGCCGGCCCCGCTCCGCGGCGCGGCCAACGCTCTCTTCGCCCTGCACCGTAGCGGCGGCCTGCTGCACTTCAGCGCCGTCGGCGACGGCCCGGACCGACCCGAGCCTCCTACCGGCGGCCTCGACCGCCTGGTCAGCACGCTACCGCGGCGCACGTTCGCCGTCTGGGGCCTGCACGTCGACCACCTCGGCCTGCTGCAAGCCATCGAGAAGCTGCCCACGCGCAGCGTCCTGCGCATCATCCTCGAACTGCACGGCAGCACCGGCCGGCTCGAAGGACTCACCCGGGCACTGGCTCCGCCGACCTGTCTCGCCGTCGGCGTCGTCGAACCGGCCAGCCGGACGATCCCGGCGCCGCCCGTACCGGCGGTCGCCATCCTCATCGCCACGACCGACCCGGAAGTCGTCGACAGCGAGATGCTCACGCTGCTCGAAACCACGGCCTCCATCTGCAATCTCGCGGCGCTGCGCCTCGGCTCGCCGCTCGTCCCGCCCATCGAGCACCTGCGTCTCGACGACGTCGGCGTAGACGTCTGCCGGCTCGATCTGAGCGAGTTGATCCGCAGCGCACCCGGCGGCGCCAGCCTCGCCGAGCTGCATCTGTGCTGGGCCACCGACGGCGACGCGCTCATCATCGCCTCGCACATCGACTGGCTCCACCAGATCCTCCTGGCCCGCCACCACCGCAGCGCCACGCTCGACGACATGCTCAACCTCAGCCCACGCAAGATCGGACCGGACACCGAGACCATCGTCGCCGTCCAGACCGGACCCATCGCCGACCTCGGCCTGCTGTGGCTGTCCCACCTCGAACGAACCGCCCCCGACGTGCTGCACGAAAATTGGTGGCGCACGCATCAGCCCGGCGGCGACCGCGTCCAGCTCGGCATCCAGGTAAGCGAGGACCCGGAACGCAAGGTCCTCCACGTCAATACGGTCACGCCCGGCACGCCCGCCGACGGCTTGCTCAAACCCGGCGACGACATCTTCGCCTGCGAGGGCCAGCGCTTCGCCACCTCGCAGCCGATCAGCGAGATTCGCGACGCGATCCTCAGCCGGCCGCACCCGCGCTGGCTCGATATCGACCTGGAGCGTGACGGTACTACCATCCGCCGCCGGCTCCCCCTGCCCTTCGTCGACCCGGTGCAGATGCTCCGCCGCGCCATCGCCGTCGGCCGCATCGCGCAGCGCTTCGTCTATCACGACCAGGCGGATGATATGGGTGGCGCCCGCGGCGTGCTCACCGTCGAGCCCCGCGAGCCGCGCACGCCGGCGCTCTTCCCGCTCTCGCTCTCGCCGCAGACCACGAGCCAGCCCGCCGCCCCTGAGCGCAGCAGAATCCCCACCACCATCCCCGCCCGCGTGCCCTGAGCTCAGCGCACGCGCACGGCGATGATCAGGTAATCACCCCCTGCCAGCGAACCGCACCCATACGGCACGAGCGGCCCGGCCTTGTGCGTCGCCGTCACGTTCAGCACGGTCTTCTGCTTCTTGTCCTCCTGCGTCGTGACGACGAGCTGCAGCTTGACGCGGTTACCCTCGCGCTCCTTCGGTGTGACCGTGGCCTTGTAGCTCGCCAGCAGGCTGCCGCTGAACGACTTGCCCAGCTCGGCCCGGCCGGGGAGTTTCTTCGCCAGCTCGAACCCCGTGTACTTGAACTGCTTCTTCAGGGCGTCGGCCAGGTCGCGCAGCTCCGCCGAGACCTTGTCGTTCTTCGTCGTCGCCCGAATGACCCAGATCTCCACGTCAACCGGCTTCTTGTCGTCCATGGTCGGCGCGGCGCAGGCCGTCACCCACCCGCCCACGACCGCCAGCATTACGCAGTGGCCAAGCGGCATCGTTAGACTCCTTTCATATGTGCAGCGGGGCGGTCGTCCACTCGCTCCTCACGACTCACCCAGATCCAGCACCCATACGACCGATACGGTCGATTCATCCCCCTCAACCGCCGCCACGTACGGCACACTTCCGTCCGCCACCTCGATCTCGTCGATCTCGACGGTCGTCGCCCACTCGACCGGCCAGGCCGCGGTGGCCTGCTGCTCGCCGGCATTCCAGATCACCGCCATCAGCACACAGGCCGCCAGGGCTAGCACGGGCTCGACGATGCGCAGCACCCGCCGGACGAACGGTTGCGAGCCCGTTCGCCGACCCGCCTCGATCCCCGCCCAGACCTGCCCCCACGCCTCTTCCCCCGGCAGCGGCACGTCCGCCTGTAGCGCCGGCTCGATCGGCGGCGTCAATCCCGCCACCCGGTCGGCGGCCGCCGGGTTAGCGTCGAGGTGGGCGGCCAGCGCGGCGACTTCCTCCGGCGACAGCGCATCGAGCTCACCCGCCGCCAGCTTGTTTAGAAGATCATCCATACTGCGCTGCACGTCACAAACCTCGCATGAATCAGTCGTGGGTGGGTCGGGCATCCCGCCCGACATTCCCTGGTTTCAGGGCGAAAACGGCGGGCGAGACGCCCGCCCCACCCGGAACTGGGCGTTGTCTCATAGACTCAAACGCCCGCTCCACCCAGAGTCAGGGGCCGGCTTACAAGCTCCCGACCGCCCACAGGCAACTCCACCCTATTCGACGGTTTCCTACGTTCGCTCATTCACGCCTTCTCGTCACTTCTCGCGGGCACCGCGGGCGGTTGAAAAAGGGGACAGGCACTTCGCCGTGAGCAGCCCTTGCGGTGACTCCGGTTTGCAGGCTCGGAGCCAGTCCCCTTTTTCAGCCGCTATCCAGATCCGACACCTGCTCCCGCAGCCGCCGGCGGGCGTGGAACAACCGGCTCATCACCGTCCCGATCGGGATGCCCAATACCTCCGCGATCTCGCCATACGTCATCTCGCCGGCGGCATAGAGCGAAAAGACGGCCCGCTGCTCCGCCGGGAGCGATTCCACGGCCCGTTGCAGCCGCTCGCCCAATTCCCGGCGTTCGATCGACGCACTCGGGGCGTCGCTGCTCGCCCGCGTGGCAGGCGTCGGGGCGGCCCCGTCGCCCACCGTATCCAACGGGATCGCCAGCCGGACCTTTCGGGCCCGCAACAAATCCAGGGCCCGGTTGGTGACAATCCTGAGCAGCCAGGTCCGAAACCCGGCCTCCCGCTGGAAGCGGTCCAGCTTGTCGAACGCCGCGATGAAGCTGTCCTGCACCACGTCGAGGGCGTCCTCGGCCCGTCCGGTAATTCGGAACGCCACGCGGTACGCCGCTTCTCGATGGCACGTGAACAGCTCCTGGCGCGCGCCGGTGTCGCCAGCCGCTGCCGACTCGACGAGGCGCATTTCCGATGCTTTGACGTCTGAGCCATTCACAGTATTCACCGGATTTTCCCAGATTCTGCCGGCGGGCGAAATAGTCGTTGGCCGGCGGAAATCCGGGGCCTCCGCCGTGAATACGGGGCCTCCCCCGGCCGTCAGTCCTCGCGAACAGGGCGGCACGCAAGCCGCGGCCGCCCGGCGAAGAGGCACTCAGAACAAGGAGCACGACCATGAAACGCCTGCTTGCCAGCCTGACCGGACTTTCTCTCCTGGTCGCTTGTGCCGCTGCGGGCGAGGCCACCGCCGTCTCGATCGCCACGAATGGCGGCCGGGCCTCCGCCACCGCGACGTCGGTGGGCAACGCCCGCTCGACGGCGATCGCCGGCGCCACCCGCGGGGGTGAAGCGATCGCCAACAGCTATGCCCGCGGGATGGGCTACGGCCTCGCCGACAGCCGGGCCGTGGCCACCGCCGACCGCGGCCTGGCCATCAGTAACTCTCGGGCAGACGCCCTCGGCCTCTACGGCGGAACGGCGTTCGCTGACAGCGAGAGCATCGCCGCCACCATCGGCGGCGTGGCCTTGAGCAACAGCGACGCCCTGGCCGACGGTGTGTACCGCGGTCATGCCGTGAGCCGCTCGACCTCCACGGCGCTCAGTGAGTACGGCGCCGCGATCAGCGACAGCCGCGCCGTCAGCCGCGGTGCCTTCGGCGGCCGGGCCACGAGCATGAGTGACTCACTGGCCGACGCGTACGGCGGCCTGTCCACCAGCCGCGTCGAGGCCGTCAGCGGTGCGACCTACCGCGGGAGCGCTGTGGCCGACGGGATTGGCGTGAACGTCGGTGGCCGCGTCCGGTACGAGCCGGTCAACGTGCGGGCCATCAGTGAAGCTCGCCGCTTCGGCAGCAGCCGCGCCCGGGCCGTTGAGATCCGCATCGGCCGGTAGCAATGGGAACTTGGTGGTGCCGGGCCCCAGCCACGGGGCCCGGCGCCGGGACTCGAACGAACCAGGGTCATCGCGATAAGCGCGAACGAGCGAGGAGATACAACCATGAAACGCCTGGCACTCATCACCGCGACGCTGGCCACGATGTCACTGGCCGCAACGTCTTTCGCCTCTGATGCAGATACCTCGGCCTCCGCCACGAACGCCCGCCGCGGCAGCGCCGGCACGGCGACGGCCACCGCCCACTACACGGGTACCGTCGGCTTCGCCCGCACCGACACCCGCAGCGGCAGCACGAACCTCGCCCGCGGCGTGGCGGTGGGCTTCGACCGTGACGGCTTGTCCCTCTCGGTCAGCGAGGCCATCGCCCCCCGGCTCGGCCCCGCCGTGGCGACGAACTTCAACCTAAGCATCGGCCGTAACGGCGAAGTCTCCGGCAGCATGGGACGCGTCGTAGCCACGGGCTCGGGTGAACGCTCCGTCACCGCCGGCGGCGGCAGCGGTGCCGGCCGCCTGGCAACGCCCTCCGTCTCGTACGCGACGGGGCGGACCGGCGCGACGGGCAACGTCACGGCGACGACCCGGGCGTACAACGCCGCCCCTGCCCGCGTCGTGCCGATTCGGCGAACGCATCCGGTCGGCCCCGTGCGCCGCAGCCGCATCCGGTAATCGCCCTGCTACCCTCCCCGCGTCCCGCCCGCGCAACCCGGCGCCGCCCAGCGGCGCCGGAGCGCGGGCGGGCCTTTTGTGTCTGCTCAAAGCGTCGGGTTGTTCGCCAGGGGTTAGGCGACTAGCATGGAGTAGACAATCCACACAGAGGAGACTGCATGCAACGCTCGAAAGTGGCCATTCTTCGTACCTCCCCGGCCACGGTTCTCCGCGACTACCACGAGTTGATGAACCTCGCCGGCTACCAGGACGTCGTCGCCAAAGAGGCCGACACCGCCCTGAAGATCAATATCTCCTGGCACTTCTTCTACCCCGGCAGCAGCACGACACCCTGGCAGCTCGAAGGCGTCATCCGCGCCATGAAGCAGGACGGCTACGACCCCGCCCTCATCCACGGCTGCCACAACCGCACCGTCGTCATCGACGCTCACTTCGGCGAGCGCGAGAACAAGCAGATCAACGTCGTCAACGCGCACAACCTGCGCAACGTCCACCTGTACGAAGGCGAAGAGTGGATCAACGTTCGTGACGCCGTCGGCGATCTGGCCGATGACTTCCTCTGCCTCAACGACGTCTATCCGCAGGGCTTCATGATCCCCCGCCGGTTCATCGGCGAGAACATCATCCACTTGCCGACGGTGAAGACGCATATCTTCACGACGACCACCGGCGCGATGAAGAACGCTTTCGGCGGTCTGCTCAACGAGAAGCGCCACTGGACGCACCCGGTCATCCACGAGACGCTCGTCGACCTGCTCATGATCCAAAAGAAGATCCACCGCGGGCTCTTCGCGGTGATGGACGGCACCTTCGCCGGCGACGGCCCCGGCCCGCGCTGCATGAGGCCGCACGTGAAGAACGTGATTCTCGCGAGCGCCGACCAGGTCGCCATCGACGCCGTTGCCGCCAAGCTCATGGGCATGGACCCGCTGTCCATCAAGTTCATCCGCCTCGCCCACGAGCGCGGCCTCGGCTGCGGCGATCCGTCGCAGATCGAGATCGTCGGCGATCAGGAAGCCGCCCGCGAAAACTGGCACTTCGATGGTCCGTTCAAGAAGATGACCTTCGCCAGCCGCATGCAGCACCTGATCTACTGGGGTCCGCTCAAGGGCCCGGTCGAGTGGTCGCTCAAGACGTGGCTCGCCCCCTGGGCCTACGTCGCCAGCGTCGTCTACCACGACTCGTTCTGGTATCCGCTGCGGGCGAAGAAGCAGATGGCCCGCGTCCTCAACAGCGAATGGGGCCGCCTCTTCCGTGGTTGGGAAGATGCGCAGCCTAACGCGAACGGCTATCCGGAAATCGGCGCACATCCGGCGGAATTGCACCGTACCGGCTGGGCCGCCCTGCGTAAGTCGTTCAACATCCTCGGCACGTGCATCAAAGAGGCTCCCGAAGTACAGGCCCGCCGCCGCAGAGCCGCCTCTTAGACCGGCGGGAGGGGACCGGCATGAGCGACGCTCAACGCGACGAGAGGGCAGCGGGCTCCGCGAGGACGCCGGCCCTGCCCTGGCTCGTTCGCGCGGCGTCCTCCGCTGCCGAACGCCGCTTCCTCTTCGCGTTCGTCCTGCTGCTCGCCGTCCTGCTTCTGCCGCTGCTCGGTCGCGTGCCGCGTGCGTATGGCGATGACTCGTGGAGCGCGATGGCGGGCTACACGATTGCCTTCGAGGGCTGTCCGCGCAACCCGGGGCAGATGGGCCGCGGCGGGACCGACCGCTACCTCCTGCAACCGCGGCTGCTGGCCAACGTCGTCAGCGCTCCGGTCTATCGCGTCATCGGCTACGGCCTCACGCAGTCGCGCCTCGTCGCCGTCGCCTTCTGCGGTATCTTCGTGGCGGCCGTCTATGGCATCATGCGACAGCTGTTCGGGCCGCTCGCCGCCGCCGGCATCGCTCTCATGACCGCCATCGACCCGTGGGTGTTCATCTGCGGGCGAACGGGGCGCGAGGAGATCTTCCTCGCCGCTCTGCTGTGGCTGTCGTGGTGGATTCTGCTCGAAGCCATCGACCGCCGCAGTGCCGGTTGGGCCTTCGTCGGCGGCGCACTGATCGGCCTCGCCTGCTGGACGCACCCGAACGCCCTGGTCTTCACGGCGGCGGCGGTCGTCGCGGTCGTCGTTACCGCGGGGTCGGCGGCTCGCCGGGGAACGTGGTGGTTGTGGGCGGCTGGCGGCGTCGCTGCTGGATTGGCGCCGTATGTCGCGTATGTTGCGTACGTGCAGGCTACGACCGACGTCCGGCTGATGGACCAGGTCGCCGCTCGCACGGGGGCGCATTTCCGCTCGTTGATGGAGATGCTCTCCGTCGAGCGGGAGCGGTGGGTGAACTTTCTGCGCCTGCCGATGCGGCTACCGCTACTGTTGCTCGTGGTGTGGTCCGCCGGCTGGGCGCTGTGGCGCGGTCGGCGAGGTGATCGGCTGCTGCTGATTCTCGTGCTCGCGGCCGCTGTGCTGATGCCGCTGCTGGTGCGCGTGCCGCACGGGCGGTACCTGGTGGTGCTCGTACCGGCGCTGGCTGCGCTGATCTGGCGGGCTCTGCCGCCTTCTGGCGACGCCGGCGGAAGCATGATCGGGCCGGCGATATCGCATCGCTGGCTCCGCCGATCGGTCGTGGTCGGCGTACTGGGGCTCTATGCGGCGATGTCGCTGTTGCCGACGCTCGCGGTCCTGTATGCGTATCGCGGGGCCGACTACGACCGCTTCGTGGCCCGTCTGGCGGCGGAGATTCCGCCGCACGCGCGGGTCATGGGTCACACGATGTATTGGAACGGCCTGCACGACCGCGATTTCGTGTCGAGCATTCCGCCGTACTTCTCGGATTGGGAGTGCGAGGCGGACGCCGTCGCGCACTTGGAGGCGTATCGTCCCGAGTACGTGATCCAGTCGAGCCACGTTTTCGGCAGTCTCGGCGGCCTCGGCCCCCGCCCCAAAGACCTCCGCGCCACCCCCTTCGGCCGCGCCTGCGAACAAGTCGCCGCCGGCATCCCGTCGCAACAACTGCTGGAGTTCTACGATCCCAACTTCGGGGCGGTGCGGTTGTGGCGATTCGACTGGCCACCGCCACCACGCCGCTGACCAGCGCTCCTCCGCGCGAGGCGGCGGTTGCCCGCAAGCTGCCCCGGGCGCCGCGGCCCCGTGGCCAACCGCCTCTCGCGTGCCTATCGCAGGCCAGCCTCCGGCCCGGTACAGCTGCCCACCGCCCACGCAAGGCGGTATCGTCGAGGGAGCGGCCTCGCCGACTGCCCCAGACGTCCAGGGGCACCCCGGCATCTGCGCAGATGAGCAGGCCCACGCGCCAGCCACACGCCAATCAGCGATGACCCACGATAACGGTAGTTCAGCGGATCCGCGCCAGGATGTGACAAGTCGGCTGTAGCGTCCCATGGCTGCAGCACGAGCGGACACCGCTGTCAGCTTGACGACCCTCGGGCCCTCACGCGCACGAAGAGATGCACTGCTTCCGAATCGTGCATCCTATTCTTCGCCATCGATCAGGTTCCCCAATATGGCGCGCGCCCTGGAGTTAGCACTGTACAAGCCGATCCTCCCAAGATCCCGCAGGAAACCGTCGATGCCCCGACCGTACACGCCCCTTCGATAACCCGCCAGCTCTATCAGCGCCCCAGCCGCGTAGTCGTCGCGGGCGGCACAACATTCGAATAGCAGGTCGACCTCTGACAGTTCATTCGTTAGAGCCATCCTCTCGTCTCTCGTCTTTGCCAGGACGACCTTTCGCCGCCAAACACCATGCACCTCGAACAACGCTCGACGCCGCGCTGCCACAAACCCAGTCTCTGTCCGATGGCGAGCCTTCAGCCGACATACCAACAAGCGCGCTTCCCCAAGCTGTCTTCGCACTTCATCTGCCGACCCTGCTGCCTCTCGCGCAAGTAGCGCAGCCATTAGCCCGACGAGCAACCCAACCGCGGCCATCACGAAACTGCCTAGCGCGATGACTTGCGCCCCGAACCACGCTGCCGTCGTCTCCGCCGGTTGCGAACCCGCTACAGCGCTAGTTGCCCAGAGGGGACGAGACCCGCTTGTGTTGACTGCAATAAAGACCACGCCGAAGAAAACCGTCACGACGAACATTAGCTTCGTGGCCACACCCACGTACCTGCTCACAGCCCCCGTCCTACGGCGTCGCTGACTCTCAGTCTTCCGATGCCCGCCCTCAGCGCTGGCGCACACGGCTAGGGCCTCCCCGCCAGCGTATTGAGCTGCGCAAGGAGTGTATTTACATTCACCGGTTTGTCGATCCAGGCTACCTTCTGAGTCTCTGGTAAGTTGGCGAAGTACTTTCTGGCTTGGTCGTATATCTCTGCCCGCGCTGCGCCGATGGCCGTGAGGACAATCGTGGGTGGCATCGGCTTATTTGCTGTCTGGTGGTACGCCAGCATGTCCCTATAGAGTTCGATACCAGCGAGACAGCCACCGCGCGTCTCGCAAGCCTGCTCCCTCGGCACTGAGAACATCATGTCCAAGATAATCACCGCTGCATCCAGTTCTGCCTTATGGTCTCGCCATTCCTGTGGTGTATTCACAATCGCCACATCGAAACCGTTTTCAATGAGAAGTTCCTCCAGGTACAAGGACTGCAACACGGCGTCTTCGACAATCAAGACCTTACGACGCGACAACATCGTTCCGTCTTCCCCGGGACATGCTGGAGCCGCGCGAGCGGTACCGCAGATGGCCCGCGGACGCTGGCCGGTGGAGATGCTCAGACCGCAGGCGGCAAGGAGTGTCCTGTACGCCTGGTCGGCGCGTCCACGCCAGTCGATGTATCGGAACTGGCCCAGCGTCACCGGGAGCTCGCAGTCGGTTGCCAGAACCGGGATGAAGCGCCGGTCCCGGTTCGAGGGATCGCGGAAGATCAACGAGTAGCTCTCGAACTTGGTCCACTCGGACACAAAGAACGCTGGAGTCATGAAGAGCACAAGCACGCGGGCATGTTCGACGCCGCGTGAGATCTGGAGGGGGATGTTGTCGCCGGGTCGTATCTCCCACTCGTCGAACCAGACGCGCAAACCATCACTCCTGAGGCGCTCGGCCAGCTGACGCACGGTGGCGCGATCCGGCGAGGCATAGCTCAGAAAAATGTCGTAATCGAACGACTTGGACACGATCCGCTCCCTCCGCTGCTCGGGGACATGCCTATTCGGACAGAGACATCGTAACGTGGACGAAAGCAGATGCAACAGGTGCAGGCGCTGGTGGATGAACAACAAGACAACACGCCGCCGAGGCCCGAGAAGCAACCCTGTCCATCGCCCACGCCGCCCCAACAGCACGGGACTCCGGCCGGCATCCCGGCACGCGGGGAGAGGCCGGGGAAAGACGTCCGGTGCGGAGCCCGGACGGTACGAAGACGGCCGGCACGGAGACCGGCCGCTACGGGGCGCTGCGCGAGAGCGGGGGAACAGGAGAGCAGGCGAGCAGGTGAAGCTCTCCCCACCCCGGCTATAATCCCCCCTGGGCAACCGAGGAGATTGGCGTGCTGCCGCAACGATTGCGCGTGAGCTTTGTGGGGGCCGGGGGGCAGCGGATCGCGGCACGGCTCGATGCGCCCGCCGCTCATACCGTTGCCTATGCCCTCTTCGCCCACTGCTTCACCTGCGGCAAAGACCTCAAGGCCGCGAACTGGATCAGCCGGGAGCTCGTCGATCGGCGGATCGCCGTGCTGCGGTTCGATTTCACCGGGCTGGGCGAGAGCGAGGGCGACTTCGCCGAGACGAACTTCTCCACGAACGTGCAGGACCTCGTGGCGGCGGCGGCGTTTCTGCGCGAGCAGTACGCGGCGCCGCGGATTCTCATCGGCCACAGCCTCGGCGGGACCGCCGTGCTGGCCGCCGCCCCGCTCATCCCCGAGTCGGTCGCCGTCGCCACGATCGCCGCCCCGAGCCAGACGCAACATTTGCGCGATCTGCTCGCCGGCCAGGCGCCGGAAGTGCTCGCCGGCGGCGAGGCGGTCGTCGACGTGATGGGGCACCGCGTACGCATCAAACGGCAGATGCTCGACGACCTCGTGCGGCACAACCCGGCGGAGCTGGCTGCCAACCTCGGCCGGGCCCTGCTCGTGTTCCATTCGCCGACAGATGAGGTCGTTCCGATCGAAGACGCCGAACGGCTCTTCGCGGCGGCGGATCATCCGAAGAGCTTCGTGGCGCTCGACGGGGCGGATCACCTGCTCATCACCCGCGAGACGGACGCGCGGTACGTGGCGGCCGTGCTGGCGACGTGGGCGCAGCGTTATTTGCCGACAGAAGATGGGCAACGAGGCAACGGGTGAATCGAGGCAACCCCTTCGACTTCGCTCAGGGTGACGAGGCAGGAAGACATGCCGGCGCCAGAGGCTTCAGCATGCCACACGCCGGCTCAGGGCTGACGGCTGACGGCTCGCCGAAGATGTCCGGTGCGGAACGTCGTTTGGTGTTCCACGTCGGCCACGGGGGGCCGACGCTACACGAGAACACGCGACGACGCACCGGATGCAATCCGGCGCCACAGACCAACGGTGTCACGTGCGGCAGATGTCGGCGGGGTGGGCGTCGAGGAGGCGGACGAGGTCATCGGTGGCCAGCTCGACCAGAACGCCACGTTGACCGCCGTTGACGATGATGCGGTCGAGGGCCAGGAGCGATTCCTCGATAACGACCGGCAGCTTGCGACGCATGGCGAAGGGGGAGATGCCGCCGACCTTGTAGCCGGTGACGCGCTCGGCCTCCGCCGGCGGGGCCATGTCAGCGTGGTCGATGCCGACGGCGGTGGCCATCCGGCGGGTATCGAAACGCTGATCGCCGGGAACGATGGCGATCCAGTACGCGTTGCCCGTGACCTTGACGATCAGCGTCTTGCAGACCATTTCGAGCGGGCGATCGACGGCCTCGGCGGCGTGATCGGCGCCGATCTCGGTGAACGTGTATTCGAGCGCAGTGAAGTCCACCCCCTGCGTGCGAAGCCACTTGACGGCGTTGGTTTCTGACATCGGACGCGTCGATCAACGGTGCGGGCCAGCGGCGGGTGGAACCCGCCCTACGCGGACGATCCGCCAGGGCCGCGGCAACAACGATCCGAGCCCTGAGCGGTAGCGACGGGTTGTCGCCGAACACCGCTCCCTCCCGGTCGCGGCTCGGACAGAGCACGGTCACACACCGTTCGCAGACGGCGCGTGGAACGCGCCCTACATGGGCTCGAAACGGCGGGTGAAACCCAATGGTACTAACCTTGGTCTTGACAGAATAGAGTCCTCGCTGATCTAAGTTGGTTATTGAGCAAGACTTAGTCAGGAGGACTCGCCGATGTTCACGGATGAACACAGACGTATCGTATGGGAT
>JASFQK010000061.1:0-17941 GCA_050115495.1 Phycisphaerae bacterium | reverse complement strand
CCTCGGTGAACACGGCAACGGTGCTCAGAGGACGCCGCTCGCATCGGCGAACGCCAGGACACGGCTGCCTGCACGGAACCGCACCCTCGCGGTCACTCAGCGCAGCACCGGAGCGGATCTTTGACAACCGAATACGCGTCCTCGGCCCACGAGCAAGCTGCGATGCAGGGGCAAAGGGGCAGAGGAGCAAAGGAGCAGAGGGAGGGCGATCGGCCCCCGACCGCTCCGCTGCCTCGGCACCCTGAGTGGAGCCGAAGGGGCTGCCTCGTTGCCTTCTTCCTCCCCCCCTTGTCGACCGCGCCTCGCCGGCATAGCCTGCGGCCATGCAGCGACGTGAGGTGAAAGCCGCCAGTGCTCGACCGCGTTGGGGACGCATGGTGCTGCTCTGCGCGGCGTTTGTCGTTAGTGCCGTGGCCACCGGGCAGCTTCGGGGGTTCTGGCAGAGCCTGCCCGGCGTTCGACTGCGGCAGCTCAACGATGAGGCGTATTATCGGGCCATGCGGCAGGCCAACGCCCGGCTGTCGCCCGAGGCGCGCGACGGCCTGTGGATGGTCAACTTCAGCCGGGACTTCACCCACGCCCTGCAAGATCCCGCCCACGCCGCCGGCCGCGACACCCTCCAGCAGAACCTCGGCGAACTCGACCACACGCAGTTCGGCCGGCTGCAACTGGCGGCGTTCGTCATGCTCGACCTCGAACGAGCCGGCCAGCCACCCGCCGACTGGTGGCCGCAAGTGGAGCCGCTGCTATCCGGTCTCGCAACCGGCGGTTTTCAGCACTATCTCGCCGAACTGATCGCCCAACGCGCGCCGGCCCTCGAAGAGCTCGGGCTCGGCCCCGGCACGGCCCGTAGCGAGTCGAGCCGGCTCGTTGCGTACGCCCACGGGCCCCTGCTCCAGTACCTCACCGACCGGCTGGATCGGCTAACCGCGGCCCGCCTCGACGCCGGCGATGAGTCGGCAGTCGTGTGTGCACGGATCAACCGGACGCTGCTCCGCGAGTGGACGCTCGCCGAGGGCCCGGCCGGCCTGCGCCTGCTCGCCGCCGATCTGCTCGCCAACCACCTGGAACACGCCCTGACGGCGGCACCGGCTCCCGAACTGGTGGCGGAGCTGCGTGCCTGGCGTGCCGCGTATCGCGAAGCCGCGCTCGACCGACCCCAACCGATCTTCCTGCTCAGCGAGGCGGCGGGGCCGGAGCCCGTGCCGCCGGCGTACAACCGGCTGTTGTGGCGTACGAGCCTGGCCGTCTGGCTGGCCGGAGCCACGTTGATCGCCGGCGCTCTCGCCCTGATCTCCGCCGGCCTGTGCCGCCGGTCGTTCCTGTCGCCGATCCCGCGGCGTCAGGTTGCGGGGTTGGTGGTCGCCGGTTTGGCCGTCGGTGGCTGGGTCGTGTGGTGGCTGGTGGACCCGCTGTCGGCGACGCTCGACCTCCGCCGATTCGGCGTGGACGACACCGGCTGGCCGCGTCTACCGATATTCGCCGGGGCACTGGTCGCGGCGCTGCTGTGCCTGGCGTCACTGCTGCCCGCGCGGCCGGCCCGGCGTGGCGGGCTGCTCAGCGTCGCCGTTACCGCTGTCACGGCATGGCTGGTGCTCGCGGCCGTCCTGCTGGCCGTGTCGCTCTCGGCCAGCAGCGCTCAGCACACGTACGAAAATGAGTCGCGAGCCGCACAGGATCGCGGCGAAATCACCGCCATCGCCGGCCCCGAAGCCGATACCCGGCTTGCCGGACTGCGCGCCTGGCACCCATAATGCCCGCTTGTTGTTTTTCCGAACCCCCTGAATCGCCGGAAGGTCTGTTTCCATGAAAACGATCATCGAGCCGTTTCGCATCAAGGTAGTCGAGCCGATCCGCATGACGACGCGCGAGGAGCGCGAGCGCATCCTGGCCGAGGCCGGCTACAACGCGTTCCTGGTCCGCGCCGAGGACGTGCTGATCGACCTGCTCACCGACTCGGGCACGGGCGCCATGAGCAGCCTGCAATGGGCGGGCGTGATGCGCGGCGATGAGTCGTACGCCGGCGCGAAGAGCTGGTTCGTGCTCGAAGAGAAGCTCCGCGAGATCACCGGCTTCGAGCATATTCTGCCCACACACCAGGGCCGGGCCAGCGAGCGTATCCTCTTCGAGCTGCTCGGCGGCAAGGGCAAGATCGTCCCGAACAACAGCCACTTCGACACGACCCGCGCCAACATCGAGCATTCCGGCGCCGAGGCCGTCGATCTCGTCATCGCCGAGGGCCGCGACCCACGCAGCCGCCATCCGTTCAAGGGCAACATGGACATCGCCCGGCTCGAAGCCCTCATCAAAGAGGTCGGCGTCGAGCGCATCCCGGTCGTCATGGTCACCGTGACGAACAACAGCGGCGGCGGCCAGCCGGTCAGCCTGGAGAACATCCGCGCCATTCGCGCCGTCTGTGACCGCTACAAGCTGCCGTTCTTCCTCGACGCCTGCCGCTTCGCCGAGAACGCGTACTTCATCAAGATGCGCGAACCGGGGCAGCAGGACCGCTCCGTCCGCGAAATCGTGCACGAGATGTTCAGCCTCGCCGACGGGGCCACGATCAGCGCGAAGAAGGACGGGCTGGTGAATATCGGTGGCCTGCTGCTACTGCGCGACGCCGAGCTGGTCCGCCGGGCGGATGAGCTGCTCATCCTCACCGAGGGCTTCCTCACGTACGGCGGTCTGGCCGGCCGCGACCTCGAAGCGATGGCCCAGGGTTTCGAGGAGGTCGTCCACGAGGACTACCTCCAGTACCGCATCCGCAGCACCGAGTATCTCGGCGAGAAGCTCCTCGCCGGCGGCGTGCAAATCGTCGAGCCCCCCGGCGGTCACGCCATCTACGTCGATGCGAAGCACTTCTGCCCGCACATACCGCCGGCGCAGTTCCCCGGGCAGGCGGTCGTCTGCGGGCTGTACCGTCACGGCGGCATCCGCGCGGTCGAGATCGGCAGCGTCATGTTCGGCGGCGGCGGCAAGGCCCCCCCGATGGAGCTCGTCCGGCTGGCCATCCCCCGGCGGGTATACACGCAGAGCCACGTCGACTACGTCGTCGAGGTCGTGCTCGATCTGTTCGCGCAGCGCGACAAGCTCCGCGGGCTGGAGATCGTCAGCGAGGCGCCGTCACTGCGGCACTTCACGGCGAGGTTCCGCGAGCTGTAAGGCGGGAGTACCTACAGCCGCACTGCCGTAACATCAACCACAATCGGTCGATGGTCGGACGCCAGCGACTCGGGGATTTCCGCGCGCGTCGCCTGCAACCCCCCCGTGAGAGCAGCACGTGGTCCAGTTGGAGCACCGGGTGGTGCGCGGGAAACGTCGCCGCCGGAAACACCACGGGTATGAGAGCCCCGCTCAGACGGTTGTACACGCCACTGCCCGGCGTGGTGTTAAGATCCCCCAGCAGCACGATCGGCCCGCTCCACGCATCGACCCGCGCCACAAGGTCGACGGCCTCCCGCGTCCTCTCGCGGCAGGTCTGAAGGATGTGCTGCCACTCCAGCAGGTAGGTGGCGGCCAGGTGCACGCCGACGATACGCAAGGGCTCGCCCTGCCAGGTCGTCACGCCCGTTACACCGTAGTGCCGGTGCGGCCCCAACTCGAGCGTACTCGTGCTGGTGAACGGTACCCGTCCGAGTATGACGACGCATTGGTGGGTCTCGTCCGGCATCGAGGACGAGCAGTGGAACACGTCCATGCCCAACGCGTCGGCGATGTGCCGAACCTGGTCCGGCTCCTCTGCGGTGCCGCTCCCCTGACTCACTTCCTGCAAGCACACGATGTCGGCGTTCAACCGGCGCAGCTCGGCAATGATGGCGTCGATGCCCCCTTCACAGGCGTGCACGTTCCAGGACACGATGCGCAGCGTGCTCGGTCCCGCTGCCGCGTGCGCAGATGCGTCCCGCCGGCACGAACCGGCCAGAAGGACCAACCCGCCCAGGACAAGTGCGATCAATACTGACAACCGCCCCTGCATTAGGATGTTCATTCTATCCCGGCCGGCGGGCCGCGCGCCCCCCCCCCCACCCGCGGTTCACGATCGCCTGTCGCCGGCGGCGTGGTTATCGGGCACTGCGCCGCGGGCGAATTGATTTCCCCCGGCGTGACCGCCGAGTTACACTGGTGGCGGTCACCGGGGAGCGAAAGCGCTGGGCTGTCCATGCCTGCAGGACATATTGGAAGGATAAGAAGACCATGAAGTTACACCACACCCTCGTTCTCGCGGTCTGTCTTGTGCTCGCTGCCTCCTGGACGTTCGCCGCCGACACGCCGGACCTGCACGCCGCAGCCCGCGCCGGCGACCTGAACCGCGTGGCCGCCCTGCTCAGCGCCACGCCGGACCTGGTCTCCTCCCGCACGGCGTTCGATGAAACACCGCTGCATTATGCGGTCCTCGGCCGCCAGGGAGGGATCGTTGAGCTTCTGCTGGCCTGGGGTGCTGACGTGAACGCCGCGGATTGGAACGGCCTCACGCCGTTGCACATCGCCGCCCAGTCCGGGGACGGCAAGCTGATCGACGCGCTGCTCCTCGCCGGCGCGGACGTGAACGCTATCGACCATAACGGCGACACGCCGCAGCACATCGCGGCGCGGCGCTGCCGCCTCGAAGCCGCGCAGCGGCTCGTCGCCGCCGGCGCGGACGTCAACGCGGCGAATGTGGACGGCCAGACGCCCCTGCACGTGCTGGGGGCCGACGCCCGCGAGAATGATCCGGAGCTTCAACCGCTGCTCGACGAGATCGCTCAGGCGCTGATGGCTGCGGGCGCCGACCCGGCGTTGCGCGACCACCAGGGCCTGCCGGCCTGGCCGCACACGGACGTGCCGCCCCAGCCGCGGCAGCCCAGTGGATATCCGTCCGTCACCGAGGTCGGCAACACGCTCCAGACGTGGGCCACGCAGTACCCGAATATCTGCCAGCGCTTCGATCTGGGCGTGAGCGTGCAGGGCCGGCACATGTACGCCCTCAAGATCACGGACAACCTCAACACGGAAGAGGACGAGCCGGAGTTCAAGTACATCGCCAATATGCACGGCGACGAGGTCACCGGCCTGGTCATGTGCCTCAACCTGATCGAGTACCTGCTCGAGAACTACGGGACGGTCCAGCGCGTCACCGACCTGGTCGACAACGTCGAAATCTGGATCGTGCCGACGATGAACCCGGACGGGTACGTGAACTACACGCGTGCGAACGCCAACGGCGTAGACCTCAACCGCAACTTCCCGGAAGGCTATGGCTCCAACCCCGACCCGAACACCACCACCGGCCGCCCGATCGAGATCGCCAACATCATGAACTGGTGCTTCGCCCACTCGTTCACGGCCTCGGCGAATTTCCACGGCGGTGCGCTGGTCGTCAATTACCCGTTCGACAACAACGGCCTGCCCTCCGGCACGAACTCCCCGTCGCCCGATGACGACCTGTTCATCGCCATCAGCGAGGAGTATTCCGAGGACAACCTGCCGATGTGGAACAGCACCGAGTTCTATCACGGCATCACGAATGGGGCCGAGTGGTACGTCATCGACGGCGGCATGCAAGACTGGAACTACCGCTACGAGGGCTGCAACGAGGTCACGATCGAGCTGGGGCCCAAGGCCCCGGCCTACTCGCAGATGCCCACCTACTGGAGCCAGAACCAGGAGTCCATGCTTTCCTACATGGAGACCTGCCTCATCGGCGTCCGCGGCATCGTGAGCGACGCTCAGACCGGCGCGCCCCTCGCCGCCACCGTCCTCGTTGTGGGCCGTGACCACCCGATCTACACCGATCCCGACGTCGGCGACTATCACCGCATGCTGCTGCCCGGCACGTACGCACTGACCTTCTCTGCCGACGGCTACGACTCCATCACCATCCCCAACGTCGTCGTCAACGAAGGCGCGGCCACGGTGCTCGACGTGCCGATGGGGCCCTCCGCCCGCGTCACCTACCCGAACGGCGGCGAGGTCCTCAACAGTGGCCAGCCCACGACCGTCACCTGGATCGGCAACGCCACCACCCCCTTCCAGGTCCAGTACTCCGAGAACTACGGCGACACCGCCCAGGTCGTCGACAGCTTCGAGGACGGCGGCTTCAGCGCTGACTACACCACCGGCGGCAACGCCAACTGGATCGTCAGCAACACCGCGGCGTACACAGGCACCCACTCCGCCCGCGCCGGCACGATTACCCACAGCCAGTCGACCTGGCTGCAGCGTACGGTCAGCGGCGGCACCCTGAGCTTTCGCTACAGGGTCAGCTCTGAACCCCGTTACGACTTCTTGAATTGCTACGTTGATGGCGAACGCGTGGTCCACGTGTCCGGCAACAGCTCGACGTGGTACCTGTACACGACCACGCTCTCCGCCGGCTCGCACATCGTCAGGTGGGAATACGTGAAGGACGCCGGCGTCAGCGGCGGCAGCGACACGGCCTGGATCGATGACGTGACGCTCGTGGATGACACCACCGAGTGGACCGACATCGTCGCCCTTACCGATCCCGGCGACGTCTCCGTCCCGTGGACGCCCCTCGGTCCCAGCGATACCTGCAAGATCCGCGTCCGGGCCTACTACGGCAGCGGCGTCTACGGCGCCTGGGACGAAAGCGACGACGTCTTCCTCATCCTCGAGTGCCCCTATCAGCCCGGCGACCTGAATTGCGACGGCACCGTCGATAACTTCGACATCGCCGCCTTCATTCTGGCCCTGACGAACCCCGACGGCTACGCCACGGCTTACCCCGGTTGCGACCGCATGCTGGCCGACATTAACGGTGACGGCAGCGTCGACAACTTCGACATCAGCCCGTTCGTGAGCCTGCTCACCGACGGTTGATCATCCGCCGCGACCTGGATCGCAGCGCCTGGGCGCCGCAACCCGGCGCCCTGGGCGCTGCAATCCGCCCCCGATCACCAACAGTCATCCAGGGACTGAAGTCCCTGGCTACGGTCGTGCGCCCTCCGGGCGAAGAGGAAGAGGAGAGGGTCGATTCGTCCTCGTTCTCCAGGGACTGAAGTCCCTGGCTACGATCGTGCGCCCTCCGGGCGAGGAGACGCGGGGAGCGTACTTGCGGCCAACGGCCGGAGCCTCTGGCTACGGTCGTGCTCCCTTCGGGCGGAGAAGCATCATGCGTCCACTTCTTCGCCCGGAGGGCGCACGTTGGTTGCCAGGGACTTCAGTCCCTGGACCGGGGAGCCTCACCCCCTCTACCTCTTCTCCGCCCGGAGGGCGCGCGGCAGTTGCCGGGGACTTCAGTCCCTGGTTGGTGATCGACGTCCGACACGGAGGTCGGACGCTACGTTCCGTACGCGTTGAACCACGCGCGCTGCTCGAACGGCAGCTTCTCTTTCCGCGGCCCGGTTTCCGCCGGCACGCCGATGGGTAGCAGCACGCGGATCACCTTCCCCGCCGGCAGCCCGAGCATCTGCCCGATCTGCTCCGCCCGGCCGCCGGTACGCAGCCACCCGTCGATCCACACGGTCGCGTAGCCCAGCGCCGTCACGGCCAGCAGCATGTTCTCCACCGCCGCCGCACAGTCTTCGATCTGGAAGTGGTGGCTCTCGTACACCGCCACCGGCTGCTGATCGACGATGCAGGCGATCATCGCCCGGGCCTGCTGCACCGCGACGTTGCTGGCGTGCAACGCGCCGATCTTGCGCAGGAGTTCCGGCTCGTCGACGATTACGAACCGCGTCGTCTGCGCGTTCTTGCCCGACGGCGCTTGCAGCCCCGCCTGCACGATCCGCCGCAGATCCTCCCGGCGAACCGCCTGCTCCTGGAATGGCCCCCGATAGCTGTGCCTTTTGCCAATCGCCTCGAACACGTCCATGGCTCACCTCAACTTGATCGAACGAACCGCATTATCCACGCGCGGGTGATCGTCGACAAATGCGGCGGGAGGAGGGAGTCAGAATTCAGGGGTCAGAAGCTGCGCGGACAGGCGTCTGTCGGTAGTCGACGTTGGCCACGGGGGGCCAACGCTACGTTGGTGCGCGCCATTCGCGGGTTGGTGGGCAATGCGATGATCGTTCGGCCAGCGACGTCCGACACGGAGGTCGGACGCTACGGAACGTTCCATATGGAGCCCGGACGCCGGGTGCCACTGGTGGCTTGCCCACCAGTGCGCCCCCTACCAGCTCCGTCCGACCGCGTTCAGCGCCTCGGGATCCTTTGCGTACCGGCGGGCCGTTTCCACCGAGATCTTGCCCTCGCGCACCAGCCGGCGGAGGTCGTCGTCCAGGCTCACCATGCCGCCTTTGATGCCCGTCTGGAGCGATGAATCGATCGTCTCCAGCCGACCGCTGCGGATGGCGATCTGCACCTGCTGCGTCACGTGCAGCACTTCCATGGCCAGGGCCCGGCGCTGACCGTCCAACGCCGGCGGCAACAGCCGCTGACTCACCACCGCCCGCAGGCTGAGCGCCAGTTGCCGGCGCAGGTCGTCCTGCGTCTCCGGCGGGAACAGGTCGACCAGCCGCGAAATGGCACCTTTCGCGTCGCGCGTGTGCATCGTCGTCAGGATGAGGTGTCCCGTCTCCGCCGCACTGAGGGCCATTTGGGCGGTCTCGCGGTCGCGGATCTCGCCGACCAGGATCACGTCCGGATCCTGCCGCAGGCCGTACTTCAGTCCGTCGGCGAACGACGCCACGTCTCGCCCCACCTCGCGCTGCGTGACGACGCACCGCCCGTCCGCGGGATAGATGTACTCGATCGGCTCTTCGATCGTGAGGACGTGCCCATCGCGGCTCTCGCGGACGAGGTCGATCAGGGCCGCCAGCGTCGACGATTTCCCCGCCCCCGTCTCGCCGGCGACCACGACCAGTCCGTTGATGTACGACACGAGCCGCTCGGCCAGCTCCCGCGGGAAGCCGAGCCATTCGAGCGTCGGCGTCGCCGTCGGGATGTGCCGCAGGCAGATGCACCACGCCTCGCGGGCCACGTACACGTTTGCCCGGAACCGCAGCCGGTGCCCGTCATGCTCGAACGACACCGAGCAGTCGGCGTTCTTCTGTTGCGGGAAGGTCGCCAGCACGGGCGCCGACAGGATCGACGCGGCCATCCGCTTGACGTGGTCCTCGTCGAGCGGCGTATCGTCGATGGCGACGATCCGGCCATGGATGCGCAGCGACGCCGGATAGCCGGGGACCAGGTGCAGGTCCGACGCCTCGCGGTCGGCGGCCGTCTTGAGCAGGCGGAGCAGCTCGCGGTGCGAGACGTGTGCAGGCATTTCCGCATCCTTCGGCTGGGTGCAGACCGGCGTATCAAACGGGGCGGTCGTATCAATGATGCCCTGGTGTCGAATCATTGTAACCCTTTTTCCTGAATGCACATAGCGTTACAACCCTCGCCGGCGCCGTACACCGGCCGCGTGCCATTCAGACAATGTACGCCGGCCAGGGTCAGCGGATGCAGCCTGCAGCCTCGGCCACAATACGTGACAATCGGTAGTTATCGGGCGTTACCCCCCCCCTGCCGCGTCGGCCATGGGCAGGCGCTCGTTTCCGCCCCCGCGGCTCGGTCGCCTCGCTATTTTCGTTTTCGAGCGTTTTCGCGAATTGTCACAGACGTCCAAGCGAAGTGAAGGACGCAGTCAAACAGCCTTCAGCCTCCCTCACCCGAGGTTCAACGCCATGATCCGGTGCCGGTCGCGGATGTAGAGGGTTTGGCCCACCAGTGTCGGCACCGTCCACGAGCAGCGCTGCGTCAGGCGGCAGCGGGAGTGAACTGTGAGTCCTTCCGGCTTCACCGTCGTCAGGGCCAGCGTGCCGTTCTCGTCCAGCAGGATCAGCTTGCCGTCACCATAGACGCAGGTCGCTTTGCTGAAACCGCGTTCCCGCCAGGCGACGCGGCCGGTCGCCAGCTCGATACTCCCGAAGAACGCCGGTCCGAAGTCGCCGGTCGAGCCGTAGACGTAGCCGTCGATCAGGACAACGTTGCCGTGGTGGACGCGCATCTTCCGGCTATACCACGCCTCGTCGGCGACGGTTTGCCCGCCCTCGTGCCGCAGCCGCACCGCCCGAGCCCCGGAATCGTACGCCGCCGCACAGAAGACCAGATCCGCGCCGTTCCAGATGGGCGTGCTGGCGTTGACGCCGGTGCGGTTCAGGTGCGGATGGGTCCACAGCACGGTGCCGTCCTTCGGGTTCACGCCCGAAACCTGCTCGCAGCCGAGGAAGACGACCTGCTCCTCGTCGCCGAGGCGAATGAGGATCGGCGACGTGTACACGCCGAACGCCGCCACACCGGCGGCCGTCGGGCGGTTCTGCCAGATAGCCCGGCCGGTCGCTCCATCGAGGGCGATGAGCGGTTGCTCCTCGTTCGGAGCGGCTCCGGCCGGGAGGATGATTGCGTCCCCCCAGGCCAACGGGCTCGAAGCGTAGCCGTATGCCGGGACGTCCCCGCCGAAGTCGACACGCAGATCGCGCCGCCAGATGACGGCGCCGGTCTTCTTTTCGAAGCAGTGCAGCACCATGTTGCTGCCGACGGAGTAGAGCCGATCGCCGACCACGAGCGGCGTGGAGTGCGGCCCAGGGCCGTACTGGGCCATGATCGGGGTGAACGGCGAGGGGTTCTCGTGCTGCCAGACGGTCTCGCCGGTGGCGGCGTCGAGGGCGATCGTGAACTCGCTGTCGCCGTCGCGGTACATCGTGAACAGGCGGCCGTCGTCGACGATGATGGCGGAGAACCCGTCGCCGAGCGCCCGATCCCAGATCCGCGCCGGACCGCTCTCGGGCCACGAGTCGGCCAGTCCGGATGTCTCGATCGTGAAGTTGCGGTGTGGTCCCCCCCACTGCGGCCACTGGGCCCACGCCATCCCCGGTCCGACCAGTGCAACCAGCAGAAACCGGGCGACAAGCCGCCGAAGCGGCGGGCGGCGGACGTACGACATACGGGTTCCTCCAGCTCGACCACGGGTGAACCGGCGCCCTGGCCGCGGACGCCGCTCCGGCGTGTGCCAATCCGCATTCGCCTGGCCCGGCCGCGCGCCACGAGTGAACTTCCGGACTTCGCCACCCGCCGCCAGGAGCCGCCAATTCGCGGCACACGCTGACAGAATCCGACATACCCACGCACGGCGCGCTGCTCGGCACCCTGATTGCGGATTAGGAACGACGGGCGCGAGTGTCCTGTCTTCCTGTCCCGCGAGGAGAAACGCCGATGAGACAATTTATTGGCCTGCTCGCCCTCGTTCTCTTGGCCGGCACTGTCGCCTGGGCAGGGGACAAGAAGGACGAGAAGCCCGCCGGCGAAATGACCGATCCGCTCGCCATCCTCAAAAAGACCGACGCCGCCATGAAGGCCGTTAAGGCCGTCAAGTACGACCTGACGATCGAGGCCACCGGGGCGCTGAAGGAGCGATCGGCCAAGCTCGAAGGCTCGGTGATCGCCGCCGAGCGGGCCAAGCCGGAGTCCGACAACGACAAGAGTGTCTTGCCGACGAAGTTCCGCATGGAAACTCGCTTCACTGTTCCCAACGACTCCGAGCCGTACCACCTCATCGGCGGCAACGACGGCAAGGACTTCTACCTCGTCGACTTCCGGACGAAGACCGTGTACGCCGACCTCGACCCGGCGGTGCTGGGGTCCGCGAGCCGCGTCATCTTGCGTGGCATGATGATCGAGTACCTGCACCCCCGGCCGTTCGACGACGAACTGGGCGGCAAGCAGCACACGCTCAAGGAAAGCAAGACCGTCGATGGCGAGGATTGCTACGCAATCGAAGTCATCTACAACATCGATCAGGCGCCGACGGTCACCTGGTTCATCTCCAAGAAGGACTTCCTCCCACGCGGCCGGATCGACATGTTGACGCTACAGGACGGCCAGAAGGGCGAGATCCATAAGATGCTCAGCCACCTCGTGGTCGATCCCAAGCTCAGTGAGGATGCGTTCGAGATCAGGGTTCCTGACGGCTTCACGAAGACCGACGAATTCGCGCCGTAACCCTGTGCGGGCCGGCGATGCGGCCCGGCCGGTCCAATATCAACCGCATCCCAGCGCAAGCGGCGGGCAGCCCCGGTGACGGTGTGCGTGCCCGTCGTTTTTCTGTGCGCCAGTAGTGCGACGCCACCACACGACCGCCCATCCGAGCCCCGCGCACCAATCCGAGCCCCGAGCGCCAATCCGAGCCCCGAGCGGAAGCGAGCGGGTCGCAGCGCGTGACCGCATCGCCTGCGTCCACCACTCCCTACCGGTCGTGGCTCGGACGGAGCGCGCCCCGCGCTACAGGTTCCGCCCACCGCGCCGGCGAAACCGCGGTTACAATCCGCGGGTCATGAACGACGCGCTGACCCTGGCCATCGAGACGTCCTGCCCACGTGGCAGCGTTGCTCTCGCCCGCGGCGGCGAGCCGCCGATCGTGCGCACGCTGTCTGCGGATCGGCGGCACGCCGGCGAGCTGTTGCCGACGATCGCCGACCTGCTCGGCACCGTCGGCGCCCGGCTGGCTGACGTTGGGCTCGTCGCCTTCTCGCACGGCCCGGGCAGCTTCACGGGGCTACGCGTGGCGGCGACCATCGCCCGTACACTGCACAGCGCCGGCGGCTGCACCGTGGTGGCGGTGCCGACGCTGGCGGTGATCGCCCGCAACGCCCTCGCCCTGCCGGAATGCCCGCCGCGTGTCGCCGTCCTGCTCGACGCCCGGCGGGGGCAGGTCTTCGGCGGGTGGTTCGAGCGTGCCGGGGACGACTTCGAGACGCGTGAGGAGGCGGATCTCCGCGAGCCGGCGGCGTGGCTCGGCGGCCTGCCGCGGCCGTTAGGGGTCGTGGGGGATGGACTGCGGCAGTATGCGGACGTTGTTGCCGCGGCCGGCGTGACCGCCCTACCCGAGTCCTGTTGGGACCCGCGGGCCGAGCACGTGTTGGCCCTGGGCCGCCGACTGGCCGCCGCGGGGCGGCGTTGCCGGCCGGAAGAGATCACGCCACTCTACATCCGCCCGCCGGCGTGCGAAGAAGTCTACGAACAACGCCGCGCCGAAGCCCGCCGTCGACGCGGGGAATAGCGCCGCGCAGAGACTCGTCGCCATCGGAGCGAGCGGCGTCGAGCTCTCAGTCCCGGAGGGACGAATGAATGTAGCCCAGCACGTCAGTGCTGGGAAAAGGCGCGTTACCCGACAATCCAGTCCCGGAGGGACGACTGAGTGCCGAGGCGCGCGACTCAACCTTCAGTCGTCCCTCCGGGACTCTGAGCCCGGAGACACACGGCCCCCACCGATTCCGTGGGCTGGCGCCACGGCGACCACCCCGCGCACGCCGTTTTGCACCGCGTTTGCCGTCCTGCGCGACCTCCGCCACCGCCCGGTGTGCCCCTCACCCCCTCCGCTCATGGCGTGCTTCATGTGCTGCGGCGCAGCCGTTATGATGCCCCTTCGGGTTCGGTGCGTGGCAGCGCGGGCCGCAGGGCTCGCCGCCCCCTTCCCGAGTTGCGCGACAGGTGAACGTGGCCCAGGCGGCCGCCGGGCGGGCTATGCTTCCGCCGGGGCCGCCGCGTCAGTCTGAGGAAGCAGCCGGCATGAGCAAACAGTTGATCGAGTGCGTCCCGAACTTCAGCGAAGGCCGCGACCCGGCCCTCATCAAGCAGATCACCGACCAGATCGAGACCGTCGAAGGCGTCAAGCTCCTCGACGTCGATCCCGGCAAGGCCACGAATCGCACCGTCGTCACCTTCGTCGGGGCGCCCGAACCCGTGCTCGAAGCCGCCGTCCGCGCCGCCCGCAAGGCCCGCGAACTCATCGACATGAGCAAGCACAGCGGCGAGCACCCCCGCTTCGGCGCCATGGACGTCTGCCCGCTCGTCCCCGTCGCCAACATCACCATGGACGAGACCGTCGAATGGGCGCACAAGCTCGGTAAGCGGCTCGGCGAAGAGGCCGGCATCTCCGGCTTCTTCTACGAGTACGCCGCCACGAGCGAGCAGCGCCGCAACCTCGCCGTCGTCCGCGCCGGCGAATACGAAGCCCTCCCCAAGCGGCTGAAAGACCCGCAGTGGAAGCCCGACTTCGGCCCGGGCACGTTCGATCCGAAGTACGGCGTCAGTGCCGTCGGCGCTCGCGACTTCCTCGTCGCCTACAACGTCAACCTGAACACGACCTCCACCCGCCGGGCGAACGCCATCGCCTTCGACGTCCGTGAGAAAGGCCGCAAGAAGCGCTCCGGCAACCCCATCACCGGCCCCATCGTCAAGGACGAGAAGGGCAACGACGTGTGGATCCCCGGCGCCCTCAAGTGCGTCAAGGGCATCGGCTGGTTCATTGAGGAATACGGCGTCGCCCAGATCTCGATGAACCTGACCAACATCACCGTCACGCCCGTGCACGTCGCCTACGAGGAATGCAAGAAACGGGCGGAGGCTCGCGGCGTGCGCGTCACCGGCTCGGAGCTGGTCGGCCTGATTCCGCTGAAGGCCACGCTCGACGCCGGCAAGCATTACCTGCGCATGCAGAACCGCTCGCTGGGCATCCCCGACCATGAGATCATCAAGATCGCCGTGAAGTCAATGGGCCTCGACGAGCTCTACCCGTTCAAGCCCGAAGAGAAGATCATCGAGTACGCCATCGCCAAGGATCAGCCCCGCCGGCGGCTCGTCGACATGACCGTCGAGGGCTTCGTATGGGAGACGGCGAGCGAATCGAAGGCTCCCGGCGGCGGATCAATCAGCTCGGCGATGGGCGCGATGGGCGCCGCCCTCGGCACGATGGTCGCCAACCTCTCCAGCCACAAGGCCGGCTGGGACGACCGCTGGGAAGAGTTCAGCACCTGGGCCGAGAAGGGCAAGGCCTGTCACGACGAGCTGCTGCGCCTGATCGACGACGACACCGACGCGTTCAACAAGATTATGGCCGCCTTCGGCCTGCCCCGCGGCAGCGACGAAGAGAAAGCCGCCCGGAAACAGGCGATCCAGGACGCAACGAAGGAAGCCATCGAGGTCCCCTTCCGCGTCATGCAGGTCGCCCTCGACGGCATGGCGGTCTGCAAGGCGATGGCCGACATCGGCAATCCGGCGAGCGTCTCCGACGCCGGCGTCGGCGCACTGGCCGCCCGGTCGGCGGTCATCGGCGCCTTCCTCAACGTCAAGATCAACTCCGCGGACGTCGAGGACAAGGCGTGGCTGGAGGGGATCCTCAAGCGCGGCGCCGAGATTCAGGAGCAGGCGATCGCGCTCGAGCGCGAGATCCTGGACGTCGTTAACGGCAAGATCGCGTCGTAGCAGCTCCCGGCGCTCCCACACGCACCGACCAGCAGCAGTGCCCCGCCGCGGTTACCGTCGGCGGCGCAGCAGCAGTGCGCTGAGGCCGAGCAGCAACCCGCTCGCCGGCTCGGGCGTCGACAGCAGCGTGTCGGGGCCCGTGCCCATGCCGAACACACCAACGTCGGAGATGTCCGCCTCGGTGAACCCGCTGATGCCGTGGAACATGAACTCGGCCCGGGGCTTGACCAGCGGGTAGTCGTCCAGGTTCGCCGTGCTGATGTCGCCGGCGTAGAGCGAGTAGTTGAACCCACCGGTGATATTGCCGTGGAAGTTGTTCGGGCTGAGGTCGGAGTTGCCGACCGTGCCGAGGCCGAAGCCCGCGTACGGTGCAGCCGTCGGCTCCATCTCGCGGAACTCCCAGGTGTGCTGGCCCGCGCTCGTCGCCCGCAGGTCCGCGGACGCATCGACCATCGTGTCCTCCGACCATCGGTCGGTCTGCCACACCTGGCCGGTCGCGCCGTCGTAGGTCAACGTCGGCCGCTCGCCGGCGCCGTTCACGATGTCGAAATAGTAGCTGCACAGCATGTCGTCGGGGCTCGAGGTCGCCTCCGCCGACGTGTTGTAGAGCTCCACGATCAGCGAGTCGCCATCGATCGTGAAATGGGCCTCGAAGCTGACCGGGTCACCGGTCACCGAATAGCCCGAAACTGCCTGAACCACTGTTGCGCCGGCCGATGCTGCCAGTCCGCAGCATACGACAAACCCGAGACACACGCGACCGAGGGACATTCCTTTCCTCCTCCAGACTCCGGGCGTCCAAGTACGCCTATGTACAATACTAGCCCGTCATTTCGCGAACGCAACAGATAGTTCGTGTTGTGTGTCATGGGGCATGACTACAACAGACACGACATGTCGTGTCGTAGACTCCCGCCCGCGCTGCCGTCGTGGCTTATCTGTCGCGCCGCACGACGCTCAGGCACGTGTCGTGGCCGTTGTTATGAGAACCACATCGTCGCCTACGGCTGCGGGCCGGTGAACTACCGCTGGAACAGCCCGAAGAGGTAGGACGGGTTCCACCCGCCGCGGCGTCCTACGTCGAGGCGCCCCACGTCGACCCGGCCGGACTCGACCAGCCGAACGGACTTCCGCCGCAGCCGGTTGCCTTAAGCAACGCGGGCACCCTCGGGCCGGAGTTCTCAGCCCGAAGGTGCCCGGATTAAGCCAACGTCCGGTGCAGAGCCCGGACACTACATTCTACTCACACGCTCTAACGTCTGCGGCACACCGCGACCAGCGCGGCGACCAGCAGCAAGGCCGAGGTCGGCTCCGGGACCATCTGGAACTCGAGGCCCATCGCTCCCATCAGCGGGCTTGTCACCCCCAGATCAACACTCTGGAGCAGGTTGCCTTGTTTGTCGAACTGATGCAGATCGGGGCCAGCCGCACCAAACGGAGTAAACGCGCTGATCCACAGCGTGTCATCGGCCGGGTCCCAGGCAATTCCGTGGCCGCCCCAGTCAATCACCTGGCCGCCGCCAAGGTCGATATTGAACTCGGACAAGAGCTCGCCCTCGAGCGAATACTGCTGGACGCGATCGCAATTGATGTCCGGCGCCACGTTCGTGACCCACAGCGTGTCGGAATTGCCGTCGTACGTGATGCCGCTACTGCGGCGCTCCGGGGCGAACGCGACCCTGGCCCCGCCCCAATCCGCGTCCGCAACGACCACCGGATACGGAAACTCCTCATCCCAGTCATTGTGGGCGATCGTCCAGTTGTGGGTGCCGTCGGTGGCACCGTCGAAACAATCAAGGAACTCGGTGTTGGGATACGTGTTGCCCGGGATCATGTTACCGTCCAGGTCATACTCGTAGCCCATGCCAACATAGGATGAGGCATAGATCTTGATCGTATCGGTGACGGCCATCGCCCATTGGCAGTCGCCGTCGTACATCCCTCCCGTCTGCCACTCCTGAACAACTGCACCGTTCTGAGCGATATGGTGTACCGGCGGCCAATCGAAGCTGGTGATGTACAGGCGGCTGGTCTGGGCCAGCGTCACGGCCGGGGCGCAGAGCAAGGCGCCCAGAAGCAGAACTCGAATCGTGCGGTTCATCCGTCTCCTCCTCTGACAAAAACGACTTGAGACACTGACCGGCGTTCGGACAACCGCGACACGCACCGTGCGTTTCCGCGATGTTCCGGCTGACCGGATCCTCCACACCCTGCATCGCGCCCGTTGGGCACGCAGGCGAACTCCGTTACCGATCACGCCAATGTGCACCCGACGATCGCTTGCAGCCCAGCTCGCGGCTGTGCGCCGGCGGCGGTGATCAGATAAACATCAGATTACCGGTATGCGAGCGGCGGGTCAATGCTACCTGGAGAGTTTTCTGGGTAGCTTGCTGAGTACTTAATCCGGGATATTTCTGGGTAGCCACTCGCGACGATGCAATCGCACGACAGGCGGGTTGCGCTGGGTCTTCGAACAGAGTTTCTGCTGTTTTGATGCGATGAGTGGACGTATTATAGGGCTATACGAGACGTCGCGGGTGCCGTGACGTCCCGGAATCTCACTGCCGTGACAGTTGATGCAGCAACCGTCGCCGTCAGGAGGTTCGGCGGGCGAGCGAATGTCGGACGTCGAGTCGGCGGCGTCCTGGCCTGTGAACGCTCGGCGGGCAGAGCCCGCCCTACAATCTGTGAACGCTGCTGGTGAAGTCGCAGGGCGGGCTTCGCTCGCCGTTTGTGGCGGAGGCGGAAAGAC
>JASFQK010000060.1:0-19037 GCA_050115495.1 Phycisphaerae bacterium | reverse complement strand
AAGACCTGGCGGAAGTTGATCGACGAGCGAGTCGAGGTCAAGGACGGGCTGCTCTCGTTGGTGGCCGATTGTCTTGACGTGCTGGTGGTGAGGCCGGGATTGGCCGACATCGACAAGCCCGACGCACACAGTTGGTGGCGACGCTGGTGGGCCCGGGTCAGCTAGGCCAGGCGGGGCGTGCCGCATCCACCCGGCACCCGACAGGGGAAGACAACATGATTGATTCGCACGGATTCAAAGCCGACGCCGACGAGTTGGGCTTCTACCTCGACCTCCGCTGCACCGACAACCTGCCCACCGCCATGCAGTTCTGGATGGCCCAGGCCGCCCAGCACCTGTTACGCCTCGGCGTCTACTTCCGAGCCGCCGTCCTCCTCTACCAACTCCCCGGCGCCGCCCACTTCCGCTTCTTCGCCTACGACGACAACGACCCGGACCTGCCCAACGAGGACGAAGACCCCAGCCACTGGCTCGGCCACGCCGAACGCAACACCGTCTTCAACGTCCTGGCCGAGTGTCTCCGCCGACTTGGTGCCCCGGGCGTGATGAAGCAGGTTCCCGGCGGCAAGTGCTACCACCGGGAAGAGTTGTCGGCGGAATGGCGGGCGTACCTGGACCGGCACGCCAGGATCAAACATGGGCTGTTAAGGGTGGTGGCCGAATGCCTGGACGAACTGATGGTCCAGCCGGGCCTGAAAGAGATCGACACCGAGCCGCGGCCGACGTGGTGGCAGCACTGGTGGTCACAGATCGAATAGGACGAGCGTGGCCGCCGTGGGTGGCGGTTGGAGTCGTCCAACAGATCAAGGAGAGCGGCGATGACGAAAGATGCGGAACCGACGCCAAACGTGGAACTGGTTCCTCTGGTGACGCGTGTGGCGCAACATCCGGAGCTCGACCGGGAAGCGTTCGAGCGGGCGGCGATGGAGTCTGACGCAGCGCAGCAGTCGGGCGACTACGCCGGGGCGCTGGCCGGTGCCCAGACGCTGCTGGTCGGGTTGGTGCGGGACGTGGCGTATGAACTGCGTCGGCCGCCGGGAGAGTCGGTGACGGCGTTTCGCCTGCGGAAGCGGCCAGAGGGCAGCGTCCGCCGACACGGCCGGTTCCTCGTGCACAAGCGGCTTCTGAACGATTCGGAGTTGCAGAACGCCCAGCGGGCGGCGGCGATGGCGGACGTGCCCGGGCCGGAGAGCGGCGTGAGCGTCGAGGCCTGGAGCCGACTTGGCCGGCGGATGGTGCTGGCCGCCGTGGATCAACTGCTCCGCCGGTTTGGAGCGTGGCAGGCAGGCTGTCGCTGCGACGATGGCGGGCCGGTCGAGTTGGTCTTGTTTCAGCCGTTGGATGGGCGACCGATGTACGAACGGGCGATCTGCCGGCGGTGTCGGTGTCCGCGGCGGGTGACCACGCCGGGCGGAAGCGTGGAGGTTGTGCCGACGTCCCCGGCGGTGCCGCCTGTTGCGTCGTCGGTTGTGCCGCCGGCGGAGGCCGTGTCCCCGGTTGCGCTCGCGGTCGGGCCGACGGATGTGCCGCTGCCGGCGATGTCTGTGGACGTGCCGCGGCCGACGTCGCCGGTGTACGGCGGCACGGATACGCCGGTGCTGCCGGCGGAATGGCTGCGTTCGCCGTTCCGGCTGGTGATGTCGGTGCTGCACGGTGTGCGGCGTGAGGTGTGGCACGATGACGGGTATGACCCCGTGCTGCCGCTGCCGCAGGCGGTGGCGGATGTGCTCAATGGGCTGCGGCGGTTTGAGTGGGTCGAGCTGCCGGCGGTGGTGGAGGATTCGTTGCGGCGAATGGATGCGCGGCTGTTGATGATGACGTGCGTGCGGAGTGTGGCGTTGCTGCACGGTCGGGTAGGGGCGCAACGGGCGCTGCGACGGCTGCGCCGACAGCAGAAGCGTCAGCGGCAGGTGCTTCGCAAACGCGCGCAACTGGCGGGTGTTCAAGCGTAGGACGGGTTTCACCCGCCGATCTTTCGGCTGCCAGATAACCCCCGTTCGTTTCGGGACCGCGCGGCTACTTCCCCGCGTTCGTCTTCCCGAAGATGTCCGCTTCCAACCCCACACGCTGCCCCTGGGCACCGTCCCAGTGGTGCGCTGCCAGCGCCTCGACGATCCGCGTCGCCAGGCTGACGGCGGCGAGGCCGTCCTCGGCGGTGACGGGGGGCTGCTGGTGGTTCCGCACGCAGTCGAGGAACGCGTCCAGCTCCGTCTCCAGAGGATCGCGGTCGTCGATGACCAGCGGCTCGACGTGCACCATCTTGCCGAAGTCCATCCCCGCCAATTGCGACATGTCCTCGATGTTCCGCTCGCGGGCGAACTTCAGTACGTCGAGGTTCTTGTCGAGCGTGATGGCGACGCCGTTCTTGCGGTGATAATCGAGTGAGACGTACGCCGACTCGCTGAATACCCGCAGCTTCCGCTCGGTCTTCAGCGCCAGGCGCGAGGCGGTCAGGTTGGCCACGGCTCCGTGCCGGCAGACGACGCGGGCGTTGGCGATGTCCTCGTTCGGCCCGAGCACGTTCACGCCGACCGCATCCACCCGCTCGGCCTCGTCCCGCACCAGGTGCAGCATGATGTCGATGTCGTGGATCATGACGTCGAACACGACGCCGACGTCGGCCGAGCGGAACGAGAACGGGCTGATGCGGTGTGTTTCGATGAACTTCGGCCGCACGCCCAGCCGTTCGACCGCCCGCACCGCCGGATTGAACCGCTCGGTGTGGCCGACCTGGACGATGACGTCGTGTCGGCGGGCGAGCTCGACGATGGCCTCGGCCTCCTGGACGTTGGGGGCCAGGGGCTTCTCGATGAGCACGTTGATGCCGCGCTCGATGAGCGGGCGGGCGACGCGCAGGTGGGCGTTCGTCGGGACAGCGATGCTCGCCGCGGCCACGTCGCCCATGTCGGGGTCGTAATCGCGGGCGTAGCGGGCGCCGTGTGGCTCGGCCAAGGCGCGGGCCCGGTCGAGGTCGGCGTCGATGACGGCGACCAGCCGCGCCGCCGGATTGGCCGCGTATTTCTGAACGTGGAACCGGCCCATGTGGCCGGCGCCGACCACCACGACGGGAAGGGGGGTGCTCATGCGCTGGGATCCGTTTGGGTGGACTCGTAGAAGCCGGCGCGGTCGGCGTCGACGTCGCGGCGGTCGTGCTCGCGCACCCGCCCGTAGACGCCGATGGCCATCTTCCGCTTCAGAAAGTCGACGAGGTAGCGAACGTGCTCGTCGGCCATCAGCCCGTCGCCCTCGATCTGCCGCAGGGCCTCGGCCGTGCGCAGCGGCGAGTGCTCGGCTCGGCGGGCGTAGAGCAGCCGGGCGGCCGCCTTCATCGCCGCGATCGACGCCGGCCGCATCTGCCAGCGGCGCATCCCTTCGAGGTTCACGCCGCGGACGACCTGGTCGTAGCCCTGCACCTTCATGTAGGGCGGTACGTCGTGCGTGATGCGGGTCATGCCCGCCACGTACGCGTTGCGGCCGACGGTGACGAAGTGGTGCATGGCGCTGGCCCCGCCGACCGTCACGCACGATTCGAGGCAGACGTGGCCGGCGATCTGCACGTAGTTGGCGAGGATCACGTGATCGCGGACGTCGGCATCGTGGGCGACGTGCACGCCGATCATGAACAGGTTGTGGTTGCCGATGCGGGTGGTGCCTTCGCTGTGCGGGTCGACCTCGGTGCCGCGGTTGGCGGTGACGTGCTCGCGGAAAGTGTTGTGCCCGCCGACGACCAGCTTCGTCGGGCCGCCCTTGAACTTGAGGTCCTGCGGGGCGGCGCCGAGGGCGGCGTACGGGTAGAAGGTGTTCTCCGGACCGTACTCCGCCGGCCCGAGCAGCGTGACGTGCCCGATCAACCGGCAGCGGTCGCCGAGCTGCACGCCGGGACCGACGTAGCAGTAGGGGCCGATCTCGACGTCGCGGCCGAGTTCCGCCGTGCGGTCCACCGTCGCCGTGGGATGTATTTCACTCATACGCCATCGACTCTCAATCAGGGTCCGCGTCCACCATCATGAAGCGGACTTCCGCCTCCGCAGCCAGCTCACCGGCCACCCGCGCCTGGCAGAACACCTCGCCCGTGCGCGACTTCACTCGCACCGCCTGGGCTTCCAGCACGAGCTGGTCGCCCGGCACCACCGGCCGCCGGAACTTCACCTTGTCCAGGCTGAGCAGCACGGCCACTTTGCCGGTGTGTTCCAGCTTCTGGGACAGCAGAACGCCGCCCAGTTGCGCCATGGCCTCGATGATCAGCACGCCGGGCATGATCGGGCTGCGCGGGTAGTGCCCCTCGAAGAAGGGCTCGTTGATGGTGACGTTCTTGATGCCCACGGCCCGGCGGTCACCGTCCATCTCGATCACGCGGTCCAGCAGCAGCATCGGGTAGCGGTGCGGCATGACCCGCTGCAACGCGCGGACGTCCAGCCGCGGCCGACCGCTGATGCGGGCCTGCAACTGCTCCGCGGCGGCATTCTCGACGATGCTCCGGGCCAGCTCCTGGTTCAGGTTGTGGCCCGAGCGGCGGGCGTAGATGCGCCCGGTGACGAAGCCGCCGGCCAGCATCAGGTCGCCCACCAGGTCGAGGATCTTGTGCCGGGCGCACTCGTCCGGGAAGTGGTACTTGTTCTCGATCGGGCCATCGTGTCCGATGACCAGGATGTCCTCGTACTTCAGGTGCTTGCCGAGCCCCGCCGCCTGCAACTGCTGGGCTTCCTGTTCGAGCACGAAGGTCCGCGCCCCGGCCAGTTGCTCGACGAATGTGTCGCGTTCGAGCGAGAAGCGGTACGTCTGCCGGCCCAGCGGGTTGTCCGTCCCGTAGTCCAATTCGTAATAGACGTCGAGCCGGCCCTCTTCGCCCGGCCAGGCCACCAGCTCCGCTCCCTCATCCGCAACGCGGATCACGTGCTGGATCGGCAGGTAACACCGCTCCGCCTCCAGCTCGACCACGCCGGCCTCGCTGAGCTTCTCGACGAACGGGCGGCAGCTTCCGTCGCCGCCGGGCAGCTCGGCGTTGTCCAGCTCGATATCGAGGTTGTCGATGCCCAGCCCGCGCACCGCCGCCAAGCAGTGCTCGACCGTCTCGATGGACACGGTGCCGTTCTTGAGGGACGTTCGGCGGGCCCGCTTGGCCAGGTTTTCGACCCGGGCGGGCACGCGGATCGGCTCGGGCTGATCGGCGCGCACGAACGTCACGCCGCTGCCCGCTGCCGCCGGCCGAAACCGCACGCGGACAGGGAAGCCGGTGAACAGCCCCTGGCCGCTGAGTTCGACCTCACGCTCTATCGTTCTCTGCCGATTCAAGGCGTTCGACCCGACGCGCCAGCTCACGCAGTTGTTCCGCCAGTTTGGGCAGGCGCCGCGCGACGACCTGCTGCCGGCAGTACTCCATGTTTTCCACGGCCGGTGTGCCGCGGTAGACCTTCCCGTCCGGGATGTGGCCCGTAACGCCCGACTGCGCCGCGAGGACCACCTGGTTGCCGATCCGCAGGTGGTCGATCAGCCCCACCTGCCCGGCGAGCACCACGTGGTGCCCGAGCGTCGTAGAGCCTGAGATCCCGCATTGGGCCACGATGAGGCAGCCCTCGTCGAGCACCACATTATGGCCAATCTGCACCAGGTTATCAATCTTGGTGCCGCGGCCGATCCGCGTGGCGCCGCTGCGGGCCCGATCGATCGCCGAGTTGGCGCCGATCTCGACGTCATCCTCGATGATCACTGTCCCGATCTGCGGGATCTTCACGTGCTGGCCGCCACGTTGATGATAGCCGAAGCCGTCGGCGCCGATCGTGCTGTTGGGATGAATGATGACCCGGTCACCGATGACGACCCGTTCACGCACGACCACGTTCGGCCACAGCACGCAGTCCCGCCCCATGCGCACGTCGGCCCCGATGCGCACGCCGGGATGAAGTTGCGTGCCCGCTCCGATACGCGTGCGCGCCCCGACGCACACCTGCGCCCCGATCGCCGCCCCGGTCACGTCCGCTTCCGGACCGACCACCGCCGTCGGATGCACGCCTGGCGGAATCAGCTCCATCGGCGGCGCGAGCCGCCGCAGCACGTCGCACAGGGCCAGGTCCGGGTCGGACACGCGGATGACCGTGCGGTCCTCGGGAACGGGGCATTCCGGCGGCGCCAGCACCACGCCCGCCTGCGACTTCTCCAGCCGCGGCAGGAGTTCCGGCCCGGTCAGCCAGGAGATCGACTCCGGGCCGGCGTTTTCCAGCGTCGCCACGTCGGCAATACGCCGCGAACCGTCCCCTTCGAGCACACCCTTCAGCAGGGCGGCCAGTTCGGCGGCGGTGACTGTCACGGGTGATTCCATACGCTTCCGCCGCGGGGTCTACGGGACCATCAGTTCCTGCGTGTGCGGCTTCGCCTTGTACTCGTTGTTGAGCTGGTCCAGCACAGCCTGCGTGATGTCCACCGCCTGGTTCGCGTACAGCAGCTTGCGGCTACGCATCACGTCGCGCAGCTCGTTCAGGTCGATCGACGGTGGGCCCGGCGGATATTCATCGCTGTACACCACGAGGTCGTACCCAGCCTGCCGGGCCACCTCTTCCGTCGCCGCCAGCACGTCGCGGTAAATCCGGTCCGTGGCCAGGGCCAGTTCGCGAGCCATGTGCGCCTGCTGCACCTCGGCCCACGTTCGGCGGGAGACTTCCGCTTCGAGCAGCTCGGACAGCTTCTTGGCACGAGTCGGGTCATCCGCGGCCATCGCGTCCACCGTGGCCTGGAGGGCGTCGTTGGCCTTGACCCGCGTCTCGTTCTCCACCTCCAGCTTCTGCTGGAGCGCCTTCAGCTCCTCGTTGATGTCCTTCATCCGCTGATATTCGTTGAAGGCCCGGCCCACGTCGACGCAGGCCACCCGGCCCGTCGGCGCCGCCGCCCCCTGGGCGTGCAATCCGCTGGTCACCGTCATCACGATCAGCGCCATTCCGGCACCGGCCAGCAGGCCGGCCAGCCACGTTCGCTTCATTATGTGCTCCTCTGTCGGTCAGGGTTAACGCCGGCAGGTACGCTCGTTCGTCCGCGCCGGACAATCGGTCCCCCATTGTCCCCGGCCGGCCCGCGGACACAAGACCCCCCGCCCGCCGTCTACTTCACCAGGATCCGCGCCACCTTCAGCGGCAGGTCCGCGTCGCTCGGGCCGTTACACAGCACGGCGAACACGAGCGTCGTCCCGTCCTCCCGCTGCACGTACCCCGCCAGCGCCCGCACGCCGCTAAGCGATCCCGTCTTCGCTCGCAGCTTCCCGGCCAGCACCGGGTCGGCATAACGCGTGCGCATGGAACCACTTTCGCCCGGCTGCGCCAGACTGGTGAGAAACATCTCGCGGCAGCGGTGCCGGTTCATGTGCAGCAGCAGTTCGACGACCTGGTCGGCGGTGACGCGGTTGCTGTGGCTCAGCCCGCTACCGTCGCGGAATACCGCGGTCGTCGTGTCCACTCCGAGCTTGCCCAGCACCGTCCGCATCCGCGCCACGCCCGTCAGCCATGAGCCTTCCTGCCCGTTTCGCTGACCGTCCGGTCCGTACGCTGCCAGCGACTTCAGCAAACACTCGGCGAAGAGATTCTGGCTGAACGTGTTCGCCCGCCACAGCACGTCGCTCAGCGGCGTGACGTGCGTGGCTACCCGGATGGTCCCGTCGTGCGCCTCCGGACCGAAGATGCGCCGCACCACCGGCCCTTGCACGTCGATCCCGCGCTGTCGCAGCACCTCCCGCAGCGCGTGACCGAAGAAGACCGTCGGCCGATAGACGCTGACCGGACCGAGCGGCCCGTCGCGCTTCACCGTACCGCTGAACTCGAACACGTCGCGGTCGGGAGCCCGGCGGACGAGCGGGCGTTGCCGGCTGCCGATGGTCAGCCCGTTTTCGTAGAAACTGGCCGGCAGCGGCGGCCGCAGCACTAAGCGCACATCGCCGCTCTCCAGCCGCACCGATGCGTCCAGGCAGTTATCGTTGAAGTTGAGCCCGCCCACTGGTGCCTGGTACCACGTGTCGGACTGGCTCTCCGGCCAGTCCGGGTGCCGCCACGTGTGCTCGAACACGCCGTCATCGAGCACCAGCCGGCTGAGCGTGCGCACGCCGCGCTCCCGCAGGGCCTCCGCCCAGTCTTCAAACGGAAACAGCAGTGACTGCCCGTCACGGCGCGCGATGCGTTCATCACCAAGCGACGGATCGCCGGCCCCGCACACCCACAACTCGTCGTTGCGCAGATAGACCCGCGTCTCGTAGCGGAAGTCCGGCCCCAGGTATTCGAGTGCCGCCGCCGTCACGAACAGCTTCAGCACGCTCGCCGGCTTCAGCGGCTCATCATTCGCCTGCGCGAACCAGCGCTCACCGCTGGCGGCGTCGGCCACGACCAGCCCGACGTGCGTGCCCTTCGGCACAGCGCCGAGCAGCGTGGCCAATTGCTGGGCGACCTGCTGCCGGCCACTCTGGGCAAACGTAACCCCGGGCAGCGCCAGCAGGACGCCGACGATGAGCAGGACACGGGCGACGTGCCGCCGTCGCGGCTCCGGGCCGGTTGTGTCAAACACCTCGTGTGCTCCGCAGAATCTGGACCAGCTCACGGAAGAGGCCGTGGAAGGGGGCCTCGATGTGCATCGGCTTTTCGGTAATGGGATGTCGGAATTCGATCTGCCAGGCGTGCAGCGCCTGGTAGGGGATCAGCGGCTCGGTCGGCCCCTCGCCGGCGAGGTCGGCGTAGCTGATCGCCTTCCCGCCGTACATCGTGTCCCCGACCATCGGATGTCCGAGATACGACATGTGCACGCGAAGCTGGTGCGTCCGTCCGGTCTTCGGCTGGAGCTTGACCAGCGTGAAGCCGCGGAAACGCTCCATCACCTCGTAGAACGTGACCGCGCTCTTCGCGATGTCGATCCGGTTCTCCTGCACCATGACGGCGAACTTCTCGCGGACCACCGGGTGCACGCCGATCGGGGCGTCGATCTTGTCCCCGTCCAGCTCCGGCGTTCCGTGCACCACCGCTAGGTACGTCTTCTGGATCGTTCGCCGCTCGAACTGGAGCGACAGACGCCAGTGGGCCTCGTCGGTCTTGGCGACCAGCATGACGCCCGTGGTGTTCTTGTCCAGGCGGTGCACGATGCCCGGGCGGAAGGGGTCGGAGCCGTGGCTGAGCGTGCCGGCGTAGTAGACCAGCCCGTTGGCCAGCGTGCCCGTCTGGTCGCCGCGCGCCGGGTGACAGACGATGCCCGCCTGCTTGTTCAAAGCGAGGATGAAGTCGTCCTCGTAGACGATGTCCAGCGGGATGTTCTCGGGGACGACCTCGCGCGGCTCGGGCGGCGGAATGGTCAGCTCGATAACGTCCCCGCCGCTCATCTCGTAGCTGGACTTGGTCGGCCGCCCGTTGACCGTGACCGCCCCTTGCTTGATCAGCCGCTGCACCGCCGTCCGCGACAGGTGCGGAAACCGCCCGTGCAGATAGCGATCCAGCCGTCGACCCGGCAGCTTCCGCCGAATGTGCAGCCGTACGCGCTCCGCAGTGTCTTCGTCGATGGGAATCGGTCGGTCGAGGATGCGGTCCTCGTGGCTCACGGCACTGGCTGGGTGCTGGGCGGCGGCGGGACGGCTTCCGGTTCGGCGGGAGGCTGGGTCTCGCCGGTCGCGTTTTCCTCTGGTTTCTTCGCCACGGGCTCGGGTATCGGCTCGAGCGGCATCGCCGCATTGGCCGGCATCACCGAAATCGGCGGCTGCTCCGGCTGGCTCGCCGGCGGCGGCGGCGGCGCGGGCGGCGGGGCGCTGCCCGGCAGGAACGTCACCCGCTGACGTAGCTCGTCCAGCGTTTCGAGCCGCATGTCGGCGGCCTCGTAGAACGGACTGCCCACGAAACGCTCGTCGTCACGCAGCTTCTCGTACAGCGTCTGCGCCTCGTCATACTGCCGCAACGACTCATGATCGGTCGCCAGGGCGAACATGGCCGCGGCCACCAGCGCCGGCGGTGCTTCCGTGTCGCTCAGAACGGGCTCGAGCGCCGCCACCGCCTGCTTGATGTACTCGTCGTACTCGTCCGGGTTTTCCTCGGCCTGCTGGTGCAGCGTCGCCGCCAGCCGGATTCGCGCCGTCGTCCGCACGGCGGGGTTGGACGTGCCGTCGATCAGCGTCTTGAGCTCGGCCATGGTCGAAGCGGCGCTCTCGCCGGCGGCGCGCTTGCGGTTGATCTGCTCGAGATCGTACCACGCCTGCGTGACGCTGGCGACGCGGGCGTAGTTCCAGTAGCGGTAAGCGCCCCACGCGGCCAGGACGAGCACAATCACCAGCAGCCACAGCCGCGTCTGCCGATCGCTCGAGAAACTCCGCAGCTTCGACAGGGCCTCGCCCAGTTCGTTGGTTTTCAGTTGATGCCTGGTATCGGCGTCCATTGCATGACCTCAGTCGGTTACTCTCGCGCTCACGGGCGGCGGGTCGGCGGCTTGACGTCGCGCTCGGCCGAACCCCGTGGCGTCGGGCTGACGTCCACGATCAGAATCGTCTTGAAACTCTCGCGACGAATGCGCACCGTGCTGCGCTCATTCGTGCTGTCAAACTCCATCACGTACTCACCGCGGTCGAAACGCTCCTGCCGTAGCGTGAATCCCGCCGACGGCATGTACTCGCGGTAGAAGCGGTTCACCTCGGCTACACCCGTGCTGCCGGCGAATTCGCAGTTCGCCGTACGCAGCGTCCCCGTCTTCCAGCCGAAACTGCGGTCGTCTACCAAGCTGAACCCCGACGGGATCGGGATGCCCTCCAGCATCGGGTGCTGCATGGCCGAGGCGGTCGTGCCCGACGCGCCCGGCCCGATCGTACCGGAAGAGGACGTGCACGCTCCGAGGAGCGTACCCGCCGTGAGTGCCGCGAGCCCACACAGCACCCGCCGACAGTAACTCCTGCGACCAGACGTACCTCGCCCCATCTGTCGATCTCCACACGGGTTACTGAAACCCGCATTGTGCCAAGTGCCGCCGCCTTCGTCAAACACGCGTTGCCCTCGTTGGTCCGCATATCCAGCCGTCCCGTTGCCCTTATCCGATAGAATGGAACATATGGGACGCACCAACGCTCCGCCCAACAGTACACCGGTCCGGCGGGCGTCCGCGGCGGCCGTCGTCGACGCTGAACTGGACCGCTGCGGCCGCCGTCTCGCCGCCCGGGCTTTCCTGGGGCAGGCGGGCACGCTGCTGGCCGCGGGAGCCGTTTTCCCCCTCCTGGCCGTCGTTGCCGACCATATCTGGCCCCACGGCCTGCCGCGAACCTTGCTCACCGGGGCAGTCCTGATCTGGGCGGTCGGCCTGACCGTGCTCTGCACCTGGCTCACGGTGCGGGCCCTGACCCGCCGCTGGAACCGCCTCTTTCTCGCCCGGCTGCTCGAACGGGCCGGCGGCATCCGCCACAACTCGATCATCAACGCCCTCCTGCTGCGGGGTGGCTCGGCACGCGTCGGCGTCCTCGACGCCGCCCAGCGTCAGGCCGCCCGCGACGTCCGCCGCCACCCGCCCGCCCGGCTGGGCGAGACGCCGGCGTCGGCCGCCCCCCTGGCCGTGGCTATCGCAGCGCTCCTGGCCTGGGCGGTCTACATCCTCGTTTCGCCGAAGGCCGTCGGTCCGTCACTGGGCCGGTTCCTCGGCATGGACCTGGCCGCCCCGACCGCCACCCGCCTCACCTGGCTCGAACCCGCCCCGGGCGACATCGTCCACGCCGGCGAGGAGCTGCGCATCACCGTTGCGGTAGGGGGCCGCGTGCCCGACGAAGTCCTCTTCGACGTGACCTCGCCCGGGTCGCCCGCTGCCGCCGATCCCCGGCTCCGGTACCGCTTCCGGCCCGTCGAAACCGGTCCCACCGGCCACTGGCAACTGATGCTCGCCCCCCACGAGGTTCGCGACGACATTCCCTACCGTGTCTCCGCCGGCGATGGAACGCTTACGGGCGTGATCGACGTCCAACCGCAGCCCGTCGTTGCCGACGTCGAGATCGACCTCCGCCCGCCCGCTTACACCGGCTGGCCGGTGCGGACCGTCGCCGCCGGCGAGCTGAACGTTCTCGCCGGCACCCAGGCCACGTTCCATCTGCGAGCCAACGTCGACGTGCGCGATGCCGTCTTCGTCCTCGTCGGTCAGCGCGAGACGCGCACGCGCATGACCGTTGACCCCGACGACGCCCGGCGGTTCTCGCAAGCCATGCTCCTCGTCGACAGTGGCGAGTATCGCATCGAGTTCAACGATCGCCACGGCTACGCCTGCCGCGACCCGTTCCGCCAGCGCATCATCGTTCGCCCGGATGCTCCGCCCGCCGTCGAGATCGTCGACCCGCCCGCTCCGTCCGCCGACTCGCCCGAAGAGGAAGAGGTCGTGAACGTCGCCGACCAGCCGGAGCTGGTCGCGGTCGCCAACGACGACGTCCGTGTGGCCGGCCTCTGCCTCGTCCACGAGTACAACGGTGCCACCGTTCGGCTGCCGCTGGTCGGGACCGGCTCGGCAGATGAATGCCGGCAGCGAATCATCGTCCCGACCGAGCCGCTGGTTCCGAGACCCGGCGACCGCGCCCGCGTCTGGTTCGAAGTCACCGACAACCGCGCCCAGCTCGACGGTACGTTCGCTCCCCAAACCGCCGCCAGCCGCGTCATCACGCTTACGCGCGACGCCAGTGACGACACGCCGACCACCGACGGCGACGAACCCACCTCCCAACCCGAACAGGGCGAGGGCGACGAATCCGAAACAGGCGAGGAGCAAGCCGGCGAAGAAGAGAACGACGACGAGCAGGGCACCGGCGAAGAGGACGCCAGCGAGGAAGGTACGGGCGAAGAAGGTGAGGGCGACGAACCGACTAGCCAGCCGGCGGAGCAGGGGGGCGAAGACGCCGAGAGCCCAACCTCGGCTCCCGCCGACAGTGAAGCCTCCGACGGCACCGGCGAAGGTGGCGACGCCGAGGAGGAGCTCGAACGCTTCATCGAGCGTCACGGCGAGATGGCCCGCGACGTTGAACGCCGTCTGCGGGAACGCGAGCAGCAGGAGAACGCCGGCCAGGACCAGGGCGACGAGTCCGAACAGGGCCAGCCGACCTCCCAGCCACAGGACGGCGAGCAATCCGCGGAACAGCCCCCGTCGAACGAGCCCTCCCGTGAGAACCCGCCGGAGCAGCCACCCCAGTCCGACCCGGATGCCGACGAACAACCAGACTCGCCCCCCGATCAACCCTCGGAGGACCCCGCCAAGCCCGACGAGCCGTCCACCCCCGAGCCCGGCGAGGGAAATCCGCCAGAATCCGCCAACCCGCAACAGCCGCCCGACGAACCGCAACCGCCGCAGACACCGGCCACTCAGCCCGCCGACGACACGCCACCGCCCGCGTCGCAGCCCGCCGACGAGCCGGACGACGCCGAACCGCCCGAGCTGGCGGCGGCGGAATCCGAGGGCCTGGCCGAGACGATCGACCTGCTGGAGATGCTGCGTCGCGGCGAGGAGATCACCGAGGACGACCTGGTCGAGATGGGCTGGTCACCGCCGCAGGCCAACGCCTTCGTGAAGGCGCTCGAACGGCTGTACGACACCATGTCGCGCACTGGCGAATTCGACGCGGCGTTGAACCGGCTCTATCACGCGATCAACGTGGGCGACGCATCCGTGCAGCAGGGCACCGGTCCCGGCGACAACGTGAACACGGGCGTGACCCCCGGCCAGTCGGCGACCGACGACCTCGGCCGCATCGTCCCGCCCCCCGAGCAACAGGTCCCCGCCCACCTCCGCGCCGTCCTGGATGCCTACTACCGCGCCCTAGCCGAACGCAACCACCAACCCACCCCGTAGCGTCGGCCCCCCGTGGCCGACGTCGAACGCCAACAGACGTCCCCTTCGCCAACCGGCCTTCGAGCGCAACGCCTCGTTGCCTCCATACCCTGAGCGCAGTCGAAGGGGTTGCCTTCTTCTTCCCCTACGGCCAATCGCGCGGCCCGCACGACAGCAACAATCCTTCGCCGTCAATCGGATACCGCGCCAGATGCCGCGCGATCGTCTTCTCGCTGACCGCTTCGACCGCCGCCAGCCGCGCGTCCACTGTCCGCACGTGCCCGCGCGAATCGAAATCGTCGATGAGCTGCATTACCCGCGTCCGCGGGCTCTCCGCCTCGATCGCGAGCAGCGTCCGCCGGCGATTGCGCACGCGCTGCACCTCGTCTCGCCGGAAGCCGTTCCGCTGCACTTCCTGCGCCTGGGCCCGCAGGGCTGCCAGCATTTCCTCGCATCGATGTGGCTCGCCGTCGGCGTAGAGGGCCATCACGCCCGCGCCGGCATACCCCAGCCACACCGCGCCGGCGTGCGTGCAGATCCCTTTCTGCACGATGTTCCAGTAGCAGCGCGAGTTGCTCCCGCCGAACAGCGACACGAACGCCTCGACCGCCTCCTCGTCTTCGTGTCCGGCCGGCACCGACGGATAGACGAGCACCAGCGACTGCTGCTTGAACCGCTCCAGTTGCAGCTTCCGCACGCCCGTCGGCAGCTCCGGCAGCGGCTCCGCCGGCAACTGCCCGTCCACCGCACCGTTCCACGCACCGCAATGCCGGCCCACGGCGGCGAAGATCTCCTCCGGCTCACGCGGCCCCGTGGCGAACACGACCATGTTCCCCGGTGCGTACCGCCGGCGGTGATAATCGACCAGTGCCTCGTGGGGCAGGGCGGCGATCGTCTCCTTCTCGCCCAGGATCTCGTGGCCCAGCGGATGCCGGCCGAAGACCGTCGTGTGCAGGAAGTCCGAGACGTGCCGCTCGAACTGATCGTCGCTCATGGCAATCTCTTCGAGGATCACCTTCCGCTCGGTCTCGAACTCATCCGCGGGCAGGCTGGGCCGCATCATGTCGGCCAGGAGCTCGAGCTGGTCCGTCAGCCGCTCGGCCGGTACCCACCCGTAGTACACCGTGTGCTCCTTGCCGGTGTACGCGTTGTAGATCGCCCCGAGATCGTCGAAGCGCGTGTTGATCTCGTGCCAGCCGCGCCGCGGCGTCCCCTTGAAGCACATGTGTTCGAGGAAATGGCTCACGCCGTGCAGGTGCGGCTGCTCGTGGCGTGCTCCGGTTCGGGCCAGGAAGGCCACGGCCCCGCTGCGCACCCGCGGCATCACCTCGCAGATCACGCGCAGCCCGTTCGGCAGATCGTGTTGGACGAAGGTTGAAGACATGCGCGGATTATAGGGGCGCCGCCGGCCCGGCCACAGGGCGCGCAAAATGACGCCCGCGAGCCACGAGCTCGCGGGCGTCCACACTATGGTTCAAGCGGCAACTGTCGCTGTATGCCAGGATTATTCCTCGGCCTCTTCCTCCTCCTCGTCCGCGTGGAAGATGAACTCGATGCCGATCAGGTAGCCCACGTGCGCCCGCGTGCAGTGCCGCACGACGGCGTGCCCGTAGACGCTCAGCTCCGGCTCGTGAATGGCGAACGAGATCTTTGTGTCGCTACCGATCGGTCGGCGTGTTCGCATCGCCAGGCCGTTGTTGCTCAGGTTATGCAGCGTCGCCAGCAGGTGACGCTCGCCGTAACACTCATCGGGCAGCCACAGCTCGACCGTCCCGGGGAACGGCCAGCGTTCCGCCCGCCGCTTTCCCGTTGCCGGCTCCGCCTGCGACTTGTCACCCCGGCCACGCGAGTCCAGCAACTCCTGGATCGCCTGGGGGCACAACTTCACAATCTGTTCGGCGTCCATGAAGCGCTCCGCGATTCCGGCCCGTAGCCACCCTCGGGCCGTGTGTTTGCCGTGTTCACCCCTTTACATCGGCGCACGGACCACGTCGGGTAAATGCAGTCTGGCGGACCAAAGACCGGGAACGGTCCGCCCGCGCGGGCCGTGGGAATTACCGGACGAAAACCGCCCCAACCTCGCCACGTCCACCCCCGTGCGCACTCCCGGCGCCGCCGACCGGCTGCTTTTTGCGGACAGCCGCCCCGACCGGCAACATTTGCCAGAATTCCTAATGACCCCACCGGCGATGGGCGATAGTCGCCCTGGCTTTCAGTAGGACTGTCCGTGGCTCCGGCCCTGTGCCGGACGGCCTCGGACCACGACGTCGTCGCATAACCGATGCTCTGCGAGGGAGAAGAAGCATGCGACGACTCTGTCTGTGTCTCTGTCTATTGCTATCATCGTCCTTGATCCTGGTCGGGTGTGGGTCATTTGGCACGTCTGAGGACGGCTTCATCGGCGCGGTTTCCGAAATGGGCGACGGCAGCGCCGTGAGCGCTCCCGCTTCGTCCAGTAGCAGCTCCCCGGCCTCCTCCGGCAGCGATGTTCTGTCGGCGCTCGTGAGCGGTTCCGTCTCTGGCACCGGTGACTTCGAGCTCTTCAATCTCGGCGCCGCACTGGCCGGCGACGAGTGGACCGTCACGCTCGAAAGCACTTCCACCGCCAGTGGTTACACGATGGTGCTGTTCGACGCCGACTACGACATGCTCATGCGGGCCCGCGTCACGACGCGCGCCTCACTGGAGCACATCCTCCGGGCAAGCACCGACACCGTCTATCTGGGCGTGATGCCGGCCTACGGCTCCAGTGGCGGTCAGTATGACGTGCAGGTCGTCCAGGCCCCGGGGGCGACCGTGCCTTCGCCACGCCAGCAGGTCGTCTACCTCGAATTCGGGCCTGCCAGCGGCGTGCGTGTGCACCGGCGCGGCGCAGTTTCGTATGACGCCTTCGACGCGACCATGATCGACCCGCTCTACGACGGCCAGACGCAACTCGTCAAGGACACGATCGTAGCCACCATGCGCGAGGATTACGCACCATACAATGTCGTGATTATCAGCTCTGACGACGGCCCGCCGCCCACGGACGGACCCTATTCGACCGTTTACTTCGGCACCGCCGACGACGGCCTGCTCGGGCTGGCCGACAGTGTGGATATGTATAACGAGTCGCTGAACGAGGCGGCGATCGTCTACGTCGAGAGCTTCGGCCTGTACCGGACGATGCGGCTGGAGGCCGACGAAATGGGCGTTATGATCGGGAACGTCGCGAGCCACGAACTGGGACACCTGTTGGGTCTGTATCATACGAAGGACCCACAGGAGGTCATGGACTCTACGGGAACGGCCTGGGATCTGGCTGGCACGCAGACGTTTCACCGCGGCCCGCTTGAGGACTCGGTCTTCGCCACGGGCATGGAAAACACCCCGCGTTTGCTGGAGCAGACGGTCGGGCTCAGCGGAAACGGCACCCAGTCGTCCAAGCTGCTGAGTGCAGCCAAGGCCCTGCGGTACAAGCAGATACGCGCGCTGGTGCGCCAGGAGCTACGCTGCCGATGTGGGAACTGCCTCAACCCGGACGATTGAGCCGTAACGCCTTTCTCTCTCGAACTCGTGGTCTCTGGCAGCGCCGGCAGGGCCTCTTCGGCCTGCTGGCGCTGCTGCTTCTTTGCGGCGGCTGTCCGATGACGCCGTCCGGGAGCGACCTGCCGTACCTCGATAACACGAACAACTCGTCCTTCAACCAGGCCACGGCGCTGCCGCTGGCCGACACGGACGAGCTCGAGTTCCAGGGACGGATTGAGACCATCGGCGATCTTGACCTGTTCGAGCTGGGTGAGCTGAGCCCCGGCGACCATCTGTACATCGATGTCCAGCCGGTCAGCGAGCAGCTTGACCTGGTCGCCGCCGTCTTCGACAGCGGCCAGTATCTGCACGCGTTCAACGACGACCGCGAGGCGGACAGCAGCGATCTCAACCCGTTGGTGGACTTCGTCCTGCGCGGGGCCACCGGGGAGTACTACCTGGGCATCACGCCCTACGCCGACACCACGGTCACCGGCGATTACGAGGTCACCGTGCGGATCACGCGCGGGCAAGACGTCCCGTCGCCGACGGGCCAGATCGTCTTCCTCGACTGGGACGGCGGCCAGGACATTCTCGTCGAGAACGTCGGCCTATACGACCTGTCGCCCTTCGATGCCGGCGACCTGGGTCCGTACGGCGACCAGACCGAGGAGATGAAGGACCGCGTACAGGACATCATCGCGGCCCGCTACGCCGGCTATAACCTGACGCTGCTCAACTCGGACGACGACCCCGTCCCGTCGCAGCGGCATTCGACGGTCTACTTCGGCGGTCGCCATTCGCAGGCCTTCGCCATCTCGCAGCAGATCGACACGTACAACCTCGATCCCGCCGACAACGCGATCGTTTTCACCGAGAGCTATCGCAACGCCTTCGTCGTGACGCCGACGTTCGAGCAGATGGCGACGGCCGTGGGCAACACGGTGGCCCACGAGGTCGGTCACCTGCTGGGGCTGGTGCACACGCAGGACTGCGACAGCCTGATGGACTCCACCTGCTCTAACGAGCGTCTGCTCCTCGCGCAGCAGTTCATGACGGCTCGCATCGACGACAGCGTTTTCCCCGTCGGCTACCAGGCCGCGGCGGAGCTGCTCGAATGGGTCCTCGGCTTCGCGGGGCTGTAGCGTCGGCCCCCTGTGGCCGACGTCTTGGGCAGGCCATGAGCCTTGAGCCGGAGGCCCGTAGCGACTCCCGGCGCGCCGGGATGCCGGCCGTTTTGTAGCGGCCGGTCTCCGTGCCGGCCGTCCTGTGGCGTCCGGGCTCTGTACCGGACGTCTTCGGCGAGCCGTCAGCCATCAGCCGTCAGCTATAGGCCTTGAGCCCGGGTGTGGCATGCCGAAGCGCAGCGCCGGCATGTTCTTCCCCGACGCGAGGCAAAGACATGCCGGCGCTGCGCTTCGGCATGCCACACAGGCGGGAGCGTGCCACACACGTCATCGTCACTGTTCAGTATAGGACACGAAGACGCGTGGTGACGGACGGGCGGGAGAGATTGGCGGAGTCTGGCGTGTTCTGGCGGATTCTGGCGGGGATTGCGCGGGCCACGTTTGCCCGCGCCTACTACTACTACCACTACTACTACTTCTTTTTCCCCCACCATCGTCGCCAGAAGGTGGGTTTCGGCGGCGTCGCCGGAACCGGGTGTTCTTCCTGCTTCCACGCCGCATAGCGCGACACTACGTACTCGCCGGCGGCGAAAACGACCGCCCGAACCAGCCGGGCCCAGGCTT
>JASFQK010000059.1:0-19738 GCA_050115495.1 Phycisphaerae bacterium | reverse complement strand
AGAGAAGAGGGGTGGGTGAGGCTCCCGGCTCCAGGGACTGAAGTCCCTGGCAACCAACGTGCGCCCTCCGGGCGAAGAGGAAGGCACGCGTTGCCCCCACCCAGAGGCGTGCGTTGGTGCCTCGCCCGGAGGGCGAACGAACAAAGCCAGGGGCCTCACTCCCTGGCGCCAAGCAGGATCGCCTTCGCCGCGCGTAGCGTCGGCCCCCCGCGGCCGACGTCGTCGCTCGATAACGCCCCAATTGCGCCCTGGTCCGTCCAACCCGGCGCGCCAGGATGTCGGACGTCGACGACGCAGCCCCTCCAAGCGCTCCAAGCAACACTCCCGCCCATTGACGGGCCCTGTCATGTGTATTATACTGATAATACAGTGATGCGCCGGCGAGACTCATTTCGATTCGACGTGGCGCCGTCCTCCGGCGTGCCGATCTATCGGCAGCTCATGGACCAGGTCATGGCCGAGCTGGCCAGCGGGCGGCTCCAGCCGGACGACTTGCTGCCGTCCGTGCGCGAGGTAGCCGAGCAGTTGCAGGTCAACCCCATGACCGTTTCCAAGGCCTACTCCCGGCTCGAGGCGCAAGGCGTCGTCGAGCTGGTTCGGGGCCGCGGCATGCGGGTCCGAACGCCGGTGGCTCTGGGATCCGTGAGAGAACGTCAGGCCCAATTGCGGCCGCTATTGGAACAGACCATCGCCCGGGCATATCAACTCCGGCTGACCAAGGCACAGGTACAGGCCATACTCGACCCGCTATTGGAGGGGCTCGATCATGAACGACTGGGTGATCCGGACGCAGGGCGTCCGTAAGGGTTTCAAGGAAAAGCAGGTGCTCACCGGCGTCGACCTGGAGATCCCACGTGGATCTGTCGTCGGCCTGCTCGGCAAGAACGGCGCCGGCAAAACCACACTGCTCAAGTGCCTGCTCGGCCTGCTCCGCGTGCAGGGCGGCACCATCGCTCTGCTCGGCGAAGATCCGTGGACGCTGAGTCCGGCGGCCAAGGAGCGGCTGGGCTACGTGCCGCAGGAACCGAAGCTCTATTCGTGGATGAAGGTCGGCCAGTGCATCAAGTACATCGCCGCCTTCTACCCGCGCTGGAACCACACCTTGAGCGAGCGGCTCGCCCGCGACTGGGACCTCGACCTCAAAGCCAAGGTCGGCCCCCTATCCGTCGGCGAACGCCAGAAGCTGGCCATCATCCTGGCCCTCGGACACGAGCCGGACCTGATCATCTTCGACGAGCCGGTGGCCAGTCTCGACCCCTCATCCCGGCGGGACTTCCTGACGACGATCCTGGAGATAACCGCCGAGCGCGAGCGGACGATCCTCTTCTCCACGCACATCACGTCCGACCTGGAGCGTGTGGCGGATCGTGTGGCCATCCTCCAGCAAGGGACCATCGCGTACCACGACGAGCTGGACCGGCTGAAGGACTCGGTGAAGCGCCTGCACATCACGGCGGCGGCACCTCTGCCCTTATCCCTGGAGGTCCCCGGCATGCTGCGCCGGGAGGTGGACGGACATTCAGCCCTGGTCAGTGTACGCGACGTGAACGACGAGTTGCTCGAACACATCGCGCAGCAATGGAGCGCCACGGTCGAGGTGCGGGACCTGAATCTCGAGGACATCTTCCTGGAGATGCACCGTGCTTAGAGCCTACCGTGCCGCGCTGCGCAGCTACGTGCGACCTATCACGCTGTTTCCGCTGGGTGTTCTGCTACTCGGCCTCCTTATGTGTCTCTGCATCACCGCCTCATCAGAGACGAAGGAGGTTCACTATCTCGCCGTGGAGGGCATGCTGACCGGCCTGCTCGCGGCTGTCTGGTTCGGCTTCCTGGCGGTCCACCTGAAAGAGCAGATTGCCAAGCCGCACGCTACGGTCGTGCCGCGCTTCCGGGAAACTCACGTTGCGGTCGGGTCAACCATGGCGGCGCCTGTGATGCTCCTGCTCTTCTCCTGGCTGTGTACTCAAGGCGCCAACCCTTACGGTGCGGCGACCTGGATGCTTGCAGTCTTTGCCGCATCCATCTGGGTGTGCGACACGTTTCCGCGAGTGGCCTGGCTACCCGGGCTCATCCTGGTGAAATCGGATGCATTGGTGCCGACAATCGAACTGGTTCTGCGCGCCGAGGCTGGGGTCGGCGGCGTCTTGCTTCTGATCGGTGCACTTCTGGCCATACGTGGCTGGGCCCGGCGACTGCTTCGGCTCACCGAAGAGTCTTTTCGATACCGAGCCAGGCTCTTCGACGAGGGCACCGCACGGGAACAACGACAGCGAAGTCAGGACAGCGAGCAGATCGGCGTGGCTTTCAGGTTCGAGCACCTCACTGCTTTCGTCGGCGATGATGTCTGGCGACGAGTGCGCCTGTGGCGACTGGGCAACAGCTCGACGGCCCCCTGGATATTCGCGGTTTGGTTCCTCTTCATGTCGGGCGTGCTGCTTCTCCTCTTCGAACGGAAGGCCCCGCCCGAGACACCGCTGTTCGGTCCAGTCCTCGTCTTCTCACTCATGGCTGCCCTGGGGCCGTTTCAATGCGCCGTCAAGGCTCTGGAACGTGGCCCGGGTCTGGGCTGGGAATCCTTGCGTCCCTGTTCCAAAGCGCAGTTCTTCCGCGAATTGGGCTTGGCAGCAGCTATGGACGCCCTGGTGGTCTGGGTCACGCTGGTGATTGGCTTCGTGGTGGTCGGGGCCACGTGGGTTCACGAGCTGATCGGCAGCCTTGGATTGGCACTTCTGTTCCTCTCCGCGGGTGGGCTCGTGCTCGTGCTGGGGATGACCGCCTGGCTGGCGCGCTTTCGCTCCACCGCCGACAAGTTCGGCATCATTCTGCTCACGCTCATCTGCGGCGTTGTGCCAGGCGCAGTGTTCGGCATCAACCCTCAGCTTGCCCGCTGGCTGCCGTTGTGGATCGCGGTCGCGCTGGCAATGGCGTCAGCCGGCATGGCCATCGCGCGACAGGCGCATCGCAACTGGTGCAACAGCGAACTCGGATGACCCTGACGCGGGCGGAAGACATGCCGGCGCCACGAGAAGCGCTGAGGGGCAGGCGTGGGGCCGTCCAAGGCACTGGTGGGCGAGCCACGAGTGGCACCCGACGGGGGGCCCGGTAGGCCCCCTTGGCCCGGCGGGGCGGGTGACGTAGAATTATCGCCATCTGCGGGCTGGGTGCTGCGGCGCGGTCTGGCGGATGCCAACCGGCGGGTTCCGACTGGCGATGTCCACCCCCAACGGATATCGCCAACCGCCGACGACCATCGCCAGTTGCCGACGACAGACCGTGTGGGTCGACGATGCCGTTTCGGTGATCGACGGCCGGCACGGAGACCGGCCGCTACGAGGCGCCACCAATGGCACCTGACGTCGCAGGGTGTGCGGGCCACGTTCGGGCAGGCTGAGTCAAATCATGGACTTTCCAGTCTTTCACCTGGATTTCTTCGGTAACCGGGTGCTCATTGGCGTGATCGCCGTGCTGCACGTGTATATCAACCATGCCCTCGCCGTCGGGGCCGCCCCGCTCATCGTGCTGATCGAGTGGTGGGGCTGGCGACGCGGGGAGGAGCAATGGGACCGGCTCGCCTACAAGCTGCTGTTCGTTTGCGTCATCGTCACGACGTCGCTGGGGGCGCTCACCGGCGTAGGGATCTGGCTGTCGGCGTCGCTGGTCAATCCGTACGCCATCGGCAGCCTCATTCGCGTGTTCTTCTGGGCGTGGTTCACCGAGTGGATCGTCTTCGTCTGCGAGGTGATGCTGATCCTGCTGTACTTCCTGACGTGGCACCGCTGGGTCGGGCGGTGGAAGCCGCTGCACCTGGCCGCCGGCGTGGCGCTGACGGTCATGTCCTGGCTGACGATGGCGATCATCGTCGCGATTCTGGGGTTCATGATGGACTCCGGAGCGTGGCCGACGGCGCCGAACCTGCTGACCGGCATCGCCAACCCGATCTACCTGCCGCAACTGCTCTTCCGCACGCCGTACGCGATGGTCGCGGCGGGGCTGTTCATGCTGCTGCTGGTGTTCTTCTTCACGAAGCGGGAGACGCTGTTTCGGCCCCGGGTGATCCGATTCATCGCGGTGTGGACGCTGCTGTGGACGCCGGTGTGTGCGGCGGGGTCGGCGTGGTACTGGCGGGTGATACCGGAGGGGATGCTGGCGAATATTCCGGTGGCGCTGGCGACGCAGGCGTTTGAAGGGTGGTACCTGACGCTGGCGTGGGTCATTGCGGCGTCGGCGGTGGTCGTGCTGCTCGTGATGCTGTGGGGAATGTTGGCACCGCGGTGGTTCCCGCGGGTGGCGCTGCTGGTGCCGTTCGTGCTGTGCATCTATCAGCTCGGGTATTTCGAGCGGGTGCGCGAGTTCATCCGCAAGCCGGCGGTGATCGAAGGGTACATGTACTCCAACGGCGTGCGGCTGAACGAATTGGCGCTGCTGAAGGAGCAGGGGCTGCTGAAGCGGGCGACGTACGTGCCGATGCATACGATCACGGATACGAACCGCGTCGCCGCTGGCCAGGAGCTGTTTCGCATCGCGTGCACGCGGTGCCACACGACGCGTGGGGTGAACGCGATCACGGCGAAGCTGGAGCGGCTGTACGGGCCGCCGCCGTGGGATGTGACGATCGTGAAGAGCTACATCGGCACGATGCACAACACGCGGCCGTACATGCCGCCGTTCCCGGGCACCGACGACGAGATGACGGCGCTGGCGGAGTACCTGTTGTGGTTGCCGGGGGCGTCGGTGGGCATTGAAGGGGCGCAGGAGGCCGGCGTGCAGATGCCGACGGCACAGGTCGCACAAACGGAGGAGGCCTCGGCCGGCGGCGGGTAGCCGCGCTGCAAACGCGTCGCTTTCGCCCGTGCTGGCCCCTGACGGAAACATCTCATGGATCCGACAAACGCCTTTCCCGTGCCGAGTGACCTGCCCCTCCCGCTGCCCGTGGACCGCGTGCTGGGTGAGGCCGTCCTCGTCCTGAGCTTCCTGGCCCACATCCTGTTCATCAACCTCATGGTCGGCGGGTCGCTGCTGACCATCGTGTGCGAGATCGCCGGACTGAAACGGCCGGACTTCGACCGGCTGGCCCGCGAGATCGGGAAGACGATCACGGTCAACAAGAGCATGGCCGTCGTACTGGGCGTGGCGCCGCTGCTGGCAATCAACGTGCTCTATACCATCTACTTCTATTCGGCGAACGCGCTGACCGGCAGCGTGTGGATCATGATCGTGCCGCTGGTGACGGCCGCGTTTCTCGTCACGTATGCGCACAAGTATTCGTGGGACAAGCTCGCGGAGTTCAAGGTGCTACACATCGCCATCGGGGCGTTCGGCACCATCCTCTTCCTGCTGATCCCGTTCATCTTCCTGACGAATATCAACCTCATGCTGTTCCCGGACAAGTGGCTCGACGTGCGCGGGTTCATGTCGGCGGTGTCGCTGCCGAACGTGCTGCCGCGCTATGCCCACTTCTTCCTGGCGTCGATCGCGGTGACGGGGCTGTTTCTGGCGATCTACTTCACGCGGAAGGGCTACGCCGTCGAAGAGAAGTTCGAGACGTTCACGCGGGCGGAGCTACGGCGCGGGTTCTACGCGGTGGCGTTCTGGGCGACGCTGGCGCAATTCGTCGCGGGTCCGGTGCTGCTGTTCACGCTGCCGTCGCGCGGCGTGGGCTGGATGATGCTGCTGGTCTTCCTGACGGGCATTTCGCTGGCGATTGCGGCGATGGTGCTGTTATGGCATGAGATTCTGGCGACCGAACAGCGGATCGGGCGGCGGTTTGTGCCGATCGTCGCCCTGCTGACGGGCACCGTGGTCTGTATGGGGTATGGGCGGCACCTGTACCGCGAGGGGGCGTTGTCGGACCACCGCACGCTCATCGAGCAACGGGCCGAGGATCTTGGGCGGCTGGCGTCGGCGGCGCAGCTTCGGGCTGACCTGGGCATCACGCTGGCCGCGGGGGAGCCGCTGGGGCAGCGCGTCTTCCGCGAGGTGTGTGCGGCGTGCCATATGGAGGATCGCGTGCTGGTCGGGCCGCCGTTGAAAGAGGTGCGCAGCCTCTACGCGGGCAATCCTGCAGGGTTGATCGAGTGGACGAAGGCTCCCGGCAAGAAGCGGGCGGGGTTCCCGCAGATGCCGGCATTTCGGCTGTCGCCGGCGAAGCTGGCGGCGGTGGCGGACTTCATCCTGAATCCGCCGAGCGAAGAGCCGGCGGAGACACCTGCGTCACAACCGGCGACGGAAACGCAGCCCGCGGCGACGACGCAGCCGGCGCCGTAGCGGCCGTCGATTGGTGAAGGGATTCGGCACTGGTGGACAAGCCACCAGTGGCACAGGCGTGGTAGCGTCGGCCCCCCGTGGCCGACGCTACGCGCCGCCGAGGCCACAGTCCGAGCCGCGAGCGGAAGCGACCGGTCGACGGCGATCGACGGCTGACGCGGAGGTCGGCCGGCACGGAGACCGGCCGCTACAAGACGTCAGGAGGCCGGCGCTACAGTGGCCGGGGCGGAGCGTGGAGGTTGCTGCCGCGGTGCTATGCCTTGACCGGACGCGGGCGGGCGCGGCGGTCGCCGGTGGCGGGGGCGCCTGGCGGGGCGGCGTTGTTGGCCGGGGCCTCGCGGGACTCGACGATGGCGGAGCGGTGGCAGAGGTAACGGCCCAGGACCTGCATGGCCTGGTCCGCCGAGCGGAAGACGGGTACGCCCGCCGCCCGGATGACGCGGGCCAGAGCATCATAGCGCGGGCCGGAGTCGATGCTCACGACCAGCGGCTTGCCGGCCGCGTCGAACAGCTTCGCCAAACGCTCGGCCACAGAACCCGACTTCGTCACCTCGTCCGGCGTGGTCAGCATCGCTGGCGTGAGGGGCACGAACGACGCCACGACGGCGTCGACGTCCGGGCTGTCCAGGACGACCTGCGCGCACTGGGCGTACGCTTCGTCCGTCGCCATCGGCGTCATGTCCAGCGGGTTGCGGGCGTTGACCAGCTTGTCGAGCTTGTACTTCGTGAGCGACTGAACAAGCCGCTCGCGGGTCTCGTCGGAAAGCGGGGCGAGGTCCACCTGGTGCCGGCCGCCCGTGACGTTGTCGGCCATGCCGACCGTCTCGTAACCGGCGTTGCTGACGGCGCCGATCCGCCGACCGGCGACCTTCTTGCCGTGCAGCGCCGTGGCCAGCTCGAGCATCTGCTCGAACTCCTTGAACGTCTCGCAGACGATGGCGCCGGCGTTCTCGACGGCCGCCTGGCAGACGTCGTAGTCGCCCGCGACGGAGGCGGTGTGCCCGGCCGCCGCACTGCGGCCCGAGGAAGTCCGGCCAGCCTTGTAGAAAACGACGATCTTGCCGGCGGCGGTGATGTCCGCCACGGCCCGCACGAAGTCGAGCCCGCCCATATTGGCGAAGCCCTCGGCGTACACGCCGATGGCGTCGATGTCGTCGCGGGTACCGACGGCCGCCAGCAGGTCGGCAAGCGTCAGGTCGATCTGGTTGCCCAGCGAAATCGACACCGCCGGGTCGAGCGTCTCCAGGTTGCTCAGGCGGGCGATGATGAACGCACCGCTCTGCGAGACCAGGCCGACGCGACGAGCCGGTGCGGTCCAGCGCGAGTCGAGCTTGTCCGTCGGGATGAAGAACGTGTCGTAGTGGCCGGGCCGCGACTGGATGCCCATGCAGTTCGGGCCGAGGAAGACGGGGCCGCCGTCGGGCAGCTCGCGCCCGCGGTCGATGGCCGCCTGGGTCGCCCGCTGAATCTCCTCCGAGCCTTCGGTCTCACCAACGCCGCCGGGGATCATGATGGCCGCGCCAACCTTCTTGCTCTTGACGACCTCGTCGACGACGCCGGGCATGGTCGCCGCCGGCACCGCGATAACGAGCAGGTCGACGACCTCGGGCAGAGCGGCGACGTTGGGCACGCAGGGCGCGCCGTCGATCTCGGTCTCATCCTCCTTGACCACGTACAGGTGCTCCGGCGGGCAGCCGCAGGCCTGGATGTTGTTCAGGATGATCCGGCCGAAATTCGTCTTCGACTTCTTGGAGACGCCGAGCACGGCGACGGCCCGCGGCTCGAGCATCCGCTGCACCTTGTCGATCGGCCGCGGCGGCCGGCCCTTGGCGGCGGTCTCCAGCCGGCCCCGGCCGTCGAGCGGGATCATGCGCTGGTGGCGGAAGGCGAACGGGTTCACCTCGAGCTCGGCCACGTCCGGGCCCTCAGCCCCGCGATCGACGCAGAACTGCCGGGCAATCGAGATGAACGCCCGGAAGCAGCGCAGCAGTTCACCGTCGGAGACGATGCGGCTATGCCCGCGCGTCCGTCCCGAGAGAAGGTCGTACGCCGCCGTCCGCTGGAACAAAGCGAAGAAGTGCTCGGCGGTCGTGTCCATGGCACAGGCCTTGGCCACGGCGATGCCCGGCTTCATCTTCGTCGCGAGGTACTCGGTGTCGACGCCGCCCAGGCCGGCGGCGATGACCGGGCCGAACTCACGCGTGGCCCGCACGCCGACGAACAGCTCGTTGCCGAAGCCGGCCTCGGCCCGCTCGACGAACTCGACGACCAGCACGCCTTCCACGTGGGCCGTCTCGCGGTGCGCGGCCACCAGCCGATCGATCTCCCGCTTAACGACGTTGTGGTCCTTCGGGGCGAAGACGATGCCCTTGGCCTCGGTCTTGTGGACGATCTGGGGCGAGACGACCTTCAGCACGACGCGGTCGCCGGGAAACGCCTGAAGCGCTTCGGCCGAGATCATGCCGTCGCGCGGCACGAAGACGTAGCGCGGGGGCGAGATTGCCCCGACGATCTCCACGAGCTTGTAGACCTCGTGCTCGTAGAGCTGTCGCCGGCCTTCCTCGTACGCACGCACCAGCGAGCGCTCGAAAGCCTGGATCTCGGCGCCGGTCAGGCGGTCCTTGCCGGTGTCCGCCTCAACGGTTGCCGCCGGCACGTCGCCCGCAGCCAGTTGCTCGATCGGAATCTGGTCGATCCATTCGCGGGCCGCCCGCGACGACAGACCGCGCGAGAGAGCTTCACGATAGGCCGCCGCCGCGTTGCGCCCGATGCGGAACGCCCGGCGATTGACTTCAACGACCTCGGGGCCCTTGCGGGAGAACATCTCGGCGACGCCGTCTTCCAGCTCCTGGGCGTCGATCTCGAGGAACGGCGACGCCGCCCCGAAGGCGATGATGTTCGCCGAGCGGACCGAGCCGGCCTTGCGGGCCAGCCCGTCGGCATCGAGCAGGACGTGCCGCGGATAAGCGGCGACGCGCTCGAGCACCTGCTCGATCGACGGGTAGTTGTCGATGTTCACGACGGCGTTGGTGCTGGCCACGATCACGCCGTCGGTGCGGAGATACTGCACGTAGCGCAGCGTCTCCAGCGGCTCGACCGCCAGAACGATGTCCGCCTGGCCGAGGGGGATCAGGTCGCTGTGCAGCTCGTGGTCGGCCAGTCGCAGGTGAGACTGCACCGCCCCGCCGCGCTGTGACATCCCGTGCACTTCGGCCTGCTTGACCGTCAGGTCACGCCGCAGCGCGGCGGTGGATATTGCCCGGGCGATGGTGAGAATTCCCTGTCCGCCGACGCCCGCCAGAATCAGGTTTTGTTGCACGAGCCTGCCCTCTTGCCTTGCTGACTGCCTCTCACGTCCGCCGCACCGCCGGTCTCAACGGCCGCGCGACAGACCATTATCCCCGTCATTCACCCGGCACCGTCCGGGCCACCCGCTTACGCCCCGGCCGTAGCCGCCGCGGGCTTCTTGGCCGTCCCTACCGTCTTCCGCGCCGTCTGGATGCACTCCCGCCGGGCAACGATCACCGACAGCCCGCGGTGGTTGAGCTCGCGGGAGATCAGCTTGACGTTCTCTTCGTGGTACTTGCCCAACGGCTCGATGATGTGCATGTGCTGTTCGTTGACGCCGAGTCCCTTCAGCAGGCGGATCAGGTCCTCACCCGCCGCCATGGTCTCCTGCCCGCCGGTCATGGCCACGGTGGCGTTGTCCAGCAGGAACACGGTCATGTCCGCGTCGGCGCGGATGGCGCCCAGCAGCGGGGTCATGCCGGAATGCGTGAAGGTCGAGTCGCCGATCGTGCAGAGCACCGGGTGCACGCCGGCCTGCGCCGCGCCGTGGGCCATGGCGATCGAGGCGCCCATGTCCACACAGGAGTGCACGGCCTTATACGGCGGCATGACGCCCAGCGTGTAGCAGCCGATGTCGCTGAAGAGGATCGCCTCGGCCTCGCGGATCGTCGCCTCAATCAAGGCCTTGAACGTGTCGGCGTGCGGGCAGCCGCGGCACAGGGCCGGCGGCCGGTTGGCCAGGTCGTCCAGGGCCGCGGTCGGCTCGACGTACAGTTCGCCGAGGGCACTGGCCACGATGTCGGGGGTCAGTTCGCCGGAGGGCGGCAGGTCGCCGCTGAGCTTCCCGCGAATCGCCTTGCCCGGGACGCCGAGCAGCCCGTTGAGCCGGGTCTCGATGAACGGATAGCCCTCTTCGAGCATCCAGACCTCGTTGCAGTGGGCCAGGAGCTGGCGAATCAGGCCCACGGGCACCGGGTAGGTGCTGATCCGCAGGAGCGAATAATCGGTTTCGTCGCTCAGGGCCTCGCGGGCGTAGTTGTAGGCGATGCCCGAGGCGATGATGCCCTTCGGCCCCCGGAGCGTCAGGGGGTTCAGCGGCCAATGGTCCGACCACTCCCGCAACTGGCCCTGCATGCCCAGCAGCCGCAGGAAGCGGCGGCGGGCGTTCGCCGGCACGAGCGTCCAGTCGTTGGGGTCGGGGAGCGGCAGGCGGGTGCGGGCCCGTTCGGCCGCGTTGCCCGCATCGCCGATGTGGACGTTCGAGCGGCTGTGCGACAGGCGGGTCACCAGGCGGATCATCACGGGCAGGTTGAACTTCTCCGACAGGTCGAAGGCCTGGCGGGTCAGGTCATAGCATTCCTGCTGGTTGGCGGGCTCGATCACGGGGATCTGGGCGAACTCGCCGTAGTAACGGCTGTCCTGCTCGTTCTGAGAGGAGTGCATGCCCGGATCGTCGGCCACGGCCAGGACGATGCCGCCGTTCACGCCGGTGAGAGCGGAGTTAATGAATGGGTCGGCGGCGACGTTGAGGCCGACGTGTTTCATGGAGATGAGGGCCCGCTTGCCGGCGTAGGACATGCCGAGGGCTTCCTCGTACGCCACCTTCTCGTTCGCCGACCACCGGGCCGAGATCGCACCATCCCGGTTGCGGGACTGGATGAACTCGAAGATTTCCGTCGCGGGCGTACCGGGGTACGAAAACGCCCCGCCGATGCCGGCGTGCAGCGCTCCCAAGCCCAGGGCCTCGTCGCCGAGCAGCAGTTCCGTCTTCATCGCCTTCGCTCTCCGATCTCCCGCCCGTCGATCCCCGGCACCAGCCCGGAGCTGATTCCACCTACTCCCCGTACCAGCGACGCACAACGACGCGTTCCTGGGCTGAGCACACGGCGTGCCGGGTTTCGTGGCCGGCACGTGTTGGCGGGTGTTTTCTTTAACTGGCTTTCCGATAAACACTTACGCCGATCGACCTCGGTTCGACCGGCCCCGAGGCCGTCACCTGTTGAGGAAAATCTCGCAGATTTATGCGCCGGGACGGGTAGTCGGGCTTGTTGGCCGCCGGTACTGCGGAGTTTCGCGCAGCCGAAACCGCTCACGACGTCCATCCTGCCTGACCGATGAGCCGGACGAACCGGCAGCGGAGGTGTTCCTGCTGTAACAGTTCTGCACCCATTCGCCGAACGAGTGTGAGCGTTTGTTCCGTCTGTCCGCCGACGGGCACGACGAGCCGGCCGCCATCGGCCAATTGCCCACAAAGCGGATCTGGAATTTGCGGGGCGCCGGCGGTGACCATGATGGCGTCGAAGGGGGTTTCGTCCGGCCACCCGACGGAGCCGTCGCCGCAGTGGTAGCTCACGTTGGTCAGGCCGAGGTCGGCCAGACGCTGCTGGGCCTCGCGCATGAGCGGCTCGTGCCGTTCGATCGTGTACACGTGGCGGGCGAGCAGAGCCAGCACCGCCGCCTGGTAGCCGGTGCCCGTGCCGATTTCGAGCACGCGGTCGGCCGGCTTCAGGGTCAGCAGCTCCGTCATGCGGGCCACCATGTACGGCTGCGAAATCGTCTGGCCGCAGGCGACGGCCAGCGCCGAGTCGGCGTAGGCCTCGGCGTCGTAGGAGGCGAGAACGAACCGCTCGCGCGGGATGCGGCGCATCGCTTCGAGCACGGCGGTCGAACGAATCCCTCGCCGTTCGAGCTGCTCGCGCACCATGCGCTCGCGCTCCGTCGCCCGCTCATCGTGCTCGCCGCCGGCCTGCATGTTGCAGATCGTACCACCGCACCGCCCCGGCGGACCACTATTCGGACGTGGCGGCGCGGGCGTGATCGGCGTCGCGGGCGTGCTATAATGCCGGGCTCCCGGGGACGGGCTCCTGGATATGGTGGTATGGAACAGAAGTACCTGCGCAACTTTTCGATCATCGCCCACATCGACCACGGCAAGAGCACGTTGGCCGATCGGCTGTTGCAGCGCTCCGGCGCCATTTCCGAGCGCGAGCTGCGCGACCAGATCCTGGACGATATGGATCTCGAGCGCGAGCGAGGCATCACGATCAAGGCCTCGGCCGTCACGCTGGAGATGCCGGTCGGCGATCAGGCGTACATGTTCAACCTGATCGACACGCCCGGGCATGTCGACTTCCACTACGAGGTCGACCGGGCCCTGGCGGCATGCGACGGGGCGCTGCTCGTAGTCGATGCCACACAGGGTGTGCAGGCTCAGACGGTGGCCAACGCCTACGCCGCCGTCGAGAACAACCTCGAAATCATCCCCGTGGTCAACAAGATCGACCTGCCCGGGGCCAGCCCTGAAGATGCTGCGCTAGAGATCGAGAACGTGCTGGGCATCTCCGCCGAGAACGTGCAGTTCGTGTCGGCCAAGACGGGCGACGGCGTCGCGGAGCTGGTGCAGGCCGTCGTCGATCACCTGCCGGCGCCGACGGGCGATCCGGCGGCGCCGCTCCAGGCGCTCATCTTCGACTCGGAGTACAACGACTATCGCGGTGTGATCTGCTATGTCCGTGTCGTGCAGGGCACGATTCGCAAGGGGCAGAAGATCCTGCTTATGGGCCGGGGACGCCAGTACCTGATCACCGAGCTCGGCAAGTTCCGTCCGAAGATGACCGCCTGTCCGGAGCTCACCGCCGGCGAGACGGGCTACATGGTGGCCAGCATCAAGGCGCTGAAGGACGTGACCGTCGGCGACACGATCACCGACGCCGTGCACCCGGCGGACAAGCCGCTGCCGGGCTATAAGCCGCCGGCGCTGATGGTGTTCTGCGATTTCTATCCGGCGAGCGGGGAAAATTATGACAACCTGCGCGAGGCGCTGGAGCGGCTCAGCCTGAACGATTCATCGTTCTCGTTCAGCCCGCAGCATTCGGACGCGCTCGGGCCGGGGTACCGTTGCGGGTTCCTGGGTCTGCTGCACATGGACATCATCCAGGAGCGTGTGGAGCGGGAGTGCGGCGTGGCCGTCGTGCAGACGGCGCCGAGCGTGACGTACGAGGTGCTGCTGCGGAGCGGTGAGGTGCTGCGGGTCGAGTCGGCCGGCGATCTGCCGGACGCCAGCCACATCGAGGAGCTGCGCGAGCCGATCATCGAGATGCAGATCATCACGCCGGCGGAGTGCATCGGGAACATCATGCAGCTCGCCGAGAGCCGGCGGGGTGAATACAAGCGGACGGAGTATCTGTCGCCGCAGCGCGTGATGCTGACGTACGCGTTTCCGTTCAACGAGATTCTGTACGACTTCTACGACAAGTTGAAGAGCGTCACGCGCGGCTACGGGACGATGGACTATCACGTCACCGGCTATCGCGCGTCCGATCTGGTCAAGCTGGACATCCTGGTGAACACGACCGCGGTCGACGCGCTCAGCCTGATCTGCCACCGGACGAAGGCCGAAAACCGTGGGCGGCGTTTCCTGATTCGCCTCCGCCGGGAGATCGGCCGGCAGCAGTTCGAGATTCGGCTCCAGGCGGCGATCGGGCACAAGATCATCGCGGCCGAGACGATCAAGCCGTTCCGGAAGGATGTGACGGCGAAGTGTTACGGTGGCGACGTGACGCGCAAGCGCAAGCTGCTGGAGAAGCAGAAGGCGGGCAAGAAGCGCATGAAGACGATCGGCCGCGTTGACATTCCGCAGAAGGCGTTCATGACGGTGCTGGAGCCGGAAGACTAGAGCAGGCGTCCGGTCACCCTGTAGCGGCCGATCCCGGCGCGCCGGGATGTTGGTCGTCGATTCCCGAAGCACAATCCCTTCTCTTACGTCACCAGAGCCCTGCCCGGCTCAACTTGGCGGCGACTCGGGCAGGTTGAACGCCATACACACCTGGGAGCCGTAGAAAGGATACTGGATGCGGCAACGGTAGCCGCGAAACTGCTCCACGTCCCAACCCAGCCTGCCGCAGGCGTGACGAAGCATATCGAGGTAATTGGGAATTTCGACCGCGCGGAACTTGGCTGCCGTGCGGCCCAGTAACTCGATCGACTCATCCAGCTCCAACAGATCTATGTCGCGTTCGGGGTTTTCCGGTTCCGCCGTACCGCGCACGATGGTGTCGTAGATGCGCAGCTCCGGCTCGCAGCCAGGCCAGACATCCTGGTGCAGCAGGAAATCGAATACCAACGTCTTCACCGGGTGCTCCACCTCGGCCCAGGTGCCTGATATTCGCTTCCCTTGCGCAGGGCGATACCGGTGAATGCTCCGCCGACACAGTTCAGCAAACGTAAGATCAACCGCTGAATTGGGTCCATAGCCCGGGTCCGCGAGGCGGTAGTACAAGCAGCTCCCCTTCTGCTTGGCGTCCAACTCGGGTAGTGGTGAAGAGCAATACGGTTTCAGCAAGAGCCCGTCGATACCATCGATCCGCCCGCCGTCAAGCGTGAGATAGGCTTCATCCCCCAAGTCTGTTGCCATAACCCGATTGGTGACCAACACGGCTGCGCCGGGCCGCACGCGGCGAAGTCCTCGCAACCCGGAGAGCCCGGCGACATCGTGGCGCTCGGCGTCCTTACCCGGGTGCGCCAGGAACGTAACCCAGTAGACCTCGGCCATCATGCCCTTGAGGTTCGCAGCGGCTTTGAACATCGCCTGCTTATTGGCCAGCTCGAACTTCCTCCGGGCGTCCGGCAGGCTCTCACTGATCACCGCCTCCAGGCCGTCACGGCTTCCAACGTCGTGCTCGATGAGCTGCTCGAAGGCCGAAACGGCCTTCTCGGCCGCGACGATGGTCGACCGCCCGACGCCCTTCCCTGCCGCGGCCCGCAGCAACATGCGCAGCGCTTCCGGTCCCGGCATCAGATGCGCCGCAGCAAACGGGTCGGGAACCCGTACCGCCCGGCACAGGCGGCTTGAGAGCGATTTGTTCAGGTCGAGGAACTCGGCCAACGCCTGCGGACGCCGTGGATTGCCCGGCAGGCCGCGAAGAACGCCCGATAATGACTCAGCCAATCCCCTCATGACGCGGTCGATCTTGGCCTCAATGATCCGGGTAGGTGCTCCTTCGATTTGACTGATTTCGGACTTCATCACCAGCGCATGCTAGCGAGCCTCGGGGCGGCTGTCAATATCTCTAGCGATGGCTAAGCAGTAATCTAGCAGTTGCTCAGAGAATACTCTTGACATACTCAGACCGTTAAGATAGGTTGAATGCAGCCTCGCTTCTACGAGAAAACGTGATTGGCCGGCTCACCGAGCTGTTTTGCGTGTATTCGAGGGTTTCTCTTCAACAGCGAGGACAGGAGGACGCCGCAATGAAAGCTGGTTCAACGAACAAGTGTCTCACGCTCGTCGTGCCGCTGCTCGCGCTCGCGCTGGGTGGGCCGATGGTACTGCACGCCGATACGCTGCACGTGCCAGCCGACTACGCCACGATTCAGGCCGCGATCGATGCAGCCACTCATGGCGATGAGGTCGTCATCGCCGACGGCACGTACACCGGAACCGGAAACAAGAACCTGGGCTTCGCCGGCAAGGCGATCACAGTGCGCAGCGCCTCCGGCAACCCGGCCCTGTGCATCATTGACTGTGAAGGCGCCGGCCGCGGCTTCTACTTCCACTCGGGTGAAGGCGCGGACTCGGTCGTCGAGGGCCTGACGATCACGAACGGGTACGTCGACGACGGCGTCGGTGGTGCCGGCGTCTTCTGCTACGCCAGCAGCCCAACGCTGACCAACTGCATCATCACCGGGAATACCGCCGACGGCTCCGCTTCTGGCGGCGGCGTCCAGTGCCGCAACTCCAGCTCGTCGATCACTAACTGCACGATCAGCGGAAATTTCGCGGCTCACGGCGGCGGCGTCTACTGCCGCGACGCCAGCCCGATGATCACCAACTGCACGATCATCGGGAATACGGGCGGCGGCACGGCGGGCGGTGTCGGCATCTCCTACGGCGGCAGCCCGACGCTCACCAACTGCACGTTCACCGGGAATACGGCGTTCTACGGCTGCGGTATGAGGGGCACCGACGGCAGCCCAACGCTAACCAACTGCGTTTTCTGGGGCGATATATCACCGGTTAATTTCCCAGAGTTAGACTTCACCAGCGGTTGCGACGCCGTCGTGACGTACTGCAATGTGGAGGGCGGCTACACCGGCACTGGGAACATCGACGCCGATCCGCTGTTTGCCTTCTCCGACGACCTGCATCTGCTGTCCGGCTCACCGTGCATCGACACGGGCACCGACACCCCTCCCGGGGGGCTGCCGGCGGAAGATTCGGACGGCAACCCGCGTCCGCTGGACGGCGACGGGGACACCGTCGCGGTCACCGACATGGGTGCCTACGAGTTCAACCTCGCCGCGTCCTCGATCGCGTTGAGCCCGGTCGAGCTGGACTTCGACGCTATATACGGGCAGGGTAACCCATCCGATCAGACTCTCGGCGTCCGCAACTGCGGGGGCGGTACCCTGAGTTGGGAGATCACCGGCCAGCCAGCGTGGTTGACGGTCCAGCCGTCGAGCGGCGACTCGAACGGGGAGGTGGACGAGGTCACGCTCAGCGTGGACGTCAGCGGTCTGGACATTGGCCGGTACACGGCCCTGCTGGAGGTTGCCGACCCGCAGGCGGGGAATTCCCCGCGTGAGGTGCTCGTCACGCTGGATGTGGTGTGCAGGCTGCTTCATGTGCCCAGCGAGTACGCGACGATCCAGGCGGCAATCGATGCGGCGCTGGATTACGACGAGATCATCGTCGCCGACGGCACGTACACGGGCGACGGCAACCGCGATCTGACTTTCGACGGTAAGGCGATCACCCTTCGCTCCGAAAGCGGCAATCCCGAGGCCTGCATCATCGACTGCCAGGGCAGCGCCGAAGCCCCCCACCGCGGCTTCTACTTCTTCTACACCGACGAGACACTGACATCGGTCGTGGATGGCTTCACCATCACGAACGGCTACGCAACCAGCGACATTTATGCCGTCGGTGGCGCCTTCTTCTTCCTGGACAGCTCCGCGACGATCACCAACTGCATCATGACGAACTGCCATGCTGAGTCGGGAGGCGGAGCCCTCTACTGGTACGACTCGCGCGGCACTCCGTTTCCACCGGGGGAATTGCGGCTCCTCGTTGAAAACTGCACAATCACCATGAACAGAACAGGCGAACAGGGCGGCGGCATGTGTCTTCGCGAGAATCGCACCAATTACAACCCTGACTTCGAACCCGCCGCACGCATCACGAACTGCACCATTACCGGCAACGAGACCATCGATTCGAGCGGGTATGGTGGTGGGATGATTGTGCGCGGCTATATAGACGTCAGCAACTGCACCATCGCGGAGAACCAAGCCGTGGACGGTGGAGGGATCGCGCTCGAAGACGGCTTCCCAACCTTCATCGATTGTGTGATCAGGGACAACACGGCCGAAATGGGCGGCGGCCAGGGTGGTGCGGGCGGAGTCCCGACCTATGTCAACTGCACTATCACGGGCAACCAAGCCACAGCAGACTACGGCGGTGGCCTCAGCATCTGGGGCGCCCACGGCTACGCGATTCCCGCCTTGTTGGTCAATTGCACGATCTCGAAGAACACGGCGGCGGACTGGGGCGGTGGGCTGCAAGTCGTTAATTCCGATGTGGTAGCCGTGAACTGCGAGCTCTACGATAACACGGCCGGCGAGGCGTGGGACGGCGGCGGGGTGACCACCGAGGCCGGTGACCTGCAACTGATCAACTGCACGCTGTCCGATAATACCGCAGGTCGAGGAGCTGGCCTGAGTTGCCAGTCCTCCGGCGCTCCAAGCACTGTTGGCATTGTGAATTGCATCTTCTGGGGCAACAACGACGACGAGATCGCAAATCTGGACGGGTCAACGGTCACCGTCGCATACAGCGACATCTGCGGCGGCTGGGCAGGGACCGGCAACATCGACCAGGATCCGTTCTTCACCGATCCTGGCAATGACGACTATCACCTTGGTTCAGGCTCACCCTGCGTCGACGCCAGCGACCCGGCGTTCATGCCGGAGCCCGACCAGACGACGGATATGGACGGGCAGTACCGGCTGTGGGACGGCAACGGCGACGGCGTCGCCATCGTCGACATGGGCGCCGACGAGTTCGGTTCCTACGTCGCCGGCGACGTGAATTGCAGTGATCAGGTCAACAACTTCGACATCAGCGCTTTCCTGCTCGCTCTGCTGCACCCGGAGGACTACGCCGCCGCCTATCCGGATTGCAGTCTCGTCCTGGCCGACATCAACGGCGACGGCTCTGTGGACAACTTCGACATCAGCCCCTTTGTCGACCTGTTGCTCGGCCACTAGCCCGGCGACAGGGGCAGTAACGCAGTCCCGAGACCTCCTTCATGGCGGCACCGCGTATCCCCTCCAGCGGGGCAGCGCCCTTTCTCAGGGCCGCTGCCCCGCCCGCCCAATGTGTAGGTTAGCCCGTGCCCGCGCCGCTCACCGCCGCGTCGCTGGTCTCACCCCGGCCAGCGGACTACGCTATCGGCATGCCCGCAGGTGACCAAGACATCACGTTGTTCGTCGTTGTCGGCGCCGTCGTGGTTGTCGCGCTCATCGTCGGCCTTGTTCTGGTGGTTCTCCGGCAGAATCGACTGCGGCGGGAGGCTTTGCTGCGGCTGGCTGATGACCTCGGTTGCGACGTCGCGCCGGACGCGCCGGGCGTGCTCGAACAGGAGTTCACGGCGTTTCACCTGTTCCGGCAGGGTTACGGCCGCAAGGCCCGCGACCTGCTCCAGAGCCGCCGAGCGGATGCCCCGGAGTGGATCTTCGAGTACAGGTACACCACCGGCGGCGGGCAGAGCACACAGGTTCACCGGCAGACGGTGATCGTTCTCTACCTGCCGGGGCACATGCTCCCGCAGTTCGAGCTCCGCCCGGAGAACGTTCTGCACAGGCTGGCGGCGGCGTTCGGCTTTCAGGACGTCGACTTCGCCGAACACCCGGAGTTTTCGAAGCGCTACCTGCTGCGCGGGGCGAACGAGGATGTGGTCCGCGGGCTGTTCAACGATGCGCTGATCGCCGCGGTGTCCGCGCACGAGAAGATCTGCGTCGAGGGCGGCGGGCCGTGGCTGGTCATCTACCGCGCCGGCAAGGAGCTATTGTCAAAAGTCGTTGATGGCGTCGTGATCAGGCGGCGGCTTTCTCGGGTTTTTCTCCGTCGATGAAGCGGACGCTGGCGATCACGTCCGGCAGAAGCTTCGCGCCATTCAGCGTCCGC
>JASFQK010000058.1:0-21674 GCA_050115495.1 Phycisphaerae bacterium | reverse complement strand
ATCGACACGCACAATGACGACCCCAAGCCATTCGTCTGGACTGCCGACCTCCAGGATATCTTGCCGAAAATCACGCGCACGCACGCAGCGTTCGATAAGTCATCGAACTAATGAGGCACTACACTAGTGCCGCCCACCGGGAAACCGATAGCAAAGGTCATCTTACCCGCGCCTCCCGGCAACGTCATCAATGACGCGCGGCGCCCGGGGCGCGGTGAGGCATGTCCGCCTTGCCCCGACGACGTCCAGCTCTCCAGGCTGGCAGTCGTACGGACTCCGGTTGGCCCCCTCGCACCCAAATCGGCGCCCACACACCTTGGGACAGCAGTTTGTCGCGGGCAGTCAACCAGATGAAATCGCAAGGTGGCGTGCTACGCACGAGCCGGGAAAGCGCCACCAGACCAGTCGTGGTCGCCGTCAGAAACAGCAGCCTGAAACCCTGCAGCGCGCACTGCAGGATCTTCTCGTACCGGCGGTAGCGTTCGAGCTGGAAGTACGCCTGGTAGTTGATGATCTTCTGACGGACAGACCGTCGCGGATTCTGAGAACTCCTGTGCGGCTCCGTTCCCATATCAACCTCGAGGAAAAAGAGGAGCGTCTTCTCCCGCTCTGCATAGGTGATCGCGAAGACGCCGTCCGGTTCGAATTCAACGTCGTCGTGCCGGCCGCCGACGGTTGGGATCCTCTCGCGGATGAGCGGCCGATACTCCCGTTTTCCCGGTCGCCCCGGCGATGTGGACGAAAAGAACCGAACCGACAGCACCGGCAAAATCCGCCCCATCTGCACCAGCTGAACTCGGAAGTCGCTGATCACGAGTTCGTGCTCGACGCAGTGTAGGTTCTTGGCGGTGATTACATCGTATGGAAGCGACACGTCGATGAGGCCCTTCGCTCTCAATAGATCCACGCCGTCCTCGTGCAGCGAGAGCATGTGCTCAGGTCGTCCGCGTCCGCTCCCGAACGCGCGCGTGGAAACGCGAATCAGGTTCTGCTCTCTGAGCAGCTTCAATCGCCGCCGCAAGGCAGCCGTGTTGCGTTCGAGCAGCACTCCAAGGTGATGGACGTTCAAGACTCGGTGCTCTGCGATTGCGGCGAGAATCTCCATGTCAGAACCACCAAGTCGAAAGGCCATGTCGCCACGCTCCGGACGAACCGAGTGATCTGAGCAGCCTCCCCTACAAGAGCGGCAGGTAGTGGGGCGCGGTTTCAGCCCGAGGCACGTTCACGGAGAGCCGCAAACGCGACGGGCCGGCGGCGTTTTTGAAGGGCTTCCGCGGCACGTTGCTGGCGGATGCGTACGGCGGGTATGACGGGATCGTGCTTCAGCAGGAACTGCCGCGGGCGGGCTGCTGGGCCCATGCGCGCCGCAAGTTCGTGGATCACGAGAAGGCGGCGCCCCAGGTCGCGCGGGCCATCCTGAAGCTGATCAATCGTCTGTTCGCTCTGGAGAAGCGGCTACCGGACCTGGAACCGTATGGCGACGCGGCGTTCGCCGACGGGCTGACAGACGCCGAGTCCCTCGCGGCCGAACGGCGGCGCCGGGCCGACGAACGTCTGCGCCGGCGGCAGGCCGAGGCCGTACCGCTGCTCGACAAGCTGCACACCTTGTTGATCGAGCAAAAGGCTAAGCTGCTGCCCAAGCATCCCTTGGCCGAGGCGATCGGCTACACGCTGAATCAGTGGCGTGAACTGACGCTGTTCACCAGCGATCCGGCGGTGCCGCTCCACAACAACCTGGCCGAGCAGCAGATGAAGCGTATCGCGCTGCTGCGCAAGAACGCCCTGTTCGCCGGCTCACCCCGCGGCGGCGAGACGGCCGCCATCCTCAGCAGCCTGACCAGCACGTGTCGCCGCCACGACATCAACCCGCAGGCCTACCTCACGCAGCTCCTGGCGAACCTGCCCAACACCCCCATCAGCCGTGTTGACGAGTGGCTGCCCGACCGCTGGAAGAAAACGTCGGCCACCCCGCCCGTACCGTCATCCCCCGCGCAACCCTGACCGCCCGCTACGCCGCCGACAGCCGCGGTGCTGTTCGCTCAACGGACACGCAAGATGCTGATTGACCTCAACAACGTCCTTCGTGCCCTTGAAGAGACGCTCGCACATCGGACCGATGATCGACAACCAAGACAACCATGCCATCGCTACGCCCCTGTGTATGACGAGATCATCCTACCGTGGGCGATATGACGGTCAAGGACCTCATTTGCCCGCTTCGGGCGCTAGGTCCGGCTGTTGGCCCGAGCGCTTGGCCAATGTCCTGCCGACGGGAGTTGTCACCTGGAACTCGCCCTGGTGTATCTCCACAGTCAGCAGTGGGTCGGCGCGGTAGTGGAAGCCAAGCGCAGCCAGGCGCTGGGCGTAACGGACCCACTCGCAGCCGCCGCCATCGGCCTGGCCTACGTCGAGCTCGGCGAGTTCACTCGGGCCCGACCGTGGCTCGAGCGCGTGGGCGAGCGTGTGCAGGGCAACGCACGACTGCTGCTGGCGTTAGGCAAGTGTCTTCGTGCCGCGGAAGCCTGGGACGAGGCGTACGAAGCCTTCAGCAGCGCGGTCCGACTCGCGCCGACATCGGCTGACGCGGCGTACGAACTGGGCGTGACCTGCGTCGTCCTGGGGCAACTCGAGGCGGCCGAGGCGGAGCTCCGCCGAGCATGTCAGCTCGACCCTGCGAGTACGGAGGCGTATTTCGAACTGGGCTGCATCCTGCTGAATCATCGAAAGTGCTACGCGGAAGCGCTACTGTGTAATCAGATGGCACTTCAGGCCAGTCCCGGCCATTTCGGTGCCGCGGTCAATGCCGCCGCCGCCCTCATGAACCTGAACCGCTCCCGGGAAGCCGAGCCGCTGCTCCGCCGGGCGATCCGGTCGATTCCGCGCGAGGCTGTGGCTTGGCGGCTGATGGGCGACGTGCAGCTCCTCGCCGGTCGACGGGAGCAGGCCCTGGACGTGTTCGAACGCGCGCTGCACATCGGGCCGCCCGATGAACGTGTGCTGTTGGCTCTGCGCGACGCCAGCGAGAAGGTAGGCGACCGCGCTGCTCTCCTGCGACGCCTGACGCGACTGCTGAAGATCCATCGTCGCTGGCCGCTGCTCCACGCCGTGGCGGGTATGACGCTGCACGATCTGAACCACTACGACAAAGCGGACGCTGCGTACGGGCGCGCCCGCCGTCTGGGGCTACACGAGCCGTGGCTGTACCTCAGCCACAGTCGCCTGCTGTGCAAGGCCGGCCGTCCCCACGATGCCGCCCGTTTGCTCCGTCGCAGCCTGGTCCGCTGGCCCGACAATCTGGAGCTCGCGTATCACCTCGGTCTGACGTACGTCGGCCAGCAGCGTCCGGTCGAAGCACAGCGCATCTTCGCCCGCATTTCGCGAAGGGACCCGAATCACGCGGAAGCCGCCTACCTCGCCGGCGATCTGCTCATGCAGCGCGGCCGCAAGTTCTATCGCCGGGCGGCGGCCTACTTCCTGCACACGATCAATCTCGCCCCGAACCACACTGACGCACTATGGAATCTGGCGGCGATTCACCACTGCTGGCGACGAATCCCGCAGGCCCGGCACTATCTGGCCCGCGCTGAGGCGGCGGGGGCGCGTGACCCACGCCTGCCGCAGTTCAAGCGAGCACTCGGCCTGGCCTGAGGAGTGTGTTGCGATGGACCCGTTATGAGGAATCGCGCTACACCTGCGGTTCCGCTGTGCTGGCGCTACGAGCCCCGCGCCGACGCTTACGCCCGGCGTGCGCTGCTGTTCGGCCGGGGCAGGGAGCATTCGGCTACCGCGGGCGTGGATGCTGAGGCCGCGTTCGGCCCTTCGACCGCCGGCTGCTACGAGGCCGACGAGCTCATGGACCGCGCCGCTGAGGACCTTCGCGATCGGCGTTACCGCACCGCATCGAAACGTCTGCGGCGGGCCGTTCGCGAATACCGCGCCGCCGGCGCTTGCCGCGACCACGACCTGGCCGATGCCCTGTATCTGTCGGGGCTGGCGGCAGGGTATCTCGGCAACACGCCGTTTGCGATCGACGCCCTGGCCGAGGGGCTCCGGCTGCTGCGCGCGCAGGGCCGGATGCAAGCATGGTTGAGCTGCAACATCGCGCTCATGGCCGTGCGCGTGGACGGCAACCTGGAGCCGCCGGATCCGGCAGTGTTCAGCGGGCTGAACCGCGTCTGCCGGGAACAGGGCTGCGACCTGGAGCGCCTGAACCTCCGGCTGATCGTGGTCGAGGGGCTTCTGCGCGTGGGAGACCTGCGCGAGGCACGCCGGCAGTTGCTCGGCTTGCGCTACCAAAGCGCCGCCGCCGGCGAAGAGGGGTTGGCGCTGGTGTGCAGTGCGCTGCGCAGCGCCACACCGCAGCGGTCGTTGCGGCTGGTACTGGGTCGACTGACGGGCAGGTCGCCCGGGACCCTTGGCGAGGCCCGCCGCTTGCTGGTCGCCTGGACCGACGCTCAGGCCACGCCAGGCCAACTGGCACAGGCCAATCGCGCCGCGCAGTTGTTCCAGATGATCCGTCCCGGCGACCGCGTCGTTGCCCAACGGAGAAGCGAGCTCGCGGCGCGGCTCGCGGAGCTGCTGAGGTTGCGGCCAAAGCCGCAGCGTGGAGGCGAGACAGCATGAGCGAGGAATCCCTCGAGGATCGCGAGCGGCGGATCCTGGAGCACCTCGATGACCGGGTGCGTCAGGTGGATGACGAAGTGCGCCAGTTCCTTGACGTTCCCTCTGACGACTCGAACTCGCCAACCGTCAATTGGAGTGACTCGGACCTGGACGGCCTCAACGGCTTCTACCGCTGGTACCACTCGGAATACGACGACGCCGACGAAATCACTATGGGGCGGCATCACGAGGCGGACACGTTGTTCCACGAGCTGGTCCACTACCACGGTGATATTCAGGAGTGGAACGAGCTCAGCGAGCAGTTGCCGATCGGCAACCTGGAGGAGGGTCTCACCGAACTGCTGACGGACGAATACTACGGCCAGCGCATCGTTCGCTGCGAAGACGGTCGCCGGATGGCCGACGCGTTGCTCGAAGGCCTGGAACAACAAGGGTACAGCCACGAAGAGGCCACCGCGCTGTTGGCCAACCTGCATCAGGATCCCGCAATACTGCCGACCGTCCTGGAAGCCGCCGGTGTGAGCAGCCTTGAGGATCTGGCTGCCGACCTCGGCGTCGAAGTGTCCGAAGAGGCTGCGAGCGATGAGCAGTCGCTGGAGGATGAGGACGACGCCGATGATGAAGAGACCGCCACGGACGACGAAGACGAGGATGTCCCGGACGAGGACGGCGACGAGGAACACGGAGAAGACGGCGAGGACCTCGACGACGAGGCGGATGAGGAGGAGCTGACCGGCTTCCTCGATCCTGACGCCGATGAGTTGGAGGACGAGGAACTCGAGGAGAACGATGAGAGCCTCGAGGTGGGCTTCGACGACGACGGTGACGAGGACGATGAGGCGGGCGAGGTCGAGGACGACGCCGAGTATGACGATGAGGGCTTCGGACCCAAGGACGACGGGGACGCGGAGACCGACGAGGTCGGCTGTGAATGGGATCAGCCGCTCGAAGAGGACTCCGCGGAGGAGGAGGAGTTCCACGGTGGCGATGTCGAGGGGCCCGCGGGCGACGATGGGGGCTATGGCTTCGATGGTGGCTACGAAAGCGGCCACGACGAGGAAGCAGGCGGCGCCGACGAGGGAAGCTACGACGGCTGCGAACCGGACGACTCCTACGATGCCGGCGGATACGACACAGGTGGATACGACGACGGGGGCTATGACGACGGTGGCCATAACGACGACTGAGGAGGCTCGCCGGTAGGACGAAGCTCACGATGCACGGCGTGGCCTGCGGCAAAGGCAACGGAAGGAGAGACAGAGCATGGAGTCAACGGGTGAATCGATGACGATGGACCCCAACACGCTGAGTGCGCGCGTGGCAAAGCTGGTCAAGGCGCAGCGCTACGCGGCGGCGCTCCTCTTTGCCGAGAAGCACGCAGCCGTGACGGCCAGCGCGCTCGGCGAGGAACATCCCGCCACCATCCAGGCCCAGGCCAACCTCGGCATCGTCTATCTCAAGGCCGGGGACAAGCTGCGGGCCGAGTTGCGGCTCCGCCGCGCGCTGGATGCCGAGCGCCGTCGCGCCAACGACCAGAGCCCGGTCTTCGTTCGGATCCTCGACTTTCTCAAACGGGTTGCGGGCGAGCAGGCCCTGGCCGACCAGACCGCCGAACGACTGCGAAGCCTCGCGCAGCGGGCCGACGCCGAAGTGATCAAGCTCGCCTGCCCGGCCTGCGGCGAGTCGTATGACGGCCCCCCATTGCTTCGCGCTCAGCGCGTCGTCTGCCTCTGCTGCGACGCCGAGTTCGACGTGCCGGCCGACGACGCCTCGCGCGACACCACGCAGACTACCGGGAACGCGGGCACGACAAAGACCAAGACCACATCATCGGCCGGGCCGACCGGCACTACCTCCACAACCGAAGCACCCGCCACGCCCAGCGTGAGCGAGCCGGGAGCGATCGTGGCCAGCGACAGCCTCGACTACTCCCTCGCCCTGCCGACCGGCGGCTGGATCCGCATGAACCAGGCTTCCGAAAAGGAGTTCGGCGCCGACGTCGCCGTCGAGCACGGAAACCTCGGCGTGCTCAAGATCGTCACCAGCGAATGGAACCTGAGCTTCGAGGATCTGTGCGAGGGCATCGACGAAGCCTACCGGCAGGAGGTGAAGCAGTATCACCGCATCAACACCACCCGCGTCACCGTGGCCGGCCTGCCGGCCATGGCCATCGAGTACGAAGGCCTCGACCCGGAGAGCGACGAGCCCATGCGGATGCTCTCGCATGTCTTCGTCCAGGGCAAGACGCTCTTCCAGGCGATCGCGATCGGCAACCCCATTACGTTCAGCGCCCTCAAGCGCGAAGCCTTCGCCGCCCTGCAGTCCTTCTCCTTCGATCCTGCCCGAGCCGCCGAGCATCGCGAGAAGTTCCCGCGCCAGAAGTCGGCCTGGTGGCGACGCCTTACCAACCGGCCTGCCTCAATGCCCTCCGACATGGAAGCGCTGCTGGGCGAGGGCGTTCGCTGGGCCATCGGCGGCGGCGTGGTCGGTGTGCTTTTCGGCCTGAACTCCGCCGGCAGCGCGCCGGGCTTCTTCGGCAAGGTGGTCGTCTTCATCCTATGGGTCTTCGCCGGTGCGTTTGTCGGCGCGTCGTTCCGCTGGGGGCGGATCGCAGCCTACTCCGGCGGCGGACACCAGGTGCTGGACAAGATCATTCAGGCTCTCTGTCTGCCGCTATACCCGATCGAGTGGATGTTCAGCATCATATTCCGCGCGCCGCGCGGCTTCGCCGAGCTGTTCACCAACTTCTACCGGTTGATTGCCTATCCGATCGGTTTCGTATCCGCGGGCTGCCCCTACGTCGTCTACGTGCTGGTCACTCGGAACACCCGCCTCTCCGGCATGCTCTATGTCGTCTTCGCCGTAGCCGGCGGCGTCCTGGGCCTTATGGGAATCAGCCTGCTGATGTACCTGGGCAGTCTCGCCTACGGCGGGAACCCGCCGGCAACGTAGGCAACGGCACGAAGCGCCGAGCCCCTGCCCCGCCGCGACGAGCGAACTTCAACCGCCAGCTTGTGGACTTGCATCGAGCGGAGGCGGGCGTTCCGCGCCACACTCCGGGCAGCGGTCGACGTCGTCGTGCAGCCCCTTCAGCCAGTATCCGCACTTCGTGCAGACGTCGTAGCCCTGCCGCCGTATCGCTTCATAGATGTACGGGGCGAAGCGGCAGCGACCGAGCACGGCGCGAATGATGATGACCGCAGAGATCAGCACGAGCAGCAGCGATCCCGCCCGACAGACCTTGTACAGAATGCCGCCGATGCCCAGCGCCCCCGCCGCCCGGCCGCCCAGGTCCGCCGCGTTCAGCAGGGCAACCGTGCAACCGGCACAAACCAGCAGGTGCAGCGCGAGATTCCATTTGTCCGACCACCACAGCCGCCAGGCGGCGCGGTGGATCGCCACGCGCTCCCCCCTGCTGAGCGGCAAGCCCGGATGGATGTAGTCAGGCCATATCCAGCTCATCCCCGCTCCTCGCCCAATTGCCAGGCGCATCCACACTCGGGACAGATCGTCGCGCCATCGTCCGAATCGGCCGGCAGCATGCGCAAGTCGTAGCCGCAATGCGGGCAGCGCTGGTGGCTGAGCATCGCCGCCGCGACGTAGCCGAACCGCCGACGTTTGATGCCGTACCACATGATCCACGGCAGGGAGCAGAGGTACACCAAGCCGGCGGATTTCGCGAGAGGGGCGTCGCGGATGTCCCCGGTGACCAGGGCGAACGTGAAGAGGCTGATCACGGCCAGTGCGCCGCACAGGCCGCAGATCAAGGCCACGCGTTCCACAAGCGCGACCCTCACGCCCTTCGCATCGGCGATCGCGCGCAGCGTGTCGGCCTCGATCACATTGTGCTGGCGCAACAAGCAGAGCGCCACCGGGTCGAGCTGTGTCACGGAGCGCCCGCGGGCGTCCCGGATACGCCCGGCCCGCCCGAGTTGTGCCGGCGTCCCTTCATCCATCGGTCTGACCTGCGACGAACAGGGCCGCGGGCATTCGCCAGGTGCAGCCACACGCCGAACGCACCGCGGCCCCATCACTTGAATCGATGGGCGACTGCCGGAGATCGTAACCGCAATGTGGACAGGAGACATCTTCGAGCGTACCCCCGGCAACGCTCGCTGGCCCCCCTGCTCTCGCGGCGTGCCGCTATCCGCGCAACGGGTGAGTCAGACGGACTTCGCTCAGCATAATGGGGAATTCCAGCCGAAGGCGGTAGATGTCGAACTGGCCGGGGTCCCAGCCGAGTCGCTCGAACACATGCCCCGTCATTTCCGTATACCGCGGGATCTCCGGCGTATGCAGCAGGTCGTCCACTGAGCCCAGGAGCTGAACCGTCTCTCGGACCTCCACGCGGTCGCTCTCGCCTCGTGTGCCGTCGACGATGCCGCCGTAGACCGACACAGAGTGCTGCAACGGGCCAAACAAATCCCGGTGAACGATGTGGTCGACGATGAGCAGCTCGGCCGGCGTGTGAACGCGCGTAACGTACGTGGCCGAAGCCTCACCCTCGCGCCGACGAATGGGGCCGCAGCGCCGCATGATCTCCCCGGTGACACAGCTCACTGCCCCCGTCTTGCCCACGGGACCGGGCAGTAGCTCCCATTTCAGCACCTGCTCCGTGCGGCGGCACTCGATCCGTGGCTGGGGATGACTCATGAACAGCTTCAGGGCGGTTTCGTCCGGGTGTTGCACGTCGTAGATCGGCTCGTTCGTGTACGCCGGTATCGCCTCCCCCGCATCATTCGTACAGGTGGCCTTACCCAGCGGCCAGCGCACGTCGGGACGCAGACGCTGCAACCCGATCAAGCCACCCAACGTGGCGATATCCAATTCGCCGGACGTCTGCGAGAACCCCATGAACGTCGTTCGGAACTGCACATCGGCCGACGCGCCCCAGATGTAGCAGTTACCCTCGAAGGCCAGTCGGCGATGCGCGATGTCCACTTCCGCCCGTCCTTCGTCCGAGTGGGCGGCCAGCAGCATGTCGAGACGCTTGCGGTTGCCGGCGTGCACACGTTGCAGCTTCTGGTAGTCCGATAACGCAGCCGTGGCAGTTTCGGTCAGGGCCGGCGGCACGCCCCGCTTCTGGGCGGCCCGCAGGAAGATCTTCACGCCGCTGGTGCCCGGCACGTAGCGGGCAGCCGCGAACGGATCCGAGCAGCGAATCACGTTATAGACCCGCCAGCCGAGCACTTTGTCGATCTGGAGCGTCTGATGAAGTTCGCAGGCCCGCGTGATCGGCTGGGGCAGAGCCCGGACAATGTCGGCGAACGCTCGGCGAACACGGGCAATCGTCTCGGCCGTCTGCTGCTCGAATGATGCGGGGCCGGTCGAAATGGGCTTTCCCTGTGCCATACATAACAGGATACGGGGGGGCGACGGTAATTACAATAGTCGTTTTTAAAAACCGTTGACATAAACGCTCAATGCAACTAGGATGAAGCTCGTGTTACCGGTTCCCGGCGTAACTGGCCCTCGCCATCCGCCGCCGGACCCTGGCAACCAAGGAGGAGGAAGATGATCACGTCGTTGGCTGGGCGCCCGCTCGGTGGACAGCAACGCACGGGGAGAAGAGTACCCCTTGCCAAAACCCGCCGCCTCGCCCGCGCTCCTGAGCCAGCCTCCCCGCCCCTCCGGGCCGTGGCCGGTCTAGCTCCGCTCCGCCGCCGGCAATCACGGGCGGAAGAGGGCGTGCGCTGGAGAGCCGTGCCTACGCTGACGTGCGGCCTGCCTCGCTGTCGGCTGAGCCCGGCGGCACTGAGAAGCCAGATATGGGCAGTTTGTGCGGCTGGGTGTCCAGCCGCTTGCCCAACGGTATTAGCGGAATGGAGAAATCCACAATGAAGTGCGTTGGAAGACTGATGATGTTCGCGGCCGTCTGCCTTTGTGTCGGAAGTGTGTCGGCAACCGTGCTCGTCGACACGGTCACCGTAGGGAATTTGGGGAACACAGGAGAGCTCAGCGGCTCGAGTGTCGGCGGGATGGGCGATGACCGCGTCTGCGGCGCCGTGGACTACGTGTACGACATCGGCAAGTACGAGATCACCGCCGGCCAGTACACTGAGTTCCTGAACGCCGTCGCGGCCACGGACACGTATGGCCTGTACAGCCCGACGATGTGGACCTGCGACGTTCGCTGTGGAATCTCGCGTAGCGGTACGCCGGGCAACTACACCTACAGCGTAGGGGAAGACTGGGAGAAGCGGCCGGTGAACTGGGTCTCATGGGGAGATGCTGCCCGATTCTCCAACTGGATGCACAACGGTCAGCCGACCGGCCCGCAGGGGCTCGCGACCACCGAAGATGGCTCGTACTACCTGAACGGTGCCATGACGCGCGAGGAGCTGGGCGTGGTGACGCGCACGGCGAACGCCACGTGGGTGGTCACCAGCGAGGACGAATGGTACAAGGCCGCATACCACAAGAACGACGGCGCTACGGGGAACTACTGGGATTTCCCCTTCCGCGATGGCTTTGATTACCCTGAACTGCCCGACAACGGCGTTCCGGGTGGTGACTCCGGACGCTCGGGGAACTTCCTCGACGTGGTTGACGGCGACGCCACGATCGGCGCTCCGTACTGGATGACCGAGGTCGGCTATTTCGGACTGTCCGCCGGCCCGTACGGCACGTACGACCAGGGCGGCAACGTGTTCGAGATGTGCGAACAGTCTGACTCCACTCTCGGCTCGATGGTGGTGCGAGGTCAGAGCGCCGCTCTCTTGGACTTCTTCAATGCCGGACTGATCTCATGGATGCGCGTCGGAAATGGGATGGACAACGACAGCGAGCGTTCCGAGGTTGGTTTCCGCCTCGCCCGGGTGCCTGAGCCGAGCTCGCTCGCCCTTCTGGGCCTGGCCAGCCTCAGTCTGTTGCGTCGCCGGTAGCACGTTCTGCACCGGGACCCGTAGCCCCACTCACCGCTGTCCCAGCCGACAGCGGTGAGTGAGGCGAGGTGAAAGGCTCGGACATCCGCGGGCCGCGGGCGGTAGCGAGGGGGACACTGTCACCGCCCCCGGGGCCGGCCGCGTAAGGGGCCTGAGGATCTCGGGTGGCGTCTGCGAAACAAGAGGAGAGTGAAAGCCATGCGTACAGGAAGTGTCGTCTGTGTACGGCTGTTGGTGTTGTTGTCGGCAATGGCCATCCCGGCATGGGCGGGTAACATCCATCCCGGTCTTCAGGACGTCCTGGATGCCGCCGACCCGAATGAAACCGTCTCCACCCTGGTCTACCTCAACCACCAGGTCGACCTCGATCTCATGACCGCGCAGCTCAAAGCGGAGCGGGCATCCCGACAGGCGCGGCACGAGTTGGCCGTGACGGCGTTACATGAGACGGCGACGTCCACTCGCGGCAATCTGCGCGACCATCTGGCGAAGCTCCAGACCGAGGGCCGCATTCAGCGTTTCAGGTCCTTCTGGATCGTCAACGCCTTCGCGGTCGACGCCACGAAGGCCGAGATCGTCGAGCTTGCCAACCACCCCGACGTCGACACGATCTACTTCAACTACCCGATCGAACTGATCAAACCCGTGCCGACAGGTGACGCGGAAGTGGAGCCTGAGGAACCTCAGCCGTGCGGTCCGCGAACGCCCGAGCCTGGGCTGGTCGCTGTTCGCGCACCTGAGGCCTGGGCCCTGGGCTACACCGGCGAAGGCATCCTCGTCGCGACGCTCGATACCGGCGTCGACGGCACGCACCCGGCGCTGGCCAGTCGCTGGCGTGGTCTCGATGAACGGTACGCCTTCAATCCCGAGTGGGCGTTCTTCGATCCCGTAACCTCCTGGACCTTCCCGCATGACGGCGATACACACGGCACGCACACCATGGGCACGATCTGCGGCGGCGCCCCCGGCGACGAGGTCGGTGTCGCCCCGGGAGCCGAATGGATTCAGGCCGCCGTCATCGACCGCGTCGGTCTTTGGGAGACCATCGAGGATGCGATCGAGGCCTTCCAGTGGTTGATCGACCCCGATGGCAACCCGGCGACTGTCTGGGATGTGCCGTGGGTTTGCTCGAATTCGTGGGGCATCGTCCTGGGCCACAACGTTCCGCCGTACAACGAGCCCTGCAACGACGGCTTCTGGTCCTACCTGGATGCCTGCGAGACAGCCGGCTGCGTGATCCTCTTCTCCGCCGGCAACTCGGGCCCAGGCAGCAACACCGTTGGACGTCCGGGGGACCGCGCTTCCGACGATTACCGGACGTGCGCCGTCGCCGCCGTGGACGCCCACGACGCCGAGTTTCCCATCGCGTACTTCTCGTCGCGTGGCCCGACCTACTGCACGCCCGACGGCAGCATCGCCATCAAACCCGACATCGCCGCACCCGGCATGAATGTACGTTCCAGCGTGCCTGGTGGCGGATACGGCAACATGAACGGCACGTCGATGGCCTCGCCGCACGTCGCCGGCGTTGTGGCGCTCATCCTCCAGGTTTGTCCTCAGCTCTTCCCCGACGACGTGAAACAGATTCTCTACGATAGCGCACTCGACCTGGGCCCTGCGGGCAAGGACAACACCTACGGTTACGGTATGATCGATGCGTACCAAGCCGTGCTGCTGGCCGAGTTGGCGTGCAGCCCAGCCCCGCCGTATACCTACGACGGCAGCTTCGAGACCGCCGTCGATACCCCACTCGAGATCGCACTGGTTGCCGTCGACCGCGACGGTGAGCCCGGCGGCTCGCTGTCGTACATCATCCAGTCGCTGCCCACTCAGGATCTGATCGACCCCGGCAACAGCCACGTCATTCAGGCCACAGAGCTACCCTACACGCTCTCCGACCATGGCAACGTCGTGGTCTACTCTCCCGCCGGCGGTTACTACGGCGTCGAGGACTTCCAGTTCACGGCCGATGACGGCGGCACCCCGCCGGAAGGCGGCGAGTCCGACCTGGGCACGGTAACCGTCCTGACCTTCTACGGTCCGCCGGTGATCGTTACCGAGAGCTTCCCGAACGGCTGTCTGAATGCACCGTATACGCCCTTCTGGATCGAGGTAAGCGAAGGCCAGCCGCAGTTGACCTTCAGCGTGGCGACGGACGCGTATGCAGAGAACGACCTGGGCACCAGCCTCTTCGCCGAGGTCGGTATCGCCCGGGGGTGGCACATGGACGATGCTAACTGGGCGTACACGCTGCCGTTCGAGTTCCAGTTCTTCGATCAGCCGTACAGCACCGTATACGTGCACACCAACGGTTTCCTCGACTTCGCGTCCGGCATGGGCAGCGACCGCACGAACACTACGGCCGAACTGCTCAGCAACGTGCGGATCGCCACGCTCTGGGACGACTGGGAGACCGAGTGCGGTGGTGGCGACGACATCTACATCGACGACTCGGTCGCAGGCCAGGTCACGTTCCGCTGGCAGGCCGAGCAATACCCGTGCGACGAGGAGGGCGACTTCTCGTGCACCCTCACGCAGGCCGGCGCCATCTACTTCCACTACGGCCCGACCAACACCGGCATGACGCCCACGGTCGGCATCTCCGCCGGCGACGGCGAGCGTTACCTGCTGTGTCAGTACGACGGGGCCACCAGCCTTACGAATGCCAACTCGCTCGAGCTGAGGCCGATACCGCTGCCTGATGGCATGCATCTGACGACCGACGGCTGCCTGACGGGCACGCCGACCTCGAGCGGTCTGTATGAGACGTTCTTCCGCGTGGTCGACTCGTTCGGCCGCGCCGACACGAAACAGATTACGTTGCTGATCGAGGAGGAATGCCCCTACACGCCGGGCGATCTGAACTGCGATGGCAACGTGAACAACTTCGACATCGGCCCGTTCGTGCTGGCGATCACCGATCCCGCCGGGTATGCCGAGCAGTATCCAGACTGCAACCACCTGGCGGGCGACGTCAACGGCGACGGAGAAGTGAACAACTTCGACATCGGCCCGTTCGTGGCCCTGATCACGGGCGGCTAAGCCCGAGGTCGCACACGGCGCTCGTGGAGCGCCGTGTGCTGGACCGGACAGTGCGTCACCGACGGCCGAGCGAGGCGTACGAGCTGAGGATTGCGGTCAGCATGGCTGGGAGCCCAGCCACTGGTCGTGTGGCACTAGCGGAGAGGAGACACTCATGTTTGAGCGTATTGGCAGGCTCGTGACGCTCGCGGCGGTCTTCGGGTGCGTGCTCAGCGCGTCGGCGGCGGTCGTCATTGACACCGTCCCCGTGGGCAATCCGGGAAACACCGGCGAGTTGTCCGGCGAGAGTGCAGGCGGATTGGGGGCGGACCGCATTTGTGGCGCCGTGGACTATGTGTACGACATCGGCAAGTACGAGATCACCGCCGGTCAGTACACCGCGTTCCTCAACGCCGTGGCGAGATTCGACACGTACGGTTTGTACAACGAGCTCATGTGGAACGCCGAGTGCCCTTGCGGAATCAATCGCTACACGGTGCAGGGCATGTATCACTACAGTGTTTCGGACGATTGGGCAATGCGGCCGGTAAACTGGTTGACTCTGGGAAACGCCGCCCGGTTTGCCAACTGGATGCACAACGGTCAGCCGACCGGGGGACAGGATCTCTCGACCACTGAAGATGGTTCTTACTATCTGAACGGGGTCGAGTATCCGACTACGCTCGTTCGGCAGGCGAACGCCACGTGGGTGCTCCCAACCGAGGATGAGTGGTACAAGGCGGCGTATCACAAGAACGACGGCGTGACGGGGAACTACTGGGATTTCCCCATGGGCACTGACCTCCCCTCGATCCCGGATAACGGAAACCCTGAGGGTGATACCGGGAATTCGGCGAACTACATCGACGGCTATGATGCGACGATCGGGGCCCCGTATTACACGACACCCGCCGGGTATTTCAGTTTATCTGCCAGCCCTTACGGCACATACGACCAAGGCGGCAATGTCTTCGAAATGAGCATCATCTCCGACGGGGCCCAAGCCGGGACTCTAGTCATTCGGGGACAAGCTGCGATGCTGATCGATTTCTACTGGTACGCACTGTGGTCTGCCTTTCACCTTGACGGTCAGAATGACGGTCGTTGCGAAGTCGGGTTCCGCCTGGCCCGGGTGCCTGAGCCGAGTTCGCTTGCCCTGATCGCCTTGGCCGGCATCACTGTGTGGCGTCGACGGTAACGTCGACTTGACCACTGCACAAATGTCCTTCTCTGAGTCGCTCGCCACCTGCTCACCACTGTTGTAATCAACGGCGGTGGGTGGGCATGGGCGGTGCAAGGATTCTGGTCAGAATGGCTGGGTGTCCAGCCATTGGTCGTGTGGCACTAGCGGAAAGGAGAAATCCATGTTGAAGTGTGTTGGCAGGCTCATGACGCTTGCGGCGGTCTTCGGATGCGTGCTCAGCGCGTCGGCAACGATCGTCGTCGACACCGTCACCGTGGGCAACCCGGGCAACCCCGGAGAACTGTCTGGGGCGGGAGTAGGCTACTACGGCTTCGGTCCAGACCGCATCTGTGGCGGGGTAGACTACGTGTACGAGATGGGCAAGTATGAGATCACGGCGGGTCAGTACACAGAGTTCCTGAACGCCGTGGCCCAGACGGACACGTATGCGTTGTACAGCCCCGGCATGTGTACCGGCGAGTTCCAATGCGGGATTCACCGCAGTGGCTCGCCCGGCAGCTACACGTACAGCGTAGGAGAGGATTGGGCGAAGCGCCCCGTACTGCACATCGAGTGGCAGGATACGCTCAGATTCGCGAACTGGATGCACAACGGCCAGCCGTCGGGTGCGCAGGGTCTGTCCACGACGGAGGACGGCTCGTACTACCTCAACGGTGCCACGGAGCCGGATCAACTGCGGCAGGTTACGCGTCAGCCGGACGCCACGTGGGTGCTTCCGAACGAGGATGAGTGGTACAAGTCCGCGTATCACAAGAACGATGGCGTGACGGGGAACTACTGGATGTGGCCTGTGCAATGCTCCATGCCTGATATCCCGGACAATGGGAATCCAGACGGTGATAGCGGACACTCGGCAAACTACTGTGACGGCGATGCCACGATCGGCCCGCCGTACTGGACCTCGGAAGTCGGGTATTTCTCACTGTCCGCCAGTCCGTACGGCACGTATGACCAGGGCGGGAACGCATGGGAATACGTCGAGACCCTGGAAGGCGACCCCGGGCACGAAATCCCCATCATGCGGGGCTTCTGCTTCTACTGGCTGGACTTCGGTGCCCCGGCGATGTTGGCGGGGGTTCGCTTCGAAGGCGGCTGGTCGGGTGCGTCCGTAGACGTTATGGGCTTCCGCCTCGCGCAGGTTCCCGAGCCCGCTACGCTCACGCTGCTGGCGCTGGCCGGCGTCGCTGTGTGGCGTCGGCGCTAGCGCGCGTCTGATCGTCGCAGAATGTCCATCTCCGAGTCGCTCGCCGCCTGCTCACCGCTGCTCCGACCAACAGCGGTGGGCGGGCGCGGGTGACACTTCAAAGCTCGCTCAACGTAGCCGTTCGAGACAATCACGATCTCGCTGGATGACGCATTCTCATGTCAGCGTCTCCGGCAGTGCCGTTACACAGATGGAGTGAAGTCATGAGAATAAGCCGAATCCTATGCGGGCTGCTGGTAGTATCAGCATTGGCCACGCCCGTGTGGGCTGGGGACATCCACCCAGGTCTTCAGGACGTCCTGGATGTCGCCGGCCCCGACGATACCATCTCGGCCCTGGTCTACCTGAAGGACCAGGTCGATCTCGACACCATGATGCAGCAGTTCCGCGTCGAGCGGATGTCGCGACAGGAGCGACACGAGTTGGTGGTGACCGCGCTACAGCAAACGGCGACGGCCACCCGCGGGAACCTGCTCGACCACCTCACGCAGCTCGAGGCAGCCGGTCAGGTCGAGCGCTTCAGGTCCTTCTGGATCGTCAACGCGTTCGCGGTTGACGCCACGAAGTCCGAGCTCCTCGAACTCGCCCGGCACCCCGACGTCGATACCGTATACTCCAATTTCCCGATCGAGTTGATCGAACCCGTGCCCTCACTGAATACTGAGGAGCAGTTCGGCGGACCCGAGCCGTGCGGCCCGCGGACGCCCGAGCCGGGGTTGGTGGCCATTCGCGCGCCGGAGGCCTGGGCCCTGGGTTACACGGGCGAAGGCATCCTCGTCGCGACGCTCGATACCGGCGTCGACGGCACTCACGACGCGCTGGCCAGCCGTTGGCGGGGGCTGGATGCTCGCTATGCCTACCATCCCGAGTGGGCGCTCTTCGATCCCGTGACCGGTTGGAGTTTCCCGCAGGATCTCGCCTGGAATGGACACGGAACGCACACGATGGGCACGCTTTGCGGCGGCGCGCCGGGCGATGAGATCGGTGTGGCCCCAGGTGCAGAGTGGATTCAAGCCGCCGTCATCGATCGCACCGGCGTCGGTGGCTATGAGATGGCCGAGAACGTAATGGAGGCTTACGAGTGGCTGATCGACCCCGATGGCGACCCGACCACCGCCTGGGATGTCCCACAGGTCTGCTCGAACTCGTGGGGCATTGCCTCGTATCACGACGTCCCGCCGTACAATGAGCCCTGCAACGACGCCTTCTGGGCCTACCTGGACGCCTGCGAGGCGGCCGGATGTGTGATCCTATTCGCGGCCGGCAATGAAGGACCCGACTATTACTCGCTCCGCCGTCCGGCGGACCGCGCCACAGACGGATACCGAACGTGTGCGGTAGCTGCGATCGACGCCAACACGGAAGGCTATCCGCTGGCGAGCTTCTCGTCGAAGGGCCCGAGCTACTGCACGCCCGATGGCAGTGTGGCCTCCAAGCCGGAACTCTCAGCGCCGGGTGTGCAGGTGCGCTCCAGCGTGCCGGGTGGCTATGACTCTTACGATGGCACGTCAATGGCCACGCCGCACGTCGCGGGCGTTGTGGCGCTGATACTCCAGGCCTGTCCCTACCTCACCCCCGAAGAGGTCAAACAGGTCATGTACGACAGCGCATTGGATCTGGAGGGCCCGCCCGCGTGGTACGGCCACGGCCTTGTCGATGCCTACGAGGCCGTGCGGCTGGCCGAGTCGCGCTGTGGCCTGAGGCCCCCGACGGCTTACGACGCAAGCCACGACACCTCCGTCGATACCGCATTGGAGATCGAGCTGGTAGCGATTGACCGGGATGGTGAACCCGGCGGCCCGCTGACCTACATCATCCACTCACTACCCGGCCAGGACCTGATCGACGCCGGCAACAGCTATGTGATTCAGCCTGCGGATCTGCCCTACACGTTGTCCGACCACGGCAATGCTGTGATCTACTCCCCGAGCGGCGGTTACTACGGCATCGAGGACTTCCAGTTCGCCGCCGATGACGGTGGCGTGCCGCCGGACGGCGGCGAGTCCGAGCCGGCGACGGTGACCATCCTTACCGCGTACGGTCCGCCGACCATCACGACCGAGAGTATCCCGAGCGGTTGTCTGAACGCCCCATACGCGCCCATCCATATCGAGGTGGATCAGGGGCAGCCCGCGCTGACGTTCTCCGCCGTGGGCGACGCGTATGTGGAACACGATCTTGGCACCAGCCTCTTCGCCGAGGTCGGTATGGCCATGGAGTGGCACGCGGATGACGGCAAATGGCCATATGCGCTGCCGTTTACGTTCTGGTTCTTCAACCAGCCGTACAGCGGGGTGTACGCGAGCAGCAACGGTTACCTCGACTTCAGTGCGGACGCGAGCAGCGACGGCAGCAACACCACGACCGAGCTGCTCAGCAACATTCGCATCGCCCCGTTGTGGGATGACTGGGAGACCGACTGTACCGTCGACACCGGCATCTACATCGACGCATCGGTGGCTGGCGAGGTCACTTTCCGATGGAATGCCCGGCACTACCCGTGCGCGAACCAGGCCGACTTCTCGTGCACGCTTACCGAAACCGGCGCCATCTACTTCCACTACGGCTCAAGCAACACGAACATGACGCCCACCGTCGGCATCTCCGCCGGCGACGGCGTGCACTATCTGCTCAGCGCGTACGATGGTGCCGCCAACCTCACCGATGCCGATTCGCTCGAGATCGTCCAGCCGAATCCGCTGCCGGAGGGCATGTATCTGACAACCGACGGTTGTCTGATGGGTACGCCGACTGCGTTCGGTACGTATCAGCCATACTTCCGTGTGATCGACTCGTTCGGTCGGGCTGATGCGAAGCAGATGACGCTGCTGATCGAGGAGGAATGCCCTTACACGCCGGGCGACCTGAACTGCGACGGCAACGTGAACAACTTCGACATCGGCCCGTTCGTGCTGGCGATTACCGACCCCGCCGGGTACGCCGAGCAGTATCCGGACTGCAATCGCCTGGCAGGCGACGTCAACGGCGACGGCGAAGTGAACAACTTCGACATCGGCCCGTTCGTGGCTCTGATCACGGGCGGTTGATGTACAGCAAGACAGCACACGGCGTAGGGAAGGCGCCGTGTGCTGTGGATTGGACCGTACGCCGCCGGCGGCTGAGCCGGGCGTACGAGCGGAGGAGTCCGATCAGCATGACTGGGTGCCCAGCCACTGGTCGAATGATGTTTGAGGAGAGGAGAAACTCATGTTCAAGTGTATCGGCAGTCTCGTGACGCTCGCGGCGGTCTTCGGATGCGTGCTCAGCGCGTCGGCGACGATCGTCGTTGACACCGTCACTGTGGGCAACCCGGGCAACCCCGGAGAGCTGTCTGGCGAGAGTGCCTACTGGGGCTTCGGTCCAGACCGCATCTGTGGCGGGGTGGACTACGTGTTCGAGATGGGCACGTATGAGATTACGGCGAGTGAGTACACAGAGTTCCTGAACGCCGTGGCCCAGACGGACACGTATGGATTGTACAGCTCCGGCATGGGTAGCGGCGAGTTCCAATGCGGGATTCACCGCAGTGGCTCGCCCGGCAGCTACACGTACAGCGTAGGAGAGGATTGGGCGAAGCGCCCCGTAGTGCACATCCAGTGGGAGGACACGCTCAGATTCGCGAACTGGATGCACAACGGCCAGCCGTCGGGTGCGCAGGGTCTGTCCACGACGGAGGACGGCTCGTACTACCTGAACGGTGCCACGGAGCCGGATCAACTGCGGCAGGTTACGCGTCAGCCGGACGCCACGTGGGTGCTTCCGAACGAGGATGAGTGGTACAAGAGCGCGTATCACAAGAACGATGGCGTGACGGGGAACTACTGGCAGTGGCCTATGCAATTCTCTTTGCCTGATCTCCCGAACAATGGGAATCCAGAAGGTGATACCGGGCACTCGGCGAACTACTATGACGGCGATGTCACGATCGGCGCACCGTACTGGACCTCGGAGGTCGGGTATTTCTCTCTGTCCGCCAGCCCCTACGGCACGTATGACCAGGGCGGGAACGCATGGGAATTCGTCGAGACCCTGAAGTACAGCCCCTACGGTTCCGAGCCCGCTATCCGGGGCTTTTGCTCTTTCTGGCTGGACGCCAACGCCGCGGCGATGTTGGCAGGGTGTCGCATGTCGGCCGGCTGGGGAGGTATGATCTCACAAGTTATGGGCTTTCGCGTCGCGCAGGTTCCTGAGCCCGCCACGCTCACGCTGCTGGCGCTGGGCGGTCTGAGCTTGCTGCGCCGACGATAGTCATGGTCTGAATGCGACGCATTGAAGCGTCCCCTCCTCCAGGTCGCCCGTGCGAGGTTCACGCCACGCACGGGCGACTCGCGTTGGCAGAAGGTGCTGCCCCCAAACACCCGGCTTCAAAGCCCCAACCGGAGAGCACCGGAGGCCCCCCCAGCCGGGATCGAACACGGCCAGACTCTCACGACCACTGGTACATGAAATGGGGGCAGGTCAGCGCTGCTACTGCCCATGATGTGCCACTTGCCGGCTTTGACCGGCTTGCGCAGCTGCTCGGACAATTCAGGATCGTACTGCTCAACCCACTTACACAGAATCGCCCCGCGACTTCTGCGGAAGAACGATTGACAGATCAAGCGGACGACAGGGAGCTATAACCGAATTTCGTTGATGGCGGGATGAAAAAAGGCGGCGTACTCTCGGGATCAAGATTGGTTCCGAGCCGCCCACGCTGGGCAGAGGAGTACGCCGATGCACGAGAGTAACGACGCGA
>JASFQK010000057.1:0-21684 GCA_050115495.1 Phycisphaerae bacterium | reverse complement strand
TCAACGTGGTCCGTTCATCCTTGGTCAGCTTGATCGCAACCGCTCGACGCATGGCTGTATCCTCCTGCAAAGAAGAAGACACGCCAAGCTATCATACGTTAGCGTATTTGTGAGGCACTACACTAGCAGCAACGCCTGTCAGGCTCGTGATACGCCTCCTGGCAGCGCGACCGGGGATGCTGTAGGTCGTTGCTGATACCGGCTCGGGGGCAGGAAGCACCGAGTTCACACCCTGGAAGCCCGATCCGATGAGCCCCTGTCCTGGCGAGCTATGCCGGGGCAGGGGCTCTATCGTTTCCCGCCGTCGATCAAGAGCCTCACTTCCCCCGCACGTCCAGCGCGTCGCGCAGGCCGTCGCCCACGAAATTCAGCGCCAGCAGCGTGACCGACAACGCCGCACACGGGAATACCAGCAGCCACCAGTCGATTTGAATCGGGTTCAGCAGCCGGACGCCGTCGGCGGCGAGCGAGCCCCACGTCGCCTGTGGCGGCTGGACGCCGACGCCGAGGAAGCTGAGGAATGATTCCTGAAGGATGGCCTGCGGCACCGTCAGCGTGGCGAAGACGACGATCGGACCGACCAGGTTCGGCAGAATGTGCCGCACCAAGATGCGCGGGACCGGCACGCCCAGGGCCCGGGCGGCCTCGATGTACGGCTGCTCGCGGATGCTGAGCACCTGCCCGCGCACGACCCGGGCCATCGTCAACCAACTGACCCCGCCGATCGCCAGGGCCACAACAACGAACCGCGACCACTCCGTGCCCAGGAACCGCGCCTGTTCAAGCCACGCCCCGATCGACACGGCGAACAGCATCACCAGCAGCATGTACGGCAGCGCGTACAGCACGTCCACGATCCGCATCATGATCTCGTCGCACCGCCCGCCGACGTAGCCCGCGATCAGCCCGTACGCCGTACCGATCAGCGTCGCCAGACCGGCGGCCAGCAGCCCGAGGCTCAGCGAAATCGCCCCACCGTACGCCGTCCGCCACAACAGGCTGCGGCCCAGCTCGTCCGTGCCGAACGGCTGCGCCGCCGACGGCGGCTGCCGCACGAGGCTCAGATCCTGCTGTCGCATGCGCGGCGCCGACCAGAACAGCGTGACGAAGCAGATCAGCACCATCGCCACCAGCACGATGACCGACGCGGCGGCGGCCCGATTGCGCCAGAATCGTCGCCAGAGCTGGGTGCGGGCCGGCGTCATGGCGCGGTTGCTCCGACGCGGACGCGCGGATCGACCGCCCCGTACAGCAGGTCGACCAGCAGGTTGAAGCTCGCCAGAAACACGCCGTAGACCATGACCGTCGCCAGGATCAGGCTCTGGTCGCGGTTGTTGATCGATTCGACGACGTGCGTCCCCATGCCGGGAATCGTGAAGATCTTCTCGACGACGAACGACCCCGTGAAGATCGCCGCGGCGGCCGGACCCAGGTAGCTGAGCACCGGCAGCAGGGCGTTTCGCAGGGCGTGGTCGAGCAGCACGCGCGTTTCGCTGAGCCCCTTGGCTCGGGCCGTTCGCACGTAATCCTCGGCGTACGCGTCGAGTAGACCGCTACGCGTCAGCCGGGCGATGTACGCGGCGTACGGCAGGGCCAGCGTGATCGCCGGCAGGATGGCCTGTCCAGGCCGTCCCCAGCCGCCGACCGGAGCGGCGTGCAGCCAGATGGCGACGACGATGAGCAGCACCGTGCCGATGACGAACGTCGGCAGTGAGATGCCGACCAGGCACAGCCCGACGGACAGGTGGTCGAGCAGCCGGCCGCGGTGGGCCGCCGACAGCACGCCGACGCCGATACCCAGCACGACCGCCAGCCCCAGCGCCAGCACGCCCAGTTGCAGCGATACCGGCAGCGCCGAGCGCATGATCTCGACGACCGTCCAGTCTTCGTATTGATGAGCGGGCAGGTCCTGATCCCAGATGAGCCGCCGCGGCCACGTCCAGAAGTACCGCTCGTACCACGGCTGATCGTAGTTGTAGAGGTGGCGCTTGGCCGCCAGCACCTCCGGCGGCATCTCCTTCTCGCCCGCTTCGAGGCCCTCTCCCGGCGTGGCCATAACCAGCAGCACCGCGCCGCCGTACATCAGCAGCAGCACGAGTGGAAAGGTCAGCAAGCGTCGCAGGGTTAATCGCAACATGTTCGTGCGTGCAGCGTCCGGGCTCCGTACCGGACGTCTTGTAGCGGCCGACCTCCGCGTCGGCCGTCGTCGCGAAGCCATCAGCCATCAGCCCGGAGCCACGCCACCGGAGTGTGGCATGCCGAAGCCCTAGGCGCCGGCATGTCTTCCCCTTACGTCAGGAACAACATGCCTGCGCCGCGCGGGACCTGCCATACACTCGCGGCCGACGTCGAGCGACGCAAGACGTCCGGTACGGAGCCCGGACGCTACGAAGACGGCCGGCACGGAGACCGGCCGCTACGGATGAGATCGCGCCCGACCTCGCGAAGAAACGCCACGTTCCCTTCAAGAATGCCCGGCAGCGCCTCAACCTCATCCGGCGTGCACCAGCGAAACTCGGCCACCTCCGCCGGCTCCGGACGCAACGTCTGATGATCGTCGAGTTCAGCCAGCCACCAGTACAGCCGCAACCGCCCGTCGGGCCGCATGTACTCCCACACCTGGCGCACCGGGCGGACCGTCGCCCCCATCTCTTCCCGAAACTCGCGCCGCACCGCGTCCGGCTGCGCTTCCCCCGGCTCGATGGCCCCGCCGACGAAGCACCATGCCCCGCCCGCCAGAATATGCGCCGCCCGGCGGATAACGAGAAAGCGCCCGTCGCGGCGAATGACGACGACGACGCCCTCCTGGATGGGACCGGTCTCACTCATATTCCGGGGCCCCGGGCTGCGGCGGCTCAAAGCACAGCGGGGCTCCCGGCCGCGCCGACCGGAAGCCCCGCGCGTGGTTCAGTCGTGATCCGTCATTCCTTCGCGCTGGGGCACTTTTTCGGATCGCACCCCTCGGTGCTGCTCCCGCACGCGCCTCCGCAGGTGCACTTGCCGCAGGAGCACTTGTGACGCTCGAGCACGACCTTCCAGTCCTTGCTCTCTTCGGCACTCGACACCACCAGGTTGCCGCCGTCCATGCACGCCTTGTACGTGCGCTCCTTGTCCTCACCGTACTTGAAGGCGAGGAGCTTGGTTTTGGCGTCATAGGTCCACGTGCCGCCGATTTCCTTCCCACACGGCGTGTACATGGTGAACGTCTGGTCCTTGGCCAGGGTCAGCATCTGCATGCCGAACTGGTCCTTGGCCGACTCGGGCTCGATCGACTTCATCGCCCACGTGCCCGTCATACCGCCACAGCCGGTCAGCAGCAACGCCACGCTCGACAACACCAACCCACTCAGGAGTCTGCGCATGTTTTCCTCCACTGTCCTTTGCTTAACGAGCCAGAGATCTCAAAAGTGAACAGCATTATGGCCGCCCCGCCGGCCGTTGCAAGCCGACCCCCTTTCAGGCCAACGCCGCGTCCAGCAGCCGCTCGGCCCCGCCGGCGAAAACGTCCCCGACCGGCAGGCGCAGCTCCTGTTCCAGCCGCCGGGCCTCCGCCCGCCACGTCCGCTCGTCCTGCCCCAGCGGGTTGAGGGCCACCCCCGCCACGCGGGCCGGGTGCAGCAGCGAGGCCACCTGTTCGTACACCGCCCGCAGCTCGCGCAGCGGCGGAATGGCGATTTCCGGCGTCGCACTGTAGTGCGTCCGGCCGGCATGGTGCACCAGAATCAACGCGTCCGGACACGCCCCGTGCAGCAGCGCCAGCGTCACCGCCGAGAAGCCGGGGTGAGCGAGGCTGCCCTGGCCCTCCACGAAACACACGTCCGCATCAGCCACGGAGAGCACCAACTCCTCAATTGCCCCCGGGGCGAAGTCGGAGGCGATGGCGTCCACGGCGATCCCGCGGCCGGCGATCATCGTTCCCGACTGCCCCGTCGCGAGGAACTCCGCCCGCAGGCCGCGCCGCCGCGCTTCGGCGGTCAGCTCCAACGCCGCCGCCATTTTCCCCACGTTGCCGTCCGTCCCCACCGTCAGAATCCGCCGGCAACGCGTCTGCCGCGCCTTTCCGCAGGCCAGCACTCGCCGCGCCGGCGGTCGCCGCAGATCGAGCAGCCGCACGCCCTTGCAGTCGGCCGCCGCCGCCAACGCCGGATCGTCCGCCAAAAACTGGTGCAACCCGCTGACCACGTCCAGCCCGTGTTCGATCGCCGACTCGACGTGCCGCCGCATCGCCGGCGGCAATTCGCCCCCGGGCGGTGCTACGCCGACGAACAGCGCGTCCGGCCGCTCTGCCAGGGTGGCCTCGACCTTGCCGACAATCGGAACCGCGGGCGCCCACGGGATGACCTCGCGCACGTCCCTGCCGGCGGCGGTACTATCGACGATGGCGACGATATCCGCCGGCCGATAGCGCAGCAGCGTGGCCGCCGTCTTCGCCGTAAACGCGCCGAGGCGGCCTTCGGTCAGCAGCAGAATACGATGGTAGGGGGGCAATACGTGCACGGGTGCCTTCCAGAATGAAGCCGGCGGCGACCACTGCCGCCGCGACGCGAGAGAGTTTATGCTGCGGCGTGAGAGGTGTCACTGGTGCGAGGATTGACGGATCGTTCGGCGGTGCGCGGACTGATGATCGCTACGGCGCTGGCCGTCGTGCTGCTGCCGGGCGTGCTGCTCGCGCCGCTGTGGCGCCTGGGGGGGCTCGGGGCCAACGAGGACGATCTGCTCTACTACTACCCGTCGCGGGTCTTCTTCGGCGAAACAATCGCCGCCGGCCATCTGCCGTGGATTAACCCGGCGGGCGGCATGGACCGGCCGTATGTAGCCGATCCGCAGTCGGCGGTGTGGTACCCGTTCACCTGGCTGTTCGCGATTCTGCCGCCACTCTGGGCCTACGCGCTGAGCCTGTGGGCCCATTACAGCATCGCGCTGTGGGGGATGTACCGCCTGCTGCGCAGCCAGCGCCTGGGTCGCCGGGCAGCCTTCTTCGGTGGGCTGATCTTCGCCTTCTCCGGCTTCATGCTCGCCCACCGCGCTCACTTCACCATGATCCAGGCTGCGGCCTGGACACCCTGGGTGTTCTGGGCGCTCGGCCGCTACGTGCGGACAGGCCGGGGCGAGCCGGCTGCCGCTGTTCGGCGGTTGATCGTGGCCGCCGTTCTGTCGGCGCTGCAATGCTTCGCCGGCCATGTGCAGATCGCCGCCATCACCGCCGTCGGCGTCCTCGTGTACCTGCTCGCCCGTCGGCGGACGGCCAACCCGGGTGAGTCGGCGGCGACCGGCATCGGCGCAATCGTCGCCCGCTGGCTGATCGTCTGGGTGTGCGTCGCCGGCCTGTTCACCGTCCAGTGGCTGCCCACCCTCGCCTACGTCCGCGTCTGCACCCGCGCCGAGCGCACCTTCGGCGATTTCGTCGAGAATAGCTGGTCGCCAACGGCGGCCGTCGGCTGGGTCCTGCCCATGCTCTACGGACAACGGGCCCCGGGCATTTTCACGCATCCCTACTGGGGCCCCACGCACAAATGCGAGCAGTTCGCCTACGTCGGACTCCTGCCCCTGCTCTTGGTGGCGGTCGGATTGCGGGCGGGCTGGCGAGCCGATCCGCTCCGCCGGCCATGGGTCTTCCTCGCCCTGGGCAGCCTGCTGCTCGCCCTCGGCCGGTACGGGCCGATCTGCCCCATCTTGTACTGGCTGCCGGGTGCCAGTCTGTTCCGCGCGCCCGCCCGCGCGCTGCTGCTGTTTGATTTGTCGCTGGCTGCACTGGCCGCGGCTGCGCTGCATGACCTGGCGGCGGGCCTGACGCCGGCGCGAGCACGCCTGCGCGCGGCACTGCAACGCTGGACACGCCGGCCGCTGGTCGCCGGCGTGCTCCTGGTCGCCGTGCCGCTGGTGCTGGTCGCGCTGGCGGTACCGCTCATGTCGGCGGACGTGCGCCAATCGGCACTGGCGTCCCTGCGACCGTGGTTGCCCGGCGTGTTTCTGCCGCTCGTCCTGGCCGTGGCTTCCTTCGCCGTGCTGGGTTACGTTGCCCTGCGCTGGCGGCAGCCACGCCGCTTGTGGTTCGTGGTGGCGCTCACCGCCGTGGATCTCGGCTTGATGGGCTGGACGTTGGACGTGCCGGCCGGCGTACATTCGCCGAGAGACCTGCTGCACCGCCCCGACGAGTCCTGGCTCGAACAGATCCGCGAATCGGGGCAGCGGTTGTGGGTCGTGACCGACACGGACGGCGTCTACAACGATCCGCTCTCCAAGCGAGTCGCAAACACGAGCGCGCTGGCCGGCGTGCGTTCGCTGACCGAGTACGGTCCGCTGCATCCCGTGGCCTACCAGCGGCGGTTCACCTTCGCCCCCTGGGGCGTCTCCCGGCGGACCTCGGAACTGCTGCAACGCACGGACTGGATCCGTCCCTGCAACGTCGGTTGGCTGCTCCTCTGCGACCCGAAGTTGCCCGCGCCGGCCGGCGGCGAACTGCGGTCGACGACGCCCGCGGGGCACCGGCTCTATCACTGCCCGGGCGCCGCCGGACCGGCGTTCTTCGCCGATCCTACGCAGCCCGGCGCCGTGCAGTACGCCGAGAATGCGCCGGCCGAATTCGTGACCCGCGTGGACACCTGGCCGGCGGCGAGCGCGAAGCAGACGCCGGCGCGGCTCGTGGTCTCGCGACTGGCCTTGCCGGGCTGGCACGCGCACGTCGGGGGACGGGCACTGCCCGTAACCGAAGCAGAAGGGGGGCTGCTCAGCGTGGCCGTTCCTGCCGGACAGGCCGAGACGATCATCTGGCGCTACACGCCGCCGGCGTTGGCCGAAGGCGCACTCGTTTCCATACTGAGCGTGACGGCACTCGTCGCCATCGGTCTGGTCTTTCGCCGGCGGTGATGCAGCAGCGGGGAGTATTGAACCCGACGATCGCTATTGGACGAACTCGGCCGGCGCGATGGGCCAGCGTACGCGGAACGTGCAGCCGGGGCCCTCGTTGGCCGCAGCTTCGATCGTCGCGCCGCATTGGCGGGTCAGCAGGCGACAGACGCACAGCCCCAGCCCCACGTTCTGCCAGGCGAGCGGGTCGTCGTCTGCGGTGGCGGCGAGGAAGGGGTTGACCACGTTGGCCAGCCGTTCGGGGTCGATGCCCTGCCCCGTGTCCTTCACGCGGATGACGGCGTATTCGCCGTCGCGCTGCGCCGCAACCGTCAGCCGGCCGGCTCGGCTGTTCATGGCCTCCCGCGCGTTCAGCAGCAGGTTCAGCAGCACGTGCATCAGCACGCCCTGCGGCGCACGCACGCGCAGGTCGGGCGGAACGTTGATGTTGAGCTCGATCCCATCCTTCGCGAACGGGCGCGTCGCGCCGGCGACGGCTTCCTCGACCGCCTTCGCCACCGAGCACGTCTCCGCCTGCGGCTCGTCGCCTCTGGCCAGGCCCATCAGCCGCTCGGAGAGACTCACGACATGTTGCACCTGCGTACGCGCCCGTTCGAGCGCTTTGCGCATGTCGGCGATCGAGCCGGTTCCCAGCGCGAAGTCGGCCCGCGCCAGAATCGGCGTCACCAGGTTGTTGATCTCGTGGGCGAACATCGCCGACATCGAGCCCAGCATGGCCAGGCGTTGTGTGGCGATTAGCGTAGCCTCCAGAGAGGCGATGACGACGTCGCGGGATGAAGACATCGGCGTGGCACCACTTGAGGAAGGGAACAACGCGGCGCTCGGCCGGGGGGATTCGGCAGACTGTATCGACGGGTGCTGCACGTGAGGATCTCCCTGCGCGGGTAGCGTCCTCTTACACTTCACTTCGACCCAGTCCACCTACGCGCGATGCTAAAGCGCGAAGGCGAAACTGTCAACGCTTACAGCCGTTCTTCAGCCTTCGGCGGGCGATTCATCAGCTCGGTGATGGCCGTCAGCGGGTCCTTCCGCTCGAACAACACCTGGTACACCGCCTGCGTGATGGGCATCTCCACGTGGTGACGCTCGGCCAGTTCCAACACCGCACGCGTCGTGGGAATTCCCTCGATCACGGATGCGCTTTGCCGAACCACCTCGTCGGGAGCCATCCCGCGGCCGATCCGTTCGCCCGCCGAGCGGTTCCGCCCGTGCGGCGAAACACACGTCGTGACCAGGTCGCCGACGCCGGCCAGCCCTACGAACGTCTCGGCCCGTGCGCCCATCGCGACCCCCAGCCGCGTGATTTCCACGAGTCCGCGCGTCACCAGAGCGGCCTTCGCATTGTCCCCGGCGCGCAGCCCGTCGAGAATGCCCGCCGCCAGGGCCACCACGTTCTTCACCGCTCCGCTCAGTTCCACGCCAATCACATCCGGGTTGGTGTAAATGCGGAACCACGACGTGCTCAGTACATGCTGAATCAGGTCCGCAATCCCCTCTGTCGCGCAGGCCACCGCGACCGTCGCCGGCAGGCAGCGGGCCAGTTCCGGAGCGACACTCGGCCCGGACAGCACGGCGATCGGGTTCTCGCTCGATCCCGCCGCGAGAATCTCGCTCGGCCGCTGCAACGTGCCAATCTCAATGCCCTTCGTCACACTGCAAATCGGCACGCCCTTCGGCACCGCGTCGCCGAGCTGCTTCCACGCCCCGCGCAGAAACTGGCACGGAACCGCGGAAATGATCAGCTCGGTGTGCGCCAGCGCCGCCGCCGGATCGTCGGTCGGCTTGACGCCTTCGGCCAGCCGAAAGCCCGGCAGGTAGCGCCGGTTTTCGCGGGCCACCAGCAGCTCCTGCAACTCGCAGTCGCGGGCCAGCAAGGCGACGTTCACGCCGTTGCTCTCCAGCACCTGCGCCATGACCGTCCCCATCGCTCCGGCGCCGACGACTGTCGCCTTCGTCAACATGTGTGCCTGCTCCCAGACAGAGTGAGTGGTCGATCTCGCAATTGTAATCGCGATCGGCCGGAGTGAGTATGACGCGGCCGAAACGCCGGCGCGCCTACGTGGCCAGGAGCTGCGCCAGATCCGGTGCCGGCCCGGCGACCGGTACGATGCGCCGGGCCGTCAGAAACACCAGCAGCGCCTGCGTCACCGGGCGATTGAACAGCCGTTCGATCGCAGCCGCGTACAACTGCATCTGCACCGCGTAGCCGCGCACCCGCTGTTCCAGCGCATCCTCGTCGGCGATGCGATCCGTCTTGTAGTCCAGCAGCGTCAACCCCGCCGGCGTGTCCAGCAGGCAGTCGATCACGCCGCGCACGATCGTCGCGTTGCCACGCTCATCAACCCGTAACGCGACGACAAACGGCAGCTCACGTTGGGCCGCCGCACCGTGTTCCGCCAGCAACCTGCCGGCGTCGCTGGCCCCGAGCCACGCCAGATCCTCGACGGGCAGCCGCGCCGCCTCGTCCGCCGTGAGTCGGCCGGCCGTCACCAGCGCCGCCGCCTGCTCCGAGATCTGCGCCGCCGTCGCCAGACGCGCAAGATCTGCGCATTCCAGGAACCGGTGACACGCCAAGCCCAGCGTCCGCCCGCCTTCCTCCCGCGGCGCCGCGAACGCCGGCCGGCTCAGCGCGTGTTGAAAAACGGGACTGGCTCCGAGCCCAGAGGACACGCGCGTATCGGAGGACGCGCGACGCGAGGTGCCTGTCCCCTTTTTCGACGCTCCTCCCGCCGTCGCGCCCAGAACATCGAAGTACCACGGCGTGTCGGCCTCGGCCGCCGCCTGCGCCAGCTCCTTCACCGCACTGACCGATAGCACCGCCGGCTTCGCCGCCAGCGATGTGTCGACCTCCGCCGCCAGCAGCGACTGCCCGCGCTGCAACCACGCGTCATCGTCAGCCGTCCACACCGGTGCGGCGTTGCCCTTCTCTTCCGCCTCTGGCGGCGGTGCACTGACCGCATCGGCGTGCGCGTACACCGTAGCGAGCGGAGCCGCGCCATCCCTCGCCATACAAAGACCGCTGCCCGCCGCCGCCATCAGCAGCCATTCGAGCGAGCACGCGACCGTCAGCCGCGACGCCAGCGCCGGCGGCGCCTCAGCCGCACCGGACGCCTGCTGCGCACGCTCCCACGCATCCGCCCCGGCGTGGCCGCAGACGATCAGCCGCTCGCGTGCCCGCGTCATCGCCACGTACAGCAGGCGCAGCTCCTCTTCCAGCTCCCGCTGCGCGACGGTGTGCCGAATGACCTCGTGCCGCGCACCGGCGAGATCAACCCGGCTCGGATAATCGAAGAAACGCAGGCCCGGCCCATGCTCCGCATCCGCCTGAACCGGGTCCGCCAGCCGCCGCCGATTGAACCGCCCACCCGTGTTCAGCAGAAACACGATCGGAAACTCAAGCCCCTTCGCCGCGTGAATCGTCATGATGCGAACAGCATCCGCACCCGCCGCCACCGGCAGTCCCAGTTCGAACTCCGCGGTCGCCAGATCATCGAGATACGCCACGAACTCGGCGACACCATGCTGGCCGCTCCGGGCGAAATCGGCCGCGAACCCTTCCACGGCCCGCAGCAACGCCGCCCGATGTGCCCCACCCGGCAATCCCGCCGCGAAGAGCAGCAGACCCGTATCATGCAAAATGTGCCGCGCGAGATCAGACAGTTCCTCCTCGCGTGCCGCTCGCCGCCACCGGGCAAGCTGCGCCAGCGCCGCCCGCAACCGCACGACCAACTCATCATCATCGCCTGCCGCCGGCGGTTCATCATCATCCGGCCACCGGCACAGGCTTGCGACCGCATCATGGAAGTCCGTATCCGGCGACGCGTTCCGCACACGCAGCAGCTCCGCCGCGGACAGCCCCACCAGCGGCCCGCGCAGATACGCGGCCAATGGCACATCCTGTCGCCGATTGGCGAGCAGTGACAGGACATTGCGCAGGTCCATCACCTCCGGCACATCGAACAGCGCATCGCGTCCGCTGGTGATCGCCGGTATGCCCGCCTGCCGCAGCACGCTGGCGACGGCCGCCGCGTTCTGCCGCGCCGACCGCAGCAGAATGACGACGTCCCCCAGCCGCAGTGGCCGCAGGTGCAGCGTGTCATCCGCGCCACGCTCCGGCACCTGAACGCCGTCGGCGAGCAGGTCGCGAATCATGCCCGCGCAGAGTGCCGCCTCACGCTCGATGCGCTCGACCGGTACCACGTCATCGTCATCATCGTCGACGATCTGCGGTTCCGCCCCGCTGATGTTGCACAGGTGAATCTCGACGCGTGGCCGGCCATCGAGCGTCGGATTCGGCAATTCCTGCCGGCCCGCCCGCAGTCGCTCCTCCTCGCCAAACGCCGTCCCACCCAGCCGCGGATGCAGCAACTGCGCGAACACATCGTTCAGCGCCGCCAACAGCGCCGGATGGCTCCGGAAGTTGTCCGACAGCGGCTGCACGCATCCCTCGGCGCTGCCGTCGACAAATGCCTGCGCCAGCGCCGCAAACAGCCGCGGATCCGCCTGCCGAAAACCGTAGATACTCTGCTTGACGTCGCCGACGAGGAAGCGATTCGCACGCGCGGGCTCATCGCGAGCCACCAGCCGCAGAATCTCCGCCTGCACCGGGCTTGTGTCCTGGTACTCATCGACGAGCACGTGTTCGTACCTCTGCCGCAAACGCAGCGCGATCGCCGACGGCCACCGCGCGCCGTCGCCGGCCGTCTCGCCGAGCAGATCCAGCGTCAACCGCAGCACGTCGCCGAACTCGCAAGCCGCCCGCGCCTGTTTCGCCGCCGTCAGCCGCTCGTGATAGTGCCATTCGAGGTCCAGCAGTGTGCGCGTCAGCCTGGCGCACTGTGGCGCCACATCGAGCATGCGCTGCACGTCCTCCAGCACCCAGCGTCCCTGCAGCCGCTTCTTCAGCCACCGGTCTCTGACCTGCTCGAACAGCGCCTGGTCCGCCGCCGCGAGGTCACGCGCCTTGCCCAGTTTGCGCTTGGCGATCTCTTTCACGACGCCCGGCAATTCGGCGGCCCGGTTCAAACGCTGTGCCCAGTCGGCGAGCGCCGCTTGCAACGGCCCGAGCAACCCACCTAGCCCCTCCCGCGACGAATCGGCGAGCAGGGTCCCCAATTGCTCCGCCTGGAACACGCATTCCCTTCGCAGATCCTCGGCCAGCACGAGCCGGGCATCAGCCACGAGCGCCTCATCTTCGCGCGAACAGATCTCGCGTTGCCGCGCCAGCCACGCCTCGACGTCGACCAGGCTCTCGCGAAAGCCGTGCAGATCGGCGACCAGCCGGCGCAGGAAGTCATCCGCCGGCCGGCTGTGCCGCGTCAGCCACTCCCGCGCCGCGAGCGCCGTCTCGTCCTCCGCGACGTAGATCCACGCGAACAGTTCGTCGAGAACCTCCCGCCGCAGCAGCCGCGCATCCTCCTCGCCCAGCACCGTGAACTCGGCATCGACGCCCGCTTCCGCCGCATGTGCCCGCAGCACCCGCCCGCACCATGCGTCAATCGTGCCGATGTCGGCGGCGTCGACGAGCACTTCCTGCCGCCGCAAGTGGTCCCGCAACGCCGTATCGCGCACTTTCGCCGCTTCGGCGCGAAGCATCCGCCCGACGCGCACGCGCAGTTCCGCCGCCGCCGCCCGCGTAAACGTGACGACGAGCAACTGCTCCACGCGGCAGGGTTGCTCCGCGTCGGCGATAAGATCGACGCAACGCCGCGCCAGAACCTCCGTCTTGCCGGAGCCGGCCGACGCCGAGACGAGCAGACTCGACCCGCGATGCCGGACCGCCGCCTCCTGGCTGGGGGTGAGGTTCATGTCGCATCCCCCTCCGCCGATTCCGACGACCCGAGCGTGGGCAGCGCCTGCTCCGCCGCTCGCGGGCGGTTGAACGCCCGGTCAAACCGGCAGACCGGCCGGAACTCGCACCGCGTGCACGCCAGCTTCCTCTGTTCGACGAGCGGCTCCACGCGGACGTCGCCGGCGGCCAGCCCGCTCGCCGCTTGCAGCATCGTCCGCCGCGCCAGGTCGAGCCGCGCGGCGATGTCGTCCGCTGCGACCACGTCGCGCGACTGTGCCCGGTCGAAATCGCCGTCCTTCTTCAGCCGCATCGCCGCCACCGGCGAAGCGATCGAGCCAAGCTGCTCGTCGAGCGACCGGGCGACGTCGCGCACGAAAAGCCCCCGCGGGCGATACAGATACATACGCTCTTCGGCGGCGTCGGCCTCTTTGACGTACTTCTTGCCGAGCGCCTCAACGTCCGGTTGCACCGGCGCGAGGAACACGCCGGCCACCGTCGTCGGCCCCGCCGCAATCGGCGCCTCACTCGCCGCGAGCGCATACCCGAAAAGCTGAAGCCGCGCGCCGGTCAGGAAGCTCGCCGCCAGCGTCGCCGTCCGCGGCTTGTAATCGTAGATGAGCAGCCACGTCCGCTCGCCATCATTGAAACAGTCGACGCGGTCGATCTTGCCCCGCAGGAAGACCCGCCGCCCATCGTCGAGCTGCCACGCCGGCGCCGGCCACACACCCGCCTCACCACTGGGCCCGAACGCCTGCTCGCACGCCGTCGGCGTAAACCGCCCGCGCCGCCACCGATCCGCGTGCGCCAGCAGCACTTCATGCAGAAAATGCACCAATTGGCGTGACTGGAACACAAGCTCCGGCCGGCGTTGCCGCAGGTCCGCCGGCTGACTCTGCTCGTATTGCTCGGCGGCCTCGGCAAGCAGCTCCAGCCAGCGCTCATCCGGCAATCCGCGCACGCCGCCCCGTTCGCGCATCGCCCGCAGTGTCACCGCCGCCAGAATCTCATGCGCAACCCCGCCCAGATCCCACGACAACGGCCGCGGCCCACGTTGCGGATCCAGCCGAAGGCGATACCCCGCGAAGTGCTTGAACGGGCAATCGATGTACGTCTCCACCTCCGACGGCGATACGACGCACGGCGGCGGCTCACCTGCCGGCGTGTCGGGCAGGGCTTTCTCCGGCGCATTGTCGTATCGCCGGCCGCGCAGCAGCCATTGCAGCCGCTCCCCGAGCCGCGCATCGTCGCCGGCCCAGTCACACAGACGCCGCAACCGCCCGCCATGCGGCGTCGCCGCAGCGTGCAGGAACTCCCCCGCCAGCTCCGGCAAACACACCGGCGGATCCTCTGGCCGCGTACGTTGCACGGTCAAACGCGGCAGCGCCCGCAACACGTCATCCAGCAGCGGCGACGGCAGCATCGCCCCGCCAGCCTCGTCCGCCGTGGCGTAGCTGATGAGGAGCCCGCGCGACGGCCGCGTCAGAGCGATGTAGGCCAGCAGCCGCTCGCCGAATGCCTCGTCGCGATGCGTCGCCGGCGCGGCCAGACCGCTGCGTTGCAGCGCCTCGCGCTCGGCCGTCGTGACCAGGTCATCGTCGGCAGGCCGCGCGGGGAAGATCCCTTCGTTGAACGCACACACCCACGCATACTGCACGTCCGGATGCCGGCTGCGCTCGATGCCGCTGACGAGCACCTGGTCGAGCGTCGGCGGCGTGAGACCGAACGTCTGCTCGCGAAGCGTCCCGCCGATGATCGCCGCCAGCTCGGTTACCCCCAGCGGCATCTCCCCGAGCACGTCGTGCACATCGTTGAGCACGCCGCAAAGCGCCTCCCAGGCGAGCCGGTGCGTTTCCGCCCGCTCCCACCCCGCCTGCCCCGCGCTGTCGGCGATCCACGTCTCAATTCGGCGGGGCACGCCGAGTGCTGCGAGCAGGTCGTACAGCGTGCGGGCCCACGTCGCGCCGGTCGCGGTCTGGCTGGGTTGCGCGAGTTGTAGCAGGGGGGTAAGCATGTTGGCGACGCGCCGGCGCGGCTCGTCCAACCCTTCCGGTGTCGGCACGTCCCACGTCGGCTTCCGCCACGTCTCACCGCCGTGGATCGCGTGCCGCACGATGAGATTCTCAAGCTCTTCGGCCTGTCGCGTGCTGAGCGGCAGCAGCCCCGTCCGCAGTAGTCGCGTCATCGCCGACACGGACAGGTCCGTCCGCGCCGCTTCGATGAGGGCCGACACGAGCCGGCTCAGCGGATGCGCCTGCATCGGCCGCCGGCGATCGAGGAAATATGGAATGTCGTACTCCGCGAAGACCTCCGCGACGAGCGGGGCGAGCGGCTCCAGGTCGCGGGCGATGACGGCGAAGTCGCGGAACCGCAGCGTGCCGCCGGCGTCGATCAGCTTCTCGCGGATGAAATGCGCCGCCCGCCGCAGCTCATCCCGCGGCGTCGAGCATTCGACGACACTGACACCGGCGGGCGGCGCAGATATTGCGCTGTCGGTCTCAACCGGCACACCGATCGGCGTCGCCAATCCCGCTTCCAGCGCGGCCAGCGCCGGCGTCGCCGCAAACCGTGGCGGCACCCCACCGAGCACCACCGGCGGCGCGCACGTCACGCCCGCCTCGGCGAAAAGCTGCCCCAACCGGTGGTACGTCCGCACCGTCCGCTGAAACAGGTGTAGCGGATCGACCGGCGCATCCGGCCTCCGCAGCGACGGCTCCGCCGGATCGAGCAGCAAGGTGACCGTCAGTTCCCGGGCCCGCTGGGCGAGCGCGACCAGCGTCGCCAGTTCCTGCCCCGTGAAGCCGGCGAACCCGTCCACCCAGATCGACGCCTGTGGCAGCCAGGGCAGGGCAGCGCAGCGAGCGCGCAGCACCGCCAGCCGAGCCGCCGGATCAACCCGCGCCGGCCCGAGCCATTCGAGGTACTCGACGTACAGACGCGTGATCTCCGCGATCTTCCGCTTGGTATGCACCTCGGGAATCGCCCGGGCCGCCAGCCGCAGATCCTCCGGCGTGACCTGTTCGGCGAGCAGATCCTCGATCAGCCGTCCCAGCTGCCGGTAGAACCCGTGCGTCCGCGTGGCGGCGCCGAAGAAGCGCAGCGAACGTCCCATCCGCGCCGCTGCACAGCGCAGGGCCATGCCACGGGCTGCACTGCTGACCGGTTCGAGCGGCTGCCCCACGTCGGCGAAGACCCGCTGCGCCAGCCGCGTGAAGCTGAGCACTGCCGCCCGGCAGTACGCACCGCCCGGGCTGCGCGTGGCGAGCAGCCGCTCCATCTGAAAGCTGGCTTGTTCGGGAACGAGCAGGATGAGCCGGCCGCCGTCGTCCGGCTGGGCCAGGCGCGCCAGGACGGCGTCGACGCACGCCCGCGTCTTGCCGGTACCGGCGCGGCCGAGGACGAACGTCACCGCCATGGCTGGAGGATCGCCGAGGGGAATCGGACCTCACGCCGCCGGCGTTGAAAAACGGGACTGGCTCCGAGCCGCCGGGCTTCCGTGCCCGCGGCAGCCGCACCAGGCGCGGTGCCTGTCCCCTTTTTCAACAGCCCGCTAGTCATCCTCGTACCGCTCCAGCTTGTCGCGGCACTCGTCGCGCTCGCGCTTGTACTCGGCGGCCTTCTCGTGCCAATGGGCGCTCTCGCGTTCGAGGTACTGAATGTTCTGGTAGGCCTTGCGCAGCTCCTGCCGGGCCTCCTCGTGCGACGCGGTCTCGGGAACGCGGCTGCTGTCCACCGGCTCGGGCCGACTTTCGCCGACCACAACCCGCTCCGGAGCCTTGACGCTTATGCACCCCGTCGCCGTCCACAGCAAACAGCAGACACCCAACGTCAGCAAGCCGTACGTACGCATGTGCAAAGTCTCCTCGCGGCTCCAACATTCGACGGCCGACACGGAGGTCGGCCGCTACGGAACACGCCTCATGTGTGCCACTGCTCTTGAGCAGTGCGTCGCGAAGCGCTGTCATCGTTCGACGTCGGCCACGGGGGGCCGACGCTACGAGCCGGAGGCCGTCTCCCGCGCCAGCGTATGCAGAATCTGGCAAACCAAATCCGGCACGACCATCGTCGCCTGCTCGATCGTGGCCATGCTCGTGCTCTTGGTGATCTGCCGGCCCGTGTCGACGTCGGTCATGCCCACCGCCAGCACCAGCACATCGCCGAGCTGGTTGACCCGGCCGTGCATCATCGTCTCCGCGCCGAGCAGCTCGCCGTAACGCACCAGGCACGACGACGTGTCGCAGTGCATCGCCGCCGCGAAGTCCTGCTCCCCGAGAATGTCCGCGATCCGCTCGCGATCGACGAGCACGAACCATTCACTCTCCTGAACCGCACCGCGACAGAGATCGGCCAACGCCCGGCCGGTTTCCTCCGTCATGCTCTCTCCAGCCTGGAAATCGAGCACGGCCAGGCAGGTACGCGCCTCGCTCGGCCGCGCCGGCAGATCGGCCAGATCGCACGCCAGCGCCGGCTTGGTCTTCGGCGACGGCGTGCTCTTCGGTTTGTCAGGGTTCTTGACGACCTTCGGCGGCAACCGCACGCTGATACAGCCACCGGCAAACCCGACCACAACTGCCGCCACCAGGATCAGACACGACCGGCCCCGCATCGTCAGTACCTCCCACCACATCGTTACGACCGGCCCGTATAATCCCCGCACCGCGGCGTGCGGTCAAAGGGCGGCCCCGCCGCCGCTGGGAGCGGTTGTGGAAAATCGTCTGGTCACCATCCTGGGTTGCACGGCCAGCGGCAAGGGCACCCTCGCCCGGACGCTGGCCGCGGCGGTCGGCGGCGAGATCGTCAGCATCGACTCGATGAAGGTCTACCGCGGCCTCGACGTCGGCACCGCCAAGCCCGGCGCCGATGCCCGTGCCGCCGTGCCGCACCACCTCATCGACGTCGCCGACCCCTGGGAGCCCTTCAGCGCCGCCCGCTTCGTCGACCTCGCCGACCAGGCCATCACCGACATCCACGCCCGTGGCCGGCCCGTGGTCGCCGTCGGCGGCACCATCCTGTACTTCAAGTGCTTCTACGAGGGGCTCTTTGCCGGCCCGTCTGCCGACCCGCAGGTCCGGGCCGCCATCCGCCGCCGCGCCCAGGAGGAAGGCGCCGCCGCCCTCCACGCCGAGCTGACCCGCATCGACCCCGAGGCCGCCAGCCGGATCCACGCCAACGACCTCCGCCGCCTCGAACGCGCCCTTGAGGTCTACCAGCTCACCGGCCGGCCGATCAGCCACCTCCAGCAGCAGTGGGACCGCCGGACCCTCCGCCGCCCGGACTGGCGTTGGACGCTCATCGGCCTCCGCCGCCCGCGTGAGGCGGCCAACCGCCGCATCAACGAGCGCGTTCGCCGGATGATTGACGCCGGCCTGGTGGACGAAGCCCGCCGGCTATGGTCGTCTCCCGACGGCGTCGGCCAGCAGGCTGCCCAGGCCGTCGGCTACGCCGAGCTCTTCGCACATTTTGACGGCAAGCTGTCGCTGGAGGACGCTGTCGAGCGGATCAAGATTAACACCCGCCGACTGGCCAAGCACCAGCGCACCTGGCTGAAGCGGCTGGAGAACGTGCATTGGCTCGACCTCGGCGACCTGGCGGACACGGCCACGCTGCTGCCGGACGTGCTGGCCCTGCTGCCGCCGGCGGACGCGTAGCGGCGGTCACCAGCCGGGCAGGGGGGTAATATCGCGATACTGGTAGTCGGGATCGTCCGGGTCGTTCCACCAGGCGTCCGGGTCGCCCGACGAGCTACCCGAGGCGGTGTACCAGTTGCGGCCCCTGCATCCCGCCGTCGTGTCGGCGACGATGTTCGCCGCGTGCCCGTCGAGGAACAGGAAGCTGTGCCGCATCCAGCGCCCGTGCCACCCGCGCCGCGGGATGTTCAGCCACTGCGACGAATCGAACGGGTCCTCGTACAGAATGACGAACCGCGACACGTCGTGCATGAGCTGCTGCCGGAGGAACGCGTTGGCCCGGTGCAGCCAGCGCGGCGGCGACTCGGAATAGAACTTGTGCAGCGCCCAGTTCCACACGAAGTGGTAGTTGAAGTCGTAGCTCGTGCCCACCTGCCAGTACAGCGATTTCCAGTTGGGGTCGTCGCCGTCGTCGTACATCCAGAACCCGCCCGTGTCGGACGGACACTCGTACACCGGCATCTTGCGGACGGCCTCAAACAGCTCGTCGTCCGGCGGCACGTCCCAGTTCGGCAGATCGGGGTAGAGGTAGGGGTTGAACGGCCGGCCGCGGGGCGTGTCGCGGAAGTTCTGGTTCGTGTAGCCCCACCACTGGCCCGCCTGGCCGGGCAACTGCCGCCCCGGGTGCCCGCCGTAATAGAAGCCGTGCATCGAGCGGAGCTGGTTGCGCTTCTCGAACGGGAACCAGTCGTTCTCGTCGAGGAAGTACGACGTCATGGCCCCGCCGATCTGCTTGAGGTTTGAGACGCACTTGGCGGCCTTCGCCTGCTCGCGGGCCTGCGAGAGGCTGGGCAGCAGGATCGAAATGAGCAGGGCGATGACCGCCACCACGACGAGCAGTTCGATCAGCGTGAATGCTCGCGCCGGGGGTGGGGACCGGTCCAGCATGTGGTTGCGAGGAGCGCACATATCGACCATCCCGACTCGGTCAACGGCCCATCCACCCGGATCATACCGCGCCTCTCCCCCACCCCGCATCCCTTTTCTGCCCCTCGTCCGCCGCAACGTAGGACGGGCTCTGCCCGCCGCTCGCCACGGCGCCGCGCCGCCGCCGTGAAAAAGGGGACTGGCTCCGAGCTCGAAGACCGGGCGGAATTCAGCAACCGCGCGAAGCGAGGTGCCTGTCCCGAACGCCACATAGACAATCTATAAGTCCTGGTCCGCGGCGTACTTACAGCGATTGCGCAGGAATCGGCCTCCTGTGAAGATGTTGGTGCAAAATCAATACCAACACAGGAGACCAAGGATGGCACGCAGTATCACCGCCGCTAGCAGGTGAAGGTGAACCTGCGGCACCTGAAGGAGACGCTGGGCATGCGGGTGGTGCGGAGCAAGTCGGTGGCCGGGGTTGAACGGGAGATCCTGACGTTTGCGCTGGCGTACAATGCGGTGTGTGCGGTGCTGACGGTGCTCGCGATGCCTCTGGGGACGATGCTGGAGTGGGTGAGCGTGATCGAGGTGCTGCGGCTGCCGCGGCGCGGGTTAGAGAACCTGGCTGTGGTGGCGATCGTGGTAAATCCGGATCGTCCCGGGCGTGTGCGGCCGCGGGTGGTCAAGCGCCGGCCACTGCAATACCCCCGCATGACACGACGGCACGCGGTGCTGAAACGGGAGCTGATGCGAACAGCGAACCCTTAACTGAATGGCGCTCGTGCGTGTCCCCAGTATCCCCCGGCTGAAGAATCCAACACACAATCGTCTCTCCCCCGGCGTCCTCGGCCCCCTCGGCGTCATGGCGGTTCCCCCACGCTTGGCCCCTTGATCCGTCAGCCCCTCGTCCCCTTGTCACTCTGCAACTTCGTCACCAAACCCATCCAAAATCCGACAAGGACACAAGATTTCCCGTCATTCATCCGATTCAGATGTAGATGTAGTTAAGCTGTCTCAGTGCTGTCTTGTCACCGTTTACCGCGATACGCAGGGGACGCACGATGAAAAAGCGACGTTTTCTCGCGGGCTGTGGTTTGATCCTCGGGCTCCTGACCCTCGCGGGCTGCGAGAGCCTCTACGACACGCTCTACCAGGACTTCCTGGAACAACAACACGCCGCCGCTGCCGCTGCGGCAGAATTCGCGGCGGCTAATCCCAGCTTTCTTTACACACTGACCGCGTCGGAGGGTACGCTCGTCGCCGATGGCGGACAGGAGGGCGCCTATACCCTCACGTTGCGCGGCCTGATCGGTAACGTCATCTCCTTTACCGACCGGCCCAACCGTATCGCCGATCACGAATCGCTGACGGACTTCGTCGCCGATTGGGAGGCACTCGGCTTCACAGACGACCCGCCCAACGCGGCACTGGCGCTCCACGAAGAGGATGAAAGTCAGGACGTGGTCATCATCGAGCTGCGCAACCCGGTCTACGACGCGGCCGCCGACACGCTGACCTTCGCCGTCACCATCCTGACCGACGAGCAAACCGGCGCGCTGGCGGAGTATTTCGAGAAAGCCGACGCCGCTTTGCCGGCCGCGTTTAACACCTGCTCCTTGCTGATCGACGACGCACTGCCGAGTTGTACCATTCAGATATCGAAGGACGTATACACATCCGACGATTCCATCTTCGTCTACGTCCAGCACGTCGACCAGGGGTTCCCGCAGGATGTCGCGCAGTCTGCTGAAGGCACGTACTTCCTCGGAGACAATGTCACAGCCTTCACGATCGAAAAAGATTCTTTCCCTCCGAGGTGCATCACGATCTACTACACCGGCGAGGAAACCGGTAACAGTTATGCCTTCTCGTTGTCGCAGGTCCTTGACAATGACTTGCCCAAGGAATTCCTGCCTACGGAAGGATTGCCACACATCTACTTCATACAATTCTCCCCTCCCCCCGCAGAGTGATGAGCAGCGCTCAGAGACAGAGCCCCCGACGTCGAGCGGGCTATGCCCGTTAATCGAAGCACGCAGCAAGGGCGGCTGCTGCGTGCTACCCACCGCCGGCCGGGGTGCTCTTATCTGGCGGCGATAGCGCTCGCCGCGCTGTGAATTGCCCGCATTTGTCGCACTTGAACAATAGCTCGGTGCGTTCCTCGCCGGCCCGATACTCCTTCTGGTCCCACAGCTTCTCGAAATCGCGCTGACTGATTTTGGAATAGTGATTGCAGTCCGGGCAGTAAGGAAGACTGGGTTCTTCACGCAATAGCGGGGACCAACGTAGCAGGGCCCGCCCTACTCGGTGGTTTCCCGGTATTCCGCGAAGAACCTTTTTCAGGGCGCGCTAGTGTAGTGCCTCACAAATACGCTAACGTATGATAGCTTGGCGTGTCTTCTTCTTTGCAGGAGGATACAGCCATGCGTCGAGCGGTTGCGATCAAGCTGACCAAGGATGAACGGACCACGT
>JASFQK010000056.1:0-25187 GCA_050115495.1 Phycisphaerae bacterium | reverse complement strand
TCGACACGCACAATGACGACCCCAAGCCATTCGTCTGGACTGCCGACCTCCAGGATATCTTGCCGAAAATCACGCGCACGCACGCAGCGTTCGATAAGTCATCGAACTAATGAGGCACTACACTAGGGTGCCTCGCCAGCGCTACTCTTCGCCCGCGTCGCCGTCATCTTCCCGCACTTCGGGCACTTGAACAGCAGGGTCTTTTCGCCGGCCACGCGCTCATACTCGCCGGCGTTCCAGCGCTGCTCGAACTCACGATGGCTGAGCCGGAAGGAGTGCTTGCACTCCGGGCAGCAGAAGCTGATGTACTGGTCGTCCGGCGCATCGTCGTACCCGGGCGAGCGCAGCAGCAGCAACCCGGCCACAGCCAGCAGCACCCCGACGACGATCAGCAATATCGTGTTACGTGACATCGCGTCCTTCGCCTTCTCGCCGGCAGCCGCGTCAGGATTCGCTCCCGTCGCCGGCGAGCTCCTCGAATTCCGCCTCCGTGATGATAGGCACGCCGAGCTTGCGGGCCTTGTCCACCTTGCTGCCGGGCGCTTCGCCGGCCAGGACATACGCCGTCTTCTTGCTGACGCTGCCGGCGGTCTTGCCCCCGAGGTCCTTGATCCGCTGCTCGATCTCCTGCCGCGTGTACTTCTCCAGCGTCCCCGTGACGACGACCGTCTTCCCGGCGAGCGCACTCTTCGCCGGCCGCTCACTCCGTGGCTGCGTCATGTTGACGCCGACGGCGACCAGCTCCTCGATCGTCTTCTGCCCGGCCTCGCTGTCGAACCACGCTCGCAAGGCGGCGGCCACTTCCGGACCGATCCCCTCGACCTCCTGCAATGCCTCAACGTCGGCCTCCGCAATGGCCGACATCGTGCCGAAATGCTCCGCCAGCACCTCCGCCGTATTGATTCCGACGTGCCGAATGCCAAGCGCAGCGAGTACGCGCGCCATTGGCTGCCGCTTACTGGCCTCGATGCCCGCGAGCAGGTTATCGACGCTCTTCTCGCCCAACCGCTCGATCTCGACCAGCTCGTCGCGCCGTTCGTGCAGCCGATACAAGTCGGCGAACGCGTGCACGAACCCCTGGCTTACCAGCGTCTCGACCAGCACCACCCCCGCCCCCTCGATATCCATCTGCCCCCGCGCGCAGAAGAACCGAACGCGCTCCACAAGTTGCGCCGGACACGCCGGATTGATGCAGCGCAGGAACACGCCGCCCTCATCCTGCACGACCTCACCATTGCACTCGGGGCACGCCGTCGGCGGTACGACCGGCTTCGCTCCCTTCTCGCGCTGCTCGACGTCGACGCCCACCACGTGCGGAATAATCTCCCCCGCCTTCTCCACCAGCACCGTATCCCCCGTGTGCAGATCCAGCCGCCGAACCTGGTCGAAATTGTGCAGCGTTGCCCGCCGGACCGTCGTCCCCGCAAGTTGCACCGGTTCGAGGTTCGCCACCGGCGTGATCGTGCCCTGCTTGCCTACCTGGTAATCGACGCTCAGCAGCCGACTGCGGGCCTGCTCGGCGGCAAACTTGTACGCGATGCACCACCGTGGCGCCTTGGCTGTCGTGCCCAGCCGTCGCCGCTGATCCAGCCGGTTGATCTTCAGCACGAGTCCGTCGGTGTCGTACGATAGCGCATGCCGCTGCGTTTCCCAGTGCTCGACAAACGCAATCGCCGCCTCGATGTCCCCGCAGCGCTCGCGACGCTCAGGGATCGGAATCTGCCACGCCGTCAGCTGCTCGAACAGCTCCGCAGCGAGCGTCACCTCCGGCGGCAGCGGGTCGATCTCGCCGAACCCATGCGCCACAAACGCCAGTCGCCGCTGCGCGACGATCTGGGCGTCGAGCTGCTTCAGCGTCCCCGCCGTCGCATTCCGCGGATTGGCGAACGGATCTTCGCCCGCCTTCACCCGCTCGCGGTTGGTCCGCTCGAAATCCGGCCGCGGCCAGAACACCTCGCCGCGCACTTCGAGCACGCGCGGCCACCCCTCGCCGGCCAGCCGTAGCGGCACGTTGCGGATTGTCCGCACGTTTTGCGTAACATCGTCGCCGACGCTGCCGTCGCCGCGCGTCGCCCCCAGCACGAGCCGCCCATCCTCGTAACGCAGCGACACCGCCACGCCATCGATCTTCGGATCGACGAGGTACTCGTACGCCTCGTCGCCCAGCCCCCGCCGCACGCGCTGGTCAAACTCGCGCAGCTCCTCCGCCGAATACGTATTGTCGATGGAGAGCATCGGCACGGCGTGCCGGACGTGCTCGAACCCCGCCAGCGGCCGCTCGCCCACCCGCTGCGTCGGTGAATCCGGCGTGCGCAGCTCGGGAAACGCCGCTTCGAGCTCGGTCAGCTCGCGCAGCAGGGCATCGTACTGCTGATCGCTGATCTCGGGACGCGCGGCGGTGTAATACAGGTAATCATGCCGGCGGATCTCCGCCCGCAGTTCCTCAGCCCGTCGCGCTGCTTCCGCCTTACTCTTGGCCATCGCCGCCTTGCCGCACCGCCGGGGCGAGCCGCATCGCGACCTCCATGCTCAGGTCGGTGACTTTGAGCGACCCGCTCGCGGAGCGGCCCTCGCGAATATCGATGCGCACCTGCCCGGCCAGAAAGACGTTGACCGTCTCGCCCGGCCCGAGCGTCAGCGTGAACTCGCGGGCGTCCTCGCTGGCCCCGTCGACCGGCCCGCCTTCGGTCGTGTGCTGCACGAGCGTCACGTCCCGCAGCGTCCGGCCATGCTCGCCGCGCGCGTAGAGCTTCAGCCCGACCTGGGCATCCGGATAAGCCGACTCGGGCGTCGCGGCGGCGGCGAAGTCATATCGATAGCGAACGACGAAATCGAAATCCGCCTGCCGATCGCTTGCATTCTCGAAGGCATGACCCAGTTGGAAGTTGCCCACGGCCAGCCCGCTCTGCTCCACGGCGGCGGTGATCTCCGCCTCGCCGGTGCGTGTCGCCCGGGCGTCGGAAACCGCCGTGCCGTCCAGCCCCGGCTTCCGCGACGACTCTGTCAGCGTGATCGAGAACGGCTCCGCTTCGGGCAGTCGCAACGGCGTCGCCTCATCCCGCACGGGTCGCGGCCGCGGTTGGGCCGATAACTCGCTGCCAAAGCTCGCTCCGCCACAGCCCATCGAGCCGAGCAGGGCGGCGGTCAGCAGCAGGGACAACGTAGCGACGGCAGTTCGGCGGAGTGTCGACGTGAGCATGGCAGCGGTCTCCCTCTGGGGCCGTCGGCATTCAAGCACCAATACGCCCAATGAGCAAGGCCCCCGCCCAGGTAGGGCGGGTTCCACCCGCCGCGCGCCGCGACCTACCCCGACCACTCCCGCAGCCCAAACCGCCACGCCCACGCCACCTGCATCAGCACCAGCGCGACCAGCAGCGCGCAGCTCAGCCCCGCACCCGCCCGCCGCCGGAACCACGCCGCCAGCACGATAAGCGTCGGCACCCCCAGCGCCACGTACCGCCCGATCGGCTCAATCCCAAAACCCGCCCCGCCCGACGCAAGATACGCGTGCACGAAGATGATCGGTGCCAGCAGCAGCAGCGGCCGGAAGCTCCGCGGCACGCCCCGCATCCCCACGAAGCTGACCACCACCAGCAGCAGGCTCAGCGGGACATTCCACCGCAGCGGGTTGGCCAGCTCGATCAGCCCCAGCGGCCAGAAAACGACGACGCCCGCCATCTTCCCCAGTTGCGACCAGATCGGCGCCATCGTCAGGAACGACACCCAATCCGCCCGCAGCTTCCGCGGCACCCACCCCGCCTCAAAATTGTCCCAGTAGACCGTCGGCGAGCCGAACCGACCCGTCAGATAGCCGGCGTAAATCAGCGCCCCACCCGCCGCCAGCACGGTCAGCCCCACCAGGCACGCCGCCCGCTGCCGCCGGGGCCGCGCGCTGCTCAGCCAGTACGCCAGCATGAGCACGAGCACGATGCCGGCGGCGGTGGGCCGCGTCGCCGTGGCCAGGGCGCACGCCACCGCCGCCCAACCAAACGCCCGCCGATCCATCGCCCACAACGCCAGCACCAGCAGCAGCAGCGTCAGGCTCTCCGCGTACGCGAAGCTGAAGTAGCACGCCGCCGGCCAGCAGAACACGACCGCGACCGCAAAGAGCGCCCCGCCCTCGTCCAGCCGTCGCCGCAGCCAGGCATAGAGGCACCCGCCCGCCGCCAGCGCCGCCAGATGAGCCACCAGAATCATCGCCGCCCGCGTGCCCAGCACCTGCGCCAGCGGCCAGCAGATCAGCGGATACAGTGGGAAGAAGGCGATGTTCTGCTGATACTCGTACGGCTTCGCTTCCGCCGGCGGCGGCGCGTACTGATACCCCCGGTCGATGATCGATTGGTAGTTCAGCCCGTCGAACTGGCACAGCGGCGCCAGGTTCGCCATCAGGTTGTGCGCCGAGCGATACTCCGGGCTGTCCGGATCGGGCGGCGTCTCGCGGTAGGGGCGCATATGCTGCGCCAGCGGCGGCTCCCACTGGTGCCGAATGCAGAAGAAGACCGCGGCACCCGTATACGCCGCCGCCCACACCAGGATGCGCGTCGCCAGGAAGATCAACGCCACCAGCAGCAGGCCGCGCCCGAGCGACCGCCGGGGCGTTGCCGGCGGCATCGCGCCGTCATTCAGCAGGAGCGCTCTCTCTGGCGTCGCCTCGGTCACGGTACGCACTCGCCGTCGTCGGCGGGCTCCTCACGCAGGGCGGCCAGCAGGGCGAAGTGGCTGCACCCGCGTCCTTCCCGCCGGTAGGAGAAGAACAGGTCGTTGCGACACATGGTACAGACGCCGGCGGCCTCGATGTTATCCGCCCGCACGCCGGCCTCGCACAACAACGCGTGGTTTGCCCGCCACAGATCGAAGAACATCCGCCCCTCCCGCCGGCGGAACAGCTCGTTCCGTTGCGGCAGGTCGACCGCCGCGGCGTAGACGTCGTCCTGCACTTCGTAGCAGCACGGTCCGGCCCCCGGCCCGATCGCCGCCAGCAGGTCGCTGGGCACACTGCCGCACCGCGTGACCAGCAGCTCGACTAGCCGCCGAACAAGCTGGCCGACCGTGCACCGCCAGCTCGCATGCACCAGCCCGAGTGCCCGCCGCCGCGGGTCATACACCAGCAGCAGGGGGCAATCCGCGGAGAAGGCCATGAGCGGCAGCCTGGGCACCGTTGTCACCACGGCGTCGCAACCGGTCAGCTCCGCCGCCGGCCCCGCCTCCGTGACCAAGGCGATCCGCGTCTCGTGCACTTGCTGGCAGTGATGCAGTCGATCCGCCGACAAACCCCAGTCCGCGGTCATCTGCCCCCGCCGCGCCGCCCGTTCCTCCTCGTCCGGACCGGATCGCGGCGACAGGTTCTCCGGCCGCGTCGAGAAGGCGTGGCAGAGGCCGGGCTGTTCTCGCATGTGGGGCCACTGGGCATAACGCCGGCCGGCAACCGTCAGCACGTGCATCACGGCGCTCCCGGCCGCAGCAGCACCTTCATCGCCCCCGGCGCAGCGGCCGCCTTGAACGCCTCGACGCCGTCACGCAGCGGGAACGTCGCCGCGACCATCTCGTCCAGTGGGATCTTCCCGGCCTTTAGCAGGGCGAGGGCATCGGCGAACGGCCCACAACGATTGCCCAGCACACGCAGCTCGTTGATGACCAGCGGGGCCAGGTCGATCGTGGGCGGGTCGGCGTACGTGCTCTTGAGGATGATCGTGCCCCGCGGCCGGCACATCTGCATCGCGCGTTCGAGCCCTTTCATCACGCCCGTGCATTCCACGACAACGTCGTACGTCGGGTCGGCTCGCCGGCCGTCCACGACGACGGCGGACAGACCGTGCTTTGCGCACCATGCCTCCGCCCGCTCGCTGCGGACGATCACGTCCACGTGACAATCCGTCTGAGCGAGGACCAGCGCGACCAGTCGTCCCAGTCGCCCCGCCCCCAGCACGGCCACCCGGCTGCCGCGCTCCAGCGGCTCGAGCTTGATCACTTGTACCGCCGCGGCCAGCAATTCAGTGAACACGGCCTGTTCGTCCGGCACCTCGTCCGGCACGACGTGGCAATTGGCCTCGGGGATCAGCAGTCGCGCAGCGAAAGCCCCGTCCCGGCCGGCGATGCCCAGTACTGTCCGCCGCCGGCAGTGCCCTCCCCAGCCCCGCCCGCACATGTCGCACGTCCCGCACGGGCAGTTGATCTCGCTGACCACGCGCTGGCCCGCCAGCGGCGACGACTCGGTCTCCACCACGCCGACGAACTCGTGGCCGGGCACGCCCAGAAAGCCCATGTACCCGCGGACGATCTCCAGATCGGTGGCGCAGATCCCGGCCAGGCTCACGCGCACGACGACCTCGCCCGGCACGGCGCACGGCTCAGGGTGGTTCGTGGTGTAGCTCAGGCGGGGCGACGGATCAGACGAGATGAGCAGTGCTTCCAAGGGAGCGCCTCGGCGAGTGCGACGACGGCGCCGACCGGCAGGGCGGGCCTACTTTTCCTTGCGGCCCGGCACGAGCCAGCGCATGAATTCCTTGACGTCGTACGCGGCCTTCTCGAACCGGTTGCTGTACGGCGGACGGCGTGACTCGGGAATCTCGTTCGCGTGGGCGAAGGCGTCCTCCCGATGCTCCTCGTGCCACGTGGCCCAGGCCAGGGCGTCGCAGTGGAACGTCCGTCCGGTCAGCCGCACCAGCGACTCCTCGCACTGGTGCACGACGGCGAAGTCCTCGTCGGTAAGCCGCTCGATCAGGGCCGTCAGGGCGTCGTCGTGCAGGTACACGCTCAGGCCGCGGGCGGCGGCGATGCGCACGTTCCGGTCTACGTCCCGCTGGAGCCGGTTGATAAGCGTCTGCCGGGCCAGGTCCCGCTGCTCGGCCGGCACACTCCCCGCCACCGACAGGTCGGCCAGCGCCTTGGTCGCGTCCCAGCGACACAGCGCCTCCGGCGGACGCACTTCCTGCGGCGGGTAATCGCGGTAGTTGAGCAGCTTCAGCAGTGTCTCGACCGCCCGCGGATCGCCGCTGTTCGCCAGGGCCCGCACCGCGACGCAGCGCGACTGCGTATCGCTGTCCAGCAGGGCGATGGTGATGTAGCCCTTGATCGCCCAGTCGCTGTTGCGCTGCTTGCTCTTGGCAACCTTGGCCAGCGCCACCCGCCGCTGGTCCGGATCCTCCGACGCGAACGCGATGAGCATCTGCTGCTGCGGCGTGCGCTTCGGCTCGAAAAGCTTGACGACGAAGCTGTTGAGCTTGGAGTCGCTGCAACCCCCGCACAGCCCCGCCGCGAGGCCGCACAGCAGCACCGCCGGCGCAGCCAGCCGGCGCGGACGGCTACTCCGCCTTGGGTTCGAGCAGGCCGGTGCTGATGTACCGCTCCGGTTCAACGAACTCAATGTGTTCCAATGCCTCGTTCAGGAACCGCGACCCCACGCGCCGAAAGCGAGTCGCGTTATCGCTCACGTAGCAGTGCATGGTACCGCGACGGCTCTCCCCACACAAGGAACCCGTCTGTCGCAGGTGCCGCTCGACGGCCAGCGACGTCTGCCGCCCGCTGTCCACGATCTGCACTTCCGGTCCGAAAAACGTCGCAATCGCCTCACGCAGCAGGGGATAGTGCGTGCAGCCCAGGATGACGACCCGCGCGTCCCGGGCCCGCAACGGCGACAAGTACTCCTCCACCGCCATCTTCACCAGCGGATCGCCGCACTCACGCCCCTCTTCGACCAGCGGCACGAACAGTGGGCACGCCTGCTGCAACACGGGCTGCTCGGGCGCGACGGCGTGGATCGCCGCTGGATAAGACCCGCTGCCGATCGTCGCTTCCGTGCCGATGATGGCGATGAGCGCACCGCCGGCCAGTTCGACGGCGGCCTGCGCCCCCGGCTCAACCACGCCGATCACCGGCGTCGGCAGCTCCGAGGTCAGCTCGTCCATCGCCAGTGCGCTCGCCGTGTTGCACGCGGCGACTACCAGCTTCGGCTCAAATTGCAGCAGGAACCGCGCCGCCTCGAGCGCGAACACCGCGACCGTCTGCCGCGATTTCGTTCCGTACGGCACGCGGGCCGTATCGCCGAAGTAGACGATGTCCTCCGCCGGCAGAATCTGCCGCAGATGCCGCACCACGGAAAGTCCCCCCAACCCGGAATCGAAAACGGCGATCGGGTGGTAGCTCACGTCGCCCTCCTTGGCTGACCGGTCAGAACTCGCACCGCACCCGTCAGCATACCGCATTCGCCGCGAGAAGTCATTCGTTCGTGTCGGCTTCCGGCGTTTCCTCGGCCGCATCCGCAGCGTTCGATTCCGGAGCACTCGGCCCGTCGGCGGTGCACTCTTCGAGCGCGTGCGGCGCATCGACCAACTGCCGCACGAACCGAGCCAGCACCACGGCCACCACCGAGCCGACCAGCATCAACCCGCCGGCCACCAGGCAGATGTCCGGCCGCATCTCCCACGTGCGGAGGATTTCCTTCGAGTAGAAGCCCGCCAGATCCGCCGCCGGATCGTTCAGCCACAACGCGGCGACGAAGCCCAGCGCCAGCCACGGCCCGAACGGAATGATGGCGCTGCGCTTCAGCAGCAGCCCCAGCACGAACCCGGCGACCGCGATGCCCACCGCCAGCAGCAGCCCGAACAGGGCGATGTCCCACCCGCCGGCCGCGCCCGCCGCCGCCAGAATGTAGATGTCGCCCGTCCCCATCGCCTCACGCCCAAACGCGAGCGTGAACACGATTCGCAGCACCCAGCCGGCGGTCGCCCCGACCACCGCCCCGTACAGGGCAAACGCCGCCCCGCCCATCGGGCAGAAGTCCGCCCCCGGCGACCACTGCACCATCGCGTGCCACCCGGCCGCCGCCCCCGGCCAGTGCCGCAGGGCCAGGTACGTTGCCACCCCGCCCATGATCGGCAGCGCCAGCCACGCCAATTCGCCAAGCACCACCCGTCGGGCGTGCGGCTGCTCTTCCTCGATGGCCGCCCGTACCTCCTCGTCCGCCTCGCGCCGTTGCCCGCCCACCAGCACGGTCGTGGCGAACAGGGCCGCGAGCGCTACCGGCACGACCAGGTGGGAGGTCTGACTGAGGTGGGCCAGGTGGTGCGTCACGTCGCTGGCCTCGACGTTCTCTGGCAGGTGCAGCGCCGCCACATCGCGACCCGGCACGTTGAGCAGCGTCAACTCGGCCAGCGTCCACAGCGCCAGCAGGCACAGGACGATCAGGGCCACGCCGCCGGCGACCGTCAGCGCCGGCGACGGACCGGACTCCGTCGACTCCGGCGCTGCTTCCTCAGCAACAGGCTCTTCCTCCTCCGGCTCGCGCCACGCCGAGATTACCAGCATCACCGCGCTCAGCAGCGCCGTCACCACCGCCGCCGCCCCCCATGGCGAAACCACGCTCGCCGTGCAGAACTGCGGCCGCGGATAGCCCGCATAGAGCACCACACCGGCGATCATGGCCACGAACGTGATCCGCACATCCACCATGTACGACACCACGTCCATCGCCGCACACGCGATCAGCGTCGCCACCAGCACCAGCCACGCCGCCAATAGCGGCCACTCGACCGGATGCCCCGGCTGCTGCGCACCCACCCGGGCGTGTTCGGCGTACAGCGCGTAGTACACCAGCACGAAGCACAACCCCGTCATCGCCTCGACGAGCGGATATTGAATCGAGATCGGTGCCCCGCACTGCCGGCACCGCGCCCGCAGCCACAACCAGCTCAGCACCGGAATATTGTCGTACCACGCGATCGTCCCTCGGCATCGCGGACAGAACGACCGCGCCGGGCTGCTCACCGACAATCCCGCCGGTAGTCGGTACACGACCACGTTCAGGAAGCTCCCCACGCACAGCCCCAGCGCCAGCACGAAAATGCCGATGATCACGTCCAGCATCACCGTTCCCCCGCGCCGGCCGACACACCCGGGACTACCGCCAACACATCCACGACCACCTCGTCGAACGTGCGCCCAACGGTGGACACCTCCCGGTCGGCCAGCGCCCGGTACAGCGGCTCACGCGCCGCCAGCAGGTGCCGCACCTCGTCCAGCCCCACCGCCGCCGTCAGCGCCGGCCGCTGCGCCGCCGAACGCACATCCAGCGAGCACCGGCGATGCAGCTCCTCCGCCGGCGCCGTCAGCCACACGCACAGGCCCGACCGGCTCAGCCGCTCGGCGTTGATCGCCCGCAGCACAGCGCCGCCCCCGACACTGATCACCTGGCGCTGCCCGCCGATCACGTGCTCGATGACGCAGCTCTCCAATTCGCGAAAGACCTCCTCCCCGTCCGATTTGAAGATCTCGGCGATCGACCGCCCCGCGGCCCACATGACCAGCTCGTCCGTATCCACGAACGTCCACCCCAGCCGCCGGGCGACCAGCCGGCCCACCGTGCTCTTCCCGCAGCCTCGGTACCCCAGCAGGATCAGGTTTGGCCGGATGCCCCGGTGTGCCGCCGTCGTGCCTGCCCTGTCGGCGCGGTCGCTCAACCCATCACCGTGTGTCGTATGGTCCGGACGACGTCCGCCGTATCGAACACGACCGCGTGTAGCCGATCGTGGTCCTGCCCCGGGTTCACCGCGTACGTCTGCCCCACCCGGTCGATGTACTCGCCCGTCACCTGGGGCGACTCATGCACGTGCCCGTGCAGCGTGCACAGCGGACGCTGCGTCTCGACGAAATCCCGCACCGCCCGTGAGCCGATCGGCGCCTCCACATTCGGCAGTCGGTCCAGCCGCGTGCCGTGCGGCGGTGCGTGGCAGACGAAGACCCACGGCCCATCGAGTGCCGGCACCTCGCGCAGCAGGTCCACCAGCGTCGGCTGCGCCTGAAAGTGCTCCGCCGCCGTCACGTCCTGCATCTTCCCGGCGGCCGGATCCCACACCGCCCCGTCGAAATCCGGGATGTTGTCGCCCGGAAAGTCCAGCCGCTCCAGATCCTTGACCCAGAACGGGCTCGGCGGTGACGGCGCCAGCCCGAGCCACAACAGGCCGCCGATCTCCGGCGCGTGCCGATGATCGAGCAGGTGCACCCGGCCGGCCCGCTCCAGGGCCCCCAGGGCGTCGACCGTCGGCGTCACGTCGTGGTTGCCCGCGATGCACGCCACGCTCAGCCCCGGCACCATCGCCTTCCACGCGTCGATCATCGATGCCAGCCGCTTCTGCACGAAGGCCACCTGGCTGCCCTGCGGGTTCGCCCGGTCGCACTCGGCGTTCATATCACCGCCGAGGATGAGCAGTTCCGGCTTCTCAGCGCGCAGCAGGTTGGTGAGTTGAGCGTACAGGGCCATGCGGCCGTGGAAATCACTGGTGAAGATTACGCGCATTGCCGTCACTTCAGACGCACGGTCGCGCCGCCGGCTCCAGCGGCACCACCGCCCGGATCAGGTGGACGATCGCGCCGGGCCGACCCCGCCCCGACAGGCAGAATCTCGCGGGGCAGACCCGAACACTCGCCGGAACCCGTCGGTTCCCGTCCACGTTCAGTAGATCGTATTCTCTTGGCGTTCGTCCAGGTTGTCGAGGGCTGTCTCGACGACCTCGACGGCGTGCTCGACGCGGTCGAGTACGGTCGGCTCGCCACCGCAGCGGGCGTACGGGTTGAAGTGCGGGTCGTTGCGTGTCGAGCAGCCGCTCAGCAGCAGCCCGATGCCCCCGGCCAGCAGCAGACCGGCAATACCGGTCCACCGTCCCCTTGCGTTGTGGTGACGGCTCATGGTCAACACCTTTCCGGCCGGCGGGCGGCCCCGGGCCCGCTGGCGAAAGCGCGGGCCCACCCCTCCTATCGGCGATCCACCCCGCCTCCGAACAGGACCACGCGGGTCCGATGGCCTTGTTGTCCGCCCCCGGCCGCCCGGGTAGCATTTCCTGCGTGGGTTGCCGGGCCACAATGCCCGGCGCGGCCGAAGATCAATCCCGGGACTGATGGCATGGCGCGGTGCCCCGACACTCTCGTGGAAAAACGCCAACGGGGCGTTGTCGATACCCTGGTGCATAATGCATTGGGAGGGAGTCCTATGCGAAATGCTGCTGTAGGGATCATGTTGGTGGCCGCGGCACTGATGCTGTGTGGCTGCCAGGCCGGCGGGAAGGCCGGACCGAGCAAGTGCGAAGGCTGCGAGCAGATGGTCTTCACCACCGACACCATGTTGGAGTGCCCCGGCTGCGACCACGACGTGAAGGCCGGCGACATGGTGGCTTGCTGCCCCCGCTGCGGCGCGAAGACGCCCGTCGCGGACATGCCGGTTACCTGCGACAAGTGCGGCAAGAAGGTCATCGCGGTTGACAAGATGGTCTGCAAGGAGTGCCGGGCCAAGCTGACCATGGCCGACCTGAAGTGCCCGAAGTGCGCCAAGTAGGCTGCTGCCGCTGAACACCCGAGGCCGGCCGGCGACCCTGCCTCTCGGCGGGCCCGGCCGGCCTCTGTCGGTTCTGCCGACGATTCTTGCCGGCAGGGGGCCTCCAGTCGTTATAATGCGGGGTGCTGGGGATGATGCTCATTTCATCAGGGCAAGGAGCTATTCATGCGCACCCGCACGTTCATCGGCCTGTTCGTGGTCGTCGTTCTCGCCATCGGCTCGGTTCACGCTCAGGTCGACCGCTGGGAAGTGTCCGACGACGGTCAGGAAACGGTCCAGCTCCGCCCGGCGCCCACCGACGGCACCGTCACCCGGGGCGATCGCGACGTCCCCTACGGCACGACGCCTGACTGGCAAAACAACCTCCGCGTTCAGGTCGGCGGACTCCAGGCCGTGGACGTCAACGGCGACGGCCTCGTCGACGTCGTCGTCGGCTGCTACCACTCGCAAAGCTATCCCCCGTACCCCGATTGGGAAAACCTGATCTACTTCAACATCGGCGGCCAGCTCGAAGCCAACCCCTCCTGGATCTCCACCGACGAGCTTTCCACCACCGACGTCCAGGTCGCCGACATCAACCGCGACACCTACCTCGACGTTTTCGCCGCCAACGGCGACTTCGCCATGTCGCCCTCGGTCATCTACTGGGGCAGCCCCACCGGTCCGAGCACCACCCCCGGCTGGTTCAGCCAGGAGCCCGGACTCGCCTGGACCATCGGCTCGGTCCTCTTCGATTTCGACCATGACGGCGACATCGACCTCGTCACCGGCAACGAGGGCAACTCGCCCGACGATCCCTACCGCCCGATGTACGCCTTCTTCAACGACAGCGGCACGCTCGCCACCGTCCCCGGCTGGCAGTCCGCCGAGACTTCGATCCAGAACGCCCTCGCTTTCGGCGATTACGACGGCGACGGCTGGGAAGACCTGGCCGTCTCCAAGTGGGCCAACTTCTCCAGCGCCGTCTATCGCAACGTTGCCGGCAGCCTCCAGAACGTCTCCGTCTGGACCACCGGCGACACCAACAGCGACAAGGGCATCGCCTGGGCCGACGTCGACGGCAACAACTGGCCCGACCTCGCCCTCGGCCGCAGTCCCACCCGCCTCTACTCGAACACCGGTGGCACGCTCACCCTCGCCTGGGAGGCCACTGCCACCTACTTCGGCCACAGCGAACTGCGTTTCTGCGACGTGGACCGCGACGGCGACGACGACCTCGCCGAGATCCACTTCTCCAACGGCCACGTCCGCATCTACCTCAACCGCGACGGCGTCCTCGATTCCGTTCCCACCTGGGTCTACGACTCCGCCGGCGCCGGAACGGCCCTCGCCTTCGGCGACATCAACGGCGACCAGTGGCCCGACCTCGTCGTGGGCAACTCCGGCGACCCCTCGGTGATGGTCTTCTACGCCCACGTGCCCTACGCCGTCGGCGATCTCAATTGCGACGGCATCGTGAACAACTTCGACATCAGCCCCTTCATCCTGGCCCTGACCGACCCGACGACCTACGCCCAGCGGTATCCGAACTGCGACCGCCTGCTGGCCGACATCAACGGCGACACCGAAGTGAACAACTTCGACATCGCCCCCTTCGTCCAGCTCCTCGCCCCGTAGCGTCCACCCGGCCCGTAGCGGTCGGTCTCCGTGTCGGCCATCGATCGCGAACGAACGTGCGACTGGGAACGTAGCGCCGGCCCCCCGTGGCCGACGTCGAACGCGCGCAGCGCCCGCTCCGCGCACGGGTGCCACTGGTGGCTTGCCCACCAGTGCCCGCCCCCCGCCCTCCGATAACTCCCCGCCCCCCAACTTCTGACTCCTTCGACATTCCCTCCCCCCCGCGTACAATGCTCGACTCTGGCGTCTTCTGATCCCGAACAACCGTACTCACAGGATTCTTCCGCCGTGACGCGTACCGCTGCCCAGATTCGACAGGAGTTCATCGACTTCTTCCACAGCCGCGGGCACAAATTCCGCCGTAGCTGGCCGGTCGTCCCTCACGACGACCCCACGCTGCTCTTCACCAACGCGGGCATGAACCAGTTCAAGCCCTACTTCCTCGGCACCGCCCGCCCGACGTACCTCCGCGTCGCCAACACGCAGAAATGTATCCGTGCCGGCGGAAAGCACAACGACCTCGACGACGTCGGCCACGACACCTACCACCACACCTTCTTCGAGATGCTGGGCAACTGGTCCTTCGGCGACTACTTCAAGCAGGACGCCATCAACTGGGCCTGGGAGTTGCTGACGAAGGTCTGGGGGATGGACCCGACCCGTCTGCACGCCACGTATTTCGAGGGCGACGAGAGCGAGAATCTCCCGCCCGACACCGAGGCCCGCGATCTCTGGCTGAAGATCCTCCCGCCCGAGCGGGTCCATCCCGGCAACAAGAAGGACAACTTCTGGGAGATGGGCGCCACCGGTCCCTGCGGCCCGTGCAGTGAGATCCACGTCGACCTCACGCCCGACAAGAGCGGTGCGAAGCTCGTCAACGCCGGCGACGCCCGCGCGATTGAGATCTGGAATCTCGTCTTCATCCAGTTCAACCGCGGCCCCGACGGCGGACTTTCGCCGCTGCCCGCCAAACACGTGGATACCGGAATGGGCCTGGAGCGCGTCACCGCCGTCCTCCAGGGCCACAACAACAACTACGGCACCGACGTTTTCGTCCCCATCCTGCAGGCCCTCGAGCGCCTCACCGGCCACCGCTACGGCCAGGGTGCCGCCGATGTAGCGTCGGTCCCCCGTGGCCGACGTGAAACCCCGGACAACGCCGACCCCGCCAACAGCCGCTTCGCCGCCTTCGTCCCCGGCGACATGCAGGACGAATCCTTCCGCGTGATCGCCGACCACATCCGCGCGTTGGCCTTCGCGATCACCGACGACGCCGTCCCCGACAAGGACGGCCGCGGCTTCGTTCTCCGCCGGATCCTCCGCCGGGCCAAGCGGTTCGCGCGGCAGTACCTGGGCGTCCGGGAGCCAATCCTCCCCGCTCTCGCCGCTGTGGTTGCTAAGACTATGGGCGACGCTTTCCCTGAGTTGCCCCCCGCCTTGCCACGCGTACAGCGGGTACTGCTGGAAGAAGAACTGGCCTTCGATCGCACGCTGGATCGGGGGATCGCGCTCTTCAACCAATCGGCGATCAGAGCTGCGTTTCGGGCCCTTCGCGGGCGATTCTCGCTTGTCGGGTCTCTTCCCATGGGAGTCGGGCCTCGAGGCCCTGTCGGCGAAGATGATCTCAGTGGTGACCCGAGAGAAAGCTACCACCTAGAGAACTTCGACACGAGAGAAGAGGCAGTCTTCAGTCTGGATACGATCAACTCGCTCCGCGAGAAGGGATTCTTGCTGGGTGCGCCCGTGATCCCCGGCGAAGACGCCTTCAAGCTCCACGACACCTACGGCTTCCCCATCGATCTCACGGAAATCATGGCCCGCGAGAAGGGTCTCCGCGTCGACATCGGCGAATACGAACGCCTGATGGAAGAGGCCCGCGAGCGAGCCAGGGCGTGGGGCAAATTCGACGATGCTCGCATATCCGTGTCTCCGGAAATTGTGAAATCGAAGGGCCCCACCGATACAGCCGCGAAGTACTCCCATGATCGAATCTCCGCCAAGATCTGCGCTTTCGTGGAGTTCGACCTCACACCCGGCAGCCCCAAGATGATCCTCGTCGATCAGCCGAATGTGCCGTCCCCAACGGCTGCGGACATGCGAGGCGCCCTGATCCTCGACAGGACGTGTTTCTACAGCGAGTCGGGCGGCCAGGTCGGTGATCGAGGGGAGATCGTCCACGTACCGAGCGGGGTCGTGTTTGAGGTGTCCGACACACAACTGGTAGCAGGCACCGTCCTGCACTTTGGTCGGTTCACCGACAACGTGGCATGGAAGGTGGACGACGCTGTTGAGCTGCGTCTGGATACGAGACGCCGCGCCACCATGCAGAACCACACCGCCACCCACATGATGAACTGGGCTCTGCGCGAGGTCCTCGGCGAGCACGTCCAGCAGAAGGGCTCGCTCGTCGATCACGAGAAAACCCGCTTCGACTTCTCGCACCCCCGCCCGCTCACCCCCGACGAGATCGAACGCGTCGAGCAGCTCGTCAACGCCGACATCCAGCGCAACCTGCGCATCGACTACAAGGTCGTCCCCCAAACCGACGCCCTCAAGATCAACGGCCTCCGCGCCGTCTTCGGCGAACGCTATCCCGACATGGTCCGCGTCATGTCCATCGGCGTCCCCGTCGACGACCTCCTCGCCAAGCCTGATAACGCCGACTGGCGCAAGTACTCCATCGAGTTCTGTGGCGGAACGCACCTCCGCCAGACCGCCGACGTTGAGCACTTCGCCATCGTCGCCGAAGAGGCCGTAGCCAAGGGTATTCGCCGCATTGTGGCGCAGACGGGCGCAGCCGCCGCCAGCGCACAGCAATCCGCGACAACCTTGCTCGACCGCGCCGCCGCCCTCGCCGCCGGCCCCGCAGACCAGGTCGCCGCCGGCGTCGCCGATTTGCAGCAGGCCATGACCGCGGCCCAACTGCCCGTCGTCGCCCGCCACCAACTGCGCGAGCGTCTGGCCGGCTTGCAGGACATCGTTAAACAGCAGCAGAAGGCCGCCGCCTCCGACGCCGCCGGCGTGGTCACCGCCCGCGTGGACGAGCTCCTCGCCGCCGCCGAGCGCATCGGCGACACGACCGTCGTCGTCGCCGAGATGCCCGACGTCCCCGTCGACCAGCTCAAGGGCGGCGCCGACCGCATCCGCCAGTCCTGCAACTCGGCGGCGGTCCTTTTCGGCGTCCGCGCCGGCGACAAGGCCCTCCTCCTCGCCGCCATGAGCCCCGACCTCATCAAACGCGGCCTCAAAGCCGGCGACCTCGTCAAGGAAATCGCCAAAATCGTCGGCGGTGGCGGCGGCGGCCCGCCCACCATGGCCCAAGCCGGCGGCAAAGACCCGACCAAGCTCCCCGACGCCCTCACCGCCGGCCGCAACTGGATCGAGCAGAAACTGAAGTAGGGGACCACATGACCACCGCGCCGTGCCGCTTCCGCATCCCGCGTGACGCGCGCGCCGCCGTCTGCATTTCGCTATCCGATCGGGCCGCCCGCGCGACCGGTACGCGTTTCGCCGCGGCCCCTCGCCCTCGCCGCAGGAGACACGCCTCGTGAGCGAGTATCTCACCGAGATCATCACCTACACCATCGCCGCCGTCGTGGCCTTTCCGGCTCTCTGTGCCATCGCTCTCGGCGCCATCTTCGCCCGCATCCGCAACGCCGACCTTTGCCCGCTCAGCGAGCGCGAACTGGACAAGCTACCGGCCCTGGTCAACGCCACCGCCGCCCTCGACGCCGAGATGCAGCCGCTCGGCTTCCGCTTCGACGGCTACTACCTCGAGACCAGTTTCCGCATGGCGGTGGCCGGCTGGCAGCACAGTACGATCCCCGCCACCTACATGGCGCTCTACGTTACCGGCGCGCAGAAGTCCACGGTGGTTGACCTCGTCACGGTTCTCGACGGCGACATCGGCCTGACCACGTGCAACGCCCGCGACGGCGTGCTCGTCCCGCCCGCGCCCGGTCGTTTCGTGCAGTGCTTCCTCAAGAGCACTGGGCGGCAGCGCTGGGAGATGCACCGCGCCGCCGTCGAGTACCTCTGCAAGACCGGCGGCGCTTGCCGCGCCACCTCCTCCCCGACCTTCCCCGAGTCCTTCGTCGCCGGCGTCCGCCGCCAGGCCCGCCACGTCTGGCGCTCCGGCCGCTGGCTCTACATGGGCCCATACTGGTTTTTCGTTCGGCGGGCCCGCTGGGCCAACGTGACCATCGAGCAGCAGCACCAGCGCGGCTGGATCCGCCTCCCCGCCGAGCTGTTGTAGACAACCCCGCCCACGCACTTCCGCAAAAACGATCAAGCACCCCGCCGCCGCATCGACTACTGTGTCCGCTGTAGCGTTCGGGCTCCGTACCGGACGTCTTTGTGTCGGCCGTCGATCGCCGAAAGATGCGCGACCCGCGCCGTAGCGCCGGCCCCCCGTGGCCGACGTCGAACGTCGGAAGAGCCCGCTTCGCCAAGCGCCCTCGCTCGCGAAAGGACTGCCCCCATGACCTCGCCCACGCAGCGAACCTATCACGAACGCATGCTCCAAGTGCTCGTGCACATCCAGCAGCACCTCGACGAGGCTCTCTCGCTCGACGAACTCGCCGCCGTCGCCCACTTCTCGCCGTTTCATTTCCACCGCATCTTCCGCGGCATGCTCGGCGAGTCGGTTATGGAGCACATTCGCCGCCTGCGCCTCGAACGCGCCACCCAGCAGCTCAAGTACACCGACCAGCCCATCACCCGCATCGCCTTCCAGGCCGGCTACGAAACCCACGAAGCCTTCACGCGCGCGTTCCGCGCCATGTTCGGCGACGCCCCCTCACGCTTCCGCGAGATCCACCGCCCGGTACCGCTTCCGGCGGCTCCCTCCGGCGTGCACTACGACCCCGCCGGCGGCCCCCACGATTTCCAACCCACTCACACAGGAGACACCCCCATGGACGTGACCATCAAGAAAATAGACCCCATCCGCGTAGCGTTCGTCCGCCACGTCGGCCCGTATCAGGAAGTCGGGCAGACCTGGCAGAAGCTCTGCGCCCTCGCCGGCCAGCGCGGCCTCTTCGGCCCGCAGTCCAAGTTCCTCGGCCTCTGCCACGACGACCCCGAAGTGACGCCGCCCGACAAGATCCGCTACGACGCTTGCGTCGTCGTCGACGAGCGTGCCCAGCCCGAGGGCGAGCTCGGCATCCAGACCATCCCCGCCGGCGACTACGCCGTAACCGTGCACGCCGGTCCCTACGAGGGACTGTCGCGCACGTACGCCCAGCTCTGCGGCGAGGCCATCCCGCAGCTCGGCCGCGAGATCCGCTCCGGCCCCAGCATCGAGGTCTACCTCAACGACCCCAACCAGACGGCCCCAGCGGATCTCCGCACCGAAGTCCACATCCCCCTCGAACCGGCGTGATGCACCGAACGAGGCAACGGGGCGCAGCGTAGCGTCTCCCGGCGCGCCGGGATACCGGACGTCTTCATAGCGATTGGGCAACGAGGCCGGCCGCTCCCGTAGCGGCCGGTCTCCGTGCCGGCCGTCTTCGTAGCGTCGGCCCCCCGTGGCCGACGTAGACTGCCCAACGAAGCGCGCATCGTACTCCTCCGCTCTACTCACTCCTGCTCTCCTGCTCTCGCGCAGCGCGTGTGGCATGCTGAAGCCTTAGGCGCCGGCATGTCTCTTGCTCCACTCTCAACGTACTCCCACTCTCCTCACGCTATACACATTGCTTGACCCGAAGACATCACATCGTGTATGCTCATCTGAGCCAATCGATTGGAAAACGCGGCGCCGCGAGCCTGGGACGCTTCCGCCGGCCGCCGAAGTGGGGCGATTGCGAGCATATCCATACGCCCCAAGTCGCAGCAGACATCAAACGGAAGCTCCCTCCGGCGTCAGCGGCGCGGCTGACAGTGTGCACGTCTGGCTGCGCAGGCTTCGCCTCGACCGGGCGCACGACCCGGTCGACACGGCTCGGGAGAAAGAGGAAGGAGAGGGAGACAATGAAACGCACCTGCTTTGTGGCGATCGTGACCGCCGCGTTCGTGATGTCCGGCGGCGCGCTGGCTGACGTGTGGTTCACGGGGACCGGGTACCTGGAGGGCGGCGAGGCGGCAACGGCCGGCGACGTCTCAGCCGACGGCTCGGTCGTCGCCGGTTCGACCTGGAGGTTTGACACCCAGGAAGCTTTCCGCTGGACCGCCGCCACCGGACCGGTCAGCCTCGGCTTCCTGCCCGCGGTGAACCCCTGCAGCATTGCCTACGGCGTCTCCGGCGATGGCCAGACCCTCGTGGGCTGCGCCAACAGCGGCTCGCTCTACCATGGCTTCCGCTGGACCGAAGCGGAGGGCATGGTCAGCCTCGGGCATCTTCCGGGCGGCGCCATCAGCACGGCGTGGAACGCGTCGGCCGACGGTTCCGTGATCGTCGGCATCGCCGACACGGGTAGCATGTTGGACCTGCACGGCTTCCGCTGGACGGCGGATACCGGCATGGTCGCACTGCCCAGCCTGCCCGGCGGTCTCGACACCTACTCCGATGCCTCCGGCGTATCCGCCGACGGCGCCATCATCGTCGGCAGCAGCTCCAGTGTGCAGGGGACGAGAGCCTGCCGCTGGGTAGATGGCGACGTCAGCGATCTCGGCCTTCTCCCCGGCGGAAACACGACCGACGGCAGCTTCGCCGACAACATCTCGGCCGATGGCTCCGTGATCGTCGGCGCGAGCTCCTCCGCATCCACCGCCGCGGGCTACTACGAGACGTTCCGCTGGACGGCAGACGACGGCATGGTCGGCCTGGGCGACCTTCCCGGCGGCATCTTTCACAGCCAGGCGTCGGACGTCTCCGCGGACGGATCGATCATCGTCGGCATGGCCAACAGCGACGGCGTAACCAGCCCGGACGGATTCGAGGCGTTCATCTGGGACGCCGACAACGGGATGCGGTCGCTCCGTGACGTCCTGACCACCAAACTGGGGCTCGACCTGACCGGTTGGACGCTGCTGTCTGCCACCGGCATCTCCGCGGACGGCTGCACGATCGTCGGCAACGGCTTCGACTCGTCGGGCATGACCCAGGGCTGGGTCGCCCACATCCCCGAGCCGGCGACGAGCGCACTCCTCCTGCTCGGCCTGACCCTGGCCGCCCGTCGCCGCCGTCGCTAAGACGCACCGCCCCCGACAGGAGTCCGCGTACGCCAGGCAGTACCAACGGGCCCGCAGCACATCGACCGTCGCCCGGTGCCACTGGTGGCTTGCCCACCAGTGCGGGACGCATAGCGCCCGGGCTCCGCACCGGACGTCTTCGGCGGGCCATGAGCCGTGAGCCGGAGTGTGGCATGCCGAAGCCTTAGGCGCCGGCATGTCTTCCGTCGTCCCGTAGCGCTCGACCTCCGCGTCGGCCGTCCCGTAGCGTCGGCCCCCCGTGGCCGACGTCGAACACCAACCGACTCACGCCTCCCGAACTGTGGCACCGGATTGCATCCGGTGCGTCGCCGGCTGCCACTGGTGGCTTGCCCACCAGTGCTGCTCCACACAGCCCCGCCCGCCGGTGTCTCTTCGCCGCGGAACCCACCCCGTTTCTCGCGTCGCCGTGTCCGCCGGCTGGTGTGGCACCTGCCAATGGCTGGTGATCCGCCCACAGGGGGAGGGGCCTCAAGAGTCTCAAGAATCTCATGTTTGGGTGTGCCGCAAATGAGACTCTTGGCGGAACGGGCGCGGCTGTTGCGCGTTGCGGGAGGTGCCGGGTTGGCTGTGCGCGTGTTGGTCATTTTGGGGAAGCCGTCAGCCCTCAGCCAGAAGTCACAGGCCTTGAGCCGTGAGCCGTAACGTCCGGGCTCCGCACCGGACGTCCTGGGCAAGCGACACAAGCAGTTGTCAGTGTTCAGTATAGATCACGAAAGCGCGTGGCGACGGAGGGGCGGAGGGGATTGGCGAAGTCTGTCGCGTTCTGGCGGAGATTGGGTGGGGGCGGCGCGCAGCGCAGCCCGCGGAGCGGGCGACGGATTCTAGCCCCGGGTGCAGCGCCGCCCGCGCTAAGGCGGGCAAGCGCAACCCGGGGACCTGCCCCGCCTCTCTCTCCCCCCAAGTCCCCGAAGGGGACGACTGAAGTGTTCGCCACGCGGCCAGGCGCGAGGATCGGAGGTAGCACGGTCGGCCGCGTCACGTCCGGCGATCGAGGCCGCTCCGGCAAACACAACATGTGACGCGCGGGTCGCCAACATCCTCTTGCGTGGTTCACAGCACGCTCGCACGCCCTGCCTCTGAGCAAGAGAGCTACGGTTGCACACGTCCCTGTCTTTGCATCGGTGGTCACTGGACCGTACGATACTGGGGACGGAGTCTCCGCTGCTCAGCGAAGGAACGCGAAAATGAGTCTTCTCCGAGAGATCCAAGATGCCGCGGCTGATTCGTCTGTGAGACTCTCTGACTTGCTTCGCAAGGCAAAGATCCTCGCAGCTCGACTCGGGCACGACGCCTTCAAGCAGTGGGTGGAACGAGAACTCAACGGTTATCCCGCGGGTGTGGATGTTCCCGAGTACCGAGTCACCTATACGCAGAACTACGGCCACTTCGCGGGTCCCTGGTCCAGCGGCCTGCGAAACGCGCCGATCCCGTCACAGTGCCTTCCAGAGCACCTTCGCGAGCACGTCGAGAAGTACCGCTTCGTGGAGGGTGTGAGTTCCTACGAACAGATTCTGTCCAGCCCGTCTCCCGAGGCACCGCTGCACGTTCCTTGGGACCCGAACCTGATAGCGCTCGTTGCACAACGTAGTCGGGGAGCGACGGTGTGCATCAGTGCGTGGCAGAGAATCGCGGATGGAGCACTCGCGGCACTGCTGGACACGGTGCGGAACAAGCTGCTCGACTTCGTGCTTGAGATCGAAGCGGCGGCCCCGGGCGCTGGCGAGGCGCCCCCGGGCGTGCCTCGCGTGCCCGGGGAGAAGGTCGGGCAGATCTTCAACACGTACATCTTGGGGGGGAACGCACTGATTGCTGAGTCCGTGGCCTCTGTTCAGATGTTTGAAGTGGCCCCTAATGACATGCGCGGATTGAGGAAGATCCTCGCTAGCCTTGGCGTTGAGAGCGACGATGCCGCCGCGCTTGAGGCGGCGGTACAAGCTGACCCGAAGCCGACAGAGAGGAAGCTCGGTCCCGGCGTAGCCGCATGGGTTGGCAAGATGGTCGCGAAGGCGGGATCGGGAGCGTGGAGCCTCTCGATGGACGTCGCAGGCAGCGTGCTGTCGAAACTCATCTGCAGCTACTATGGGCTCAAGTGACGCACGGTTCGCTTCTTCATAAACGTGCATCGGCTACGGCAAGCCGAAGACAGGGCGGGCCGTGGCCACCAATTCCCCCGGCACACATCCGCCGGCGGGCACGGCCCGTCCTACTTCTGCCTCCGCGTGCGCTTCGCCTTCGTTTTGGGCTTCGGGGGGTCGTCGATCATCTCGAGCATGTCGTGCAGCGGCGTCTCTAGGGCTCGACACAAGACCTCGATACGAGCCACTGAGCAGTGGTAGCCAGGACGCCCGCCAATAGACCGAAGCGTCTCCGTCGGAATCCCCGTCATGGACGAGACACCTTCATACGTCAACCTGACGCCACGCTTTCGTCCGTATGCCAGCATGGCCTCTTTGAGCTTAATGACGATCACGCTGCACCATCACGTCCATGCCATAAACATGTCATAAAATGACATAGTCAAGTTGACAAACGACACAGTAAGGTTTATGCTTTCTTTGGGCCTCGAAACCCGGGGCTCCGAATTTGGGATTGTCTGTCTTGGCGTTCGAACCGTCAACCCAGCGGTTTCCGGCATGCGTGCCGGTTGCGCTGTTCTCATCTGCCCAAGACAGCCTCGCCCGGGATAGTGTCCGCGCGTATCATGCGGGCGCTACCCGGTGCGCGGGGTCGTGCAGATGAGCTTGACGGTTCGAGCATGACCTTTAGCGCATCGGGTGGCGCCCGTTTCCTTTTGGTGCCATCAGCCTTCGACGTTCCGCCGTCCCCAACGGCGTCGCCACCCCTGCGCGCCAATGCAGGGCGGGCCGTGCCCGCCAATCGCGAATCCGTCCGTACACCCGCGGCCGGCACGGAGACCGGCCGCTACGAATCGCCGGCAAGCCGCCGGCAGGACGCAAACAAGGGGACAGACATGCTGGATCCGGTCGAGTTCGAGGCGCGTGGCCGCTTGTCGTGCTTCACGGGCAACGTGCGCAGCACCTTCCCGATCGCACGGGCACCCGAGTTCTGGATGGCCTACGTGGCCCGCGACCTGCTCCGCCTCGGCGTCTACTTCCGGGCCCAGGCCCTCCTGATCCAGGTCCCCGGTGCGACAGAATATCAATACTTGTGCCATGACGGCCTGGACAACGACTTGCCCCATCACGACGACGACCCCGGTGAGCGGCTCAGGGGCGTCGAGCGCGGAACCGTCGTCAGCGTATTGATCGAGTGCCTGCACCGACTCAACGCCCCCGACATCCTCGAGCAAATCCCCGAAGTGCGGCGTATTGAACCGAAGATACTGGCGGACTGGTGGCACGACTACCTGAACCGGGAGGCCAGGTACGAGTCTGGCCTGTTGAACGTCGTCGCCGAGTGTCTGGACGAACTGATCGTGCGGCCGGGGGTCGTGGAGATCGACTGCGGTCCGCTGCCGACGTGGTGGCAGGAACGCTGGGCACAGATCCGGAAATGGGGCGGTAACAGCACCCCCGTGGAGCCCGACGATACGCGAGGAGATGATTGATGAGCGAAGCCCATGCAGGACGGGCCATGCCCGGCAGGTTCCTCGCCGAACCGGAGAAGCTCATCACAACAGGGACAAACACCATGACCACGCCGACCACGCACCAACCGCACGCCTTCGCCCTGACGGCGTTGCTCTCCGATCTCCAGCCACACCCCGAACTCGATCTGCCGACGATGGCCTACCACCTGCGCCAATCCGACGCCACCGCCGCCAATGGTCATAGCCACGCCGCCATCAACGAGGCCCGCGCCGCCCTCGAAGCCCTCATCGTCAGCATCGCCTGCACGATTCGCCGCGATCTGCCGGGCTGCACCGATCCCCCGCTCCGCGAACGCGTCCAGGCCGGAACGGCGTTCCGCACGCACCGCCGCTGCTTACTGGACGCCGGCTTCGTTGATCCCGATGAGAACGAGCTTCTGCAATACGTCTACAGCGTCGCCACCGCCCGAGGCAGCCATTACGGCGTAACCGACGACGCCTGGACCCACCTCGCCCGGCGAATCGTCTTCGCCGCTGGCCAGTACT
>JASFQK010000055.1:0-25505 GCA_050115495.1 Phycisphaerae bacterium | reverse complement strand
TCGTTACTCTCGTGCATCGGCGTACTCCTCTGCCCAGCGTGGGCGGCTCGGAACCAATCTTGATCCCGAGAGTACGCCGCCTTTTTTCATCCCGCCATCAACGAAATTCGGTTATAGCTCCTGGTTCATTGGGGCAGGCCGTTTCCTCTCCTTTTTCCTCGTGATGGCAGTTGGGATTCTGACCGTGTGGGCCCGTCAACATCCCCACTTCTAACTCCACACGGGTGGCTATGCTTTTACTATGGCGTTGATCGTGATATGTCCTACCACGTGGGTGCTGCTCTATTAGATCGCAGCAATCCGACAATCGTCCTTGCACGAAGCAGCACTCCGGTACTCAGCCCGCTGCTGATATGGGAGCGAACCGGACGGCGGGCGGATACGGTGTTTCCTTGTGGGTTAGAGATCTTGCGGGGGATGGAATACCTCCGCCTCTACTATGGCGCCGCGGACACGTCTATCGGCGCCGCTGACGTTCGCCTAGACGCACTGCTTGAAACCTTAACCTGGCAAGCCACTGGGAATCAGGAAATCAACGCCCGAGCTGACTGGGGACGATGATGGCCATTCCAGATCCACAACATCTCCTCGCGCGCGCGGAGTCGTTCTTCGCCAGGGGTAGTCTGCGAAAGGCGTTGGCCTGCTATGGACTCATCCCAGCGGATGCCAGGGTGGAGCGCCAGGCGGCCGACCGCCAAGAAGCGAGGCTCTTGAACTATCTCGGCGCCTTTGACTTGGCTGAGCAAGCGTACAAGCGTGCCCTCAACTACGGCCCGGGAGGGGACCGGGTCGAGATTGAAATAGAGATGGCGCACTTCTACAAGAGAAGAGGCCAACCCGAGGACGCCGTCCGGATATACAGGGCCTTGGTGAGCCGGACGCCGCAACCATTCAATCTTGGTGACATCCTGTACTGGTTGGCGGAGTTACTGAACGATTTCGGGAACGCGGCTGATTTAGATGAAGGACTTGGCTATCTGCAACGCGCGACGACGGAGCATCGCGCGCTGGTGCTCGATTGGGAGGTTCACAATACGCGGGGCTACGCGCTTACCAAGAAGGGAGCTGTGGAAGAGGCAATCGGGGAATTTCAGCGGGCGCTGGAGAATGGGTACGAGTTCATCGACGTCCCGGGGAACGTATTCAACAATATGGCAACTTGCCTCGCGCAACGCGGCCAGCCGGTTGAGGCGATTGACTGGTTTGGCCGAGCGATCAGTTCGCAGAGATCGCAAACCGACACGCGTGGCTATGCGCATTACGGTATTGGAGCCCTGCTGGCGTATTCTCGCCCTAAGGAGGCGATGAAGGAGCTGAAGAGCGCCCAGCGTGAGTTTGAAAAGGCGATCCGAAATCGGGATGTTTCAGAGCGGTACGGCAAGCAGTACACCGAAGCGATCAAGGGGCTTCTAAAGAACGTAGAACGAGGACTGAGCCTCGCAGACGCCAAATCAATGCAGCTGATATCTGCGGGTGGTGTGACAGTACCCGTGGTTGTGATCCTCGAGAGCACGAACGTGACCAACATCCATGTCGAGAATCGTGGACCGGTCGGCGTTCAGCCAGTCGGCGCCGGGGCGACGGCGACCACCGGCGACGTCGTGCAGCGAGTTTCTTACGAATCGAATAAGGCCCTGATCGAGTGCTTCGAGCGCCTACTTGAATACGTCGGGGAACGCGACCGAGCGACAGTGGCATCGCTCACGGAAGCCCTCACGGCACTGAAGAACAAGGCCAGTTCGGCGCCGGAGATCGCCAAGGCTTGGAGTCGCGCCAAGGGCTGGTTCATGTCGGCCCTAGCCACCGGCACATGGGTTGCCTCGCGGGCCGAAGAGGTCAAGGCGCTGCTCGACCGAATCCACAAGCTACTTGGTGGTGCCTAACGGGCGCGCTCGAGCATGAGAACCAGCTAGGGCGTTGAACGGCGCGTGCGTCGTTTGCCCGAGGTGTCGCTCGGCGGCGCCCCCATGAATCCGGTCCCCGTTAACCGCCTGGAGCGCGTTAACGGGACGGTCGGCTGTTAACGGGAGAAATGGAGAGCGCGGGGGCCTAGAGACGCCTCAGAACGGCCGGGCGGCGCGCAAGCCGCCCAAACCGGCGTTCTCGCGGCATCCGGTCCGCTTCGGCCGCATCTGTAAACCCTTGCGAATCCTCGCGTTGGAACGAGCAACCCCGGGCGCTCTCTGGCCCGGGGTTTCGCGTTAAGTGGTCGGTCGCCAGACTCGCGACGGATCGCAGTCCATCATCCTGTCTTGCCTCGCAAGAGCTGCGCACATTCCCTCGATGACTGCCCCCTGAGCAGGGCCAAGTCGCCGGCGGCCAGGGCCAGCTTCTTCGCCCAGCTCCAGCCTTTGAACTGCCGCTGCAGTTCTGGCGAGCATGCTCGGCGAGGCCTCAGGAGCGCCTTGTGCAAATGGCCGGGAACACCGACCGCTCCCGGGCGTCAAAACAGGACGTGGATGCTGACACGTGCTGGCGCTGTGGACGGTGACCCGATGACCCGACAGCCAAACACCCGGCCGTACACGGGGGTGTTCATTCTGACCGTGCTCCTTCCGCTGGCGAGCGTCGGCTGTCGGGTTCCGCCGGATCGGCAGCCGGCGTGCGCCGGCTCGCCCGAAAGAGGCCAGGTGCCGGCGGACGAGGGCGGTCGCCCGTGCCAGCCATCTCCGACGACGACGACGCCGGATGAGACGTACGTCGCGGTGCGGGAGCGGTTGCGCTTCGGCGATCCGGCGGAAAAAGAGCAGGCGCTGTACGACTTTCGGGAGGGCATGATCCTCGAGCTGATACCCGATGTCATCGACGCGATCGGAGACACGACGCAGTCGCCCCACCACGGCGATACCGGCTGGGGATTTGTCGGCCACCAGGCCGCGTGGATGCTGGCCCACGTCGCTTACAAGCTCGATGGGGTACGCATCGAGGACCGCGGCCGCAGCGACTACACATTTTTCGACGACATGTACAAAGGCGGCGAAGCGCTGCGGGCGTCAGGGCGTCTCAAGCAGGTTCAGGATCGCTGGAGAGCCTGGTGGGGCCGGCAGTCCGTGACAACGCCCGTCGGGAACGGTCTCGGTGTGAAAAAGAATCCGTGCACCCCCGGGCGGTAGTCCCCCAATCGGGCTTCAGATGCACCAAGCGCCCGGGGCTGCGGCCTCGTGGGCCATCCGGAGCACTGCAAACGCCTCGAAACTCAGGAACGCTGCCGGATTTGTCCATGAGGGACTACCGCCGGTGGCGTTCTTCGCGCCATCTTTCGACGGGGGTTACGGCGAGGGCACCAACCAATTCCACCAGCCATGTAGGGCGGGCCGTGCCCGCCAGGCGCAAGCACGCGAGCGAGAGCGGCCGCAGAGCCGAGGGCTCGCTCGTAGCGGAGTCCGACAGCGGGCACCCATGCCCGCCGAGTGTATGCGCGCAAGCGTATTTGGCGGGCACGGCCCGCACTACGGCGCTCACCACCCCCTGAACGCCCAGAGTGACCCAGTACTTACGTGCCCCTGTACGAGCGCGATGTGCTGACAACCTCACATCCTGAATGAAGTGTACCGCACAGACGCCGGAGAATCAAGTCAAAGGCGAAGTGAGGAGCTGCCACGCGCCTTTCGACGGTGTGGGGTGTTGATACTACGTCTGAATAACGCGATGAAGAACTGCCGGTGCCGCACGTGCCGCAGGCTGACACGGAGGGAGTACGATGGCGGGCAGGCCCGCCCTACGGTGCTGGTGCGACGGCGCAGATGGCCTGCGTGAAATGCGTGTAGGGCGGGCCGTGCCCACCAACGGTAGGCGCACGACCCAGAACGGCCGGCGTGGTCCGCCCGGCCGGTCAGTACTTCAGCGGCGAGGCGGCCGGAAGACCATGCTGACCTGCGTGCCGTAAACGGGATAGTCGACTCGGCAGCGGTAGCCCCGGAAACGGCTGCTGTCCCAACCCAATACGTCGCACGCGGCCTGTACCATCTCCGCGTAGCGCGCGACCTCCCGGGTTCGAAAACGCTCCAGGCCGACGCCGATCTCGGCGATCGACTCGAGCACGTCTATACGATCCATGTCTCGCGAGGGATCGGTCGGATTGGCCGCGCCGCGCCCGGTTGTGTCGTACATGCGCAGTTCCGGCTCCACATCAGGCCAGACGTCCTCGTGTACGAGCACGTCCACGATCAGCGTCTTGACCGGGATGTCGATGAGCGCTCCCGGCGTCGCCACTCGTGGACTGACTTGCGCGTGCGCGGGATAGCGGCCGCGCATGATGTCGGCGAAAAACAGGTCCACCATCGAACCCAGCCCCACGCCGTCGCCGCTCAGCAAGTAATGAACGGTGTCCCCGTCAACGCGAACGTCAAACCGCGGCGTCGGCCGCGAGGAGAATTCGCGCAGCAACGGAGCGCCATGCTCCGTATCGATCGGCAGGCCGTCGAGAGAGAGACGCTGCGTGCCCGGCGGCGGCGCGATCGAACTGCCATGCAACAGACCCATCGGCGCGCCGGGGCGCAGCCGTTTCATGCGACAGATCCCGGTGATCCCCGCGCGGTCCAGCCAGTCCGCGTTGTTGCTGCCTGGATGGATGAGCGTGACCGACACCTCGGCGTCCGCGGTTACGCCCTTCAGGTAGCTCATGGCCTTGAACACTTTCTGCCGATTCGCCATCTCCACCTGCTCACGCGCCTCCGGGAGCCAGCCCGAGATTGCCGCCGTCAGGTCCTTCCACTCGCCGAACTCGCTGGCCACCAGGCCCTCCAGGGCGGCCAGGGCATCCTCACCTCGTTGCAGGGAAGCCTGGTCGCGGAGCGCCTTGCCGGCGGCGCGCAGCAGCAGGCGAACGCCGTGCGGACCAGGAAGCCGGAGAAGGCAGGCGAGGGGGTCGTTCATCTGGATGGCACGCAGCAGACGGCTGGAGAGGCTGCGGTCGAGTTTCAAGACACGCTGAAACTCCGCGGGTTTCTGGGCACGTACCGGCACCAGACGGACCACCTCGAAGAGCGCATCCCGCAGCTGCTCCGTAGCTTCGCTCAGGCGCTGCTGCACCGATCGAACGCCGTTGGGATTGGTCATATCAGTCGACATGGTTATGATGATACGTGATCCGCGTGCTGGACGCAATCGATTTTCCATGTCTCGGACATGGTTTATTGACGTTTCTGTTGCGGAGCGCTACAGTGGCAGGAGAAGGCGCGGTGTCGCCCGCACCTTGACGGAAGAGGGATATGTCTGCGCGCCCGCAGGCTGGTGTGAGTGCCCGCGGCGGCGAGCGCTGGAGAACAGGACGGGGACACGGGCGTTGCACCGGCAGGGCTAAACGCCAGGCGGGGGGCTCGGGGAGTTCACCCGTGCCGGGAGCGTGTTCAGCCGGACGTGCGGAGACCCAGCGGGTGCTCGACCGCGGGCCATGCGTGGAGTGGGAGCATGAACGAGGGGCCGGTAATGGACGGACGTGCCGACAGGGAGGCTCTGCAGAGAGTACACGAGGACCTCGACTCGCTCGAAGCGCACTTGAGCGTGCTGGCCGTCCCAAGCAACTCGGCGATGATAGACTTGGTGCTGCGGCTGCGCCGGGCGGTCATCGAGGAGTTCCCGACCGTGACGCGACCCCGGGGCCGGGGAGCCTGTGGCGCAGAGACCGATAACGATCGGCCAGGACCGTGTGCCCGAGAGACCTGACGCACGGTGTACTACCGCTCGGTCGGAACGCTCTCCGGCAGGGCTCGGCGAAGCACGACCGACGGTGTTGGCCTTGGTTTGCGGAGAACGCAATGACGAGGATTCGCGTGCCGTCGGCGGGCAGTCGACGACGCCTCGGTCTCCTCAGCGAGCGGCGGCCGCGGCACCGCGCCCGGGCGGCGTTTCTCCCAACTGCTGAATGCGTTCGGCCAAGTCTCCTTCCACCAAGCCGCGCATCAATGCGTACCCCAGCTCGTACACGGCGCGCATGTCGGCGTTCGGTATGCCCCACCGTCTGCTGTACACCGAGCCGCAGCCGAACCAGCACGAAGCCGAACGCCGGGAGCGGCAGCTCAAAGGCTGGACCCGGGCGAAGAAGCTAGCCCTGGCCGCCGGCGACCTGGATCCGCTGAAGCGGCTGTAGCCAACGACGCGGCGCAGCTTTCGCCCGCCGAAGCGGGCTGTCCGGCGCGATCGGTTGCGGAACTGGCGACCGCCGAGTCAACGCGAAGCCCCGGGCCGGAGAGCGCCCGGGGTTGCTCGTCTCAACGCGCGGATTCGCAAGGGTTTATGGATGGGGCCTGGCTGACCCACGGTGCGCCCAGCGGATCGGTTCCCGCGAGAAACGGCGCCGTCCCGCCCCGGCGCTGGCGCCGCCGCACATTCAAGGACGCGTCTTCAGCTCGTTCTTGGCCTTCTCCAGGTACGTCCGTTCAAACGCATACGTCGCCTCCATTGCTTCCGCCTTCTCCACCATCGCCCGGGCGGCGTCGCGCTGGCCGCTTTTGGCGAGGCAGTACGCTAGCATGCCATAGCCGCCGGCGAACTCAGGGAACTCGTTCACGCAGATTTCCGAGAGCTCGGCAGCCTCCTGGAAGCGTTCGCCGGCCAGGTACTGCTGCACCTGCATGAAGGCTTCATCTACACCAAAGAAATAGCGGCCGTCGTCGGTGGCACGGATCCGCGCGACCTCGGCGATCGCTGCCTCTCGCCCCTTCTCGTTCAAGATCTTGTCGAAGGTCTCTACGATCGAGGTCTTCATGTTTCTCAGGCTGCTCGATTCGTCCTGTGGCTTGAGCTGGCCGAGTTGCAGCAAGTCCAACGCGAACTCGAGCACGCGGTCGTGGCCCGACTCAATATCCGCCGGCGCATTCACCATGTAGATGTCCGGTGTCAGGCCGACGCCATTCCAGGACACGCCGTTGTGATCCAGGTTCGCCATGTACGGCATCCAGAGCCTCCAACCGTTGGGCATCGTCACTGGATACTGGCTGCCGAGGGCGCCGGCCGTCCGCTCCCCGACGGTGGTCACGTGCGGTAGAACACTCGCTGCCATCGTGAAGTCCTCGCCGGCGCTCTCCGTGAACCGGTGTACGAGCACGACAACCGGTCGCGTGAATGGCATGGGGCCGCCGGGTTGCACATACCTGTAAGTAATGGGTGCCAGGCCATCGTGAGTCGGCCCATAGCGCATTCGCGTTCGCATGTAATGGCGCTTTCGGTCGGCAAAGCGTCCAGCGGCGAGCCTGGCTGTGTTGCTTCTTCCTCCAGGGTGCATGCGCATGTCCACGACGACGCCCTTGGCACCCGAAAACCCCTCCAAGATAGCGTCCAGCGCAGCGCACGTCGGCTGTTGTCTCTGCTTGAAGTCAGCAATCCGCAGGTACGCGATGTCGTTTGTCAGCCAACCAGAAGTCAAACAGCCGTGCAGATCCTCTGCGTACTTGCCATTGAGATACTTTGACTTGATGAGTTGACTGGAGAAGTCCCGGTCCTGCTGAGTCCAATCCACCTCTTCTGCGTGAACTTGTCCCTTGCCATCGTTGCGGTCTATGGCGACGTGCCCATCGTGAAGATGGCCGACCATGCTCAACAGCAAATCGAACAGCTCCTGCGGTGTCGTCTCCGACGTAACCCGCGGGCGATAGACGTTGTGAATGGCGTCCCAGTCTAACTGCGTGTCCTTGAAGAAAACGTAGGTCCGATCGAGGGCCTGCCACGCGAATTCGAAGTTCTGGACAGGATCGTCGTCGGCCGGTCTGGATTGACCGTGGGCCGAGCCGGTGAGCATCAGAAGGGAGAGAATCAACGGGACTATTCGCGTCAACATGGCGAACCTCTCGAATCCTGGCTACCACAACAGCATCTTAGGACGTCCGTTCGGCCACCCGCATGGGCCGTTCCTCGTAGGTTGCATTCGTCGGGACAAAGAGGATATTGGGCATCCGAAGTCGAATCTCGCAGATAACTATCGCAGTGGAACCGCTTCTGCCGAGCGTGCTTGCGCCGCAGCGCGAGAGTTGCTGCCAGGGTCACACTCGGGGAGATTGCCCTTCTTCGCGAACGTCATCGAGGGCCCCCAGGTCGGAGGCCGTGTTGTTTCCACGTGGTGTAACGTCGCAAGACGTAGTCCGCGGCGCAGAACACCATTCGCCGCGCCAGCCGGCTCCAGTCCTCGTCAGGCACGCCGTGGTGGCTGCCCTTGGCGCTGCTGAGGCCATACACGAAGTGCAGCAGGTCGCTTTCCTGGGCGTCGAGGAAGCCGACATCGACCAGGAATCGACGCCAGTTCGAGAACGGCGTACCGTTGCTCGTCGGTGGCCGCGTGGCTTCGCCGGCACCGACTACGCGGACGACATCGACTACCAGGGCTTCCAGGGCCGAGCGGGCTTCGTTGATCGAGGCATGCCAGTAGCCATCTCCGGCGGTCGCGTCCGACTGCTCGACATGGTACGTCAGCGTGGTCAGATCGAGCTCGGCGTACCGGCGCCGGTCGGCCAGTAGGGACACCAGCGCGAAGGTCTGCGGCGATGAAATCGGAGATTCACCATTGTCGGCCGGCTTCCCGTTGCTAGACCGGCCAGAACGGGAGACGCGGCACATGGCCTACCTCCGTGCCTGCCCGGGTTGGCTTCCCCGTCGCACCACCGACTCTGTCCCGCTCACTCGCGCAACGCCGCGCTGCTGGCGGGCCTTGCGGACCCGCTGCATGGCCGGGGCGTTGGTCAGGATGCCCAGGCACTCGGTGAGAATGCTGAAAACCGTGTCGCGGTCGGCTTGTCTCAGGCTGCGCTCCCGTTGCGGCGACAACTCGTGATAGCACAGGCGCTCGTCGGACACAGCCCGGTTGACCAGGACGATCGCTTCGACAAACTGCCGATCCGCCTCGGGCAGTTTCCGCCAGCGGGCCTTGAACTCTCGTTCGCTGATTTCAAGTTGTCTGGCCATCACGTGCTCTCCCTTCGCGTGTCACAGGCAAGCGCGTCGTGGCGTGGCTGCCGCGCACACCGGCCTTGCCACCGTCGCCTACGGTGGAGCACTGAAAGCTGATGGCATCAGGAGGAAACGGGCGCCACCCGATGCGCTAAGGGCCGTGTGCAAACCGTCACGTTACCTCACACGACCCCGCGCACCGGGTGGCGCCCGCATCATAAGTGCGAACACCGGCCCGGGCGAGGGTGTCCTGGCGAGGTACTGTCCCACCATGCCGTGCCGCGCATGCACGCCAAGCCTTGGCGGAACGACGGTTTGCAGCCAAGACACAGATCAAGCTGTCGGCATCCTCATACTGAGAATGCCCGGGTACCGCGAGGGAACAGGGCTGCCTGTCATCCTCGCAGACAGGCCCATTGATGATAGTTATACTCTGTAGAGCTATACGGTGTCAAGCCTCATTCTGGCAGAATGAGCAAGAAAGACGCTACCCTGGTACGTCTCGGTCAGAACCTTCGTCTGGCACGAGAGGCGAAAGGCTGGTCACAGGAAGAACTGGCGATGCGATGCGGTGTGCATCGCACGTACGTTGGGGCGGTGGAACGTGGTGAATACAACGTCACGATTCTGACGTTGAAGAAGTTCACGGATACACTCGGCATTTCTCTCGCCAAGGCCATAGCTGGGTTGTCGTAGGTCGCTCGTGTGGTGCTATGCCCTCGCGCACGTGCGTACGTCTGTGCCCGACCATTAGCATGTTCACGCCCTCGTTTGCCCAGCAGAAGTATGTCAGCCGATGCGCTGTCAGGCTTCGCGCAGCGGCAGATGGTTGAATGCCACGCAGTAGGCGACGTGCATCAGGGGGTATTTCACGCGGACGCGGTAGCCGCGGAGGCGGCTGCTGTCCCAGCCGAGCTGGTCGCAGACGTATTGCACCATCTCGACGTGACGGCCGACCTCGTTCAGTCTGAAACGAGAAGCTCCCTTGCCCAGCGGCTGAATGGTTTCCATCATGTCGAGACGGTCGAGCTCACGCGCGGGATCGCCCGGAGCGGAAAGGCCGTGAATGTGAATGTCGTATACCATCAACGACGGATCACCCGGCCACATGTCCTCGTGCAATAGCACGTTCATCACGAGCGTTCTGGCGGGCAGGTTGATGCCGACGGACCAGTGTGGACGAGTCAGATCGTCGTTTGACTGGCGATAAAGCGGACGTCCGGCACGCACCATGTTGGCGGCGAACACATCGACGGCGGCGTTCGCACCGATCTCGTTGCCGGCCAGCACGTACGTGACCCGGTCGCCACTCTCGACATGCTCCAGTTGGGGATAAGGCTCGGAACAGAATTGCCTCAGCAGCGGGTTCCGCGGCAGCGTTTCGCCGGTCTGCTCCTGGGACGAGACGCATTCGAGCGGCTGCGGGGCGTGCGGGTGGGGAGTATGGCTGGCCACGGGGACTCGGGCACTCGGACGCAGCCGATGCAGATTCGTCAAACCTTCCAGCAGCGCGATATCGCAGTGCTCGCCGTCCGCACTGGGGTAGTAGATCACGGTGTCGAGCTGCGTCTCAGCGCGAACGCCCATCAGGTTGGCGATGCTCTTGAACGCGAGTTGCTTGTTGGCCAGTTCAAACCGCTCCCGGGCGTCGGGCAGCCATTCCGTGATGGCGGCGTCGAAGCCGTCCCAGCCGCCGAGCTCCTCATTCACGATCTGCTCGAACATCTTCAGGGCGGTCTCGGCGCGGCTGTGAATATCGGACGAAACGGACTGCTTGGCCGCCTGGAGGAAGATGCGCAGACCTTCGCTGCGGGGCATGCGGCTGACGGCGGCCAAGGGGTCGTCCGTGCGGAACGCGTTCAGCAGTCGGCTGGCGAGCGTGCGGTGGACTTTGAGGACGCGCGCTAATTCGTTTGGCGTACGCGATTTAGCGGGGATCTGCTCCGTGACGGCGCGCATGGCGTCGCACAACTCACGCCCGACGCGTTTGATATCGCCTGTCACAGGGGTCACGCCAGCAGCGTGTTCGGTGCTCATGCTTGGTATCTCGGTTTCGACCCGGCTTTCCATAGCTTGATTCAAGCGGTCTGCCGCCGCGGTGTCAAGCGCAACGGGAGCGATACTGCAACAAATTTACAGAATACCTAGCGATGCTCTGAGAGCATCATTGACACAGATCCCTAATTGCCGTATGTTAGGATTCAGCCTAAGGAGGCCCAGTCTGTATGGCCGGTTGTTCGGCGGTCAACCGCCGAACGAGCAACTCGGCAATGACGTCCGCAACGGGCGGAGGATCGATCAGAGCGTTCCTGAAGAGTGACCCAAGAACACATTTCGACGAACGGAGGCGAGGGCAGAGATGAAGCTCACAGCGACATGCGTGCTGACGGCGATGCTGATGGCGGGCGTGGCCCAGGCGGATTTCACCGGCTACTACGACCACAGCAATTGGACGCTGGAAGTCAACGGGGGCGACGGCTCGGCGGCGACGAGCGACGACTTGCTGGTACTGACCGGCTCGAACACCCGTGTCCGAATATTCACTTCCTACACGATCAAGGCGCCGGGTGACGGCGTCTTCAGTTTTCACTGGGATTACGCGTGCGAGGACGAGTTCGCCCGCCTGGACACCGCCGGTTACAGCGTCGGTGGCGTCGTCACGATGGTGGCCGACACGGACGGGCAGAGCGGCGACGTCAGCGTTCCGGTGCTCGAAGGGCAGATCATCGGGTTCTGGGTAGACACATCCGACGGCATGGATCAGCCGGGCGTGTTGAAGGTGACCCAGTTCAGCGGCCCGGCAGAGTCGGGATCCCCAGTTGGGGCGTGCTGCTTCATTCAACCGGGTTGCATCGACGGGCTGTTCGAAGATGAATGCTATCGTCGCGGCGGGGTGTACATGGGGGACGGCACAACCTGTGCCGACGTGGCGTGCGGTGAAGTGCTGCAGTATTCGAGGGCGGAGCCGGCGGGGGAACAAGTGTGCATGACGACGATCGACGGATGCCAAGCCAGCAACCCGCAGGCCGCGTTCAATAGCACTGACAATGAGTTTCTGGTGGTGTGGGAGGAGGGCTCGCTGGCCACGAAGTGCTGCGTGGCGGCGCAGCGATACGACACGGCGGGTATGGCGCTGGGTGACACTCAGGTGATCAACCTGACGGGAGGCTACCAGGTCAATCCCAGGGTCGCATACAACTCGGTCGATGACGAATACTTAATTCAGTGGCGCTGGCAGGGCGTCTCCGGCGACCCGTCCTGGAATTCGCTGCGCGGCCAGCGTCTGGCGGCGGATCTCACGCCCTTGGGGGGTGACTACCAGCTCGGCATCATGGGCATGGGTTTCGAGAGCGCCGTGACTTACAACGCGACGAACAACGAGTATTTCTCAACGGGCCGCGGCTACACGCCAGACCCGGCCGGCGTTTATGGCACGCGTACTGCCGGCGGGACGGTCCTGGATCCGGCGATTCTGCTCGACGGTACCATCGGCTACAATGGCATGTATCCGGCGCCCAACGGCGGCCTGGCCTGGAACAGCATCGACAACGAGTATCTCGCCACGTACGCCGCGCAGGAAATGCCGACGTGGTCCTCCTACAACATTCGCGGGAGGCTGGTCGCCGGTGACGGCACGCAGATCGGAACTCCGTTCGAGGTCAACTTCACGCCGAACTTCCGCTCGTTCTATAGCGCATCCAGCGTAGCCTTCGACCCGAACGCGGGGCGCTACCTGGTCGTGTACGGCGATACGCGGCCGCTGCCGCTACGTGGTCAGTTCGTGAACCGTGATGGGCGGTTGATGGGCTTGCCGTTTGAGTTCAGCGAGGCAGTGGCTGGGGAGAACGTCGCACCACACGTGGCTTTCGATCCGATCAACGACGTCTATCTCGTCGCCTGGGGCGCGAACCCGATCCAGACGCCGAGTTCCATTCATGCCCAGTTGCTGGCTGCGGACGGAACAATGCTGGGTGAGAGACTGACGCTGGCGACGACGGCATTCCATATGCCGGGCATCGAGGCGGACGTCAACAACGGCGGCTTCCTGGTCGTCTGGCGCGACCAGCGCAACTACCCGGCGAGCCTCGAGGTGTACGGGCAGTACGTCAGCGTAGTTCCCCTTCCTCCGGGCGACCTGAACTGCGACGGGGAGGTTAACAACTTCGACATCAGCGCGTTCGTGCTCGCCGTGACCAATGAAGCGGGCTATAACGCCGCGTATCCGGGCTGCCACCGACAGCTCGCGGACGCAAACGGTGATGGAACCGTAAACAACTTCGACATCGGTCCGTTCGTGGACCTGCTGGGCGGTTGAGAGACGGCATCGCTCTACTCGGCGATGTAGCGAAACTGCGCCCACTCCGCGGAATAACGTGTTCCCGACGCGGCGCAGGGACAACCGACATTGCGAAGACAGGCTCGAACGCGATTCGTGACCAACACGCATTGGTCAAGCTTTGGTGAGAGGAACGTTTCATTTTTCGGAGGAGAACCGTCATGCGAACAACTGTGCTGTTTCTGACCATCGCACTGACCGCGACGGCCGGCGCCAACATCGTGGACATGCCGATGGACTCACTGAGTCCGGAAGGCTATTTCACTCTTCACGAAGACATCGGCGTCCCCGTCCTGGAGGTCGAGGGCGATCGAACCTTCATCCGCATGAACAACGTCAACGGCATGGGCGCCACGTTCGTCTCGCCGATCATCAACTTCGAGATATACACGGGCGGCACTGTGGATGCGACCTGTCCGGGCGCGACGCTTGAGTTTGACACTCGTTACTTCCAGGCAGGCTCCGGAGAAGGTGGCGAGCAGCCCTATGACGACAACTGGACCATGTTTGACGTCATTCTGTACGACGCCAATGAAGTGGCCTTTACCTGGGTCGATGCGTTTGACAATCCTGAGCCGCACGGCGAGTGGCATCACCTGTGCCTCGACCTAGCCGACACCGGCGGCGTCGCAGGTTTCGACCTGTCTCAGATCAGTAGAATGGAGCTGAGCGGTTACAACACGCGTTGGTGTTGGCAGGACCACATCGATACGGATAGCCTGGTGATCACTCCTGAGCCGACCGCGGCCGGGATGTTCGCTCTGGGCCTGTTCGGCCTGGTTCGTCGCCGGCGGTAACCCGCACCCGCGCCAGCCAGCCCGCGTTCGAAATGTCAACCATCTCCTGTCTCGTTCGTGGGCGCAGCTTAGGCGACGTGACTCGAAGCGCGACCCGGTGTGCCGGCGCTGGCCCGACACATCGGGTCGCGTGCACGATGGCAGTACGGCGGGTGACCGCAGTGCCTGTGCCGACGCCCACGCTCCTCCTGGGCGTCGGCGGGCTGCTGCTACGCTGCCGCCCGGCGACGCCGCGCCAGCAGGCGACAGGTTGAACAGTGACAGTCACCGATTCGCACACGGGCGGATCGGTGGCTGTTCCGTTTAACGGGTGGCGTGTTCCGGCTCACTCGGTGTGCACGCCCGGCGTACGGCGCATGACCTCCTCCACCACTGCGCGTAACCGGTGCTCGTCGATTTCTGCGCGGGCGTTGATCTGCAGCGTGCCCGTCCGGACGCGAGCGCGCAGCGGTCGGGACAGTTCCGGCGGCCGGTCGCTGCTGATGAGGTTGACCACGCCGAGACCCTCGCCGCAGCGAAGAACCAGCTTGACGTGGGCCGGTTCCGCCGTGACGTCCGCCAGAGCCCGCCGAGTCGCCTCGGCGACCTCGAGCAGCAACTCGTCCGCATCGACGCCGGCGGCGGCGTCCACCTCCCAGCCCGCGTTCAACCAGCCCAGCCGCCCGAGTGCCTCGTCCACGGCGGCCCGGTCCACATCGCCCGGTGCGATCGCGTTGCGTCCGGCGGATGCGGAGCCGTCCAACAGAGCGGCGAACTCGGCGAAGCCCTCACCGGTTCGGGCGGACAGGGCCAGCACGCGTGCCGCCGGGAAGTTCCGGGCAACCAGCGCCGTCAATTCGTCCAGTTGCCCGGCGGAGATCGTGTCGATCTTGTTGATCGCCACGATGTCGGCCTCGTTCTGCTGCATCTTGTACAGGTAGAGCACCTTCGCCGAGAAGCCGCCGCGCCCGTTCGCCGAAAGCGCCTCGAGCGCCCGCTGTGGATCAAGCAACGCCGCGTACGGCATGACGGTGAACCGGTCGGCGTAGACCTCCTTCAGCGGCTTGATGACGGTGTTGACCAGGTTCGTACCGCTACCCGCCGGCTCGGCCAGCAACACGTCGGGCCGCCCCCCATCCTGCAACCGCCCCGCCGCCGCCAGCAGCTCGTCGAGTCGGCGACAGAAGCAACCCTTGGGAATCTCCTCGGTCGCGAACCCGGCCGTGCGAAACGTGGCCGTATCGACCAGCTCCTCTCCGTAGTCGTTGGTGATGATCCCCACCCGCAGCCCAGCCGCCACATACCCTCGCGCCAACCGCAGCAACGCGCTCGTCTTGCCCGAGCCGAGGAATCCGCCGAGCATGATGAAGCGGATGTTGGGTTGGGATCGATGGGGATTTGCCATTCTCGTACCTCAGAGATCACCCCCATGATGATGTTCTCGTAAACAACTCCCGGGAGCCATCATACGACGGGTCACTGGGGCTACATCAACGGGCGACAAAGAGACGGGTAATCCCTAATATATACTCACATATACATATTCACCTTATTATGCATGTCATCCTTTTGGCGTCTTCCCGTTTCAGCTAGCACCGCGGGGGGATTCACGCTCACGTGTGCCGACTTGTACACTGTCGCGAACGAGTTCTACTATTGTTGTTCGGCGATAACACCGCTTGCACCCCAGACTCATCATGATCTGTTTTGCGGGCGACCGTTTGACGCATCTTACCCGTAACTAACGCAGTTCCGAGACGAATCCACTGGAAGCCTAAGTATCTCTCTGCGGCGCTTTGGCCATGTCCTTGGCATCCACGTGCAACTCCGGCTACAGGCCGGCCGGCATGTTAACTGACGCCCGCATCCCATCATGTATCGCAGCAACTAATCCTTATGGAATGATGTATCAAAATCATCTATGTTCACGCCGAACATGTTTGAAAAACTGTTCTCAACCTTTTTAGTCTTATTTTTCTGCTTATTTGCCTTCTTCTGTATTCGCGCCTCATCCTTCTTTTTTTTCGCTCCTTCATCTCCTCCTCCTTTTTCCTTCTTTTCTCCTTATTCTTCTTTTGTCTCTTGAATAGACCTTCGGCTTTCTTCACGCCGCAGAGCATCTTTGTCAGAAGTTCCTTGCACGTCTCGCAGGATTCTCGTATGCCCAGGGTGAAACCGCCGTTTTCCATTTGTACGCACCATGCCTCAGCCATTTCTGCCGCTATTTCACTCTTCCGTATTGCAGCTGCTACTAACTGAGGAGCGGCACAGACGCCCGGCGGGTTGCTGTTTTCAACTCGCTTCTGTATGACCTTCCTTCCGGCATAGCTCTGACACTTCATCTCAGGTGTGTGCTTATGATTAATGACTATCCCAGGGCAGATCTTCAAGTGCTTAAGGGAGGACATTAGTAGGTTTTTTTTCAGGGGCTTTTCCCGCGGTAGTTCCGAACTTCTTATCAGATTTACATATGAGTGCGCCTATCATTAGATTCCGAAGAGACTCTCCAGTGCCCTTCATGCCAAGACTGTTCGTATTGCGCGCGCGCGACAAATACTCCAAAGCCAGAGCGTTCACAAGCGCTACGCATCGCGGGGTAGCTGGGAGTACAGGCCTTTTATGGCAGACAACGCCTTTCACCGGTTTTCTATTGCCGCACGCCTTGCATTTCGTTTTCCCATAGAAGATGGCGCAGGATTTTGGGGGTTTCATCTTCTTCAGTTTGGACAATGGCAATACAAGCTCTTGACTCTCCGCGTAATTTGCGTACGTGCGTTCGATAGGCTGATATGTTTTAGGCTTGCTTGACATCAGGGCAACTCCTTGACATTCCGTCCGCGGCCAATCGTGGCTTGGGAAGCCCTATGAGCCGCGGCGCCTATGCAGCGGGATTGACGCGCAAGAAAACCGTGTCGGTGCAGGAGTGCCGTGGCGATACAGAGGACGAGAGCGAAAAGCCTGGGAATTGGCGCGCGGACGGGGGACGCAATGCACTTACGTATCAACCTCGGATGACGGAGTTGGAGGGTAAGCTTGCTCCCCAAATCATCAACGACGAGGAAGATAAAATGATACTGGTCACGCTGCGTCAGGGCGGGATTCGGCTGAGCAAATTCGGCAAGGATCGAGGTCGCGGCGTGATCGTGCTCATCGGCTGCAAGGATCCTTGCGCATGCCCCAGATCGCTGCGCCAGATGCACAAAGATGCGCTCTTCGGATTCTGGATGCTGCTCATCTTCGAGAGCACAAGGCTGGTCATTGCTGAGCGTCATCCACAGGATCTCCCTGACGGCCTCTATTGCACTGATCGTTCAAGCATGTCTTCCTGGCTGTCGATGCCGGATCGGCCTTGCTGGAAGGAGAGCATCTTCCCAGGCGTCTCCGATTCGACCAGGAAGTGTCGAACGGGACCGAAGAACGCCCGGGCATTCGAGCCCGTACACGTCGGCTGAAACGTACGAAATACCCGAGGATCATAAAAGCGAAAGTAGTAGTCGCACTCCTCGTCCTCGGTTGTTACCTGGAAAATGGACCGAAGATGCTCCCACGCTTCGTCCGGGTTTGCCTGTGTGATCAGGAGGATGCCGGCACTGCGCCAGAGGTGCTGTGCCCACAAGTCGAGATACCCCGAACCCGGATACGGGTACGTCTGGCGAAACTCGATCGGCACCAGATAAGGCGCGACTTTGGCCATATGACTGGGCGTGTGAGCAAAGAGCCAGCGTACCGGCCACTTGTATCGATCGCGCGCAGTAGACGCCAAAGCGCTATCACGCGCCGCATCAACGACGCCGTACAGCCTATCGCCGTACCTCCAGTGCTTTGTGACTAACACATGCAGGTCGGCGCCTCGTGCCTGTTTGTTCTGTGCCATCCCGAATTTTGTCCGTTGACTGCGTGTCCCTACATATTCTGGTTCGCACTTTCATATGCTTCGAGGGCTTCCGGCGATATCTCCCAAATGCCCGGACCGCTGCGTTCGATAAGCGGCGTGCCGTCCTTGGCGGCCTCTACGAATGCGGTCTGGCATGCAATAGTGAGGCACTCGTCGGGTTCGGGCGCCCCACGACGCCAGAAACGATGTCGCTGATTCGTCGGTTTTCGAACATCCTTGCGGCGTAAGTGCGGTACGAAAAGCTCTTCGCCCGGCATAAGCACGTTCATGTTATAGCTTTCCCCACGCAGCTTCTGGTTATTCTCATGATCCCAGATCGTCTCGGGCGCAAGGCCATTCTCCAGCGCGATGCGGGTCGTGCCTTCGCCGGGGCCGATCCTGGCGTAGTGCCCTTCTGTCGCCGGGGGAAGGTCCGCGGGCTGGTACCCTGAGCTGAGTGAGCCTTCCACCCACGCCTCGGCGTCGAGATCGATCAGGCTGAATACGCACTCTCCCGGATTGGCGATGTCGTCCACGCGTACGCGGCCGTCCCGACCGAGCCGGCCCCGCAGGACCCGGCCGTCGGGCAGTTCGAGCTCGTACGGCTCGTTGGGGATCGGCTGCTCGTCCTCACCCACCAGCTCGAATTCGACCCAGGCGTACTCGCGCGGAGCGGCGAGTTCCGGTTCGGGCTCGGGCGGCGTCTCCGCCGCCCGCCGAGCCGCCCCACCGCTGGGCACGCGGCGCGCAGCCGTCACCAATCGCACACGCCCATGGGCAACCAGCGCCGCGACACGGGCAATCACGGCCTCGTCGTCAGTGCGGCTGACCTCACAGATCTCGCCGGATTCCTGCAACAGCCGTCGTAACCGGAGGCTCAGGAAGGAGTCGCAACGCGCGGCGCGTAGCGTCGCCCAGGCGTGATCGAAGTCCATGGGCGGCCAGGCGACGTCCTGGATGACCACATCCTCGAGTTCCAGCGTGCGCGGCACATAGCCAGAATCTGTCATGGCCCACCCACCGATTCAGAGTTCTCGCGAAGGCAGAGATGCGTACAGCCAAGTGTCAACGGAATGCAGGGCAGAGTCAAGGAAAAAGAGCAGAGCGACCCCCTCTCTCACTGAGCGTCAGCAGTGCGCAAGTCAACATCGTGCCCGATCGTTGTGTACGCTAACTAGCCTTCGGCTGAACATGCCTGCTTTCAAGCGGGCAGAAGGACTCGCCCGATCACCGGTCGCGTACGGCCTGCCCTCCACAACGAGTTCAGTCGGCGTGTCAGGATGCTGACGCGGCTGGGCACAGACAGAAGGCAGACAGATGAAGAAGACACACGCGCCCGAGCATATCATCGCCACGCTGTGCGAGGCGCAGATCGCCCTGTTGATGGGGCGGCCGATCGCCCGGATCGGCCGCAAGCTGGACATTGTTGAATGGAAACGCCAGCGCAACCGAACGGCGAGGATAACCGGCCCACACCCTCTCGGAGTCCTCAGTGCTTCGGCGGTTCGCCTGGTCCCCCCCCTACCGCCGGCAACGGATACCGCAGAATCGCCAGCGCGGGGATGGGCGGGTAACGCAGCTTCAACCGAAAACCGTGAAACTGCCGCAGATCCCAGCCCTGACGACTGAAAACGCACTCAATCATCTGGCGATACAGCGGGAATTCGGTCATCACCACATCTGGCGGCGCCCCCAGCGAACTCAAGGACTCGCCGGCCGGCAGTAAGCCGCGATCGATTCCGCACGCAGGGTACACCACGCCCCCCGGCATCTGGCTGTACACGTTCGACTGGGGTTGTAGCGCATGCTCCAGATCGCGATGCACGAACAGGTCATGCACGAGAAGCTCAGTCGGAGTGTACAGCCGGGCGCCGTGCTCTCCATACACGTAGTTGTCTGCTCGTGTGCGACGCACGGCCGCGCGGATAAGCAGCCCGATGATGCACGTACTGGCCGCGACATTGCCGATCGGCCCTTCCACCAGGACGTAACGCGTTATGCCGTCACCTGCCCTGTCGATCCTGACCTCGGGCAGCGGCTGCGAGCAGAAGTCCCACAGTAACGGCGCCACACTCGGCGCTGCAAACGCCGGATCGAGCGGCTCGACCGCTCCCACCGGCAGGGCCGTACCGTCATCGGCGAACTTCCCAACCGATGTGATCACCCAAGGCGTGTCGCGGCTCAGGCGACGCAGATCGACCAAACCGCTCAACCAGGCGACATCCACCCAATCGGGATCCTCACTGGGCACGACCGCATGCACAGAGATCTGCATCCGGGCCTGCACGCCCCACATGGCGCTAACGCCGCGGAACAGGCTTCGTCGATGGACCTCCATGCGCGACCGTCCGCTGTCGGCGGCCAGGTTATTGAGCATCATCTCCAGCGTCACTCGGTCATTCGAGTGCACGCGGACCACGTGCTCGAAATCGGCGGTCGCCTGTCGCACGGCCTGTATCGATGCGGAGCTCGCCCCGGCACGCTCGAAAGCCTTCAGGAAAGCCCGTACGCTCGCCGGACCCGGGAAATGCGAGATGGCGGCGAAGGCGTTCGGCTCCTGGACGACCTTGGAGATCTTCCAGGTCAGGTTCTTGTCCAGACCGAGCGTGCGGGCGAGTTCCTGAGGTCTACCGGCATCCTGCTGCGCCGAGGCCATCAGGTCGAGGATCGTCGCGCGCAGCCGATGGGCGATGGCCTTGAGATCGGCCTCGAAGTCGAATGTCAGATTCGAGGCGCCGATTACAAACCCTCCAACGACAACAGTTAACGTCGCCGCTGCACAAGCGGACGGAGCCTTGGCCGCAGATCGGCCAGCGCGTGCGCCACCAACTCACGACAATACTAACCGACGGGCGACCTGCTAGTCAAATTCCCATGTGGATTTCTAAATAGGAACTTGAATAGGAACCTGGGGCCTGCTATGCTTGACGTGCACGTTGGATCTACGTAGTCGTCCGGGAGGGCGTAACGCCACACGGAAGAGGATATCGCGAGATCAATATCGGACTTTGAGTAGACTTGGCGCATGTCGTGTGCGCGGAGCGCTGTGCCGGGATCACGCGACACTCGATGGGCGGGGTCGGCTGATCTCGCGCCGGCAGATGTCTTTCCAATCAGGAGGAGCAGTCCGTGAAGAAGTCAATGTGTATGGTGGCAGTGGGGTTGGCATTGAGCGTCGCCGTATCAACCGCGTCGGCGGGCGACATCCACACGATCAATTACCCGACGCTGCTGAGCGTCACGTCGGGCGGCGGCCCGAGCGAGTACCACGCGACGGTTACGCCGGAACAATGCGACGCACTGAACATCCCGTCGGGCACGTACATGGGCCTGCGGGTATCGTTCGACTGGCAGTGCACGTGGGGCAGCGCCCAGCCGCACCACACGGGATTCTCGTTCTACGACCCCACGCAGCCCGTGGTCCCGACGAACCGCATCGGGTCGTACGTGCAGTCCTCGCAGACGTTCCACGTACCCGGCAATGAGTTGGTTCGCATCACGTACGACGAGCCCAGCTTCTGGCTGCGTTCCTTCTACACGGTTCCAACGCCCTACCCCGGCGACCAATCGGTGGGCATGCGCTTCAACGTCTGGACGCCCAGAAGTACGGTCGAGTGGAGCAACATCGAAGTGGAGCTGTACGAGGCCACAGTGTCGCAGATCGCCGGCGACAGCTTCTCCGGCGGCACCTGGTATCGCCCGCTCGTGGACACGTTCAACGGAACGGACAACGGTCGAGCGACTGAGGAGACGGCGTACAGCGTCTATCCGTTCACCGTGGACGAGAGCGGCGTATACGGCATACACACCCACTTCTACGGGATAACCCCTTTCGATTACGCGATGAGCTATCTCTTCGCGGACGAGTTCGACGTCGCCGGTGACTACGACCACCTGCTGTACGCCGACGAGCAGGGTGACTACGGTGTGGGCTATCCGGACATCAAGTCCGTCTACCTTGAGACCGGTCACACCTACTTCCTTGTGCAGGCCGACTGTTTCGTCAGCGAAGGGTACACCTTCAATAGCTGGATCTCCGGGCCAGGGAATACCACGCTGGTTCCCGAACCGGCCAGCTTCCTGACTCTGGCGGGTCTGGCGCTGCTCGGCATCCGCCGCCGCTAGGTGATCGCGACGTAGCCACACCGCAACCTCGACAACACAGGCGTCCGCACGCCGGAGTGATTCAGGCACACCGGGTGCGGACGCCTCGCTCCATCCGCTTAGAACTCCTCGCGAAGACGTCAGGAAACCGCGGTGTCAGGGCCGGAGGCCGGACCTGACGCCGCGTTGAGCTTGGGTTTTGATCGGCGGCCGCGTTACGGCTCGTCATCCTCCGTGGACTCTGCCGGCGGTTTCGGCTTCGACATCAGTGCCCCGACGTCGAGGATGCGGGGCTCACGGGCCTTGATCGGCTCGACGTCCAACAACGCCGGATCGATCCCGCCTTCGTGGAACGCCACCACGACGCGGGCCGGCGGGCGGCCGAGCAGGCCGGCGGCGGTCATGTTCAGCACCTGGCCGGTCGCCGGATCGTAGACGATTTCGACCGTCGTACCGGTCATCGCCTCTTCCGGCAATTCCATCCCGGGCACGCCCACGTGCGTGCCCACGGGCACTGTGAGCACGAACGTCCCGTCCGGCTGTTTGCGGAGCAGGCCCTTTTCCTCCGCCTCCTCCGCCGACAGCTCCTCGACCATCTTGTCCAACTGCGCCCGGACCTGGTCGAGCTCGTCGCCGACGTCCACGCCGAGCTCGAATCCCTCCTGGTCCTCCGGCAGTAGCACGAGCGTCTCGCTCCCCGCCGGGCACACCAGTCCGAGCTGCATCTGCACGACCGGATCAGTAGCCGTGATGGAGCGGATCAGCAGCCACCTCGCCGGTCCGGCCAGGGCGAGTCCCACATCCATGCTCAATTCCCCGCTGACCGGCAGCCCGGAGTCGTCACCGAACACGATCTTCATGGCGACGTCTCCGGCCACGCCCTCGCCGCTTAGCTGCAGGTACCCGTCGAGGACCACCTGCTTCAGACCGGCAGTCCCCGCCATGTCCGGCCCGATCTCGAGCCCCTCCATCGTGAGGTCCAACCGGATGGGCTGGTTGTACTGCTCGGTGAGCTTCTGAACGATCATGGCGGCGCGGACCTCGGGCGTGGTTCCGCGCGGCAGCAACAGCAGACTCAGTACGACAATCGCCGCAATCCCCGTGGCGGATAGTATGGCTGGTTTCCTGAACATCACGGCAAACCTCCCAGGCCGCTCGCCGGCGGTGCCTTCCAGCACAGCGCGGCAGCGGGCGCGGACATCGGGCGGAAGCCCCGGCGGCACCGGTACGTGTGGGCCAAGCCGCCGCAGGTTCTCGTCGAACCGGCGGTCCGATTCGTTCGCCGGGTTCATTCCGCACCTGACCTTTCTGAATCTCTTAACGCGGTGCGCAGCTTTGCACGCACACGCGACAATCGACACTCCACACTCTTCTCGGACACGCCCAGCTCGCGCGCGATCTCAGCCTGGGCACGCCCGTCGAAGTAGTACGCGAACACCAACTCCTGCTCAGCCGCCGGCAGACTCGTGACGGTCAGCAGCATTCGTTCTACGACCTCGGCGCGAATCAGCTCGTCCAGCGGCAGCGGCCTGGAGGCCAGGTCTTCCGCCAGCCGCGACCCGAGGTCGGTATCATCGAGCCGGACGCGCACCGGCGTCCGCCGGAGACGGCGCCAGTGCCGCCGAACCAGGTTGCGGGCGATGCCCCGCAGCCAGGCCTCGCACTCATCCGCGTCCGCCGGATGCCGGCGGTGGCGGACCGCCTCGCAACACGTCTGCTGAAGGAGGTCGGCGGCGACGTCACGGTCGCCACGCACGCGGACGAGGATGAACCGGTAGAGGCCGTCGCCGGCGTCTGTGAAGACGCGCGCGAGGACCGACTGGCCGTCCACGTTCACGGCGACCGGTGCGATTGCGAACGGACTGCGAACGGGGCCGACATCCGATTGGCTGCTCAACGTCGCTGGCCTCCTACACACATCATGCCCGCAGAGCCGGCCAGCCCTCGCCGAAGCGACGTTTTCTGACAATCTGTCCCCCTTCAGGCGTACGGCCGGATTGCAGCGCGTGCAGCCCGTGTGGCCACGGTTTGCCGCGAGCGTCGGTCCGAAGGCTGAGCATGAAGAAACGGGCTTGGCCGTTGATGTACTGGGCGGCTCCGGTGGGTGTAGTTGACCACGGGCTGAGGCAACGGTAACGTACGCAACTGTTCAGTTCTGGCACTGGGCCTCGTGCAGACACACGTTACTGGGAGTACCCAGGTGAGTCGGAGTCCGCAGGGCAGCTGAGGAACCAAAGACCTTACTGACCGCCCGCGAAGGGACGGGGCAGCACATCGGGGTGCTCGCGTGGCGAAGAAGACGACCAACAGAACCGGCGGGCGTCGCGACCGCCCCACCGTCGAGCGCCGGATCATGTTCTACCGCGTAAACTGCGGGAGAGATGACGCCGGCAAACCGATTCTCTACGACCCAGGCCCTGCGCTTGGCCACGTCAACAAGCTCGCGTGGGACAACACTGGGCGGTATCAGCCGACTGCGGACGGTGAGGTCGTGTGCTCGTGGATCGACAGTACACGTGCCAACCACCGTATGCGATTTGCCATTGTGCGACGGGCAAGCCTTCCCCTTGTGGAGGATGGAGGTGGACGGCTGTCGCCACTCAACATCGCACCGAATGCTGGGTTGAGTGAGATTACGCACATCTCGTTCTTCCCAAACAACATCCTTGGGGCCGTCTTCAACTTCTACGGGCCACGCGCCACACGCCTGGCAAGCTATCTCAAGGCTCGCGTACCCAGCACACCCCCTGCTCTCACAATCGAACCGCTCATTCGTACCGATGTCCTAGATGAACTGGACAAGTTTCAGACGCTTCGCGTCATGGACCTGAAGATCCGGCCGGCCTATGCCACAATCGTGAAAGAGGCCAACGACAGCCTGGGCCACGCCTTCGCCGCTGCCGAAGCGGCGGCCACGGAAACCGTCGAGGAGATCGCGTTGCAGCTCTCGGCGGGCCGCAAGCGCAAGGCCACCTTGGGAAAGCGGTTCCAGGATTTCATTCGTGCTCTTGTCGGCCGCAGTGACCTTCAAGAAAACGCCAAGCGATTCACCGTTACCGGGTTGGACAAAGAGACGCAGCGGTCGACGACACTCGATCTGCTCAGCGACAAGCTTATCAGCAGCAAGCGCATACTCAAGCAAGGCCAACGTTCTCGTGCCCTCGACAGGGACAATGCGTATATTGCTATCGAGGAAGCGTATCACGAAACGAAGCATGAGATTGAGGTTGCTGCTGCGTTGGAGGCTAACGATTGAGCCGACGCTGGTGCACTTCTCTCTGCACACTGTGGGCCCGCCATTTTCTCTGGTGCGAATCGCTGCTGGCGGTGGCGGCTTGGGGAGGTTTCGTGTATTGGGCGCTCAGGCACGGTGGCCAACAACACATCTTAACATTCATGGATGAACGACGCGGTACCATCTACGGTGTCCTCTCCGAGCTATAACCGAATTTCGTTGATGGCGGGATGAAAAAAGGCGGCGTACTCTCGGGATCAAGATTGGTTCCGAGCCGCCCACGCTGGGCAGAGGAGTACGCCG
>JASFQK010000054.1:0-26393 GCA_050115495.1 Phycisphaerae bacterium | reverse complement strand
GAAGCTTCTGCCGGACGTGATCGCCAGCGTCCGCTTCATCGACGGAGAAAAACCCGAGAAAGCCGCCGCCTGATCACGACGCCATCAACGACTTTTGACAATAGCTCCGAAAGTGCTGAACACGCGGTTTCTGGCGGCTGCTGTTGTCTGTGGTCTGATTCTCGCGCCGGCGTGGGCCGAGGAACTCCACGTGCCGGGCACATACTTCACGATCCAGTCGGCGATCGTCGCCGCCCAGCCGGGTGATGAGGTCGTGATCGCCCAAGGAACGTACACCGGTCTGGGCAATAAGGACCTCGATTTCCTCGGCAAGGCCATCACGGTCCGCAGCACCGACCCGGACGACCCGGCCGTCGTCGCCGGTACGGTCATCGACTGCGAGAACAGCGGCATTGGCTTCACTTTCGCGAGCGGCGAAGATCCGGACAGCATCCTCGCCGGCGTGACCATCACCCACGGCCACGGCGATGCCGGCGGAGCGGTCGCGTGCTACGGGAGCAGTCCCACATTCGTCAACTGCGTTTTCTCGCAGAACGTCGCGCTCGAGGGCGGGGGTTTGTTCTGCGACTACTCCGACCCGACGCTGATCGGATGCACGATTACGGACAACACATGCCACCAGCCCAGCGCCTGGTCAGATGGCGGTGGCATCTCGTTCTACTACGAGTGCCACCCTGTGCTGACCAACTGCCGGATCAGCGGCAACAGCGTCAGTGGTCGGCTCGCGTACGGCGGCGGGTTGTACTTCTTCGCCGGCGGCAGCCTGACGATGACGAACTGCACAATCGACAACAATGTGCTGAACGGGACCGAGCGGGCTTACGGCGGGGCGATCGACGGCGCTGCCCAGACTGACCTTACACTCGCCAATTGCACGATCAGAGACAATAGCATCACCTCCATCGACATTGCTGCCGGCGGTGGTATCCATGGCTGTTGGGGGCAACTGCTGGCGGTCGGCTGCTGGATGACCGGCAATTCGGTCTCGGCAGGCTCGGCCAGGGGTGGTGCGATCAGCTTCACTCAGTTGACGCTCACGAACTGCACGATCGCCGGCAACTCCGTGACCGGCGACGACGCGCGGTTTGGCGGCGTGTGCGGCACTCCCCTGACTGTCGGCTGTATCGTCTGGGGCAACGAGCCTCTCGGGCTGCCAAGCAGTGCCGCTGTCACGTTCAGTGACATCGAGGGTGGCTTTGCGGGCCAGGGCAACATCGACGCGGCCCCCCTCTTCGTCGATCCCGGCAATGGCGACTACCACCTCTCCGCCGGCTCCCCCTGTATCGACGCCGGCGATCCGTCTTATGTGCCCCAACCGGGCGAAACCGACCTCGATGGCCAGTACCGCCTCTGGGACGGTGACGGCAACGGCGTTGCGATCGTCGACATGGGCGCCGACGAGTTCGGCTCCTACGTCTTCGGCGACCTTAACTGCGACGGTGCCGTCGACAACTTCGACCTCAGTGCCCTCGTCCTCGCCCTGACGAATCCGCAGGCCTACGCGGCCACGTACCCGCACTGCAGCGCCGTCCTGGCCGACATCAACCACGACGGCGCCGTGGACAACTTCGACATCCCCCCCTTCCTCGCGCTGCTGGCGAGAAACTGACCGCCCGCCGCACCCCGGCCGTCGTTGCACGTCGCGTCCGGACTCCGCACGCGACGTGTAGCGTCGGCCCCCCGTGGCCGACGTCGAACGGCAACCATGCCGTATCGCCTGTGTGGCATGCCGAAGTGACGAAGCGTACGTGTGTCGCCGCCTGCGCAAGCAGCCAACATGCCGGCGCTCCGCTTCGGCATGCCACACACTCTCCCGTGCTCACCGACCTACCCGCCGGAGGTCATTGCCGGCCGGACGCCAGTCTCATCATTGTCTCGATCCTCGTGACCGTCATCCTGCAAATACCACTCCGCATCGTAGTCCGGCCATAGGTAGCCCAACATGACGAGGGGCCCCGTCGGCGACCAGATCGCGCAGCATAGCAGCGGCCCCAGGACGTTGCTGCACACCCGCCCCAGCGCCGACTTGCTGAACTTCGAGCGCGGCATGTCGGTGAACGTCGGAAACTCCTCGCTCGGCGCGAGGTGCTCGTAGTGCTGCCACTGCTCCATATTCAGAAACGGCCCGTGCTCGGGGTAAGGTTCTCGGGCAACTCGCCGGGGCAGGCGAATGCCGTGCTCGACGGCCCAGCCGAAACCGATCACCACCCAGCACGCCGCAAAGATCCACCAGCTATACATAACAGACAAACACGCGGCGCAGCCCAGCGCAGCCAGGCACGACACAGCGCAGATGAACCCCGGATGTACTCGGCGGACATTGACGCGACGCCAGCTCAAGTCCAGATCGGACCGCAGCAGCGCCACACATTGCCGCACAAACCGCCCAGTCTCCACGCCGATGGCCGTCGGGCCACCCGGTTGATAATCGAAGACGCTGCTCATCGCCGGCCACATGCCCTCGGCGACCGCATCATCATCATCTGGAGTGACCAGGTCCCCCCATTTGTCGTGGAACGCGCCGTACGACAGCCTTCCGCGCAGATGCTGCGCGATGAGCCCGGCCATCGCGTCTCTCGTCGCTCGATCCACAGCCATCTGCGGCGATCCTCCCGTAAGCGGGCTGTCATGGACAAACGCACCCGGCGGCCCGGCGACCATACATGCCGCTCCCACGCCGCGTCACCGCCTGACAGCCCCACTCCCTCGCACCCATGATACTCCGGTTCCAGCGTCCACGCCCGTGCGGTTATGTCGCCCGTTCCCCCCCATTTTCCGAAATTCTGTGGCTCTGCCCCACCTCGCCACGGTACCCTATACGGATCGACGGGCCCGGCCTATCGCACCGGTCCCGTTCGCGGGACGGACGAGTGCCGGCGAGGACTGGCCGGCGCACCCGCACCGCACATCTCTCTCGCAAAGGAGCACATCATGTCGCGACACATCATCTTCGCTCTCCTTTCCCTGCTTGCGGTCTGCGGTCTGGCCGTAACGCCCGCCTTGGCCCAACCACGCTTCACCTTCGGCTCGGCCTCTGATTCCAGCCTCGCCGCCAGCGTGTACGCCGACGACTACATCGATATGCCGGGATTCGCCGACGACGCCAACGGCGGTTTCGTCTCCCCCTTCTATTACTCCGGCGGCGTGGCGAACTGGGGCAATACGATCAACATCGCCGCCTGGGACGGCGAGGGCCTGGTGGCCAGCGCCAATCCGCTCGTCCGCATCGACGGCGAGGGCACGCAGCAGGTCCGCATCGCCTGGAAGGCCTGGGTCCTGCTCGACTCGAATCTCCCGAACCCCACGGCGCCCTATCTCCTGCAAGGCATCGCCAACACCGAGGCCTTCCTGGCCTTCGCCCTGACGGACCTGCTGCCGGGTAGCACGTACACCGTCCAGTACTATTGGACGATGGAGGGTGACGCCGACGAGGAGCATGAAGTGTTTCCACCCGGCGACGATCCGGCGGCGGCCTATGGCACGCTCGAGCTCGACATCGTCGGCGGGGGACCGGGGTTGATCTTCGACGAGGCCGTGGACAACGGCCTTGGTGGCGTCATGTACAAGTACGACACCGGCAGTGGCAGCGTGACCTTCGACGCCGTCGGCTCGTCGGCGTCGGTCACCGTCGACCTCGACGCCTATGTCGATGCGGCGATGGTCGACCCGCCCCGCGATGACCTGTCGTCCTGCATCTTCCGCGGCACGCTCGCGCTGCGCCTGCTCGAAGAGATCGTCGTCATCTCCGAGGTCGTCGACGGCGACCTCGGCCTCGGCGCCCCCCGGTACGTCGAACTCACCAACTGCGGCGAGCTCGACGTGATCTTCAGCGATGCTGCCTACGTGGCCATCTACTTCGACGGCAACACGACGCCCGGCACCATCGTGCCGCTGAGCAACTACGCCCTGCCCGTCGGCGAGTCGCTCGTGCTGGCCTCCTCCGCCGACGGCGGCGATGCGGCGTTCTTTGCCGCCTACGGCTTCCACGCCGACCTCTACACAGACGACGCCTTCGGCGACGGCAACGACGTCTACAGTCTCCAGAATGGTACAACCGTGGTCGACACGTATGGCGTCATCGGCGTCGACGGCATGTGGTCAGACTGGGGTTACGAGGACAGCTACGCCTACAGCCGGCCAAACCGCTTCCCGAACCAGGGTTACTTCGACGTCGACAATTGGGTGGTCGGCGGGTATTACGCTCTCGAGGCGGACAACGACGCGGAACGCATCGCCCTGCTGCAAGGCCTGACCACGCCCGGCGTTCACGACTGCACCGGCGGCATGGTCTATCAGCTCGGCGATCTGAACTGCGACGGGGCGGTCAACAACTTCGATATCACCCCCTTCGTGCTGGCCCTCACCAACCCGACCGTCTACGCCCAGCAGTACCCCAATTGCGACCGCATGCTGGCCGACTGCAACCGCGACGGCGTCGTGAACAACTTTGACATCATAGCCTTCATAGCCCTGCCGTGACGATGGCGCAATCGCTCCCGCGCCTAGCGTCCGGGCTCCGCACCGGACGTCCCCGTAGCGGCCGGTCTCTGTGCCGGCCGTCGACCGCCAGGAACCGCACGACGCACCCCGTAGCGTCGGCCCCCCGTGGCCGACGTAGAGCGTCAACAACGCGGCGCTGCCAACGTGCGCCCGTCCCCGCAACCTTCTGACTCCTGACTCCTGTCTTCCTTCTTCCCCCATTGCCTTCCACCCCGCGTCGGCGGTACAATACGTTGTATGAACTGGGCCGGTCCGAGCGTCTTCTCGGTCGCCGGCGAGGGTCAGGGTGAGGGACGATGGGGCTCCACGTGCTCAGCCACCGCAAGCAGGAATTGCGCAATCCGCCGTCGCCCTGCGCCCCTCTGCCCCTCTGTTCCTCGGCCCCTTTGCCCCTCTCTCTTCACAGGTGATCATCATGTCGAAAGTGCTGAATACGCGGATTCTGGCGTCGGTTGTCGTCTGTGCTTTGATTCTGCCCGCGGCGTGGGCTGAGGAACTCCACGTGCCCGGCGTGTACGCCACCATCCAGGCCGCCATCGACGCCGCCCAACCCGGCGACGAGGTCGTCATCGCCGTCGGCACGTACACCGGCCCCGGCAACCGCGATCTCGACTTCGCCGGCAAAGCCATCACCGTCCGCAGCACCGACCCGAACGACCCCGACATCGTGGCCACCACCGTCATCGACTGCGAAGCCGCCGGCCGCGGCTTCCGCTTCCAGAATAACGAAGGGCCCGATAGCGTCCTCGCCGGCCTGACGATCATGAACGGTTACGTCGAGGGCAACGGCGGCGGCATCCTCTGCGACACCGGCAGTCCGATTATCACGAAGTGCCACATCGACCAGAACACCGCGCTCGGCTACGGCGGCGGGATCCGTTGCGAGGCTGGCTGCCCGACGGTCAGTGCGTGCTACATCAGCGGCAACACGACGGAGGCAGCTTCCGGCGGAGGGATCCACTGCGGCAGCGGCAGCCCCCTCATCATCGACTGCGTGATCAGGCAGAACTCCGTGCTGTACGACGGAGTGGCACGGGGTGGCGGTGGGATACACTGTGGCACGGCCAACCCGACCATCGCCAACTGCACGATCACGGCGAACGAGTCCGCCTGGGGCGCCGGCATCGCTGCGTCCGGCGACAATTGGGCAGTCGTGCGTGATTGCACGATCAACAACAACGAGTGCCGGTTGTGGGGTGCAGGAATCACCACCTACGGCGGAGCGCTGGACGTTAGCAACTGCTCCATCTCCGGCAACGACGGCGTTACCGGCGGCGGTGTCGCCTGCATCTACGAAGGCGTCATGACGCTAACGGACTGCACGATCTCGGGGAACACAGCGCACTACGGCGGCGGCTTCTACTGCCAAGACGGCTCCCTCACCCTCACCCACTGCACCATCACCGAGAACACCGCCAGCGAGAACGGTGGCGCTGTGCATTGCATCAGTGGCAACACGACCCTGCACAACTGCATCGTTTGGCAGAACAGCACTTATGCGCTCTACCGCGCGGCCTGCGTGATGGGGACGTACAGCGATATCCAGGACGGCTGGGTCGGCACCGGCAACATTGACGAAGACCCGCTCTTCGTCGACCGTGAAAACGGCGACTTCCACCTCTCCCCCGATTCGCCCTGCATCGACGCCGGCGCCCCCACGTTCGTCCCCTCGCCCGGCGTGAGCGATATGGACGGCCAATACCGCCTCTGGGACGGCGATGAAGACGGCGTCGCCATCGTCGACATGGGCGCCGACGAGTTCGGCTCCTACGTCCTCGGCGACGTAACCTGCGACGGCGCCATCAACAACTTCGACATCCGTGCCTTCGTCCTGGCGATCACGAATCCCGACACCTACGCCGAGCGCTACCCGAACTGCAACGCGGCCCTCGGCGACCTCACCGGCGACGGCCTCGTCAACAACTTCGATATCAGTCCGTTCCTCGCCCTGTTGGCGGGAGGATGATCCAGTCGACTGTCTCGGGCGTGGCGTCCGCGTCCGTGCCGGACCCCACGCCGCGGAACGTGCTATGCGTGTTTGCCTCGTTGTCTGATTGCGTACTTCAAAGGGGAGTATTATGTCGAAACTGCTCAGTAGGCGGACCCTGGCGGCCATTGCTGTCTGTGCTTTGATTCTGCCCGCGGCGTGGGCTGAGGAACTCCACGTGCCCGGCGTGTACGCCACCATCCAGGCCGCCATCGACGCCGCCCAACCCGGCGACGAGGTCGTCATCGCCGTCGGCACGTACACCGGCCCCGGCAACCGCGACCTCGACTTCGCCGGCAAGGCCATCACCGTCCGCAGCATCGACCCGACCGATCCCGACATCGTGGCCACGACCATCATCGACTGTCACGGTGCTGGCCGCGGCTTCCACTTCCACAGCGCCGAAGGCTCGGACAGCATTGTCGCCGGCCTGACGATTACGAACGGCTACGTCGTCCCCGACGGCCCGACGACCGGCGGCGGCGGGATCTGCTGTGACGGAAGCAGCCCGGCACTGAGGCACTGCGTGATCACCGGAAACGCGGCCAACGACGGCGGCGGCGTCTACTGCACGCACAGTTCACCCACGTTGACCGACTGCACGATCAGCGAGAATGTCGCACGCGACGACGGCGGCGGCCTCGCCTGCCATCACGGAGGCCCTACGCTGCTCAACTGCACGTTCACCGCCAATTCGGCGCCCAGTTGCGGCGGCGGGATGTACTGCGTCGACGGCAGTCCGCTCTCGATCGACTGCGCCTTCAGCGAGAACAAGGCCGGCTACTGCGGCGGCGGCTTCTACTCCACAGAGAGTAACCCGACGTTCACTGACTGCGCGTTCACCGAGAACGCAGTGACCGAGCAAAGCTACGTTTCGGCCGGTGGCGGCCTCTACTGCGAGGGAGGGACCGCGACGCTGACGGGCTCGACGGTTGTAGCGAATTCGTCAACCCGCGAAGGTGGTGGCGTGTGGTGCCGCGACTGCACCATCACGTTGGCCGACTGCACGATCAACGGGAACTCGGCCGAGTACACTGGCGGGGGAATCTACGCCTATGCCAGCAACTCGACACTGACCGACTGCACGATCTCGGAGAATACGGCGGCTCACAACGGCGGGATCACTTGCCCGGGCTCGTCCACTTCCCTGCTGACCCGTTGCGTGATCACGCGGAACTCCGGTACCGAGGGCGCTGGCGGAGCCACCTTCAGTGCAGGCAGTGCCACGCTCATCGACTGCACGATCTCGGAGAACACAGGCGCCACCTCCGGCGGGGTCCTCGGCTCCCCGAACACCACACTCGCGCTCAGCAACTGCACGATCACCGGCAACTCTGCAGGGAGCTCCGGCGGCGGCGCCGATCTCTGGTCTTGCGTCGCCACCTTCAGCAACTGCACGATCACCTGGAATTCCGCTACGAGGGGGGGGGCATCGACAGCTCGCAGTGTAATCCGGTCTTCATCAACTGCATGATCGCCTCCAATTCCGCCGTGTATGGGGGCGCTGTCAGATGCTCGGACAGCGATGCGGTGTTGACCAATTGCACGATTGCCGCCAATTCCGCCGAACATGGGGGCATTATCGACTGCGAAAACAGCGCGCCCGTCTTGGCCAATTGCACGGTCGCCTCCAATGTCACGACCAGCAGCAACAGCGCCGGCATCGACTGCTGGGCCAGTCAGCCGACGCTGAACAACTGCATCATCTGGGACAACGGCGAGACGCCTGCCAAGCTCGCCGGCGGTAGCGATCTCTACGTAACCTTCAGCGATTTCGAAGACGGCTGGAGCGGCGCCGGCAACATCGACGAAGACCCGCTCTTCGTCGATCCCGAAAACGACGACTTCCACCTTTCCCCCGATTCGCCCTGCATCGACGCCGGCGACCCCGCGTTCGTCCCCTCGCCCGGCGACGCAGACCTCGATGGCGAGTACCGTGTCTGGGATGGCGATGAAGACGACGTCGCCATCGTCGACATGGGCGCCGACGAGTTCGGCTCCTACGTCTTCGGCGACCTCAATTGCGACGGCGCCATCGACAACTTCGACATCCGCGCCTTCGTCCTGGCGATCACCGACCCCGAGGCCTACGCCGAGCGCTACCCGAACTGCAACGCAGCCCTCGGCGACCTCACCGGCGATGGCCTCGTCAACAATTTCGACATCAGCCCGTTCATCCAGTTGCTGAGCAGCCCGTAGTCAGTGGGCCCGTCGGGTCATCACCCGGGACGAACGACATTTGGCGCTTACTCACGCCCGCAGATCACGGTGCCGGCTGCGTCGTCGCCGCCGGCGCTGAAGTGATAGTCGCGTGTTCGTCGCCCTCTGACTCACAACTGACGTAGCCGAGCGATTCGAGGCTCCTGCGTACATCGCCGGGAATCGTGGATTTCTCCGCCTGGACGGCGATGCGCTCCGTCCACGCAGCCTGCTCGTCGACGACCGCGCGATACTGCTCGACGAGTCGGCGGGCGGCGGCCAGGTTGAAGTCCCACATGAGCTGCTGCTCGCCCGGATCATCCCGCAGGTTCACGTAGAACGCTCGATCCATCCGCTGGCCCTTCATCAGCATCAGGTCGGTGAACTTCCAGTCCAACGTGCGGATCGACCGCATCTCCCGGCCAACCGAGAACAGCTCGCTGACCGCCAGGTTGTCAAATCCTGGCGTTCCCGTCCGCACCAAGGGCACCAGCGAATGTCCCATAATCTCGCCCTCCCCTACCGGCACGCCAGCCAGCTCCAGCAGCGTCGCCCCGACGTCGATCAGCCGTGTCTGCGGCCCGACGCGCAGGCCCGCCGGCAGCGACGCCGGATAGCGGATCATCAGCGGCGCACGGATCGACTCGTCGAACAGCGCCTGCCGATGCCCCTTGGCCCCATGCTCGAAGAACTCCGTGCCGTGGTCGGACGTGATCGCGACGACCGTCGTGTCGAGCAGCCCCGCCCGCCGGAGCTCGTCGATGATCTTGCCCACGTGCAGGTCGGTCCAGGCGATCTCGCCGTCGTACAGGGCCAGCAGGTGTTGCAGATCCCGCGCCGGCATATCGGCGTTGACCTGCGCGTTGAAGAAGAAATCCTCGCCGGTGAGCGTGCCCGCATAGTCCGGGTCGAACATCTTGTCGTACGGCGCCGGCGGAATGAAGTCGAAGTGTGGGTCCCACATGTGCACGAACATGAAGAACTTCGACCCGCCATTCGCGTCGAGCCACCTCTTCACGGCGGCGAACAGCCGTGGGCTGGTGACGTCGTGGTGTGATTCATGCATCACGCCACTGTCCATCGCCCACTGCTCGACCGCGTTTTCGTCGAGGGCCGCAGCGTACGACGTGCAGTTTTCGTAGTGCTCGAAGCCCTGCCCCAGGCCGAACGCCGGGTGCAGGTACGGGCCCGAGAAGAACCCCGCGGTCGTGTAGCCGGCGGCGTGGAACCGCTCGGCCAGCGTGACCATGTCGTCCGGCAGCTTGCGGTCCGTGTCGGTGCAGCCGTGCACCGAGTCGCTCAGCGAGGTGAACATCGCCGCATGGGCCGGCAGCGTCCAGCACGTGCTGCTGATGTGGTTCTCGAACAGCACGCCCTCGGCGGCCACCTGGTCGAGCTGCGGGCTCGTCGCTCGCTCGTAGCCGTAGCAGTGCAGGTGATCGGGCCGCAGCATGTCGATCGAGATGAGCACCACGTTCGGCGAGTCGGCGGCCGTGCGCAGTTTCTGCGCCTGCTGCGGATCGGCGTTCTTCCCGCACCCGCCGGCCAGGCAGAGCCCGAGCGATACAACGACCACCGCCGCGCGCATTGCTCGCAACGGCCAAGCGACGCCCGCGCCGAGGCATCTCGGCGCCGGCCAGCGTTCAAACAGACATGTCATCGCTCACCACCGCCAGCGCATATCGCCGGTCGCCCCCGCTGCGCCTCTGCCCTTAGTGTATGGAGCGAGCGATCGCCGAACAAGTGCCCCCGAGCCACCCGCCTGATCCTCGGTCCCCTCCCGCCGGCGACATCCGACCACCTCTAAACGAAGCGTAGCCCAGACCGCGACACCACCTTCAGCACCGCCCGGCCACCGAATCACACCGTCTGTCGCGCCGCACCTGGCGGCGTGCTCTGCGTAACGCTGCCCCGGCGTAGGCCGGCGCCACACAGACGATACACAGAGCCAGCCCGAGGAACGCCGCGAGAGGCACGAGCCCCACAAGCCCGCGGGCGACGGCCGACACGAGGATCAGCACGGCCAGCACCGCCACCGACAGGACGCTCCAGCGCCATGGCCGTCTGGGCCATGCGTAACCCAGCAGCCCGTTCGCCGCCAGCAGCAGTGGCGGCCCCAGTTTCCAGTAGACAGCGTCTTCCCACAGTTCAGCCCAGCCCGCCAGCATGCTCACGCCGCCCCAGATGCCAACACTCGCCAGCCCGGCTGCAACGTATGGCACGAGCCAGACCGGCAGGCGCTTCTCCCGCCACCTCGTCAGGTCCGCGGATGCGAATGTCTCTCCACATTCCGAGCAGCGCCCGGTGACGTTGCCGGTGAGGTTGTAACCGCAACCCGCGCAGCGTCCGTGCCAGCGGCGCCACAAACGCCGCCCGGCCCGCCGCAGCGCGATCAACGGCGGAACGCACATCAGCACGCCAGGGAGCACCAGCACCCGCGGGGCCACCACCGCCATCGCCGCACCGGGCAGGACACTCACGCCCCACCACGGAGGCGTCGGGTCGCGCGTGAGGCCGGAGTACGGGACGCCTAGCACCAGCGTCGGGTTGCGAACCTCGGCGAAGACGGTGGCCAGCGATTCTCGATCGGGTGCCAGCCGCGGCGAGCGCCAGCCCCCGCGCCAGTGTGGCACTTCATACTCACGTACCCCCTCTTTCTCCTGTACTAGCCAAGTCCGCGACGTCCCGCCAGTGATGTACCCGATGACGTTTGGCGCTACACCCGGCTCTTCCGCGGCTGGGCATAGTGATACTCTGCGTATCGATGCGGCGTGAACACGAGGTACCGCTCGATGTGGTACACCTGTACAGGTACGTACGGCAGCGTGCACAGCCACCGGTCGCCCGGCCACGCGCTGACGGCGCAAGCCAGCCCGAGTGCCCCGACACCGCCGAGTGCCAGGGCACCACACGCTGCCCGCCTGATCATCCGTCCTATGGCCGGCCTTCGCACGGTTGGTTCCACGCACAGACAAGGGGGAACAGAGGGGATGCCCGCGCAACGCCCGGTTCCCCATACCATGACCTCGCTGGCCGAACGGACCACCCACGATATCGACACAAACCCGCCAACACACGCCAGTCCGCGCGATTACAGAGCACTCTGCAACATTCTACGCCTCCCCCACCTTTCCCGCATATACGTCCGCCGGCGGCTTCGCGCCTGCGGATTCGACAGCCGTTCCGCATTCCGGGCACCGCCCGCTGACGTTCCCGGTAAGGTTGTAGCCGCACGTCTTGCAGACCAACAACCCGCTCATACCGGCGGGCTTTCTGTACGCAACAAAGAGTAGCCCTGCCGACGCCGCGACCGCGACGACAGCCATCCCCGTCAGCGGCACAAGCACCCGGCGGACGCGTATCGCTCCACCATCGCGGTAATGGTACGTGCCCGTCTCAACGGACAAGCCCAGGAACATTCCATCGAATTCCTCTCGAAGGCGGTAGTCGTTCGCCGTCTCTGATCGCAGATGCAGACCCGGCTCGTCGTGACGCGGGTTCGTGCGGTCGCAGAAAGCCAACTCCCCTGCCGCGGCATAGATCGACCATTCATAGCCGCCGCCCCATCCCCAGTCCACCGAGTCAAAGACCACGTAACTCCGCACCGCCAGTCCGACCATCCCCAGCGCCACGACGGCCGAGACAACGCCGATGCGGCGCCACCATTTACGGGCCATGCTGGGCGCCTTCTTCCTGATCGTCGCGCACCTTGTGGAGCACCGCATGGCAACGATCCACCGTGTAATTCTCGCACCCGCATTCCGGGCAGACAAACGGCGGATGGCCGCCGCGCAGGTCATAACCGCATCCCCCGCCACGCTTCCGCCCGGCGAAGCTGTTCGCGCCAGCGCAGCAGAACCCACGCCACCCCCGACAAACCGGCGACAATCCCGGCCCAGAGCACGACAGACCACGCCCCCAGCGCACAAAACAAACCCGTCACGCCGCCGGCGACCACGAAGATGCCCATCAGCCACCGCCGCCGCCTGCGGTCACTCGCGGCCGCGCTCTCCGCCCGCAACCCGCCCGAGCTCTCCGCAGCAGTACGTGAAGGATCGTCTTCCATCCAAACACCCGTTCCACATCCACGTGCCGCCGGATACCGGTGAGCACCAGGCCGCCGGTCGGTTGCGTTTCCTTGGATCTGCGCCCCGCATTCGAAGCACACTCCGGAGACGTTACCCCTCAGATCATACCCACGTCCCGCACACAATGCTGCTCTGCCACGACGTCGTCGCCGGCGCACTGCTCAGCCAACGGCAAGACGCCGAAGTCCACGCTCCACGGCGCGATCCTCCGCGAGATCAGCCGCAAGGGCGACGCCACCCGGTTTCGCAAGGTCGAGCGGGGGCAGTTCGAGCGCGCGGGACGAAACGCACGACGCCAAGGTTCCACTGCCAGGACCTCGGTCGACGATGCCGGTGTGTTTCTTCGGCCGGCTGTCTTTTTTCATCCACTGCTTCGCGCCTCGATGCGGGTAGAATCTCACTGAGTATTGAGGAAGGACGGCAACTGTGGACGAACAAACGGTTCGAGTGACCGCCCTGAACAGCGAGCAAACGCTGTGGCTCCGACGTGTACGGGATAGCCTACGGAGCGCGGCCGAATCTGGTCCAGTGCGCTGGCCCCCGGAAGCCGACATCAGTGCCATGGAGATTGCAGACGGGCTGATTGCCTGGTGGCACGTGGCCAGGAACCGGGACGCGTTCAGCCAGGATGAGATAATCGACATGGCCGGCGTGGCGCTCGGTGACGCGCTGGCGAAGGAGTTCAAGCTGGCGTGGCACGCTGTTGAGGATGCCGATGGCCCGTTCATCGGGTTGGCTGTGGAACCGCCGTGCGAGGGTGATCAAGTCGTGCTCGCGCCCGCTAGCACCATTGCGAAGCGGTTCGAGAAAGACAAGGTGCCCGGTCTTGTGCAGGACATGTACGACGCCTTGTGCGATGTGCTCATCAAAGATTCGCTGGTACCCCGTCGCGACGACTGTCCTGACGCCTCATAAGCGAGGTGGAAGCCTGTTCCGCCTTCCGCCCCGTGGACTGCTCCCACCGCCGCACGGTCACGTCGCAGTGCAGCGAGTCGAACGTCAACGGGAATGCCGCTCACCCCATCCGCCCCAGGTGGAGCGTCGGGACGTCGCGCCGTCCTCCGCATGTTGCGCGGAGCGCTCCGCGCAGCGATGCGGGCAGCAGGAGCCTTGGGCCGGCGTCGTGTGTCTGAGCGCCTCAGGGTGGCGCACATCCATCACGTGGCCGCGGTCACCCAAAGCCCATGCTGCTTAGGCATGCATCGCACGGCAACGCCCGGCACCAGCAGGCGATCGCTGCGCAGCACCCTGTTTCGGCCTATCTCAGCCGATTCGACCGCGCGGCATGCAATCCGCAGACCCTCGCCCAACACAGCGATCGCGGCATTCAGTAGGGACGGGGGCCACTCGCGCGCATACGAGCACGCGAGGTGATACGCGACTTACAACATGCGTCACTGCCGGTGTTGCGCGCAGCGCCGCGCGCCGCAGCGCAAGGCGGCAGTTGCATACAGATCGTACTGCCTTCTTGAACAGCTAATCGCATGCGCCATCCTCGCCGAGCGCTTTGCGCAAACTTCACTCGCTATTCTCGCGCTGCCGACTACACTGCGTAATAATCGTGGGTGTTGCTTGTTGCCGCGGTTACAGCGCGCACACCATCATTCCGGCACCAGCGTGCGGACACAGTGCAATACTGGCTATGAACAGAACGTGACAATGGCACGTCCCATGCATGAGAGCGCATCATGATAAAACACGGCTGGAGTATTCGTTCCGGTTACGGCCCACGTGCGTTCACGTTGGTGGAGCTGCTTGTCGTAATCGCGATCATCGCTGTGCTGCTGTCCATTCTGTTGCCGTCGCTGCAGCACGCGCGCAAGGCCGCGAGAGCTGTCAAGTGCGCAGCCCATCTGCGTGGTCTGGCACAGGCCGCCACCAACTACACGACAGAAGAGAACGGCTGGTTCGCAGGTCCGAACACCACCGGTCTGGGACTGGCCGACGATAATGCCTGGGGCGCGACGCGCCCGTGCACGCGCTGGGACTGGGTCTCGCCTGTGCTCGGCGAGGTTCGTGGCTTCTCGGGCGACCGCCTCACACGCTTCCAGGACATCTGCATGAGCGCGCTATCCTGTCCTGACAACAACCTGCGGTACGGCGGCAAGTACCAGGGACCGGATCTGCCGATGTGGCTGAATGAGCGCAAGCACCCTCTCACACTGAGCTACATACTGCCCGCGTACTTCCATCTATATCCAAGCGGTTCGCACGGCCCCCCCGATCCCCAGGACACCAACAAACCGATGGACGTTCCAGGGATGCAGGGTATCAGCGTGCCGGATGCGTACCGGCCGATGTTCGAATTCGCCGGCACACCGGCCCGCAAGGTGTACGCATTCGAGGGCGCTCGTTACTTCGACCCCCGCTACGGGGATACTTACTTCGACTACACGACGACAATCCCGACCACCGGGCTGGTTGGTACGCCGCAGGGCAACATGGCCTCGCGCGGGCCCGCGTTCAAGGAGTTCAGCGGGGGTGGAGAGGCCCCGCCGTTTGCCGACGAGTGGTTCCCTAACGCCAAGAGCGTATCGCCGGTATTCACACTGGTTTCGTTGCGGCACCAAGGCAGAATGAATGTGGCCTTCCTCGATGGTCATGTGGATGGCCTGCGCCTGCTGCAGGCAATAGACCCGGCCCTGTACGCTCCATCCGGTTCCACGATCAACGACGTCAGCAAGCTGTGGGCGATGTGGCTGAACGGCGAGGGTCACATGGAGTACGAGCGGGGCGACCTGGTTCCGTAGAGCACACTGGCCACGCCGGGGGGCGCTGCGGCGGCGGGCACATTCGTCAGGGGGTGCTCCCAAGGCATGCACAGGATCGCGGCCGGCGGTTACCGCCCCGGATCCGTGATCTGGTACCGCTGCATCTTGCGCAGGAGCGTGCCGCGGTGGATCTGAAGCAGCTCCGCCGCTCTGGTATGGTTGTTGCCGGTGGCTTCGAGGGCCCGCAGAATAAGGGCACGCTCATCCTCGCCGGCAGCGACATCCCTCCGGAGCGACGTGCGGGCCGCCGGAATGCGCGGCGGCCCCTGCAACTCGAGGGCCATGGTCAGCAGCTCGGGTGAGATGCTCGTGGCGTACAGCCGCTCCACCCAGGTGGCCAGTTCCCGCACATTTCCCGGCCAGGCGTAGCGTGTCAGGCGATCGCGCACGCGCTGGCTAACCCGGCAAACCGGCTTGCCGGAGCGGCCGGCGAACTTGATCAGGAAATGGTCAAGCAGCGGGCCGATGTCCTCGCGCCGCGCGTGCAACGGCGGTACGTAGACACTAACGACGTTGAGACGATAGTACAGGTCTTCTCGAAACGCCCCGCGTTGCATCTCCTTCAGCAGATTCCGGTTGGTCGCCACGACAAAGCGCACGTCGACCTTGAACGTGGAGGTCATGCCGACCGGCATGACCTCCCGTTCCTGCATCACACGGAGGAGTTTGGGCTGCAGCTCAAGCGCCATCTCACCGATCTCGTCGAGGAAGAGCGTTCCGTGATCGGCGCAGCGCACGAGCCCCAGTGTCGTTTGGTCGGCGCCGGTAAACGAACCCTTGACATGACCGAACAACTGGCTCTCGAACACGCCGCTGCTGATTCCGGCGCAGTTCACCGGCACAAATGGTCCCTGGCACCGGTCGCTTTGCGCGTGGATGCGTCGCGCGATCAGCTCCTTGCCCGTCCCGCTATCACCTTCAATGAGCACCGAGCAATTGCTGCGCGCGACTTCGTCCACCAATGCCAGCACTTGTCGCATCACGCCGGAGCGGGCGACAATCTCGAAATCGTTCGAGGATTCGGCCGTCACGACATCACCGTTCCGTACGCGCCTTCCATCGGCGCCTGCAGTACGCTCGCCCTCGTCTCAAGGTCGCTCGCCACGAGGAGGCACGCGAGGCTCGGGTCGCCCGGTGGGCATATAGCCTCGTGTCCAGGCCATCGAGCCGCCGGTGTGCTGCGTTCGTTTCGTTGAGCGAGTCCCTGGCGCATCCGGCGTTTCGTACAGACGCCGTCGCCACTCCGTTCACCCTCCTGGTCTCACGGTGCCCCTGTGCCGCACTCGTTGCCCCAGGCGCTCAGCAGGAGGCCGAGGTCCTCATTGTCAACCGTGCGATCTCCGTTGATGTCGGCGATCGGATCATCCGTGCCCCACGCCCCCAGCAGGATAGCGAGATCGTCGTCGCCGACGGCGCAATCCGCATTGAGGTCAGCCTCAATGTGGGGGTCGCGCAGCAGAACGTCAACCCATACGGGGTAATGATCAGAAGGACGCGGGTACACATACATCCACGGGCTGCTGAGATCCACGAAGTCGTTGAGCACACCACCGCCCAGCACGGTCATGTGCGCCGCCGGCAGCGCATAATCAAGACGCCAGCCGCCATACGTTACGTCGCCGCCGAGCCCGACAGGAGCTGGGTCGATGATCCGGGGGTGCTCGGTCAACTGCTCTGAAGCGCCCGGCCGGCCATCGCTGTCCGGGTCGGCGTTCATGTCGCCGAGAACCACGAACTCCGCGTTTCCCGGCAACGCCGCGCTTAGCCCCAGGTCGTCCGCGACGGACAGGCCGTCCACGTACGCCACCCAGAAGCGAATCTCCTCGAAGTTGCGTCGTCCGTTATAGTCAGTCTCGTCCGGAGCGTCCTCGTCGAAGACCGGCGGCGTGGGATGGCACATCAGCACGTGCACCACGTGCCCGGCGACGGCAATGGGGACGTCCCAGTGGCTCTTCGATGACAGGCGAAAGTCATCCCATTCGGCGTCCGAGTACCAATACGGGTCTGGCTCGCCCGGCCACGGCGGACGGTCCGCATTCGGCAGGTCCTTCCACTTGAACAACTGGAACGTGCGCACCTGGTCATCGAGAATCGGGTACTGCGACAGCAGGAGCATTCCGTACTCGCCTTCGTAGTCCCCGAACCCGAAGCAGTCGTCCCCGTAGCCGGCAGAGCCCGGCGTGGTCACGATAACCCCGTTGTTGTCGAAGTCATGCCCCGCCGAAATGCCCGTGTTCGAAGGAGCGAGGTACACGTACGGGTACTCAATCGGCTCGGTGGTCCCGGTGTACGGCGTGGACTGACTAACCGACAGGTAATTCGCCTGGAACAGAGCTGCCGCCGTACCGCTCTCGTCGAAATCGAATTCGTCAAGCGCGAGCACGTCGGGACGCAGCGTCTGCACGACGTGCGCCAGATTGCGGAACGCCGGCCGGTCAGGCGTACTCAGCATGTACGCGAGATCGTACGGTGGTGTGAATCCCGACATGTGCGCGTTGTAAGTCATGAAGCGCACGACTTCGTCGGCGACAGCGCTTCGCTCGTCGGGACACCCGATCAGCACGTACGCGAGGATGATCCCACCCACAACCGCCTGCCTGGTCCGCGTCTTCATCAAGCACCCTCCACAGGAGCTCGCCCAGCACTCGCGATCCGGCCCGGCGAGTCAGCGCACCAGTCGAACCCTCTGTGCGGTGACAAGCAGTTCCCCGGACACATCCGTCCCCAATCACATTGCAGAATACCCTTGAGCCTTTAAATCCCTGTGCCGAGTGCACGATATTCGCGCTAAGCTCCTTGCTGCCGCCGGCCACACCCAGTCTCTCTGTCTCAGCGCGCGGCGCTGCGCGCGACAGTCCTGCGTGCACGTCGTACGCGGCCATGCTCCGGCCGGCGCAATACCGCTGGTGATCCTCGCCCGCGGCCCAGATCCCGCTCGAACGTGCCGTGGCACGCCGCATGCTCGCCGCTGTGTTTCGTGGGCCGGTATGGCGTGGCGCGCAAGCCGGCGTGCGAAAGGGGCACGTGACAGCGCTGCGCGACAGCCCGCTACCGCTCCCGGGCGAGGCGCGCTGCGGCGGGCTGCTGAACGCTGTGCTCGACGCCCAGCGCAGCGAGTGATCGTGGCCAGGAGACCGCACATTCGATGCCACGGCGTGCGGCAGCTTGGCAGGCCATCGCGCGAAGTCGCGCCGGATAGCGAGAGGGGTGAATGAGTGTGGAACGAGCAAAATCCGATTGAACAACCGCCAGAACCAGCAGACGGTGCGCCACGCGTGTGCGACAGCCTCTCTGAGCCGGCGGCGCCGTGTGATCGCTTGCCGCAACTCCCCAGTGCGGCGCCAATGCTCACTACGAGCGAGTCGCTGTCCCCCGCACAGCCGACCCCTGTGCTCCCGCGCACGCGCTGGCGACGAACCGCAGACTGCCTCGCCGCAACAACGTTGCTGTTGCTCCTCGCTCACGTGCTGTACTACCGCTTCATGTGTGATGACGCTTACATCTCGTTTCGCTACGTGCAGAATCTCGTCAATGGCCATGGCCTGGTTTTCAACCCGGGGCGGCCGCCGGTGGAGGGTTACACGAACTTCCTGTGGGTGATACTGCTGTCGATACCCGCCGCCCTCGGTATCGCTCCCGAGTACACCGCCAACGTGCTGTCCATCGCGGCGACGGTTCTGCTGTGGGGGGCGCTGGCCTGGTACGCATACCACCACGTTCCCCCCACAGCGCCGCGCTGGCTCGTGTTGGTCCCGCTGGGGCTGCTCGCCATCACGCGCAGCGTCGCCGTCTGGGCGACGAGCGGGCTGGAGACGCGCTGGTTCGAATTGCTGGTCGTGGCCGGCGTGCTGCGGCAGTTGGTCGAGTTGCAGCGCCTGCTGGCGCAACGGGGTGCCCGACCAGTCGCCGCATTGCTGCTGGCGCTGGCCTCGCTGACCCGGCCGGACGGCGTGCTCATCGCTCTGCTGGTGACGGGCGGAGCATTCGCCGTTCTCCTGGTCTATCGCCGCGCCAACTTGCGGTACTGCCTGGCCCACGGGGGTACCCTGGCACTGCTGGTCGGCGCCCAGGCGTGCTTTCGCCTGTATTACTACGGGGACTGGCTGCCGAACACGTACTACGCGAAGGTCGACGGCCAGACCTGGTGGTCCGTCGGCGGCGCATACCTGACCACGGCCGCGCTGGAATACGCCGCCTACCTTTGGGTTCCGCTGGTCGTCGCCGGCATCGTGCACGCCATCCGCCAGCACCGCGCCGCCACTCCGGTCCTGCTCCTCCTCGTCGTCGGCGGACACGCGCTCTACATCGCCTCCATTGGCGGGGACCACTTCGAGTTTCGCCCGTTGACGCTCTACTTCCCGCTTCTGTACCTGCTCGTCTTCGAAGGGGCCTGCCTGATCTCCGGGCACAAGTGGTGGCGGCAGGCCGTCGTGGCCCTATATCTGCTCGTCGTCGCGGCGGGCATCACGTGGCTACCCGCACAAATGCACCTGCGGTATCGAGGTCTGCTGCACGGCGCGGGGACGATCGCCCCCTGGTGGCCGGATGAAGATCCCCTGTACCGCTGGTGGCCCCTGCGGGCAGCCGGCGAGCAGTATTGCGCCTGTTCAGCCTACGTCCGGGCGTGCGCAGCGAACATTCGACAGGAGGAACACGCCGCGCTGCTGCACGACTTGCGCGACGAGGGCCTCCGCCTGGCGTCGCTTGTGGAGGAAGGACGCCTACCCCGCGATACGCAGATCGCCCTGGATGGTGTCGGTGCGATACCGTATTTCAGCGGACTGCCGACGCTGGACCGGCTGGGACTGAACGACCGGGAGGTTGCCCGGCAACCGTTCCTCTCGCAGCGTCTGGTCGCCCACGGCAAACGCGCCACTCTGGCGCATGCCCGGAAACAAGGTGTCGATCTCTGGGCGCAGGGGCCGACACACCTGTTGATGCGCATTACGGACCCCGCGTGGCCACGGTGGGTGCAGGCCTCGCTCCGCAGCGATCCGCGGGCCGCCGATGCGCCGTACGTGGCCGACGCCGGCGAGGGCTGGTACTTTCTGGTGGTCTTGCCGCAGCGCGCCCCTGCCGCGCGGGCACGCTTCCCGGCTTTCGACTTTCAGCCGCTCGCCACGCCGCGCACGCAGAATCTGATCCTGACGGAGGCGACGGACGCCCTGCGCACGCGACACGCCGAAGCCCCCGAAGATGTGGAAGCCGCCCTGACGCTCGTGCAATTTCTGCTGATGAAACGCAAGCACAACGAGGCCGCAGCCGTAGCGCAGGAGGCTCTCCAGCACCGCGAGGACCTTCGCCTGTGGCTGCAGCTCTGTTACATTCACCTGCGGAACCGGGCCACCGGCGAAGCCCGCCAGGCGACGGAGCGGGCACTTATGCTCGCCCGGCAGCGCCGTGACACGCAGCTCATCGAGCGTCTCACTGCACAATTGCGGAAGCTCGACCGCGCTCCGTAGACGCCGCTCTCCCCGCCGAACCGTAGGCCCGCGAGCGGCCGCCGGTCCCCGCGCCGTTCTTCACTGGTTGCAGGGCTGCTGCCAGTTCCAGATGAAACGCTGCCGTGGATCACGTTCCTGATACGTATATTCCTGGGCATCCTCGCCCATCAGCGGATCATTTCGGCAGGTCGGATCGGCCACTTCCTCGTACCACACCGAGATGGGCAGGGACGCCCCCGTCGCCGCGCTCACCCACTTCTGCGTCTCCTGCACCGCCCATTCCACGTGTCCGTCGACGAACGCGATGTTGCTTCCACGGTCCCCATGGCGGATGCCGATAATGCTCGGGAAGACATACGGCTCTTCGTCACGGACACCGACGTTGGGATCCGCATCGCGATACGCGCCCGTGATGTCGTACGCGAACTTGTCCGCGAACAACACCGTGCGCGCCGGGTACTTGATTTCCGACTCCTCGGCCACGATGAGCTGCGCCGTCCGTGTTGCATGGTCGCGGTGCCCGGAATTCGGAATGTTGTTGAAATCATCACCGCGCATGAAGTACGCGTTCATGCCGATGGTGAAGTTGATTTCCAGACGCGTCGGATGCGGGGTCGAATCGCCGAACCGTCGCTCGCTGGGCAGTTGCGACCAACTCGGACACTGCTTGACCTCCAGCCATTGCAGCGCGCTCGTCGGCTTCCACACATCACCCGGTGGCGTCACCGGTACGCTGAAGTACGGATCCAGCGCGAACACCCAGCACAAACGGTGATCCCGGAACGAGGTGGATCCTTGCAGAAGGTCCTGGAGGGAGTACGGCAGCAGCGCTATCCCGTCATGGATCTCCGAGTCATCGTCGGCCATCGGGAAGTACCCGTCGTGCTCATCTCGAAACAGCGCGCACGCCATACCCAGCCCCTTCTGTCTCGTGGCGCACTGGACACGCTGCGCCAGTCGTCGCGCCCCGCCCAGAGCAGGCAGCAGAATCGACAGCAGAACGGCAATAATCGCCACGACCACCAGCAACTCAATCAAGGTAAACGCGGACCGCGCACGCTGTCTCATTGTGCTACTCTCCTGTTGCCTACTGGCTAAGGCTCGATATACTTGTCATGCTGTGTATGCACGCGCCAACGTGGCCTGCGCCGGCCCGCGCGCCTGCAACGGTTCTTCCTGTCCCCGCACCCATCAATAACATCTGATCTCATCAGTCAACATGCCACCGGTCACTGCGCGGCTGTGGTATAGCATACACCGCTGGTAATACACACCTGCAGTCGTTGCCGGCCCGCGTGACCAGGTAGACCCCGGCACTGTGTTCCTGCGTGAGAATAGCCGCCACGCCTGCGCCAGTCAATACAATGGCACTACGCCACACTCGTTCTCCCGTATTCCTGACTGGTGCGTGCGCGCCACCATGCTACATGTACTGCAGCGCGCCGCTCGCCACAAACAGAGCGCCGCGCGCGGCGCCGCGCGCGGCGCTACATCCCTGCGCGTTCGCTATGACGGTCGGCACGCTGCGTGCCACTCGGTGCTGTGCCGGACGCGAACGCCCGCGGAGGCCCACGCTATGTGGTGTGTGGCGTGGTGTCGGTGCCCCGAATGCGCCACGGCGTCCCGACCGGTGTGCTGCATCGTATTTCGGACCGCGGGTTGCGGGCGTGAGCAACCGGCGCCTATGATGCAGTGGCAAGAGGAGCAGCATGGCTCAACGCGGGCAAGCGTGCATGAGAACAGATCGGTGGCAAGAGGGGCAAAGCTGGCCTGTGGCGCACACCAGAACGCGCGCGACGCCGCGCGGCGCTACGGCATGGCTGGTGCGCCACTGTGGCGGCGGACAGTCGCCGGCGACGCGCCCGTCGGCAGATCGATGAACCAGGCGAGTGGCGGGAGTGCGCAATGGCGGCGGGAATTCATGAAGCCTGTGAGATTGTCGCCGAGTCACCGGTGATGACCAACGTGCTGACCGTGCTCGACGAGGTCGCCGGGAACGACTGCCCGGTGCTGCTCGAGGGTGATGCCGGTACCGGCAAGAAGCTGCTCGCGCGGCGCCTGCACGAGCGAAGCCCCCGCGCTGCCCAGCCGTTTGTGCCGGTTGACTGCGCCGACCTCCGTCTGGCGGATGGCGCAGCGCAGTTACTCGGGCGGGAACTCGCGACGCTCGGCGTCATACGCTGCGCGGACCAGGGCACCCTGTACGTTGCCAATGTCAACGAGTTATCGTTGGATCTGCAGTTGCAGCTCGCGCACCTGCTCCGGGAAAAGCGGCTCACACCGGTCGGCGGAAGTTCTGCGGTAGGCGTGGACGTGCGCTGTGTGGTGACGACCAGGTGTGATCTGCTTGAGGATGTGCAGCGGCGTGCCCTTCACACAGACTTATACGAGTGTTTGAACCGCGTTCATATCTACGTGCCTCCGCTGCGGGCGCGACCCGATGACATATTGCCTCTGCTCGATCACTTCCTCGTGACGTACGCCCGGCGCTTCGCGCGGCCCATCGTGCGGATCGGCGGGATCGTTCGCGAGCAGCTCCGGGCGTATGCATGGCCGGGAAACGTGCGTGAACTGGCCGTGTGGGTCAGACAGCTATACGCGACGGGGATGGCTCCAGAACTGCTCGTCCTGGCATTGGCCACCTCGACGTCCGCACTCGTATCTCGGCCAAGAACGGCCTGCCTGAGTGACGTGGCGCCCGGGGACGCGGAGCGGGCACTGATCCTGAAGGCGCTCGAAGCGACTGAGCACAATCGCACGCGCGCTGCGGAAATGCTGCGAATACATCGGGGCACGCTTCTGCGCAAGATGCAGCGGTATGGCATTACCTGAGCACATTCATAACGACAATGTCATGAACTGCAGCGCGCGCCGCGCCACGCGCCGCGCCTGACAAGACCCCAACAAAACGTTTGCATGGGCAGGAGCAGCTAACGGCGGCCGGCACAACGAGTTGACGCAAGATCGAGCGTTGGCAAGCTCACGGCGCGAATCTTGCAGGATACATGGTCGTGGCTTGGCAGAGCCTGTCCGGGTGCGAGGCGTCGGCGCGACCGCGCGGCGTCGCAACTCGCTGTTTTGTTTCGGGCTTTGACCGCCGCATGTGCGAGAGCTGACGCGAGACAGGGATTGCTGGGAGTAAGGCAGCCGCTTATGTCCGACCACAGTCTGCGAACACTTCATGACACGGAATTGCGGCTACTGGCGGTACTGGCCGGCAACGTGGACTGCCGCGCCGCCGTGAACGCCGAGTTGGAACGCCGCACGGGCCTGTACCGCAGTGCACTCGGCAACGGTGTGCCCGCGTTCTCCGAGGGGGCGTCCCTTGCCGATTCGGGGGCGGGTGCCGTACTGGATGCCGTGTTGATGCGCGAGCCGTAGGTCGGGATTAATGGGTTGCGATGAGAACAGGATGCGCAGTGTCCGCAACATGCCGGGATGGCTTGGACGGCTGCGCACCGCGCGGTCTCCGGTGCGCATTGCGTTACGCGGAACCGCAGGCAGAGCCACAAGACGGCGGCGGCGACGCGTTGCCTGCCCGAACGCGCTAAGCTGCGCCGCTGCTGGCGGTTACATCGTGCACGGGTGACCGCGGGTGGCAGACTGATGACCGTGAAGGATGCGGGTCAGCAAGGACCGCCGGGCGTGCCGGGACAACGCCGTCGGTCGACGGGAGCGCCGTGCGGCCGCTTGCGTCGCCGCCCTCGGCCGGGCGCGTCGCCAATGGGGCGTGCCGGCGGTACGGCCGTCCGCGGGCTCGGGGCGCAGCGCGGGGCCACGTCGATCGTGGCGGAGTATGACCGTTATGAATGCGTGTGTGTTTCATCAGCGCGTGTTGCTCTATCAGGCCAGCCAGTCCCTGCTTAGGCAAATGGCCGAGTGGATCGAGCAGAACCCCGACTGCGCCCTCCTGCGCATGCCGGCGTCTGTGGAAGGGCAGATCAGCACGTTGCTGGACCGTGACTCGCCGCTCATTGCGGATGCCACGCACACGCCCGAGAACGTGACGTCGCTCATCCGCACGATAGATCCGGATACGGCCCGCATGTGCGTCAGCGTGTACACTGAATCGGTGCAGCACGACCTGGAGCGTTTGGTGCGCAGCGCGGGGGCGACGTATATCGACGGCCCACTTCCTTCCGAGCAGTGGACGGAACTGCTCCTTCACAGACGCCGGCCAGAGCGAGGCTTCAACGGCATCGAGAACGAATCCGTCCTGGTTGTCTGGCGGGCGCACGGCTTCGTGCAGGCGTAACGTGGCCCCCGGGTCCGGCGAATCGACGCATCGTGCACGGAACCACTCGCGCCGGTGAGTCATCGCGAGGAGAAGGGACACATGCCGAGACGCTCCGCGAGTCGGGATTGCCCGGACGATCCGGCGTTGGAGACGCCGCCCTTCCGCAGTGCCGGCGATCTGCCGGAGCAGCGTGGCCGTCGCCGACGCGTCGGTCTCATGCTCGTGGCCGTATTTGGCCTGGCGCTGCTTGTGCGTGTGGTTTATCTGATCGACAGCCTTGATAATCCGACGTTCTACGCTCCCACCAACGACGCACTGAGCTACCACACCTTTGCAGCTGGTTTGGCGCAAACGGGAACGCCGCCGCCCAACTTCTTCTTCCAGCCGTTCCTCTACCCTTATCTCTTGTCTCAGGTGTACCGAGTCGGCGGCATCTCGATCTGGACCGCAAAGGTCGTGCAGGCGATCCTGGGCGCATTGACTTGCGTTCTCACGGCTTGGCTCGCACGCCGCACGTTCGGGGCAGCGAGCGGCTGGGTGGCAGGCGTGGCGGCGGCCGTGTGCGGTCCCCTTGTCTTCTTCGAGGGCGAACTGCTGGGCACGGGACTGGAGGCACTCGTCGGCCTGTTGCTCGTGCTGACCATGCTCTGGACAGGCAGCGAACCGCGACGCTGGTGGGCATGGGCGGCCGTGGGGGTATGCGGCGCTGCGAGCGTGCTGCTGCGTCCCACGTTTTTGCCATTCGTCGTAGTAGGCACGGCGTGGCTGCTCTACGCCGTCCTGCGCACCGCTGGGTGGCAGGCCTTTCTTCGAAGGGTGGCGCCGGCCTCGCTGGCGGCTGCCGCCGGGTTCGCGATATTGGCCCTGCCGGCGGCGCTGGCGGTCCAGCGAAACGACGGTCAGTTCACGATCTTTCCCTCCTCAGGTGCTCTGAACCTGTACCTTGGGAATCACCCGGATACTGAATACGCGCTCTCCATCCGGCCCGGCTACGCGTGGGAGTACCTGTTATTTGAGCCGACGCGTGCGGACCCGTACCTGCGGAGCTATAACCGAATTTCGTTGATGGCGGGATGAAAAAAGGCGGCGTACTCTCGGGATCAAGATTGGTTCCGAGCCGCCCACGCTGGGCAGAGGAGTACGCCGATGCACGAGAGTAACGACGCG
>JASFQK010000053.1:0-35369 GCA_050115495.1 Phycisphaerae bacterium | reverse complement strand
GCGGACGCTGAATGGCGCGAAGCTTCTGCCGGACGTGATCGCCAGCGTCCGCTTCATCGACGGAGAAAAACCCGAGAAAGCCGCCGCCTGATCACGACGCCATCAACGACTTTTGACAATAGCTCTCCTCGAGGAGGGTCGTGCCGGAGAACTCGAACCTCCTGGGCGGGGCGTACGGGTTCGTAGTCAGGTCTGTTGTAAATAACGTCTCAAGGACGTCGCCCGGTTCGAAGGCATCTTCGGCCGTGTCGTAGACGCTCAGCGTCACTTCGTTTGGGGCACCTGGGACATACTCGTAGAATTGGATGGGAGCGTCGATGGCATCGAGGTAGTAGTCTCCACCCATGTTCATCCTGAAGCCCGGGCCCGCCTCGATGTGGTCCTCTGACCCCCCCAAGCCTATCGTCCAGCCGACTTGGTGGTTGTACTCGTCTCCAGGGCCGAAGTTGTCATACAGCACCGTGCTGGCTGTGGCCCCGCTGACGAGCGTGAGAATTGCCAGTAGGGTCATGGTCTGTCTGATGATCATTTTCTCGTTCCTCCTCTCACGATGTTGATTGCGGGGGTGTACGACTGCCCCGCGGTCTGAACCAACGATGCACTTCATGACGTCCTCTCCTCTTCCTCAGGTGGCGGGGGCTCCGCACGCGTACGCCCAACCTCCACCAATGAAGGCGAGGATAGCATCACGTCAAACCATAGTCAATCATATCCACGATATGATTCGGAGCATTTCGGATTGAAACGGTGTTTATCTGTGGGGCTCGGCGATTGGCCGGGGCGTCCCGGATTGCCGTGGATGCGCAGCGGAACTGATCCGCCCCTCGCGCTCAGCGACAGCCGTCTTCGTTAGGCAGGGGTCCCAGTGCTGGGCGGAGCCAGCGGTGGAGGAGTGAAGATCATGCAGAATTGGGTCCCGTACAGCGGGTATTCGATCCGGAAGCGGTAGCCGTGGAAGGCCGTGGAGTCCCAACCCAGCTTTCCACAGACGTGGCGGATCATGTCGACGTAACCCCCGATCTCCTTTACGCGAAACGCATCCAGCCGCGTGCCCATGTCCAGAATGGGGTCGAGGACGTCGACGCGATACACTTTGCAACTGGGGTCGGTCGGATCGGCCAGGCCGTGGCCCGTCGTGTCGAAGGCCCGTAGCTCGGGCTGCACGCCGCGCCACACGTCCCTGTGAACCAGTACGTCTGCGACGAGCACTTTGACGGGAATGTGAACCACGACGCCGGGGGTTATGGGACGGGTGCTGGCACTGGCGTGAGCCGGGTAGCGTCTGGGCATGACGTCGGCGAACAGCAAATCGGCCAACGAGCCGCAGCCCACGCAGTCGCCGGGCAACACGTACTGCGACAAGCTGCCGGCGACGTGCAGGTCTAACTCGGGGGAGGGGGAGGTGCTGAACTCCTTCAGTAGCGGAGCGCCATGCGTGAAGTCGATGGGTTTGCCATCGATCGAGAAACGTTGGCGGTTACTCGGCAGCGGCGTAAGGGGGCTCCAGCCGGCAACGAGAACCTGTTCGTGGTGCTCCGCCACCCCCGGTGTTGCGGAAACTGCCCGCCCATGCAGCAGTCTCATGACAGCGCCGGGCCGCAGACGCTTCATTCGGCACATGCCGGTAATCCCGGCCCGGTCCACCCAATCCGCGTCATCGGCCGCCGGATGAACGATCGTTACGGCGAGCTCGACATCCGCCGTAACGCCGCGGAGGTTGCTGATGGCGCGGTAAGCCGTTTGACGATTGGTCAACTCGAATTCGGCGCGGGCGTTGGGGAGCCAGCCGCTGATGGCGGCGTTGAGTTCCTGCCATGTGCCAACTTCGGTGGCGACGACGCGTTCAAGTTCGGTGACGGCGTGTTCGGCTTCCGCGATGGTTACACGGTCGACGCCGGCCTTGATGGCCGCGGCGAGGAGCAGCCGTACACCGTGTGGGCCGGGCATGCGGTGCAGCGTGGCGAGCGGGTCGTGCAGGCGGGCAGCCCGGAGTAGGCGGCTGGAGAGGTTGCGGTCCAGCCGCAGAACGCGCTGGAACTCGGCGGGCCGTTTGATGGCAACGGGAACCTGATCAATGACCGCGTTGAGAGCGTCCCGGAACCGCTCAGCGACGCGGCTGAGACGTTCCTGAAGAGGTTCGGCAGGGCGGTTGATGGCGGTTTCGCTCATGGAGGCATTATAACGCACGCTGGAAAGAACGGAAGTCTGCAATCATAAACATATCCAGGATATTAACACATGCCGATTGGCCTCGCGCGGGATGAGGCCGATGCACGCGTGCGCGGCCGACGCGGCGACGGTCGTCTCCCGCCACCATTCCGTTGCCGATTCGGTGCGCGATTCGAATCAACCATGACGGGGAGATTATCGGGCGATTCGCGACACCCGGTGCAGGAATTCCGTGATGCGGGTATCACGCGAGACACCTTGTCGGGGGCTCGGGTGCCACGACCGTCGGGGAAGGTGGGGGGGGCGATGAGCGGCTCAGCGTCGTTTCGTCGGATAGGAACGTTATTCGGCCGACGCCGTGGGTGGGTCGATCAGGTCGAATTGAATCGTGACGGTGGACGGCATGATGGGATACTCGACGCGGCAGCGATAGACATCGAAACGCTCCGGGTCCCAGCCCATTCGCTCAAAGACGTGGGCGCCCAGCTCCGGGGAGCGCGGGAAGTCCGGTGTGTATAGCACGGACGGTCCCCTCCCAAGATATGCGACCGATTCGTAGGGTTTCAGCCGGAGCCACTCTGCGCAGGCTGACACCGCCATGATCTCGCCCTGGTGCTCCGAAACCGTGTAGCCGATCGGCTTCTGTGACCCGTACACGTCCTCGCGGGCGAGCACGTCGACCAGGAGCACCTCACTCGGTATGCGGACTCTCGCGGCGTACGCGCCGACTCGGTCCGCTTCCCCGCGGTAGCGCGGAATGGCGGCGCGGTGCACGTGGCTTTGCACGCACGTGATGGCCGCTTGCTTGCCGAGGCCGTTACTGACCAGCTCACCGCACATGATGCCGGGCATGGGCTCCATGGTCCGGTACTGCGGCAACGGCTGGCTGCAGAACTTCGGGACCAGACCCGCTTCGGCCGACGAATCGAGCGGTTCGCACTGCACCTCCCGCAGATTGCCGTCGTCCCCGCTGACGTTCCAGCGCGCCATGACCAGCGGCGCCCCGGGGCACAACTGGCGCAGGCCCAGGACGCCGGCGACCGAGACCACGTCCAGCATGCGGTCGTCTTCCGCCGGCTGGAGGAAGAAGCTCCGCATTTGAACGCGGGCCTGAACGCCGAGAACGTGCCGGTGGCCGCGGAAGAGGGCCCGGCGATGCTGCAAGCCGATCTGGGCGGCGTCCGGCGAGTCGGTGAACGCACTGATCATCGTGTCGAAGGCAGGGCGGTCGCCGGCGTGGTTGGCCACCAGACGATTGAACTCGCCACTGGCGGCCATGGCGGCGCTCACGAGCGACTCCGCGACGCCGACACGCTGGGCTGCTTTGAGGAAGGTGCGCAAGCCGCTGAGTCCGGGTACGTGCGGCCCGGCGTCCAGCGGACTGGCCGCGTTGACGATCCGGAAGACCTTGCAGCTCAGGTTGATGTCGACGTTGAGCGAGCGCTGCAGCTCGGCGGGCTTGGAGACGTGCCCCGGAATGCCGGCCACGACCCGAGCGAGCGCCGTCCGCAACTGCTGGAGGACGCGCGTCGCCTCGAGCTCGAACGTGTGCGACCTGGCCGGGGCTGTCTCGTTGCTGTCCAAATGGGCACCGTCGGGGATAGTGGCCCGTGTATGGCCGCCGCCGGCAACGAACGGGCCCGGTTCTCCTGAGGCCCGATAAACAGGGGCCGTCACTTCGACCCATACGAGACTCCTTGAGTCGCATATAGGCCCTCGGGGCCGCGCTGGGGCGTACCAAACGCTCATAAGAGCGTACCAGTCTTCAACATGCTAAGCAAGCTTGAAGATGGAACTCGTGCGAGATTTCGCGAAACAATCCTTTCTTGAACTCTTTAACGAATTCGCGAAAAAGCATTGACCCCGATATGACCGATCGTTAAGGTGGACTTATTGGCGGGTGGCCTCCCTTATCGGGTCAGCGAGCCGGCGGCGGCCCGTGACCCCTCCCGGCTGGGGCCCACCCGTAGTTGTGGGAGTGGGACGTGGGTGCTTGCTCCAAATTCGCAGGATCGCGCGGCGGAACACTGTCCGCTCGCGTCAATTCTCGCCGCGGTCGCGTGTTTGTTTCAGCTTCTATTAGATGACGGAGGTTCTGAGAATGCACCGAGGAGATTCACGACAATTGCAGTGGCGAATTGCGGCCGTGGTGGCCGTCGCATGCCTGGGAGCCGCAATCGGCGCGGCCCAGACGCAGCTCTACGCCGGTCTGACTCAGTATCAGGATGGTCGGATCGTCACGATGGGCCTCGACGGCAGCGACCCGCAGCTCCTGTTCACGACCGATCCGTTTCCGGCCGGTGACTGGCTGGTCGTGGGGCTCGATATCGACGAGACGGGCCGCGTCTACTGGTCGCACGGCTCGAGCCCGGGCTACGTCCGCCGCGCCAACCCGGACGGCAGCGGTCAAGAGACGATCCAGACCAGCCTGAAGTACGCGCGCGGCTGCACCCTGGATCCGGTGGGCGGCTATGTGTACTGGACCGAGGCGCCCTCGCAGGGCAACAACGCCGGCATTATCCGCCGGCGGCCGATGGACGGCAGCGGAGCGGTGGAAGAGGTCTACCGCGCTCCGGACTACTCCAGTTCGACCCGTATGGGGCGCCCCACGGTCGACGCGGTGAACGGCTGGCTCTACTTCATCGTCGACGGCAAGGTGCAACGCATGAACCTGGACGGTCCACCGTTCGTGGCCAAGACCATCGCCGACGGGGCGTCGACCGGGACGCGCGTGCAAGTCGACGTCGCCAACCGGCACATCTACTGGATCGACAGCGACACCATCAGCGACTGCCTGGTGCGCGTGGACTTCAACAACGAGAACTTCACAGTCCTCTATGACGGCACGCCGGACGAGTTCACGTCGTCGGGTCTGGGCGACTTCGCCATTGACTACACGCACGGCGCCATCTACCTCGCCGACGAGATCGTGAATGACGGCGTCAAGAACATCACGAAGTTCAATCTGGACGGCAGCGATCCGACCATGATCTACGAGGTGCCCTCCGGGGCGTCTTGCGTGGCGGTGACGCTGGACGCGCGTTACGACCAGGCCCTCGAAGACTGCAACAACAACGGCATCGCGGATCGCCTGGACATCGCCGACGGCACCAGCCTCGACTGCAACGAGAACAGCATCCCGGATGAGTGCGAGGATGATCCGTGCACGCCGCCGACGTTCCTGCTCGACCAGGACGTGGATCCCAGCATCGGCACGCTCAGGGCGATGGGCGATACGGGTTCGGTCTACGTCTGGGAGGTCTTCCAGCCGTTCGATGTGGCGTCCGGCGGTTGGCGTGTCGGCGAGATCTGGTTGAACGGCCGCACCGAATGCTACAACCCCCAGGGCTTTACCGCCACGATTCACCCGGATGACGGATCGGGCAACATGTTCGACGAATCACAGTCTCTGGGAAGCTGGACGATGCCGGCGTTCCGGTACAGCTATTCGTGGCATAAGACGCCGGTCGACGTGACCCTGCCCGAGGGCCGGTACTGGCTCCATCTTCAGGGCAATGACTACTTCCACTCGGGTCTGTACTGCTCCTCGACCGGGATCTCGGGCGGTTACAGCCGCCGGAACGGCACAAACCTCTACACGAGCAGCACTCCGATCGCGTTGCGGCTGCTGCCGTGGGTGGAGGAAACGCTTGTGGGCGACATGAACTGCGACGGCGAAGTGAACAACTTCGACATCTCGCCGTTCGTGCTGGCGATCACGGATCCGACGGGGTACGCCGCGGCGTATCCGGAGTGCGACATCCTCAACGCCGACTGCAACGACGACGGCGAAGTGAACAACTTCGACATTTCGCCGTTCGTTGGCCTGCTCGTCGAACCGTAGCAGGTGGACTGCCTCGCGCGAGGGGGGGCGCGAGGTCGCAGTCCTGCATGCCTCCTCGCCCTGGTGCGCGGATCGTCACGGTCGATCCGCGTGCCAGGGCACCATGTTTCGCCGACATGATGGTCACGATGAAGTGGCGGCGTGTCGGCCGGCCGATTGCGGGGGGATTTGGAAGGCACCGATGCCGGCGCTGGAATTGCGCCCCCGCCGCCAAGGGAGCCGGGGCGGGGCGATCCGCGCCGGCATCGTCTTAATGTGCGGGACACGCGGTGCTGCTCGCGCAAGAAGCCGCGACCGGGATCACTACTGCGTCGCGGGGGCTTCCGGAAGATCGAACTGCACGACAACAGAAGAGGGCATGACCGGATACTCGATCTGGCAGCGGTAGACGTCGAAGTCCTCGGCGTTCCAACCGGCGCGCCGAAGGACCTCATATCCCAACTCGGCGTAGCGCGGCACATCGGGCGTGTGGAGCACAACTGGGCTCCGTCCAAGATGGTGGACCGCCGGCCTGCCCGGCAGGCGGTAATCGCACCTCGTGACCAGGTCCCGAGATGAGTCGCCTACGTGGTCCGTCCTCACGTATGCACTGGGTTTCACGGGACCATACAATGTGGACGGCACCAGCAGATCCACCACGAGCATCTCACACGGGTTCCGCACCACTACCACACTCGCGACAACATCGTTGCCCTTCTCTCGGTAGCGAGGCATTCCGGGCGAGACGACATGCCCCTCAAAGCAGGTTACGGCTGCACGGTTGCCCACGTCGCGGGTCAGGACCTCCCCGCGCAGGAAGCCGTCTCCCACCCGGGAAATCTGGAACTCTGGCAGCGGCTGGCTGCAATACTCGGCGATCAGGGACATCCCGTCGCTGTCACTCGCCAGCCCCAGCGGCTGACGCTGCACCTGCACGGGTGCTCCCTCGTCATCACGTGCCCCGGAGTAGGAGATGATGAAGGGGGCGTCCCCCCGCAGGCGACGCAGGCCGACGAAGCCCTGGACAAGGATGGCATCCAGCCATCGCGGGTCCTGGCTTGGCTGGAGCGCGAGGAGCTTGACCTGCGTCCGGGCCTGCACCCCCAGAATGTGGCGTTGGGCGCGAAAGCCGAGACGGCGGTGGACGAGGTCGATCTGGTCGCAGGAGTCGTCGCGGGCCAATGCGCTGACCATCGAGTCAAAGGCGGCCCGGTCGTCCGCGTGGGCCGCGACGAGATCCTCGAAGTCCGCTGCGGCCCGCGCCGCCGACTCGATCAGCGCCTCGGGGACGCCGCGTTTTCGGGCGGCCTTAAACAGCGTCTCCATGCTCGTCGGGCTGGGGACGTGGGCCCCCGCCGCAATGGGATCGGCGGCGTGGGCGACCTTGAACACTTTCCAGCTCAGGGTGCGGTCGAGGTGGAACGAGCGGTGCAGATCGGCGCCCTTGCTGATGTCGTCCGGCACGGCCGCGATTAACTGAGCCAGCACACTGCGCAGGCGGGTCATCACTTCCGAGACATCCGCCTTGAAAGTGCCCGAGCGTCCCATAACCGTATGATCTCTGTTCGCCATACTCATGCAAGAGTACCACAGGCGACCGAGGTTGGCAATGACAGCGGTACATATGTTTTCAAAAACATCACGGAAGATATTGACCACGACAATTGGGCTCGATATAGTACGGGCTGCGAGGTGCGTTCAGTCGGCCGTTTCTCACGAAGCCGCGCACTCGCCGTGGAGGACAGGGCGGTGGCCAGCAACACTTGTCGCGGAGTTGGACTGCCTGCCTTCGGCATCTCAGGAGGAGTTCCATCGGAGGAGCTCGATCGCGGGGACCGTGGCGGCGAACCGGGAGTTCCGGTCGGCGCCCAAAGAGAGGAAGGAGACTAGCTATGTTGAAGCGAATTGGAACCTTACTGGCCGTGGTCGTGGTTTGCACTTGGGCCGCCGGAGCGGGGGCGAACGTGGTGATCGACACGGTCGCCGTGGGCAACCCGGGGAACCCGAACGACACACACGGCGACGGATACGGGGCCGTCGACTACACGTACAACATCGGCACGTACGAGGTGACGGCGAGTCAGTACACAGCGTTTCTCAACGCCGTGGCCGCGACCGACACGTACGGTCTGTACGACACGGCCATGTCGTCGGGCACGTACGCCTGCATGATCGTGCGGAGCGGTTCTGCCGGCAGTTACACGTACGCCGTGGCGGACGACTGGGCTAACCGTCCGGTGAACTACGTGTCGTGGGGCGACGCGGTGCGCTTCACCAACTGGCTGCACAACGGCCAGCCGACGGGGGCGCAAGGCCTGGGAACGACGGAAGATGGGTCGTACTTCCTCAACGGGGCGATGAGCCACTCCGAACTACAGGCGATTACGCGTGAAGCTGACGCGACGTGGGTGATCCCGTCAGAGGATGAGTGGTACAAGGCGGCGTACCACATGAATGACGGTGTGACCGGCAATTACTTCGACTACCCGACGAACAGCGACACCGCCCCGAGTAACGGCCTGATCGATCCCGATCCGGGCAACAACGCCAATTTCTCTTACACCATCGGCTCGCCGTACTACCGCACCGAAGTCGGTGAATTCGAGAACTCCTCCAGCCCGTATGGCACGTTCGACCAGGGTGGGAATGTATGGGAGTGGAACGAAGCGATCCTTTCCGACGGGTCGTATCGCGGCACGCGGGGCGGGTGGTACGGCGGCCTTGACGGTCACCTGGGCGCGTCGTACCGCTACTACGGCTCCCCGACGATCGGGAAAAACACCACGGGGTTTCGTGTCTGCGAGGTTCCTGAGCCTGGCACGCTCGCGCTCCTGGTGCTCGGTATCGTGGGCGTGATTCGAAGGCGGTAGGACCGTGGTTTAGCGCGTGTGTGCCGATCAGCGGTTTACGGTACACCTCAATTGATCGAATGATCTCGGGATGCGGGCCGCTGTGATCGCGGCCCGTATCCATCTTCCTCGGCAGCGAAGGAGATAGGACATGCGGAACGTGAAGATCCTCAAGCTCGGCGTCGTACTCCTATGTACGGGCGTCGTGCTCGCATCCGATCCGACAATCGATGCCGAGGGCAAGCGGCCCCCGGCGGCGCTGATGTCGCAACGGGATACGCCGGCCAACGACCAGTGCGAGAATGCCACGCTCGTCACACCGCCGTACCCCTTCCTCGCCACTGGCGACAACACCGAGGCCACCATCGACTGCCCCAGCGGGTTCAATAAGCGCGCCACCTGGTGGGAAATCGAGCTCCCCTACGAATCCAACATCGTGACCATCAGCTACTGTGGCCAGGGCTTCGCCATCAGCGGCGCCAGTAACTACGTCTACTACGATTGCAGCGATTGCTGGGACCGCACGATTCAGACCCGGTACGAGCTCTACGCCTGTCCGGATGGCGTGACGGCCCCCATCTTCTACTGGCACGGCCTGCCCGGCCCGGGCACCGTTCTCCATCCCGTGTACTTCAATAATGGCACCGGCCCTCAGTCCTACGCCGTCGAGATCAAGGTCGACGAGCCTGCCGAGAACAACGACTGTGAAGGCGCGATCCCGATCGGCGAAGTCGTCGACCTCCCGTTCGACACGTCGCTGGCCACCGCCAGCGGCATCAGGCCGTACACGTACACCTTGATGAACAACGACTTGTTCTACTGCTACACCGCGACCTGCAACGGCCCGGTGATGTTCGACACCTGTGGCAGTGATTGCGACACCAGGCTCGCCGTCTGGGAGTCGTGTGCGTGCCCGCCGACGACCTTGCTGGCTTACAACGAAGACAACAGCTCGGTCTGTGGCTCCGGGGATATGGGGTCGGCCGTCGAGGTCGAATGCGTCGCCGGCGAGTCATACCTCGTCCAGATCGGTGGCCGAGGGCCCTCCGAGGTCGGCCCCGGCACACTCACTATCTCGTGCTTCGAGCACACCGGCGCCTGCTGCATTGACGACGATTGCCAGATGCTTACCGCCCCCGCGTGCGTCGCCGCCGGCGGCGAGTACCTCGGCGACGACATCCCCTGCGACCCGAATCCCTGCACCGAAGCGGCTTGCTACCATCGCGTCGAGCTGTATTCCACCAGCGGTGCAGGGTGGTCCGACTCCCGGCTCGACGTCCTTGTCAATGGCGTCGTGGTTCTCGACAACATCTACATGGGCATCGGCTACGGTCCGGAGGTCTTCCGCTTCTTCGCCAACCACGGCGACGAAATCTCGACTGTCTTCACCGCCGGGGTCTATTGGCCCTACCAGACCGAGTACTACATCTACGATGGTTCCGGCTATGATGTCCTTCTGGCGCAGGATGGCGTAGGCGACGTCGAGCCGACCGGCATCACCACCACCGCCAACTGCGTCGCGCCCACCGAAGGTGCCTGCTGCCACGACGACGGCTCCTGCGTCCAGGTCGCCTCGGAGGCCGAGTGCATCGATGGCATGTTCCTCGGCCTGGGCGTGTCCTGCGACCTGTGCCCGTGCATGACCCCGTGCCCGGATGGGGCAATCACCGAGCGGGAAGCCTGTGGTGAGACTGCCAACAACGGCTGTAACGCGGAGCCGAACATCTTCGAGCCCATCGCCTGCGGCGATGTCATCTGCGGTACCTGCACCGAGGATGACCACGACTGGTACGAGATCGTCGTCACCGAGGAAACGGAGCTCACCTGGACCGTCGTCGCCGAGAGCAGGACGCGCACCGGCTTCATTGAGCAGATCCTGCCTGGCGTTCCGGGTTGCGACAACAACACGGGTTACATAGCGCCGTATCTCTACCTTGTCCCCTGCGAGGAAGGCACTGTCTCGATGGTCGTCGAGCCCGGCACCTACTACGCGTGCGTCTCGCACAAGTCGCTCGACGCGCCACCCTGCGACGAGTTTCCCGGCACCCATTACGTCGCGTCGCTCACCTGCAACGCGCCCACTGGTGCCTGCTGCCGCGGGGCCGAGCCGTTCTGCACCGTGACCACCGAGGCCGAGTGCGATGGCACCTGGCTGGGGGCGGGCACCGAGTGCGATACGATGGACTGCAACGACAACGGAATACCGGACGAGTGCGAGCTGGCCCTCGGTCTCGCCGCGGACTGCAACGAGAACGGCATCCCGGACGATTGCGACGTCGATTCCTCCGATCCCGATGGGGACGGCAAGGTCAGCGAAGACTGCCAGCGGGACCTGATTCCGGACGAGTGCCAGTTGGGGATCAGCAGCAGCGTGATCTGGGACAACGGCCCGCTCATCACCAGTTACGGTACCGGCTGCCACTACGAGGACGAGTCGTATATCGAAAGCGAAAGTACCTACTACGGCTGGAACTGCTCTGTGGCGGATGGCTGGCGCGCCGCGGATGACTTCACGCTGGCGCGTGACTGCCGGATCCATAAGATCAGGCTCTACGCCTACCAGACCGACGAGGATCCTCCGACCATCAACTTCGCCAGCATCCGCCTCTGGGATGGTTCGCCCGACGCCGGCGGCGCAGTCGTCTTCGGTGACACCAGCACGAACTATTGTACGTCGTCCTCACACAGTGGCGTTTGGCGCGTCTTCGGTGGTGACCCTGAGTATTACGAGCCTTGTGCACGCAGTATCAACGAGATCGTGTGCGACCTGGGCAGCGTTTATCTGCCGGCCGGAACCTACTGGCTCGATTTCCAGCTCGACGGCACCGGCGATAACGGGCCGTGGTGGGTGCCGGTGACGCCGCACCCGGCGAACGGCAACACGCTCGAATTCAGCGCTGCCACCGGCTGGAATCAGCAATACGACGAGGTGGCCGGCTGGACGCAGTCGGTCGCATTCATCGTCGATGGGGATTACGACGCCCCTTCGAACGACTGCAACGAGAACCGTATCCCCGACGAGTGCGATATCTCGGTCGACTTTGGCGGCTACTGCGTCGGCGAAGACTGCGATACCGACTACAACCACAACGGCGTGCCGGACGGCTGCGAGACGCCGGGCGACGTGAACTGCGACGGCGAAGTGAACAACTTTGACATTTCGCCGTTCGTGCTGGCGATTACCGACCCGACGGGCTATGCAGCGGCGTATCCGGAGTGCGATATTCTCAACGCCGACTGCAATGGCGACGGCGAAGTGAACAACTTCGACATCTCGCCGTTCGTTGCCTTGCTCGTCGAGCCATAGCAGGTGGAGTGACTCGCGCGAGGGGGGCGCGCGAGGTCATACTCCTGCAGGCCTCCTCGCCCTGGTGCGCGGATCGTCACGGTCGATCTGCGTGCCGGGGCACCCTGTTTCGCCGACATGATGGTCACTGGGAAGTAGCGGCGTGTCAGCCGGCCGATTGCGGGGGGATGTGGCCGGCACCGATGCCGGCGCTGGAGTCGCGCCCCCGCTGCCAAGGGAGCCGGGGCGGGGCGATCCGCGCCGGCATCGTCATGATGTGCGGGACGCTGCGGGGGACGCGGCTTTGAGGGGGAACGCCGGTCGTATACCATGGGCGGGACATACGGTGTTATCCGCGCGGCGAGCCGCGCGACCGGAATCACTGGTGGGTGCCGGGGCGATGACCAGTTGGCTGACCACAATCCTTAGGAGACCCGACGGATTGTTCGGCGTCGTGAGCCGCCGGCTCGCGGAGTTCGAGTGGCCGAAGCCGCCGGAGGACATCGACGAGAGCTTCGTGCTCGCCCCGCCGGCGGAGGGGCCGTATGTCGAGGAGGTTCGGTCGCTGGCGGATGTCCCGGACGCGATCGCGCCGATGAAGCGGCGGCTGCTCGCGGCGTGGGGGACGCTGGAGAGCGTTTCGACCTGGAGCACGGAGACCCTGGTCAATGTCCTGCGTGTGCTGAACGACACCATCGCCGACCCGGCGGTGGATACCGCGGCGGTTCCGCCCCTGGTGATCGCCGAGCCGGTTGCCCCGCCACGGCCCACGGCGGCACACCCGCGGGCGTATCGCGGCACGAAGTACAAGCCGCCGAAACCGCCTCAGACGCCGCCAGTCGACCTGCGCTCACACCTGTGCGTCCCCGCTGACGAGGAACGTATCCTGGCCCGACTGGGTCCGTACCTGGATGAAGCGGCGGCACAGATCGAGAAGGAGCAACCGCCGGAGTCATCGAACTGCGATGGTCCGCAGGCCCCCGGTCGGTGTTGGACGGCGGAATACCGGAAGCAGATTGCGGCTCTGCCGAGCTGCTTTCGGCGACACCTGCTGTGGAGCCTGCGGGACCGTGATTGGAAGGACGTTTCCACAGTCTTGTCCACGTACTGGGCGCTGGGGCTGGAGCAGGATACGCAGTTGCGGCGATGTGTCAGCGTGCTGCTGGCTGTTGCGTCGCAGCAGCATGCAGCGGCCTGGTGTGGGTTGATCGCGAAGATGCCGCCGGCGAGATGCGTTCACTTTGCGGAGCTGGTGAACGAATCGCAGGCATGCCAGACAGAACTCGACGAGAAGACCACCAGCGGGCTGCTGCGGGCCGACGTCCTGTCGCCGGACTGGGCGTACCGTCATCGTATGTACCACGCGCTGGGATGCGTGGCCGAGGGATACAGCCTGAGCTACGTGATCGACGGCTTCACGCTGGCGAACGAGTACCGGCGCGACTACACATTCGAGCACAAGGCATCGCTGGAGGGTGTGGGCCCGGCGGTGAAGGGCTTCGCCGACTTTGTGGAAGACGCCGACAACTGGTGGCCGGCGCGGGCCATGACGCTCTGGGAGCATTGCTCCGGGCTGGAGGGGCTCAAGGAACTCCTCGAAGACCCAGCGTGGCGGCGGCTCGATCCGCACAGCGCCTGCCGATTGCTAGACACGCTCGTCGGCGTTGTGTTTGACGAACTCAGCGAGGCCCAACTCGAACAGAAATGGCGTTTCGTGCGTGGGCAGGCCCCGCACTTCATCGAGCAGATCGAGTCCATTCGCCTTGAGTATCGCACGAAAGCACTGGACGCGCTACGCAGGGTCATTGACTACTGGGACGATTCTCCACGGCTCGACCGCGCGTTGAAGCCGTTCTTCCGCGTGCTGCGGCGCGTGTGCGACAAGCCGTTCCGGGAGGACGCGCGTGTGCAACTCGCGCTGAGCGTTTTCTCGGGCTTGCCCCCCGAGCAGTGGCAGGTTGTCGAGCAGGCGCAGGACGCGTCGTTTCACAAGCTCGAATCGGCCTCCAGAACGAAAAACGCTGCGTGGCTGATCGGGCTGGGGCTCTGGTCCATGTGCGAGGTCAGCCCGCGGCTGGCGGCCGCTGCGTTCGACCGTTGTCCGCGACAGCTCTTGAGAGCGGCTCAGACGCTCGGGGCGATCGACACGCCAGTGCGGCAGGCGTTGATCCGGTTGTTCGCCGAGCATCCGCTGTGCCGCGTCGATCCCGCCACGCTCGACGTTCGTGAACTCGCAGCGCTGGTCGAGGCGCACGTTGGCCCCGGCACGTCGAATCCGATCCCGCGGCGATTGCGGGAGCACCTGCACGAAGGACGTCCGCTACGGCCGGCGCAGGCCGAGCGTGACGCGGGGCTGATCCGCGAAGGCTGGCTGGCCCTGCAACTCGATGTGCTCAACCAACTGGCTATCGAGCGGATGGCCGCCGGCCTGCCCAACGCCGAGCGGAGCGGCAAGGCTGAGCACGCCGTGATGCTCCAGCAGATGGTGTCGAGCAACAAACGGGCGTTGCGGCGGTTGCTCAAGGCGTACTGGAGCGGCGATCGGGACTACGCCGAGAAGCATCCCAGGAACGCAGAGTGGCTGAAGAAGCACCCCAAGCTGGATCCGGCGAAGTGGCAGCAGGGTTTGAGCCATCGGGCCGAGGTGCGCGGCTGCGGTTGCGTGGAGCTATCCATCGAGCAGGATGCACTCGAGGTCCTGCGACTCGGCTCGTATGTCGGCTCGTGCCTCGGACTGGGCGGTGACTTCAGCTACTCGGCCGTCGCGGTCACGCTGGATATCAACAAGCGCGTCGTTTACGCCCGCAGCGGCGCCGGCCGGGTCGTCGGCCGGCAGTTGCTGGCCGTCGCCGAGGACGACCGGCTCGTCTGTTTCGAGGTGTATCCGAAGAGTATCGGCCGCGCGATGCGCACCGTCTTTCGCGAGTTCGATCAGCGGTTGGCGGCTCACCTCGGCTTGACGATCTACGAAGTGCCGGAAGATGGGCGCGAGGATGAGTACGAGATTGCGGCCATCGTGTCGCGCGATTTCTGGGACGACGGGGCGTGGGACCTGAATGTCAAGGACGATTGGCAGCGCTGGCGAGAGAGGTCGCGCCGCGGCGCCGGTTCGACGAAGGCCAACCGGACAGGCTAAGGAGGAGCACTCGTGAAGCGCATTCCCCCGGGCCTGGCGCTGTTGCTGCTCGCCCCTTTGCTCGGCGAACTGGTTTCGGGGCACATGGGGCCCGCCGAGTTCTTCAATCCGCTGGCGTTCGTGATCATGGCCTTGCCGTACGGCTTCGGGGCGGTGCTCGTTCGTGAGCTGCTGATCCGCTGGGACAAGCGCTGGCCCAGCCTCGTCCTGCTTGGCCTGGCCTACGGCGTGTACGAAGAGGCCATCGTCGTTCGCTCGATTTTCAACGCGGACTGGCACGAATTGACGCCGGGAGTGTCGTACGGGTACGTGGGCGGGGTACACGCGGGCTATGGCCTGATGCTGCTGCATTTCCACTTGGTCGTCAGCATCGGGGCCAGCATCCTCCTGGCCCACGTGCTCTATCGCGAGCGGCGCAAGCAGCCGTGGCTGGGACGCGGGATGCTGGTCGCCTGCGCCGCCGGCCTGCTGCTATGGCTGCCCGTTGGGTGGTTGCTGACAGATTACCGGCCGCCAGTACTGCATTACGTGATGGCGTGGCTGGTGCTGCTGACGCTCGTGATCGCGGCACGGTTCGCGCCCAACCAGCTTGTCGCGGTCGAACCGCGGCAAGCGCCACGGGCTCGGTGGTTTTTCGTTCTCGGCTGTGTGAACGTGACCACTGTCTTCATCGGTCTGGGTTACGCCCTTGAGAACGGGACGCCGCCGTTTCCGCTGGTGTTCACCATCCTGGTGCTCCTGAACGTCGCCTGCCTGACGTTGCTCGTGCACTGGTCCGGCGAGGGACGCACCTGGCGCGACTCCCAGCGATTGGCCTGGATCGCCGGCACGCTGGCGTTCTTCATCGTCTTCGGTGCCACCCAGGATGCGGAGCAGTGGCAGGGTAAGAGCTTGGTGTCGCTGGTGGCGGCGGTTGCGTTGTGGCGGCTTTCGCGACGCATTCGTCGCCGGGAGCGGCTGGACGCGGCGGGGGAGGCGGACGTAGCGCCGGAGCAGGTGTGACGAGAACATGCTTGCTGATACTCGACGTCGGCCACGGGGGGCCGACGCTACGCGGCGGTGTTAACGCGGATTGGCCGTCGACGGCCGGCACGGAGACAGGCCGCTACGGCGTCGTTAGCTCGGCGGGTTGGCCGGCGACCATTACCTTGTTCACGTCGATGTGGCCGTGCTTCACGTCAAGGAACGGGTGGCCGTTGCGGAGGCCGACGGTGCCGAAGCCGGTGGCCGTCGACAGGAAGCTGCGGAAGTCGTCGCCGACACGGGAGTCGATGTAGAGCGTCTTGCTGGTCGCGTCGTAGCGGGCGCCGGTGAGGCCCTGGAGCAGGGCGTAGCTCGACATCGCCCGGGCGTACCAGTGGCCGCACTCGTACTCGTTGAACGGGTTGCGCACGCGGCCGTCATAGCGGTCGCGGCAGTACCGGACGATCTCCAGCCCCTCATCGACCAGGCCGACCATCATCAGGTGCGCGGCCACCTGATATTCGATGCCCGTCCAGACCTCATCGCTGTACACGAACGGTAGTGCCGGCTGGCCACCCTTCGGCCACGTGCACAGTAGCAGTCCGCCCTCATGGCCGAGGCCGAACGACGGCCGCTGCGGATTGGCGTGGTCGGACAGGTCGCGGCACAGGTTGTAGCGGTAGATCGCGCTGAGGCTGCTGCGGACCTTCGCCGGATCGACGATGTCTCGGTCCAGGCCGCAGGCGCGGGCCATCCAGAAGCCGAGCACGCCATCGGACAGGCAGCCGGTGCCGTACTGGTACTTCGGCCCCTGCTCGTTGAGCGTGGTGACGAGGTCGGCGTAGCCGGGGCCGTTGTCGCCAGGGTCGAGCGGGTGGAAGGTGGCGTCGAGCCCCTCCGTTTGCACGAGTTGGTAGAAATACTCGCCGTCATAGAGCTTCGTTTCGAGGAACGTCCGGCCGGCGGCGAGCAGCGTCCGATATTGCGAGACGTCGTCGCCGACGAATGAGCCCATGTTGACGGCGGCGGCGAGGGCCCCGAGATAGAAGCTCGAGCAGTGGCCGTCGGGGCCCCAGTACTCGATGTCGTACGTGTTGTGGTGCGGCTCTTCGAGAACGCCGTGACCGCGTGGGTCCCACGTACGGATGCAGTAGTCGAGGCTCTGGCGGACCTGCGGCCAGATGGCGCGGAGCCACTCGTCGTCGCCGGAGATACGCCACTCGCGGTAGACCTTCATGATCCCGCCGAGCTGCCCGTCGGCGGCGGCGTGGAAGTTGTGATCGACGGGGCGGATCGGCAGGCACGAGCGGAACGTCTGGTGGCCGCGGGTGTCCTGGCTCTCGTGAAACTCGGTGTCGCGGAGCGTGCGCTCCAGGTCGGGGAAGAGGTGGCAGATCGCCTGGGCGTAGTTCCAGACGTGCGTGCACGAGCCGTGGCAGCAGCCGTGCGTATCGCAGCAACCCTCGAAACACCACAGCCGGCCATCGACCTGACGCAGCACGGTCGGCGACTTCAGAATCGTCAGGTTGGCGGCGACGGCTTCGACCACTTCCGGCGGCAGCGTCGTGTCGAAGAACGCATCACTGAAGAGGGTCGATTCCTCGCGGAGCCGGTTGTACTGCTCACGCCAGTACGCGGTCAGCTCGTCCATGTTCTTGAACCGGCCGGCGTACCAGGGAATGTGGTGTTCTGGCGTGGAACAGCACGTTTTGTCGCATTTTGGCGCGGGCGGGTCGGCCACCCAGCCGCCGTAGTCCTCGCCCTCGAAATCCTGCACGACCTTGACCACGGAGCCCCACCTGGCCTGATGCTCCATCAGCTCGTTGGCGTCGGCCCATCGGCGATCGGTGAGCACGATCTGGTCGACGTTGACGTGGCCCCAGCCGCCGCGGGCCTGGTCCACGATGCGCAGGACGGCTTGCTGGCCCTTCAGGTCGCCGATTTCCCATGTCGTCCATTCGAGTTTCTCGGCATCCTTGCCGGCGGCCGAGCGGACGACCTTGTCGCCGATGAGGAGTTGCAGACAGGTCTTCTCGGGGTGGTTGCCGCCGCCGATGAGGAACTGGATGTAGTCGTGCGTGATCTCGAACTCGGGCGAGGTGAGCGTGCCGATGGCCCCGTCGCCGGAGGGATCGAAGGTGTTGACCAGACCCTGGCCGACGAAGCCGGTGACGTCCTGCTGGCCGGAGGCCGTGCCGTGCGAGGGGACGGAGCTGAACGCCGGACCCTCGGCGTCGCGGCCCACGCGGAGCGTCGTGCGGGGGACGTACCAGGCGAGCATCAGGTGGATGGTGCGCTCCTCGCCGGGCTGGAGCTTCAACGGGGTGAACAGCGAGGCGCCGGGGCAGCGGCCTTCCTGCGGCGGGTTGGCCACGAGCCGGCCGTCGCTGATGTTGCTCCAGGCGAGCGTGACGGCGTCCCACCAACCGCCCTTGAACCAGCAGTGATCGACGACCGTGTCGACATCGTCGACGAAGATCGCGAAGCCGCCCTCATGTTCGGGGTGGTTGTCGGCAGGGGCCTGCCAGAGCACGAAGCCATGATCGATGGGCAGAATGGTGTCACCGTCGCCGCCGGCGGCGATGAAGTTCTTGGCGTTGTAGGAGAAGACGGCGTCGATGGGTTGGTCGCTGGTGTTCTTGAAGCGGTATTCGAGGCCGGCGACGGGCAGGCTCGAATCGTCGGCGTTGCCGGGGATGAACGGGCTCCAGCCGGTGATCTCGACTTCGAGCGGCACCTCGGCGTCGGTGAGCGTAATGCTGGCGAAGGGGAAGCGCGGCAGGAATTGCGCCTCGTCGAAACGCGGCAGGCCGTGGGTCGCGCCGGCGGAGCCGTTGCCGTTGCCGGTGCCGCCGAAGGCTTTCCAGGTCGGGACGGGGCCTTCGAGGACCTTGGCGATGTTGCCCTCGGGTCGGCGGATGCACAGGGCGGCGAAGGCGGCGGGCTCGTTGAAGAACTCCATCTTGTTGCGGACGGAGACGTGCGAGATCGCCCCGGTGCCTTCGAGGCAGATCATGCCGGCGCCGATACCGCCGAGCGGGAAGGCGACGCGGTTGAGGTATTCGCCGGCGTAGGGGCCGTTGTACTCGTGGCGGCCGGCGGTTTCGAGCGGTCCGCCCGATGCCCAGCCGACGGGCAGCAGGGCGGCGAGGACGAGAGCGGTCAGGGCGGCGGTGCTGGGGACGCTGGTGATCATGCGTGTCCTTCCTTGCCTGGCCGGGGCCCGAGCCGCGCACCGCCCGCGCCCCGCATGTGCCGGTGAGGGAACGTGTCTCCCACGTGAGGGGGTTCGACTGCTGCGACGGGTGTCAGAGTACACCGAAGACGGCGGTTCGCTCAATGGAGTGGGGGCAATGCGCGCGAACAGCCCAAATGAACGCCGCCCCGGCGTGCGGGGGACTCGCACGCCAGGGCGGCTTGGTTGGTTCCGTAGTGTGATTACCGCCGACGCAGCGTCGTCAGGGCGGCGAGCGCCAGAAGCGTCAGTGCGGTGGGCTCGGGGACGACGGTGAGCGTCCCCGGAAGGAACTCTGCTTCCGTCACCCAGTCGCCGGCCTCGAGCAGGAAGCCTTCATCTTCCTCAGGGCCGGTGCTGAGCGTCAGCGTCGTGGTGCCGGGGGCGATACCCGCGAAGGTCACCGTCGCCAGCAGCACGTCGCCACCGACACCGGGCGGAAGGCGCAAACCAGCCAGACCGTCGTGGTCCAGCGTATCGCTCGGGTCCCAGGCGGACCCGATGACGGTGTCGATCCAGTCGGCGTAGCCCGGCTCGTCGAGCGCCAGGTCGATGCCCCAGCCGACCACGGATTCACTGAAGCTGGCCATGATGTCGACGTCGACGGTGTCGCCGACGGCCACGGATGGGCTGGCCGGGTTGAGCCAGACGGTGATGTCCGCCGCGAGCAGGGGGGCACCGCCCAGGGCCGCCAACATCGTCAGGCAAACAAGTGTTCTGCGGATCGTCATTTTCCTCTTCCTCCTACGCGGTCTTCGCGGCGTCGTTCCGGTTGCCGGAAGACCGTTACTCTCGTTGTCGTTCGTTTCCTTATCTGCTGCGCATCTGTGTTCGAAACTTCGGCGGACGGCGGCCGCGGAGGAGGTCACTCATCTTCGCGGCCGACCGTCACGCCGAGCTGGTGTCAGGGGTTCGGTACCGGGCGCGGACTCGGAGTCCGGCCGGGCTGGGCGGTGGACCGCCGCAGGGGGCTACTGCCCGGCGGCGGGGCCTTTGGGTCGCCGACGTAGTCGCGATAGCAGGCGAGCCATGCCGCATAGTCGAGCATGCCGACCGCGCCGCTGCCGTCGTAGTCGCAGCACCAGTCCTGTGGCGGGACGCCGTCGGTGACGCCGCCGAACGCGTCGAGGAAGATGACGTAGTCGTCATGGTCGACGTCGGCGTCGTTATCCAGGTCACCGCAGACCTCGCAGGTGTCCGGGATACCGTCACCATCGCAGTCGTCCGTGCCGCAGATCGTGCCGTCACCCATGAAGGTGCCGGCGCACTCCGACTCGAACGCGTCGATGCAGTAGGGGGCGTCCGGCAGGCAGCAGGCGCCGTACGACTCGGTTTCGCACGTAACGGTGAGCCAACCGGCGCCGCCGAGGTTCGTCCAACTGCCGACCATGATGAGGTACTGGTTGCCGGCCATGGCGTGGAACGTCAGCTCCAGCGGGTCGCCGGGCTGCGAGGCCACCAGCAGTCCACCCGTCGGGCCGCATGTGCAACCGTCATAGACGGCGACTGCGGTGTCGAACGACAAGTGGTCCACCTGTTCCCACGTCAGCGTGACGAGGCCGGAGCACGGGGCCGTGTAGCAGTACCACACATCCGGGCCCGTCGACTCGTGGCCGTCGTTGGTCGCAAAGGACGTGTTCCAGAACAGGTCGGTCACGTCGCCGATCGGCTCGGCCGCGGCACAGGCGTCGTTGGCCGGCGTCACGATGCACGAGCCATTGTATTCATCCACGCACGGCACGCCGTCGTCATAGACGTCGAGGCGGAAGTTGCCCAGGGCGCCGTTGTAGCCGTAGACGACCACGAGGTACTCCGCGCCGCGCTCCGTGCACAGAGTGTGCGTGCTGGCCAGTTGCGAGTGATCCCGGCAGAGCCAGTCATCATCCGTGCGGTAGTTGGCGTCGTTGAGCTGGTAGGGCGACACTTCTTCGCCAGGAAAGGCCTCGATCGGCATCGCCCGCATGTACTGCGCGGTCGTCCAGTCGCATCCCAGGCAGTAGACGCGAATCGATGTATCGAAGTCCGTCACCTCGTTGCAGGTCGACAGCGTGACGGCATTGCCCGTTCCCACCAGCTTGTACCACACACCGATCACACCACCGTCCTGGGTCAATTGCTCCCAGGTGGCGTTGATCGTCGTGCCGAGCGTCTCTGACGGCACGGAGAGGAACGTTGCATGGACGCACTCATCGTTCTCCGGGACACCCGGGCACGGGCTCGTTTCGCAGTCCGTTCCGGCGCCCTGGAACACACCGTCCAGGTCGAAGCAGGTGTTCTCGTCGGTCGTGGTGCAGGTGCCGTCCGGCAGGCAGCACGCGCCAGCCGCCGTGCCTTCAGCGCACGTCACGGTCAGCTCATACTCCAACGGGGGCGTCAGGCCGCTGTACACCTGCGGCAGGACCACGAGCCACCACTCGCCGGCGGGCAGACAGGCCGTGAAGCTGCCGGCCTCGCAGGCCGTCGCTTCGGTGCCGGTAAACAGGTATCCGCTGGCCAGGCTGCAATCGGCGATGCCGTTGTTGTCGGCGAAGCCGACGTAGGCGTCGAACTCAGCCAGGAGAGACACGGTGAACTCGGTGTTCTCGGTGACCGTGATCGCATACCAGTCGGTATCCCGGTAATTGTACGTGCCGAAGGCATACGTACCCGAGACGCCGCACACGGTCTCGCCGCAACTGATCGACGAGAACACGGGCGGATTCGAGTTGCAGCCGCCGTTGTGGCTGTCGACATAGTCTTCCACGAGGTCCGGCTCGCCTTCCGGCGTGGCGCCGGGGCTGCACGTGATGTCGCACGGGTCAGCCACGCACGCCGCTTCCGTGACGTCAATCGTGAAGTAGCCCCGATGGCTGAACACGCCGCCGTCGATCACGAAGTAATAGGTCGAGCCGGCGTAGAGCTGCAGGCAGTCAACCCGCGATACGTCTCCTTCCGCGGGCCACCCGGGTGACGTGCAGGCGTAGTTGGAGCAGGCCAGTGCCGTGCTCGGGTCCGACGTCGGTGTGATCTCGTTCTCGTATACGGACAGCTTCGTGTTCAGTTTGCTGTACGTGCACAAAGACACATCGACAACCACGTCTTCCATGGGCGTGTACTGGAAGACCGCGTCGCGGGCATCATTGCTCGTGCCCCCGGGGTCGTCCGCGCAAGTCTGGTAGTAATGATCCATGCACGGAACGGTGTTCCCGTCGCCGTAGTACGGCAGTGCATCGATCTGCACGGCCGTCTGCCAGGTGTCGCCCGGGCAGTCGTTCGTGCAGATCATCGTCCCGCACGTCTGGTAGACGTAGAACCGACCGCCCACGGCGTCGCACTCGCCCTCTTCCATGCCGTCGCCGTAGCAGACCTCTCCGAGGCAGCAGGCGCCGAGCGGCGGCTCGCACTGCGGATAATCGTCGCAGGGGACGCCGTCGTCGTACACCGTCAGGATGAAATCGAAGGGGATGTGCACGGCGACCCAGTGGTGCATCCAGATGTAGTACTCATAACCAGGCTGCGAGCACCAGGTGATCGTGTTCCCGTATTGCGTCGATCCTTCACACAGCGTTCCCGTGTCATGCTCCGCCGCGCACAGCGGGCTGTCGCAGTTCCCGCAGAACACGGTCATGTGGCACTGGTCGCCAAGGCCGTTGGCATCGCAGGTGGTGGCTGTGATGCGATTGCCGGTGCCGATGACCTTGTACCAGGAGCCGACGTCCATGTCGTCGATTATGCCGCCGCAGCTCGGATAGATGACTTCCGCGCCGCCCTCCGTGGTGCCCCACGTGGTAGAGGGAATGTCCAGCTCGATCGCCTCGTGACAGGTCGGGCCGTTCAGGCGGGCCGAGCAGTCGGCGGACGCGCAGTCCGCACCTTCGACCCACATCATGCTGCCGTAGTACTCGTAGCAGGTGATGGCGGGCACTTCGTCGACGCAGGTGCCGTCCGCCAGGCAGCAGCTTCCCCGGGGCACTGTGCAGGGCTCAGTGTCGATAGACAGCTTGTACGCGCTGCCGCAGGGAGTACCGGGTCCGTTGGGCCTGACCATGAACCAGTGCGTTCCTGCGGGCAGGCTCGTCGTGAGACTCTGCGGCATGCAACCCCCGGTGCTCGTGATGCCATCGCGCACGCCTTGCGTGTTGATGTACGCATCGCAGTCAGGAATACCGCCATTGGCCGCAATCAGCATCACTAGCGTGGTCTGTGATGCAAACGTCACGGTGACGGTGGCATCGCTCGACAGAACGAGCTCATAGGTGTCCACGTCGTAGTAGAACCCACCGTCGCGAAGGTACACGCCGGTTGTGCCGCATACGGTCTCGCCGGATGCAATGGCGCTGAAGTAGCCACCGTCGGTGCAGCCACCGTTGTACGTGTCTTCGTAACCGGTGTAGCAGTTGGGCTCGCCCTCCAGGATGTCCTCGGGACCGCAGGCCAGGTTACAGAGGGAGCATTCGGTCACGTCCAGCACATAGTCGCCTTCGCCTCCCATCGTGCCGTCGACGACGATGTAATAGGTGGTGTTTGCGACGAGCGTCACGCAGTCGATCTCGGCGACGCCTTCCCACTGAATGCTGTCCGTGGCGCAGACGGCCTCGTTGCAGACGAGCAGGTTCTCCGGCGCGCAACTGCCCTCATACACGAGGAGGGCGTTTTCGAAATTCGTCGACGGATCGCACAGCGAGATGTTGACGCTGACATCCTGCGTTGGCGTGAACGCGTAGGCGACGTCAGGGGCGGGGCGAGCCACGTAATAGCACGATTGCTGGTAGTCGTTGGTGTAACCCACCGTCGTGCCGGCGTCGGTGAAGGGCAGACCGCTGATGACGAACGCGGTCTCGCACGTGTCGCCGCCTTGCCGAAGGCCGGTGCGTGAGAGCGAGCCGCGCGTGTTGGCCGGGGCCCTCGCCGTCGACGCGTCAGGCGCCGGCGGACCCACCGGGCCGTGAGGCTGGGTGTTGATCCCGGACACGCGGCCCTGGTCGGTGGACGGGATCGCCGTGGCCGGCACGGCGCCCGGAAGATCCGCGGGAGGTGTATCCGCAGGCCTCGCCGGGTTCGCCGATTGCGCTGGGCGCTGGTCTGCGGGGACAAAACGGTTGCTGACTCCCGCCTGATCTGCTCCCGGAGGCCGATCCGGGACCATGCCGAGGGCCAGGACCAGACTTCCACACAGGGCGACAAGCCCTGGGCCCACGATACCTCTCTTCCTCATGCCAAACCTCCTGTGCGATTACACAAACAAACCGTGGTGACGCCCACGCACAGATGTGCGAGACGCAGGTGGGTGCACGTGCCCCATACTTCCTGCACTGGCGCCTCCACGGCCAAGGCGTCCTGAAGAGCCTCTTGCCTCTCGAGAGATCCCCGTACGCTGCGGCCGGCGACCGGTCGAGCGCGTCGAACACGCGTGGTGGCTGGTGCGTGCTCACCCATCCCCGCGTCGCCAGCGGCGGTTCGCGGGCGCGGCCATGGGCTGCGTGGCTGTCGCCGGATCAGTCGACACTGGCGTTCGAAGGGAGAGGGGTGCACCGCAGGCCTCCACGGCAGCCACGGCCGACGGGCTGTTCACCTCCCTCACACGGGGGCGCCCGTCGCTGGGCTGCGCTTCGTACAGAGCGGTGGAGTCCGTATCTCGGAGGCTTCCACCACTGCCCTTCAGCCGGGATTTCATCATACTCTGTCGGTTTCATTACGCCAAGCGATTTCTCGGATTTAATTCCGGCGTAAATTCCATCCTTGTTTCCGAGGAGCGAATGTGTACAATGGACGCGTGTATACCACCCGCGAAGACGCACGTTTTGCGTGCCATTCCGTGGAGCCCGGTGGCGTTCGGGGCCGACGGCGACGACTATGTTGAGTTCAGCCGGGCGGAGATGATGATGTCGGGGACGAAAGGCGCGGGATTATTGGACGAGGCCACGCAGGTGCTCCTGCGAATCAGGAGTGCCTTTGCGCACGTCCTCAGCGCCCTGCCGGGGGATGTGCGGCGGCCACGTGACCTAACGCGCGTGCTTGGCGTGCAGCAGAAGCTCGCGTGGAAGATCATGCGCATTCTGGATTCAAAGGATCCGCTTGCCTCCGCGCAGTACATTCCCGGCGACGAAGGGGTGAACATCTTCCTCGAAGCGGCGCGGGACAAGGCTGCGCCGGAGGACGTCCTGGACCGCGTGCGGGCCGCCGTGGGCGAGTATCGACGGATCATCGCCGATCACGCCGGCAGTCGGGCGGCGTTGGAGCTCATGCTGGGCGCATCGGCGCGGGACAGCGACCAGCAGACGCACCTGACCTACCGGAAGGCGGGGTTTCAGTGCGCTAGTTTCACGTGGGGTGTCCAGGCCCGCGTGCGGCTGGTGAGCATGATGCTCTACCGCCATGAAGACCCCAGGTTGATGCAGGCGGCGTCCGTGGTGGGGCTCATCGGCCTGCGCCGTGTGCGTCCGGAGATTCGCTGGACGCTCTGGCAATCGAGGGCCGGTATATACGACGAGGCCGGGACTTTCCACAGCAACCCCTATCGTCCCCTGGATCCGGACGCCGCGCTGCCCTCGGGAGTACCGCTGCTGGGCGATTTCAGCACGGTTTCATCGGAGCAGATCGAACGCACGGCCCTTCCGAACGGCGAAGCAGAGGACCAATGGGTGGGTAGCTCGGTCGGCGACAAGGCTGCCGTCACCTGCATCATGGGCGGCATGCCAGGCGACGCGTTCCCGCGCTATGCGGATGCACAGAATCCTGCGCACGAGTTCGGCCTCTCCGTGCAGACGCCGGTGGAATTGTTGATTAACGACTTGTACGTCGACCGGGAGCTGTTCTCACGAATCGCCCCGGAGGTGGTGGTATACAGCGAACTGGGCGGGAAGTCGTGGTTGTCGATCGTCCCGACGTCCCGACCGGCCTGCAGCATGCTGCCCTGTCCTGAGACCGTCGAGCACCTGGGACTGGGTCGAGCGGTGGTCCACACCGTCGATATTCCTCGATACGAAGAGATAATGTGCTACGCGTTCGACAAGCTTGGCTGGGATATCGATGCGTGCGACGTGTACCGTCTGCGCATGCCGTATCCCGTCGTTTCGACGGCGGTCGCCCAGCGCTTCGTCCCACCCCCATGCCCCGCCGATCTGTCGCCGGAGACAGACGGCTCTCGCTGATTACCCGTTAGCGTTGGGTTGGGCGGCTTTTCGCCACAAGCTGTTACGCTTGCGGGGCGCTTGCCCGGTACTTGATGACGCGGACGCGTTCGAGCGTGACGAGGCCCTCGGCGACCGCCTCGTCGATGAAGGGCATTAGCTCGTCGATCTTCTGCTGGCTGTCGACGATCTCGACGACGATCGGCAGGTCCTCGGAGAGGCGCAGGATCTTCGCCGTGTGCATGCGGCTGTGGGCGCCGAAGCCCATCGGGCCGCGGAGGACGGTCGCGCCGGCGAGGTTCAGCTCGCGGGCCTTGCGGACGATCGCCTCGTACAGCGGTTGGCCGTGCCACTTGTCGCTTTCGCCGATGAAGATGCGCAGCAGGCAGCCTTCTTCGGGGATCTTCATGTCGTCACACTCCCAGCCAGTTTTCGGCGATGCGGTAGCCGGCCCAGGCCGCCGCGAGGCCGAGTATCACGCTGGCGGTCACGTTGAGCATTGCCCGCCAGATCTGCCCGTCGTTGAGCAGGGCGAGCGTTTCGAGACTGAACGTCGAGAACGTCGTGTAGCCGCCGAGCAGGCCGACGAGGATCGCCACGCGGTACTCCTCCGGCACGAGCAGGCGTCCGGAGAGGGCGGGCGTCAGGAAGCCGATGAGCAGGCAGCCGGTGACGTTGACGATGAGCGTACCGATGGGGAACGAGCCGTCGGCGAGGCGTTGCGTCCATCCGCTGATCGCATAGCGGAGCACACCGCCGGTTCCGGACCCGATGAAGAGCAGCAGCAGCTTGGGCACGGTTACTCCTACCTGTGAGCAGTCGGCGCCGGTATCGCGGTCAGGTAGGCGTCATCAGTCCCGGGCCGAGGGGCGGTTCAAGGCGGACTCCATCGCCGGCGGCATTGTACGGCGGCGGGGCGGGGGGACAAGGCGAGGGGGAACCGCGCGAGCAGTCCCCCCCAATCCGCAAAAACGATCAAGCACGCCGGCGGGATTGGAGAGTAAGCTATGCGCCGGGCGGATTGAAGGAATGTCGGGCGGGACGCCGGACCCACCCGACGTTGATTCACGAGTTCGGACGCCCAAGCCAACCGGGACGGATGAACAAGCCCGGATGCCCAAGCCGCCCAAGGCTGACCCACATCTCAGAGAGCGAGCGGAGCGAGGGCGAGACCGAAATGGAAGCTGCGGGAAGGTGTCACCTGGCAGCAGAAGATTGAGCAGGAGCACCCAAACCACGGCAAGATCGTGCCGGTTCCGCCGCGGATGCGGAAGCGGTTCGGCACGGGGACGATGCTCATTCCGCGGCCGCGGGACGTGGTGGCGGTCATGCGGCGGCCGCGGAAGGGGCGGCTCATCACCGCCGCCCAGATCCGCGACGAGCTGGCCCGCATGGCCGGAGCGGACAGCGCCTGTCCGATGACCACGGGGATGTTCATCCTCATCGCCGCCGAGGCGGCCGAAGAGGCGCGTCGGGCGGGCAGGAAGCGTATCACGCCGTACTGGCGGACCGTCAAGGATGGCGGAAAGCTGAACGAGCGTTTCCCCGGTGGTGTGCGGGCCCAGGCCGCCCGTCTTCGCGAGGAGGGGCTGACGATCCGCGCGGGCAAAGGCCGCCAGCCCCCTACCGTCGAAGACTTCGAGAAACACCTAGTCCGGCCGCAACGCGCCGCCGGGGGGATTGCCACGTCGGAGCGCGAAAACAAGTCGCCCGTGCGTGGCATGAACCTCGCACAGGCGACTTGGAGGAGGGGATGCTCTAGTGCGTCCCGATGAGATCATGAGTACCATCGACGAAGCAGGCCTAGGCCGGCCAGCGCCAGGAGACCAAGCGAAGACGCTTCGAGAACGGCCTCCTCAGCAGAATTCGTGGGTCGATTCTGGGGGAAACCGGCTCCACGGTTTCCCCCAGGCCCTCTCCATGGGTTCCTTCGGCGGCGAAGAATAAACAGTGAGAGGGACAAAGGGCAAGAACCTACCTTCGCAACGCCCTTCGCCTGGCAAACATTCCCATACTACACAGCAGTAGCGCTAGGGAAGTTGGCTCAGGAACCGCCGCGACACGGAACCCGAGGCATTCGGTCTCGTTCGTCGCGTAGCAGCTGAAGCGGCACGACGCGGCCAGCCAGCCGCTGAGCTCGTCGAACGACGCACCCCGCAAGCCGCGTTCTTCCACCCCCCAACTCGACACGATCGTCTCGTTCCACTCCCACACGTTTCCGCCCTGATCAAACGTGCCGTACGGGCTGTCGGAGTTTTCGTGTGCACCGACCTCTGTGCGGTAATACGGCTCGCCGATGGTGTACTCACCGTTCTCCTTGCACGTCGCGTTGTTGCCTGGGTCGGGATCGATCAGAAGGTTGCTCGGCGCGGTGTCGCTGCTGGTCGGATAGTCGAAGTAGTTGCCCGTCACACCGTCGTTCTTGTGGTACGCCGCCTTGTACCACTCGTCCTCGGTGGAAATCGCCCAAGTCCAGTCCGCTTCGCGCCTGACGGTCATTAGCGCAGTGTCCGTTACCGCTCCGTTGAGGTAGTATGCCCCGTCCTCGGTCGTGTCCAGCCCCTGCGATCCCACCGGTTGGCCATTGTGCAGCCAGTTGCTGAAACGCGCTGCGTCACCCCAAGACACGAAGTTCACGGGGCGGTTCGCCCAGTCCTCCTCCACGCTGTAGGTGTAGCTGCCCGGTGAGCCAGTCCGCATGATCTGGCAGCCGTAAAGGTGCGTCTCCATGGACACGTTGTACAGGCCATACGCGTCCGTAGCCGCCACGGCATTGAGGAACTCCGTGTACTGCCCGGCGGTCACTTCATGCTTGCCAATGCTGTACACGTAGTCCACCGCCCCGCAGATGCCGTCCGGCCCGTAGCCGCCGGCGCCGGATCCGGACAATTCACCGGCGTTCCCTGCGTTGCCGACGGTGACCGTGGCAACAGCCACTTCCGCCGACGCGCTGCTAATGCAGGCGGCGGCTACCGCAAGTGCCAGAAATACTCGGAAATGCCTCATTCGTTTCTCCTCGTTCCCCCAGCCTCCTGACCAAGTGGCTGGCCTCCCAGCCACACAAGCTAGCCCTTCTCGACTCCTCCAGGTTACCAGCGCTCGACGGTGGTCGAGGCATGCGGCCAGCAACGTGAAATCTACCATAGTTCTAACGGATGTCTTTGTCAATCGTTTTTTAAAACATCCATTGAAATTGCGAGCGAACGGCCTTATCCTTCCTGTATGTTGAGACAGACGCCCACCATTAAAGAAGCCGCGGTCCCCTTCGAGGAGCAGACCACGGAGACGATCGCACGGGTCCGCGGGGCTTTCACGGAGATCGTTCGGGCCCTGCCTCAACGCATCACGCGGGCGTGCGAACTGCACCAGGCGCTCCAGATCGACAAGGGGCTGGGTTGGCGGATCTTCAACGTCATTCGGTGCTCGGATCCGTTCGCGGCCGCCCGGTACGTGCCGGGGACCAGCGGCGCGAAGATCTTCCTGCGGGCGGCCCAGAAACAGGGGGTGCCCGCTGCTCTGACCGACACGGCCACAGCCGCCTTATCGGACTACCAAAAGCTCCAGCGCGTGCACGCCGGCAACCGCAAGCGCCTCGACATGCTGCTGGCAGCGCAGTCGCATGAAGGCCGGGCGGAGATCGACGTGGTGCACCGCCGCCTGGCGTTTGAGGCCAATAGCTACATCTGGGGCGCGTCGGCGGAAACGCAGTTTCGGACGTCGTTCACGGGGTTCTCAGAGAGGTCCGGCCAACTGGACATCACCAGGCTGGGCGGCCTGATCGGCTTGCAGCGTCTGCGTCCCGACGTGCGTTGGCCGTTGGGCAAGGCGACGTGTACGACTGATGCGGGGGGTGAGATTCCAGCGTACACGATCGAGCCTATTTACAACGTGGAGAACCCGGACGAGGCGACCGCCGAGTTGTTTATGAGTTCGCCGCGGCCAAGGATCGAGTGCAACCGGAGCGACCGTACCCTCCAATGGGAACTGCTGCCCGGTCCCGTGGGCCGGACTGGGGCGGTCAGTTGTGTTACGGGGGAGGTGATGCGGCGTTGCGGTCCCATTCGCCAAAGTGGGGGCGAAACAGGTATTACGTACGTGGTGCGGATTCACACGCCGTCGGAACTGCTCATTGCCGATCATTTCATTGACCATGAGCTGTTCGGGCCGCTGGAGCACACGGTGGCGGTGTATGGCGGTTTGGTTGACGGCCCACGGAAGAAGAGCGACCACGTGCCCGTGCGGGAGGCGGTTCGGCATCTCGGCCGAGCCAGTGGCCTGCTGCATACGCCGGAGATCCCACGGTATGCGGAGATGACGGCGCACGTGTTCGACCGTCTCGGCTGGGATCCTGGGCGATTCGACGTCTACCGCCTTCGCCTGGAATACCCCATCATGCTGAGCGAAGTGCGTCTGACTCACCCGTTACGCGACTAGCGACACGCCGCTTCCGCCATCCGCAAGAACGGTTCTTCGCGGAATACCGGGAAACCAGCGGGTAGGGCGGGCCGTGTCCGCCAACTGCTCAGCAGGAGGTGAGCCGGTTCTATCCGCCCGGGCGCCCCACGTCGAGTCGGCATTGTCTTGACGTGTGGACGTTCGGCGGACGCGGCCCGCCCTACAATCGCCTTCGAGAAACGCCTGGTCCGGCCGCAACGCGCCGCCGGGGGGACTGCCACGTCGGAGCGCCAAAACAAGTCGCCCGTACGTGGCATGAACCTCGCACGGGCGATATGGAGGAGGGGACACTTCAAGGTGTCGTGGTCAAGCGCTGACTAGCCGCCCGTAATCAGGGCGACGAACGGGCCGATGTCGAAGTTGTTTACTTCGCCGTCGCCATTGCAGTCGGCGTTGAGGACATTGCACTCCGGATACGCCGCTGCATAGCCCGCCGCGTCAGTGATCGCCAGCACGAACGGGCTGATGTCGAAGTTGTTCACGGCGCCGTCGCAGTTCAGATCGCCGGGATGCAGGCCCGGCGTCACGACGATCGTGTAGTCTTCCACCTCGCCGAAGTAGGAGCTCCTGCAAGCGTCGTCCGGGGCATACCGCACGATACGAACGCGCATTCGGGTCAGTCCCACCGCGTCCAAGGGCGGCGTGATCGTCACGGTATACGGCCCCACGCCTGGCGAGTCGGTCATAATGACCGCCTCCCCGGCGTCATCAAAACTGTAATTGCGGTTCCAGTCGATCCAGGCCCGGCAGGTGTCACCCGGTTGATCCGCGCTACCGTTCGCAACCGAGAACTGATAGCTCTGACCGGCAATCATGTCGAACGTGATGTTGGTGTAATTCGAATAGCCGCGGATGCCGCCGCTGTCCAAACCGCACCCGGAGGCGTTGTCCACATCCCCCAACTTCACATAACTGATATGCTCGGCGCAGTTGTAAGAGCCGGCATTGCAGTATGTTGGACACTCGTCGCAAGTTGTGTCGGCGCCGAGCCACGTCCCGTCCAACGCCTCGCACTCGTTGAATGTGACGATCTCGCAATCCCCGCTGTTGTGGCAGCATGCGCCGGTGCTCGTGCCGCACGCCGGATCAAGCTCGGCGCAGAGCGTGTCCATCGTGAATTGCTGTCCCCAGCCCAGGCAATCGTCCCAAGGGACGTAGTCGACGCAAATGCCGGTCAACTCGTCACAGCAGGCCCCAAGGATTACTGGACAACCGCCCTCGCCCAGGCAGTAGGCGAGATCGATCCCCAACGTACCGCCGTTCTGCAACGAGAAGCCGTCGCCGACCCACGAACCGAGCCACAGAAACGCGCAGTCGTTCGGATTCGGCTGACTCTGAATCGACAGCCAGCCATTCTCCACGAATGCGCATTCCGGCAACGCCGCGATCTCGAAGTAGTACAGGCGCATGTCCTCATAATACAGGTCAGTTGGAGTCACCGTCGGTGTTAAATCGCTGAACGTGAACAACGGGTCTCCGGGCATGCCGTTGTCATCGGCGTAGAAAATCACGTTGAAGTTCACACCGGACGGATCACACTCGTACCAGTCCCCGTCGAAATGCAGATTGAACCCCCACCAGCTAACGGATCCGATCCTGTGCGTGAGATTCGAGAAACGGTCCTGACACAGGTATTCAAACGAGTCTGTATGTGCGCTGGTGGGCGCCGTGACCATCGTTCCCGTGGGTTCCGGTTTCTGCGAATATATCGAATCCTCCGGACATTCAGGAACCTCCGTCGGCGCCGTTGCGCTGACGTGCATGACGTACAGCCCAAGCGCGTGCAATCCCGAATATGTGGGGATGTACCATGTCCCCGCCGGCACGTTGTAATAGTGGATCCGCCCGTTACCGTTGCTGCAGGAATCGTATTCCCGCAATCCCGCCAGAAATCGACTGTCGCCGTCGCACGGACAACTCTGAAACAACGCGTCGCCGACGTAACCGAACGCGGGATCCGTGTCGCAGTAGTCAATTGTGATGTCCAGCGGTTCAGTCGTGACGATCGCGTCCCAGACGTCTCCCGGCCAAGCCGTCCAATCGCAAGTCTGCGTCGCGCCTAACGTAGTGCCGGTGAACGTCAGGACGTCCCCGAGATTCAAGTCGACCGGAGTGACATTACCGCAATCATCGTTCACCGGTATGGGGGGACAAGCCTCTCCGTGGATGGTCAACGTGTACGGGTGCTGTTCGGAGGCGAGGCTCCGAACCGGAACATAATAAGTGCCCGGTTCAAGACGGAAAAAGTAGAGGGTCGTGTTGCCGTCACCGCAGGTGACGCGATCATACATCGTGGATCCTACACCACTGCTGCACGGACAACCGTCGACCAGGGAGGTAAGCCCAGGGGGGAAGGCCGGTGTCGTGCCGCAGAAATCCACCGTCACGTCCATGCATTCCGCAATCGTAAACGCGTGCCATACCTCCGGAGCATCGTAAAGCGAGCAATCGGACGTTGCTCCGGTGTTGTCGCCTTGATAAATCAACTCGCCGCTGGCGACCAGCAGGTCCGGAGTGACCGCACTGCAGTCGTCATTCCATGGCGTGCCCCTCTGAGGATCCATCGGTCCATCCGCCGACAGAAGCGGCGTGATGGCCAGCAGACAGGCCGCGGTCAGACACTTTAGTAACAATGATGTTCGCATGATCGAGAGGCCTCCTTCCAGCGAGCGTTCCCGGCTGTACGGGGAACAAACCAAGATCGACGTTTCGCCCTTCCACCAAACGGCTCCAGATAGCTCAGCAAGACGCGCAACACGAGATCAGATGTCCCCTTGCGCCTGCCTCGTGTTGGATGGGCACCATGCCCTTTACGTCTCGCCACAGGTTGAAATGAGCTTTCCGAGCCATGGAGTCAGTCTATTTGATCGACATGTCGCGGTCAATGGTTTTGCACAGAATTTTGTACTGAAATTTTTTCAGAGTTTTGTCGAGATCCACTCTTGATCGAGACGCGAAATCCCACATAATCACGTAAAGGATGAACTATGATGAAAATACGAGAATCCAAGGTCGACTCGCGGCCTTTCGATGAGCATGCCGTCGACGTCCTCGGCCGCCTGCGCGCCGCCTTCTCGAACGCCATTGCCGATATGCCCGGTAATATCAGCCGCGCCACCGATCTGCAGAGGGTCGCCGGAATAGATATGAACCTGAGTTGGCGGCTCTTCAGGGTTGCCCACGCAACCAGCCCACTGGCTGCCGCCCCGCATGTTCCAGGCGCCGCATACATCCGGAATTTCCTCAAGGCCGCGTCGCGCATCGGAGTGCGAAACGAGCTCCTGAAAGCCATCGAATCGGCCGTGGTCGAATTCGACCGGCTCGTCCAAATACATGCGGGCGACAGGAACACTTTCAACTCAATGCTCAGCGCGCTGTTGGGGAATGACGACGCCGGTCAGTTCAACCTGCAGCAGCGCCGCGCCGCTTTTCGAGCGAACCGTCACTTGTGGGGCCTGCAGGCGACCACGCAACTCCGCTGCGGATTCATGGAGGTCGGCGAGGATCCATCCAGGGTTTCGCTCGCTTTGCTCGACGGATACGTCAATCTGCGACAGCTGCGCCGCAACGTGCCGTTGACCATCTCACGCGCCATGATCACCGATGATGCGGACACGCCGTTTGCGGTTTCGGCGCGGTCGATCACTCCGCAGGACGATGGAGAAATCGGCCTAGCTTTGATTCCCCGGTTTTGCAGCCAGCCTCCGCCGCAACTGCGCAGAGTGCGCAGCGCGGGAGGATATCTCACGGGGGAATTAACCAACCCCGACGTCGGCAATAAAGGCGCAATCACATGCGTCACCGGTTGGTGGGCCCAGGACGTCGTGCCGCGCTATCGCTCCGCTGATGATCTCCATGCCAGCGTGATGTCGATGGTCCGCGTCCCATCTGAATCCCTCCTTTTCTGTTTGCTGGTGCGAGAAGATCTGTGGGCGGATCTGGAGCCTAAATCGACGGTGTATAGCGATCACCGGGCGGAACTGCCCTATCCCCACGCCGAATACGTCATGGACGACTTAACCTTGCCCGAGGAACACGTCACTTATGTGGGGCAAGGCGCCGCTTCCCTCTCCACGCCTGATGTCCCGAGCTTCGCCGAAATGGTCCAGTATGTATTCGACCGGCTGAACTGGGATGGCGAGAAGTTCAAGGCGTATCGCTGCCGGATCGCTTATCCGATCATGCCCTCGACGGTCGAGATTCGCATAGACCTGTCGTCGAGCTATTGTCAAAAGTCGTTGATGGCGTCGTGATCAGGCGGCGGCTTTCTCGGGTTTTTCTCCGTCGATGAAGCGGACGCTGGCGATCACGTCCGGCAGAAGCTTCGCGCCATTCAGCGTCCGC
>JASFQK010000052.1:0-37168 GCA_050115495.1 Phycisphaerae bacterium | reverse complement strand
CGATCTTCTTGTCTCTCTGGCGTCGTGCCACGCCGCCAGTAAACCAACTCCCAACGTACCGCGCAAGTTAGGATTGTGTTAACCTCGACCCCTCCAAATTCCCGGACAGTATTGCTCAAGAGCAGTGCGGCCGGACACGTCGAAGCACATCCGACTCTCGCGGGCATCATGGTTTCTCATGCACCGAGACGGACACGACGGCCATCGCGCTTCGGAAGACACTGCTCAAGAGCAGTGGCACACCGTGGCGTCGTCTCCCAGTCCCAGCGGGACGGCTGATTGTAGCCCAGCAGGAACTGCTGGGATCCCCGACCTCCCTCTCTCCCCCCAGTCCCCGAAGGGGACGACTGAACCACCCGCCGAACCAGCACCCTCCGCGCCAACCCGCCCTACCGACGCCCCGCCGGTCAACTCCGCGTCCGGCCCCCGATGCTTCACTGCCCCGTCGGGTGGCGGCGGCGGTCAATCCACCAGAGAACTATCGTCGGGATAATCGTAACCAACAGCGGGCACCACAGTGGCACCCTTATGAACGAACGCGCGCGCTGCGCTTTGAACACCGGCAGGCCGAAGCCCCAGCGTTCTGCGCCGCTGTACTCCGGAATCGTCGTGCATCGCCACTCCATGTGCACATGCCCGTGATCGACGAAGACGAAAGTGGTCCCCATCGGAAACGCGAAGCGGAGAGGGAGACTACACGCCCAAGTCAAAAGGATGAGTGTGCTGGCGCCAGTGAAGGTCCACATCAGCACCCGCCGCGTCCAGGACCGCCATCTCGGTGATTCCCCCGCAGCCCCGACGGGAATACCGCACTCCGGACAGCGCCCGGAGACGTTGCCGGTCAGGCTACAGCCGCATCCCTGGCAGCAACGGCCGGGCTGAACAGGGCGCTCACGACGCCACAGGAACCCCGCGAAGACGGCGGTAGGTATGATGAACACCCACAGCGGCACCGCGGCCGCGTAGTAGCGCCCGGCCATGTCTTCGAATGAGAACCAGGCTCCTACGGTCCACCATTTGTACGCCACTGTCGACCACGCCCCCGGCAGGTCCTCAACGATCCAGCCGGTGTGGGTGTGTGTCAGGGCAAAATAGCCGACGCTCGGGTCGTGCTCCACGATAACCCATACCGCCCCATGAGCGATGGCGAAGTAGTTATCGGGAGGGTCGTCGATCCACGCGAGACGCCACTTCAGGCTCCCCACGGCGAGCAGAATGAGGCACCCCGTCAAGACAACGAAGAGCCACCGCATGATCCGTCGTGTTCGAGATCGCTGTCTCACGCCCGCATTCTAACGGCCCGGTGCCACCGGTGGCTTGCCCACCACTGCAGTTCACGCACCAGTGCCGCCTCCCCTTAATCCCCCGTGCTCGGCGCCTGGAACCGGGCGAAGTCCGCCAGATCCACGTCCCAGTCCCCATCGAGTGAGAACCGATGGGACCCCGGTCCGCTGATCTGCTGCGGGCCGTTCAGCGCCCCGGCCAGCAGCGACAGGTCCGCCGCATCTACCCAGCCATCCGCGTCGAAGTCGCCCCAGTACCCTTCCAGCGCGAGGCTATGCGACGCGCCGCCCGCAACGGCGACGAAGTTCGCGTTCGGCGATGGCACGTCGCACTGCCCGTTCCCGTTCGCTCCCCACGCCGCCACCATGCCGAAATCCTTCAGCCCCAGGCTATGCGATCCACCCGCCGAGATCATCACGAAGCTGATATTCGGCGTCGGTACCGTGCACTGCCCATCCGTGGTGATGCCCCAACCGACGATCGACCCATCACCGCGCAGCCCGAGCGTATGTCCGGAACCGGTCGCCAGCGCCACGTACCCCTCGTTGGGCTCGGGGACGGTGCACTGACCGAGGTCGTTCCAGCCCCAGGCCACGACGTGTCCGTCGGACTTCAGCCCGGCGCTGAACCCGCCGCCGGCCCCGACCGCCACGAAGTCGGCGTTCGGCGACGGCACGTTGCACTGCCCGAAGCTGCTCCAGCCCCAGGCCGCTACCGTCCCATTCGCCCGCAGGGCGAGACTGTGCGAAAACCCCGCCGAAATCTGCACGAAGTCGGCGTTGGGCGCGGGCACGTTGCATTGCCCGCTGCTGTTCGCGCCCCAGACCACGATCGATCCATCCGACTTCAGCCCCATGCTATGGTCGTAGCCGGCAGCGACCGCCACGAAGTCTGCGTTCGGCGACGGCACGTTGCACTGCCCGCTGGCGTTATCGCCCCAGGCCACGACTGTCCCATCCGACTTCAGCCCGAGGCTGTGCTGCCCGCCCGCCGAGATGGCGACGAAGTCCGCGTTCGGCGTCGGCACCGTACATTGGTTGTGCGCGTTCCACCCCCAACCGTGCACCGTTCCCGGATCAACCTGTCCCTGAGCCACCGCCGCGGCCAACAGGACCACGCACAACATCACCGACATGAGGCTGTACTTCATTCCCGGTCTCCTCTCCTTGCTGCGTCACCAGGCCCCCCACCCACGGGGGATCATTTAATAGCTCAATACTAGAGAAATTGCGCAGCCGAGTCAACCGCGATCTGCGAACCGCCCCTACTCCCCGATATCCTCGTTCCACAGGTCCGGATGCGCCGCGATGAACTCGCGCATGAGCTGGATGCACTCGGCGTCGTTGACGACATCGAGCTGCACGCCGCGGCTGCGGAGGTGCTCCTCAGGGCCGCGAAACGTAGTGTTCTCGCCGATGAGCACGTGCGGAATCCGGTACAGCAGGACGGCCCCGCTGCACATATCGCACGGCGAGAGCGTCGAAACCAGCAGCGATCGGCGATAGTCGCGGGCGGTCCGCCGGCCGGCGCGTTCGAGGCAGTCCATCTCGGCGTGGAGAACCGTGCTGCCGTTTTGCACGCGCCGATTGTGCCCGCGACCGACGATCTCGCCATCAATGACGAGCACCGAGCCGATCGGGATGCCGCCCTCGGCCAGCCCCGCCCGAGCCTCGGCCAGCGCCGCCGCCAGATACGAGTTCATCTGCTCGTGGTCCATGGTCTGCTCTCCCATGTGCCGGCGAAGCCGCCGGTCGCACAATCATACCGGCGACAGGCGTCCGGTTCCCGTCCGCGGCGGCCTGTCCAACCGGTGACGCGGCAGAAAAATGGTCGGATTCGCAGGGGACGCTCTGGATCAGTCGGCCAAAACGCGCATAATCAGGATGCCAGCAAGTCTGGACGGCACGTCGCCCACAACGGCGTCTGTCCGGGCTTGGGACTGGTACGGTACCGGTCCCGTTGGGGAGCGCATGGCGTGTACCGGCGCGCGTGTAGCGCGGCGCTGCGTGCAGAGTCTATGGCTTGGAAGAGCGGGGCAGCATCGCCCTGCGGATTCCCGACAGAGAAGGAGAAGAAAGGATGAGACTACCTCTCATCGCCGCGCTCTCGGTTTGTCTTTGCGCTGGCGCCATCGCCAACGCCCAGCTTGGGCGACTGAAGAACAAACTGAAAGAGGCGGTCAAGAAGGAAGCCGGTCCGGCCAAGGGCCAGGACGTTCAGAAAGCCACGCCCGGTTCTACAGCCCGCCCCGGCGTCAAGAAGGGCAAGGATCGCCAATATCCCCCCGGCGTCTCGTTCGCGACCGTGCTGAACGGTGTGGTCCTCCGTCCCGAGAACGGCCAGTTCCGCCTCGACAACATCCAGGGCACCTTCATCCCGGACGACTGTAAGGAAGGCTGCATGGTGTTGCGGAAGGCCGACGGCACGGAGCTCTATCAGTACAACTGGAAGCCCGACCGCCTGAAGAAGCCCTACTGCATCCTCAGCGTGAACAAGATCACGGACCTGCGGACCGGTGAAGATGTCGCGACCTTCGCCGATATGTCCGAACCGGGCGAGTACGTCCTCGACTTCTACCTGCCGGACGAGCTCTTCTACACGTTCCCGTTCACCGTCAGGAAGGTTGGTGGCGACGACCCGTTCGGCGATGGCAACGCCTACGTGCTCGACGGCGACTGGCAGACGTGTGCATACCTGTACTATGTCGACGCCAAGCCGGACCAGTCGTTGTACTGGAAGGTGTGGCTGCGCAGCGGTAAGGCCGGCACGCTCGACGCGAAGGTCACCGTGGAGATCAAGCGCGATGCGGACGGCGAGCTGGTCTGCACCGGTCGCGGAAGCACGAGCTACTCGTTCAGGCCCGACTGGGTGCGCTACGAATTCGACACCGTCTTCCCCGAGGGCAAGCCGACGCCCGCCGGGACGTACTTCAAAGCCAAGGATCTCCTGGCCACCGACGGTGCCTATACGCTGACGATGGCGATCAACGGCGAGAAGTACGGCGAATGGAAGTTTGAGATCAAAGACAACAAGCTGCAGTACAAGGGTCGGGCCGTCCGCGGCGAAGCCGATACGACCACCTTCATGGAAGGCGGCCGCGACGCCTGGTGGTACGTCAAGGAATAGCGGTCACCGCCCCGAACGAGTGCCACACGGGCGCGGCTGGCGCGCGAACCCGCGCGCCAGCCGCGTCGTTGCGTCTCTTGGCTCGTCGTTACTCACCGCCGTCGGCCGGCGCCGTCGTGGTGCGCGTCGACTGATTACCGGCCTCCGAACGGTCGCCGGCAGCGATGCGCCGATACGACTCGGTTCGCTCCTTCGCGGCCGCCCGACGCTCCTCCGCGGCGCGCTGCGTCTCTTCATTCCACGTGCGCAGGTCGGTCACTTCGATCGTGGCCACCAGGTCCCGGTCCGCCCCGACGCCCCTCGCGGGAATGGTGAACCGCCGCACCGAGCCCGGCAGCAGCGGTCCTCGCCACTGCTGCTCGGGAACGCTGATCGGCGTCGCCACGAACGAGCGATACTCGTCCAGCGGCGTGCCCTCGGTCCCTTCCAGCACCACGCGCGCGGTCAGGTACGTCACGATGTCCTGCCCGCGGTTGGCCACTTCGACCACGATCGCCCGGTCCTCGAACCGGCCGCGGCCCAGCACGACCTCCGCCGACACCTCCAGCTGCTGCTGATACGCCGGGTCGCGTTGGTCGTTCAGCAGGTCGGTGACCATACCGAACGATTCGCGCAGCTCGGGCACGACATCGAGCAGCGTCCGCCCGCTCTGGATGAACTCGCTGACCTTGCGGTCGGCGAGGTTCATGGCGTAGAAGCCGAGTCCCGCCCCGCAGATGACGCAAACGATCAACGTCCCGAACACACCCGAGATGAAGGCGGTCAGGGCGCCGCCTTTCTTCACGACTACCGCCGGTGAACCGCTCATCGATTGACCTCCGATAATCTCGGCAGGACTGGCGCCCGCCCGGGACCGTTCCCGAGGGCGGGTCTTCAGGCTCTCTCGTACGCATTCGAGCGTCAGCGAGGATTATTGCCGTGGTCGGCCACAGCGTCGAAAAAGGTCTCAACGCGCCGACGCACACAGGCTTTCCCCCGGCCCGCTCCTGCAATCAGAATGTGAAGGGTGAGTGATGGGATTCGAACCCACGACCCCAAGGACCACAACCTTGTGCTCTAACCAACTGAGCTACACTCACCATCGCAGTCCCGTATTGTAGCACAATGCTCGCGGGACGCCAGAGGCGCACCGGCCCCGGCGCCAGCCCCCCGTTTCCACCTGCCCGGGCCCCAGCCGCTACTGGGCCCGGCCCAGGAAGATCGCCTCCGCCCCCGAATCGTATTCAACCTGGAACACCGCCCAGTCGTCGTCGTTCAGAATCCCCGAACGACCCGGCCGGTCGGTAACCGGCTCCGAATCGGCGGTGATCGACGCCACGTTCGTGCCCGGCAAACCGGCCTGCGGATCCGCCAGGATCAGCAGCCCGTCGTTCGTCCAGAAGCCCAGCCCCGGCGTCGCTCCGGAACGCTTGTACGGCACGATCGCGTGGCCGGAGTTGTTGATCGCGCCGCCCGACGTCGCCCACGTGACCGTCACCCCGGTCAGGTCCGCCGACAGGTGCTCCGCGATGCTGACGGAGTTCGAGTCGTCAATGATGTATGGCGTCCCGCCGGCGAGCGCCAGCACGGCCCCGCCGTCGCTCACGCCCGACAGGAGCTTCGTCGCCCGCGTGCAGCCCGTCGTGGCCAGTTCGCTCCAGCTAACGGCGTCCCAGTCCCAGAGGATGATGGCCTCGTGGGAAACGCTGTCCTCGATGACCTTCGTCTGGACGGCGATGTGGTCGTTGGCCCCGACGGCAAAGATGTAGTCCTCACCGGACGCGCCGATTTGGGCGTTCGCCGGCAGGCCGGGCAGCGTCAGGTCCGGACGGTTATCGACCACGCGGATCGCCGCCGCCCCGCCGTCGGACAGGTACAACCCGACGTCGCCCACACCGTTGATGTAGTAGCCGCTGAAGAGCATCTGGGCATTTGGGCTGACCGCCGTCGGCGTGGGGAACGAGTCGAAACGCACGGTCGTACCCTGCGTGGGCACCGTCCCCGCCACTCTCTCCTGGGCCAGCAGCGTGACCTCCAGCCCGTTGCTCATGCAAATCGCCGTCCCGCCGGAGAAGCCCGACGTCGTGATCCGCGTATAGTCGATCTGGAACAGCACCAGGCCGTTGTCCGACACGCCGTGGTTGGAGAACTCGGGCAGGAAGCCGCTGACGTCGAAACCGAAGGCGTCGGCGATCATGCTCGAGTCGGCGACGACGATCATGTCTTCGTCGCTTGCTCGCCAGCGGAACAGACCGGTTCGCCCGGCACCGCCGCTGATGCGCGTGGTAAACAGCAGCCGCCCGTCCTTGCCCCAGGTCAGTTCGGCCGCCAGCGGATCGTAGCCGGTGGACGGCTGGTAAGTGCCGTAGTACTCGCTTTCGCTCCCGCCCGGCACGTCGCCGGTGAAGTCGGTCGTATCGTCGACAATGCGCCGCAGCGTGCTGTTCTCCCAGACGTACAGGCCGCCGTCGCCCGTACCGCCGGTGTAGAGCGCCCAGAACGCGACCCGGCCGTTGTCGTCGATAATGGGGCTGCCGAACGACGTGAACGTCGCCCCGGTCACTCCCGGCACGGCGTCGCCCGTTTTCACGAGCGTCTGCAACGTAATCGTCGTCGGCACGGGCGTCGCGGGATCGCCGCCAACGTCGTCACCGCCGTCGGTCGTTCCGTCGCCGTCCGTGGTGCCATCGCCATCGGTCGTACCGTCACCATCCGTAGTGCCATCACCATCGGTCGTGCCATCGCCGTCGGTGGTCCCGTCACCATCGGTGGTGCCGTCACCGTCGGTGCTGCCGTCCGGCGTGCCGTCGTCCGGCCGCGGGCAACCGCCCAGTGACAGCGTCAGCATGCTCGCAAACAGAAGCGCCAGACAGGTCATGACTAGCGGCGGAAAGTACCGGAAAAAGCGCGGCTTACGCATCATGGTGCCGAACTCCTCTTCATGCGACGGGTGGGCGCGCAACGGTGGGGCGCACCATCCCTGCCAAGTCTATGTTTCGGGTCAACGGGATGTCCGATGCACGTCATTTGCTCGGTCCGTCGGCTTTCGCAGCGTCCGAGAATACCGGCCCCGTCTGCCACGGCGACGCGCTCCCGCCCGGCCGCCACACATCACTCCTTACCCGCCAGGATACGTATGAGTCCGACGAGCCCGGAAACCAGCAGCGACGCCAGCAGCAGAAACAGCAATGCCGCCACCGCGTAGCTCAAAATCGGCCAACTCGACCGGATCGACTGCTCGGCCACCTGGGAGAGTGAGCCGACGACGGCGATCACCACGCCGGCCAGCAGGATCGCTCCGATGGCTCCCCGCCGGTTGCCCTCGAACGGCGCCATGCGCACCGTCAGGCACACCGTCAGGTAAAGAAACAGCAACGTGACCCAGTTAAGAAGGTTCGCTTGCAGCACCGCCGCCAGCACATTCTCCGTCAGCGTGATACTGCCCCGCAGCAGGTCCCACCAACCGGGCAGCGTCCGCGGCAGTTCCGCGCTGACGCCGCCGGCTTGCAGGTCGAGCCCGTTCAGAATGGCCCCGCCCCAATAACTCGCCGCCACGTACAGGCACACGCCGCACGCCACCAGCGGCAGCAGCCCGACGAGAATGGGCCCGATGACGGGGATGCGTTGCCGGTCGGGGGTGTCCGACGTCGGCTCGCCGGCCTCATCGTCGCCCATCAGCTTGGTGTTCTGCACGCTGTTGCCGGTGATGAGCAGACCCAGCACGTGCCCCAACTGGGCAACGAGGGTCCCCGGCAGCAGGATTGAGTTCACGACGCGCGGCTTGATGAGGTTGCTCCACAGCCGATGCACGCCCGCGGCCGAGAACACGATCACCAGCAGCCAGAAGGTGAGGGCGGCGTAAAGCATGGTTCCACCTCGCTCTCCGCGACAGATCCGGCGGTTGCCGCCATCCGTTGCGGCTAAGGTGGTATTATCGCTTCACCCCCGAGGATTTCCAGCGCCACGCCGCCGTTTGTTCCGCGAGCGTGACGCCCAAGCCGTAGGGCGGGTTTCACCGGCCGATCGTCCGCCGCCGCTGTAACGCCGGATCAGCCCAACCACAACCGGCGAACCAAACCCGCCCCGCATCCCCTTGTACGCCCACCGATCCCGTACGATGCGACCCGCCTGTACCCCCCTTCCACGGTTCGCTAGACTCCCCGCCATGAGTTCACTCGACATCGGCCCGCAGCTCGTCGGCCGCAAAGTCTGCAACCCGGCTCGCCCGGAATGGGGCGTCGGTACCGTCCTGCGCGTGCAATCCACCACCGTCGCCGGCCAGCCGCGTCATCGTATTTCTGTCCAGTTCGCCGTCGGCCACCGCGTTCTCCAGGTCCCGCCGGCCCGGCTGACCGATCCCCAGCCCGAGCCGCAGCGCGAGGCCGGTTGGCTAGAGTCCATCGGCGGAAACACGATCGACGACCGCCTCACCCGCCTGCCGCCGAGCATCGCCGAGTTCCTCGGCACGCCCGCCCAGCGGCTGGCCGCCCTCGCCGCCCTCTACGCCCACAGCGAGGAGCCAACCTCCCTGGCCCGCTGGGCCCGCGGTCAGACCGGCGCCGCCGATCCGCTCTCGCTTTGGTCCCGCGACGAGCTTCTCCTCGCCTACCGCCGGTTCAGCGACGAACGCGACGCCGAGCTGCGTGTCGCCGCAGCAAAGCTGAAAATGACCGGCGGGCCGGCGGCGCTCGAGGCCGCACTGGCCGATCTGCCGCCCGAGGCGCTCCCCGCCGTCCGCGCCGCCCTCGCCCGGGAGATCTGACCGGCGCCGGAATGTGCCGCGCAGCGTTCTCGCCGGGCCGGCCAGCCCGTATACTGAGGCCCATGCGCTCGATCGCCATCCTCAATCAGAAAGGCGGCGTCGGCAAGACAACCACCGCCGTCCACCTGGCCGCCGGCCTCGCCCTCGCCGGCGAGCGCGTTCTCCTGATCGACCTCGACCCGCAATCGCACGCCACGCTGCACCTCGGCGTGCAGGTCGACGATAACGAGGCCAACCTCGCCGACGTCCTCCTCCGCCGGGCCGCCGTCGCCGAGACCATGCGCACCGTCACCGACGGACTGTCCCTGCTGCCGGCGACGATCGACCTGGTCAGCGCCGAGCTCGACCTGCGGGAGATGGACAACCGCGAACACGTGCTGGCCGAAGCGCTCGTCCCGCACGCCGACTGGCTGAACTACTGCCTGATCGACTGCCCGCCCTCGCTGGGGCTGCTGACGGTCAACGCCCTGGCGGCGGCCGACGAGGTCATCATTCCGCTTCAGGCGCATTTCCTCGCGCTCCAGGGCCTCGGCCGGCTGCTCGAGACGATCCTCCTCGTCCGCCGCGGGTTGAACCCGCGTCTCCGGGTGCGTGGCATCGTGCTCTGCATGTTCGAGAAGGGCACGCGCCTGGCGCAGGAAGTCCTCGACGATGTCACCCGCTTCCTCGCCGCCGCCGAACCGGCCGACCCGTGGTACGGCGCAACCGTCTTCGCCAACCGCATCCGCCGAAACGTCAAGCTCGCCGAGTGCCCGAGCTTCGGCCAGACGGTGTACGACTACGCCCCCGACAGCAACGGTGCCGAAGACTACCTCGCTTTGTCGCAGGAAGTGCTCGACGGCTCCCGCAAACTCTCGGCGGAAACAGCGCCGCCGGTTTCGGTCCCGGCCGAAGACGTCCTGCCCGCCGATGCTCCCCCGCCGCCGGCCGACGCGTTCGCCACGCCGCCCTCGCCACCGGCCGAGGCGGTCACCGCCGACAAGGACCTTTCCACGTGACCGCGCCGGCTCCGGGGAGGCGTCTGTCCCGCTGGGATGATTGGTACCGCCGCACGCTGCCCGCGTACTGGGCGTTCCTCTTCGCCGTCACGCACTTCCCGGCGTTGCGTCTGGGAGATGTTCCTGGCAGCGCCTATCTCGCCCACGTCTGTGCCTACGGCCTGCTCGCGTTTCTGCTCTGGCGTTTCGGCGAGACCTTCTGGCGCCCCCTGCCGCCGTGGTACCTGTGGTTCGCGGGGATCACGATCGCTGCGTACGGCGCCATCGATGAATGGTCTCAGGCCTGGTTCGGCCGCGGCACCGACTTCGTCGACTGGCTCTGCGACCTCTTCGGTATGGGCACCGTGCTAGCCCTCCTGACCTGGCGCCAACGCCGCGCCGCCAGCACCCCAGCCTCACCCAAACCGGCGGATTCCCCCCGCAACCCACGTTAGCAGCCCGTTGAAAAGATGGACTGCCTCCCCGCGATCCCCCCCATCCCCCGCCGAAAACGCAGAATGCCTCCCCCTTCCTCAAAACGCAGAATGTCCCCCTCTTCCTCCTCGCCCGCAGGGCGCACGTTGCGTCTTCGCCCGGAGGGCGCACCGTGCCTCCGTTTCCCGCCCGGAGGGCGCACGATCGTTGCCAGGGACTTCAGTCCCTGGAATGCCGCCCCCCCATTTCTCTTCGCCCGGAGGGCGCACGGACTGCTGGTTAGGCGAACACATCGCGTTCATCGAATTCGATGCCGTGCCGGCGAAGCAGTTCGAGGAACTCCGTCCGGAAGTCCTGGCGTTTGTGGTGTTCCTTCTGCCGCGCGATGTAGGCTTCGACCTCGGGCACGATGGACTTGCTAACCGTGAACCCGCCGTAGCCCTCCTGCCAGGCGAAGCGCCCGGATTGCGGGAACGTCTCGTTGATCCACTTGGATGACCTGCCCTTGACCTGCCGGAGCAGATCCGAATGCGATAGGTCCGGGCGATAGCGTACCAGAAGGTGAACGTGATCCGGCATGCCGTTGATCGCCAGGAGCGTGCAGCGCAGCTCGCGCACGATGCCGCCGATGAAGGGGTAGAGTCGAGCTTCCAGATCCGGCGTCAGCAGGTTGGCACGCTGTGTAGTGCTGAAGACGGCGTGATAGAAGTTCTGCGTGTATGCGCTCGGCATGGTCAGACCCCGATTTCGTGCGCCCTCCGGGCGGGTGAATAAGAGAATACACGCTTTCGACCAGGGACTGAAGTCCCTGGCTACGTTCGTGCGCCCTCCGGGCGAAAAGCCGGCGGTGCGCTCTCTCCTCGCCCGGAGGGCGCACGTTGGTTGCCAGGGACTTCAGTCCCTGGATGCGGCCCCCCCCAGTTTTCTTCGCCCGGAGGGCGCACGCGGGACGCAAGGACCGAAGACGACATTCTATTTATTGACAACGGACAAAGCACGATGTCCGTCTTCTCTAGTGCGCCAGCTCAATCACGGGGCACTCAATCGTATCCGTGCGTTCTCCATCGCGTGTGATCAGACCTACAGATAAGTTGCCGAGTTGCGAGTAAACGGACTCAGGCAAACGTAGAACCGGCCAACGTGACCGCGTCGCTGGCGTCTCATCGCTGCGTTCATCGTCCGGCACTATCTCGTAGACTTTCGCTCGAAGAAACCGCGCCTCCGCCCGCTCGGCCGCGTCCCACGCAACGATGTCAAAGTCATTCGTCACGCCCGCTGAGTCGCGGAAGAATAAGCCGTTGACGCGGAATCCACTTTCAAGCCAAGCGACCGACAGCACCATGCGCTCCGGTTCGCCGGCTACCCGATCGACTCTCGCGCTCACCGGTACCGGGCTATCAAACGCTTCCTCCGGGCGATCCTCCAGGTCCGCGATGGTGGCTGTGACTGTCGACTGCAGATGCGCGAGCGCTTGCGGGCTCACGCCCCCAAGCAGTGAGGCGACACAGTCTACGGACCGCCGCAACTCTTCGACCGCCTGCTCCTTCAACGAGCGGTAGCTGCGTCGCAGCGTCACGGAGTTGCTCCGAGCACCGTCGGCGGATGCGATGGACATGCCGCTCACCCGCCCCAACTGCGCAGCGGTCAGGCGCACCGAACCATAGGCGAGATTATCCGCAAGCTGCCGCTCTGCTTCGTCGTCCAAGGTCGGTGGCGCGACCAGGATTGGCCTGACAACGTGGCAGCCTGCATTCTCTATCGCCTCTCGGTGGGCCACGTGTTGCCACTGTGCAACAGCGACTACTTGCCCATCTGCATCTTCCAGGCTCACAGTCTTCGCCAGGTCACGCCCCTCGAGCCACACCAATGTGACGCGGAATACCTCCTCGTATGTTCCAACGCGGCTGGCCGTCGCTGAGACCAGGTACGGAGATGCGAACTGCAGCTCGGGATGCGACCGTAAGAAGTCAAGGGCTCCCACGTATGCGTCGGCCAACTCCTTAGGGGCACTCTCCTGTCGAAGGCGCTCAAGTTCGGACTCCACAGCGGCAACCGCGCTCTGGTATTTGCGCGAGTCGTACGGAGACTTGACACGCGCCGTGCTGCTCTGATCGCAACCACTAACAGCGATGCACATGCAACCTGCTACGGTGACGGCACAGAGCACGTACCAGCAACGTCTCCTCGTATCGCTCATCCGAGAACCTTTCGAATGCACCGGGGAACAAGGGGACGTTCCACTTGCTGCCGACAGAAAGGGCGGAAGATCCCCTTCTCTCCTCTGGCGCCTCCCACTGACTCCCGCCACTATCCCCATCATACACCGCCTTCGCAATTCAGCGACCCAGATCGTCGCATTTGGGCAGCACCCACCGGTCGCCGGACGTCTTCGTCTCCGGCGTCCAGCCCTCGTCCACGCCGAGCACGCCGGACGAGCCGCCCCCGCCACCCCGGCGCGGCGGCTGTACCCCTCTCCGACGGGCCGCTAAGATCCATACGTTACCGGCGACCCACGCCCGGGCCAGGCCCGGTCGCCATGGAGAGGCAGGACCACCGAGAATGTTGTACCAACTCCCGCTCTCGCCCGAATACGCCCAACAGACCGACGACGAGCTCCGCCGCCGCATCCAGGCCGCCCGCGACCGCCTCGGCCGCCGGCTCGTCATCCTCGGCCACCACTACCAGCAGGACGACGTGATCGCTTTCGCCGACTTCACCGGCGACAGCCTCAAGCTTGCCCAGCTCGCCGCCCAGCAGAAAGACGCCGAATACATCGTCTTCTGCGGCGTGCATTTCATGGCCGAGTCGGCGGACATCCTGACCTCTGACCGGCAGCAGGTCATCCTCCCCGACCTCTCCGCCGGTTGCAGCATGGCCGACATGGCCGACATCGACGACGTCGAGGACGCCTGGGAGTCGCTCACGCAGCACGCCGGCATGCCCATCACGCCGGTGACGTACGTCAACTCGGCGGCGGACGTGAAGGCGTTCGTCGGTCGCCAGGACGGAGCCTGCTGCACGAGCTCGAATGCCCGGCTCGTGCTCGACTGGGCCCTGCACGGCGCCACGCCCGACGGCGACCCTCGTGCGGGCCACAAAGTCCTCTTCCTCCCCGACCAGCACCTCGGCCGCAACACCGCTTACGCCCTCGGCTGGCCGCTGAAGAGCATGGCCGTCTTCGATCCGGCGATGCCCAACGGCGGCCTGCGGCCGGACCAGATCCGCGACGCCCGCATCCTCCTCTGGAAGGGCCACTGCTCGGTCCACCAGTTGTTCAACGTCGAGCAGATCCGCGCCATGCGCGCCCAGCCGGGGCCCTACCAGGCCATCGTGCACCCCGAATGCCCCTGGGACGTCTGCCAGCAGGCGGATTTCGTCGGCAGCACCGAGTACATCATCAAGACCGTCAGCGACGCCCCCGCCGGCACGCACTGGGCGGTCGGCACCGAGGTCCACCTCGTCAATCGCCTGACCCGCATGCCGGACAAAACGGTGCGCTCGCTCGCCGGCATCCAGTGCCTCTGCACGACGATGTACCGCATCGATCTGAAGCACCTGTGCTGGGTGCTCGACCGCATCGTCGCCGGCGAACCGGTCAACCGCATCACCGTCGACGACGAAACCCGCCGCTGGGCGGTGGTCGCCCTCGACCGCATGCTCCAACTGAATCCCCCACAGCCCATGTCCGCCAAGTAAGCCCCATCCCGCTCAAGGCTCGTGGCTACGCTGGCACAGGTTTTCGCCCGCGCCCGACCGATAAGAAAGACAACCCGTTTCGCGACGCGTGCGGACACCGGCGATTGTGCGCAGCGCGACGCGGCGGGCCGTCGTAACGAGAACGATTTCAGCTTTCGCCGGAGGAATATCCGATGTTCTGGGTCGCTTTCGGAGCCATCATCTTCGCGATTCTGCGGGCCCTCCAAGCGTTCGGCCCCGTCTAGCCGTTCGTCCGTCCGTCAATCCGAGCCCCGAGCGGCAGCGAGGGGTTGTCTGCGCGCGCCGCGACCTGTCCCCTCCCTACCGGTCGGGGCTCGGACAGACCGCGCACGCGGTTGACCGTGCGCGCTCCCGCCACCTCCAAACCGCTCCAGCGGGTCCCGCCGCGGAACGATATACCCGTAGACCCCATTTGGTGCGCCCTAAGATGCCTGCGGAGGCGCCGCACCGCCGGCACCGGATGGATACGAAGCCAAAGCATGCGCAAACCGCTTCTGATCTCGGCGATCGCAATCTGCTCCGCCACCATACTGCTGCCCATGGGCTGCATCATCGGCGGCCCCTGGGACCCGGGGGAGGTCAACTTCGGCCTCTCGCGCCTCATCCTGCACCCCGAATACACCTGTGCGGACCTCCGGGAGCGGTTCCAGCTCAGCGGCATGGAGCTCGCCGACAACCCCGCCGACATCGGCATGGAGTATGAGGAGTACTGGCTCCCCGTCGATGACGGCATCTCCCTCCGCACGTGGTACCTCCCCGCCAAGCTCGACCGCGGTCTGGTCGTCGTCTCTTGCGGCAATACCGGACCGATGGAGTGCTATCTGTTCTCCGCCCAGATCCTCACCGACAACGGCTGGTCGGCGGTCATGTACGACTACGAGGGCTTTGGCGAGAGCGGCGGCGAGCCGTCGCTGGATACGTTGCGGCGGGATCTGGAAACGGTCCTGGACTGGGCACGCTCCCGGACCGGCCGTTCGCAGGTCACGCTGTTCGGCATGTCACTGGGCAGCATCCCGTCGGTGACCGTGGCGGTTGAACGTCCGGACGCGGTCAACGCCGTCGTGCTCGATTCACCCGTGGCGCTCGGCGCGCAGATCGAGCGTTTCGGCTTCGTCGTCGCCGGCAAGACAGAGTGGATCACCGGGCAGTTGAACGTGGACCTGCTGAGCGACGAGCTGATCCAGTGGCTGGACCAGCCGCTGCTGATCTACCTGCACGAGCAGGACCCGATCGCGACGGCGGACTCGGTGGAGCTGCTGTTCAACCGCGCCGCCGGCCCGAAGCAGATCGTCCGCTTCCCGGAGTTGGGCCACGCCAGCTCCCAGTTCTTCAGCACGGACTCGTACATCTACTACCTCGAGCACTTCCTCGCCAACGTGTGGCTCCCGCCGACCGACGCGCTGGAGATGGTCGCGCAGCAGCCGTAGCCGCCGTCGCAACTCAGCCGATCACCAACCAGATCAGCCCCCCGACCACTGAGATCGCCCCCAGCACCACGCCGATCATGGGCATGATCGCGCCGCGCCGCCGCATGCCTCCCCGCAGGCTCAGCGCGCCCATGACGATCGCCAGGATGCCGGGCACGAACCAGAAGAACAGCGGCAGCGACACGATACCCAGCACCAGCGACTCGGCATCCCACGGCGCCCGGGCCCCACCGACGGCCGGCGCCGCCTCCAGCGTGTACGGCGCTCCGCACCGTTCGCAGCTATCCGCGTCCATCTCGGACTGCGTGCCGCAGCGCGGGCAGATGATGACCTGCCGGCCGTCGGGCAGTCGCTGGATCCGCGGCGCCTGCTCGCCACTGGCCGCATAGGCGTGCAGCGGCGTGGGATCCTGGGCGTCGACGTTCAGCAGCTTCGCGGGCAGCGGCATGTGCGTGCGTTCATCGAGGCCGGGCACAATCAGCCGAGCGTCGCAGGTCGGACAGGTTCCCGCTTCGCCGCAGCGACCGGTGTGCGCTTCGAGCAGCGTCCCGCAGCGCGGACAGCCGAAGTTGAACCGATAACGCGGCCCCGCCTTCGGCCGTTCGCCGAGCACCGGGTGCTCCTCGGACAGCTCCGCGGGCACGCGAAACACGCCGCGGCAGTGCGGGCATTGTGCTTCCTGTCCCGCCCAGCCCGGCTGCGCGCGCACGGCCCGATCGCAGTGCGGGCAGAGCACCGCGAACCGTCCGCCGACTCCGTCACGCTGCGCTTCCACGAGCGGCTCCTGCGCCGGCCGTACACCGGGTCGCGCCCGCGCCCCGCCGGCGCGACAGATTGTACGGCCGGCACGCGGCTGCGCGGCCCGCCGCTATACAAATCTGCGCCGAAGTGCTATCGTGCGCCCCGGACCCGTTGAGGAGCCTGCCGTGCTGCGTGTGTCTGCGTACAGCCGATCTCCCTTGCTGCGAGCCGCCCTGCTCGGCGTGCTGCTGTCGGCCCTGACCGGCTGCGCCTTCTTCCGCGGCGCCGTCCTGCTCTGGGGCCAGGAGCCCACGAAGAAGGTGCCGGCCGAGTACCCCTATCTCACCGACAAGAAAGTCTGCATCCTGGTCTGGGCCGAGCCCTACACGATGTTCGAGTACCGCTGGGTGCAGCTCGACGTGTCGGAGCATGTGCGCGTGGCCATGGAGGAGACGGTTCACGGAGCCACCTTCGTGCCCAACCGCCAGGTCGTCGAGTACCAGGACCACAACCCGAACTGGGACAAGGAAGACCCCGCGAAGATCGGGCAGCGCTTCGGGGCCGACCGCGTGATGCTCATCGAGCTGACGCAATACACGACGCGTGAGCCGGACAGTCCGCACCTCTACCGCGGCCACATGAGCGCCAACGTCAAGGTCTTCGACGCCGCCTACACCGCGTCCCAGCCGGCCTACAAGACCACGATCGAGGTCGCCTACCCGCCCGATTCCGTCGGCCAGTACGGCACCGACGACCAGTCCATCCGACGAGCGACCATGCAGGCCTTCGCAGCCCAGCTTGCCGGCCGATTCTACGAACGCCAGGAAACGGTGAAATAGCATGAGGCGACCCGCGCGCCTGTTGCTGCTGCTTCTGATGGCCGCCGCCGCCCCGCTGGCCGGCTGCAAGATGGTCGCCGCTCTGGGGGTGCTCTTCGCACCGCGCCAGTGGCAGGACCCGGAATTCAAGTTCACCGAAGGCCAACTGGCCATCCTGATCGACTACGCCCGGCCGGCCCAGATGAACCCCGTCTTTGATCTCAACCTGCACAAGCAGCTCTCCGACCTGCTGCGGACCAACAAGGTCCCCAGCCGCATCGTCCCCTACGACGACGTCACCGCCCTGCGGCAGAAGAACAGCGACTTCTCCTCGTGGAGCATCCAGCGCACCGGCAGCGCCCTCAAGGCCGACCAGGTGCTCTGCATCCGTATCCTGGACCTCCAGGCGCTGCCTAACGCCAACCAGGCCGTGCTCGCCCCCGAGGCCACGCTGACGCTCAAGGTCATCGGCGTAAACGAACCGACCGTCCACGCCCGCCTCTGGCCCGATCGCGACGCTGAACCCGACGGCCGGCAGGTCACGCACCACCGTCAACCCTTCGAGCCGGAGACCGCCGAGCTCATCGACCGCGAAACCGCCAAGCTCGCCCGCGAAACGGCCTACTACGTCGCCCGTCACTTCTACCGCTACGACGCCGAAGAGAATCCGCCCCGCGAGCCGTGACCATGCCCAGCCCCCGCTCGCTGCCGGCCCGCTTTCTCGTGCTCGGCGCGGCGGCCTTGGTGCTGATCCTCGGCTCAACGTTGCTGGGACCGACCGTACCCACCTGGGGTGAGCTGTTCCCGATCGACTTCCAGGCCCCCTTCTGGCACCTGCGCGTGCCGCGGACGTGCCTGGCAGCGCTGGCCGGCGCCGGCCTCGCGGTGAGCGGCGTCATCTTCCAGGCCCTGTTCCGCAACCCGCTCGCCGAACCGTACACGCTCGGCGTAGCCAGCGGCGCGTCGCTGGCGGCGGCGATCGGTTTCTTCGCCGGCCTGTCGGGCTATGTCGGCTGGTTTCCGGTGCGGCTGATCCTGGCGCTGGCCGGAGCCATCGCCGCGATGAGCCTCGTGTACCTTATGGCCCGGCTGCGCGGCGGGCAGGACATGACGCGGCTGCTGCTCGCCGGCGTCTGCGTGTCGTATACGAGTTCAGCCGGCATTCTGCTGGTGAGCTTCCTCGCCGACCGCACCGTCACCAACGAGATCATCGTCTGGCTGATGGGCTCGCTCGGCGTGTACCGACCCGCGGCGAACATCGAGATCGCGGTCGTGCTCGCACTGCTGCTGGCGTTCGCCGTCTACTCGCACCGGGCGATCGACTTGCTCTGGCTGGGGCCGGACCTCGCCGCCGCCCGCGGCGTCCACGTCGGCCGCACGATCTGGGGCTGCTTCACGCTGGTCAGCCTGCTGACGGCGGTGATTGTCGCCAACTGCGGACCGATCGGCTTCGTGGGTTTGATGGTCCCACACATCGCCCGGGCGCTGTTCGGCGTGCGTACGCTGCCGCTACTGGGCGCAGCCGCACTCGGCGGCGCAGCCTTCCTCGCCACCTGTGACGGCCTGGGCCGCGTCGCCCTCTCCGTCGTCCATCAGCGGCCGGTCGGGTTCGAATTCCCGGTAGGCGTGCTGACCAACATCATCGGAGCGGCGTTCTTCTTCTACCTGCTGGCCACGCGCGACACCACGCCGGGCACCTCGCGCTAGCCGCTCGCACCCGCTGTCCGCGGGGCGCAAGAGGGGACAACAAAAACGAACATTCTACTTTGTCGGCACTAAGGAAGCCGAATACCCTCTTTTCTTCGAGCGCGTTCACGGTACTCGGCGGCGCGAGTACGTTCCGGAGCGCTTTGTTCAGCGAGACCCGTTATCACGACACCTCGCGGCTGTCGATGGTTATCATGATGGCATGGACGTTCATGCGTACTGCGCCTCAAACCTCGCTCACCGCGCCGGCCCCAGCGGCTTGAGCTGTAGGTGCGTTTGCTGCGAGGGCGAAAAGGAGTTCAGCGAAGGCGATCCTGGTCGGAGCAGCCCATGTAACGCCAAACCGGCAGAACAGTGTGGGGGCGAATGCCAATGCAAAGACAATGTCACCGGTGAGGCGCGCGATGCAACGTGTATGTGGTATGGATCCCCAATGGGGTCCCCGATCTTCGTGGCCGTTGGATTGCCCCTGGCATGTGCGATCGCCCGTCGGTGGCGCACAGCGCGTCGGCGCAGCGGTGCCTCGCAGTCCATGGCACAACCGAGGATATGATGGACCGCCGGCCCAGTACGTCTGGCGACGTACGCTTATCGCATATTCGCTCACGCATGCAGAGATCGTCCTCTGGCGCAACAAGCGCGCTTCCAGTGTTTCGCACTTGTTATAAGTGTGGGTATACGCTCACCGCGCCAACCCAAACGTGCCCAGAGTGCGGAACAAGTGATCAGCAAGAGCAGCGCCGCACCGCACGTAGTGTGCTTCGGGCCCCGTTGTCCTTGCTGCTGGCCGCGATCTGTGTTTGGCGGCCGATGCCACGTGCCTTCTGGACCGCTGGATACGATTCACGGTTCTTCCGGGCACAACGCAAGCGGGGAAGGCGATGGCTTCTCATCGGTCCTCTCGTGGCAGCCGTTTTGTTGCTCATGAGCCCGTTGAGATTCGTAAGCTACGGTCCCACAAGCTACGGTCACTGGCCAGAAGGACAATACTCCTCCACCCTGTATCTGAATGACTTCGACATCTCGGGGAACAACGTTTCAGCACCACTCGACCCGCGCACGCACGAGTTCGTCCTCGAGCCTCCGGACAATTGGCCTTGCGACGCTCATCATGGCGGTGGTTTTCACTGGCTTAGCCGTTGGCGCGCGCTGCCGCTCCTGTGCGGTCACATAATTGATCTGGTGCTGATACCACCGGTTGTGTGGTGTATCTCTCTGCTCTTCGCGTCCCTCTGGACTCGGCTATCCCGTGCGGAGAGACTGTGCACCTACAAAGAGAGTGCTGCCCGGAAGAGCGCGCTGCTCGCGACAGGGCGAGCTGCTTGGGCCGTGGTCCCGATCGTCTGGTGTCTCGCCCTGGCCGTCGCCATGGCTTCTCTCGCTGCACCCATGACCGGTATCACCGTCAGGCGAGCGTGCTGGTTGTTGTTGAAGGTAGTCGCCTACGTGTTACCGGTCGTCATCGTCGGCCGTTGCCTCGCTGCCGATCGGTCCAGGGTCTTTATTCGCGCCTCTTGGATTGCGGCCTACATTGTCTTACCTCCGTTCTGCGTTCTGACTGGCGGTGCGTTCAGCTACGTGATCGATCGTGCAATGATCCTCATTTACTACGAGCAGGCATTTGACCTGTCGTGGGAGATTTCTCACTTCTGTCTGAATTAGCCCCCGTTTACTACGCGTGAACTCCCTCATGGATAAGATCCGGCGGGCTCCATGTTCAGCGACCCTTGCGGTCGTAGGGAAAAGGGGACAAGGGAAAAGGAGGAGTGTGGGTCTCGAACGCTCCAGGGACTGAAGTCCCTGGCTACGACCGTGCGCCCTCCGGGCGAAGAGACTCCGCCTGCGGGGCGCCACTGTCTCTTCGCCCTCTGAAGTTTTCGGGCGGGACGCCCGACCCACCCAAGGTTGTTTCACAAGCTCGAACGCCCGTATCTGCTACCCGCGAGCCACCATCACCAACAACCCATTTTGGGCGTGCATGCGATTCTCTGCCTGATCGAAGATCGCCGAGTTCGGCGTGCGCGACGCCTCGTAGTCGATCTCTTCGCCGTAGTGTGCCGGCAGGCAGTGCAGAATGACCGCGCCCTTGTTGGCCAGGCTCAGCAGTTCGCAGTTGATCTGGTACCCCTCGAACTTGTTCCGCCGTTCGGCCGCCTGGTCTTCCTGCCCCATCGACGCCCAGACGTCCGTGTACAGCACGTCCGTGCCGGCGACGCCTTCCTTGATGTCGTTGACCACGCGAACGCGGGCTCCGGTCTTGCCGCCGATCTCCTGCGACTCCTTCAGCACCTTCTCGCTCGGCTCGAAGCCCGGCGGCGTGGTGATCGTCATGCTCATGCCGACGAGCGCCGCCCCGTACATGAGCGAATGCGCCACGTTGTTCCCGTCGCCGATGTATGTCGCGCTCAGCCCGCGCAGCTTGCCCTTGCGTTCCTTGATGGTCAGCAGGTCCGCCAGAATCTGGCACGGATGCTCGAAGTCGCTCAGCCCGTTGATCACCGGCACCGTGGCGTACTTCGCCAGGTCCTCGACGATGTTGTGGCCGAACACTCGGGCCATGATAACGTCGGCGTAGCGCGACAGCACCAGGGCGATGTCCTCGGTCGTCTCGCGCTGGCCGAGCTTGATGTCCGACGGGGCGAGGTAGATGGCGTGCCCGCCGAGATTGGTCATGCCGGCCTCGAACGACACGCGCGTCCGCAGCGACGGCTTCTGGAAAATCATGGCCAGCGTCTTGCCCGCCAGCGGTGCCTCCCGGAAGACCTTGGCGCGGTCGGCCTTCAGCTCCGCCGCCCGGGCCAGTATCGCCTCGATCTCCTCGCCCGTGAGGTCCTTCATCGACAGGAGGTTCCGCCCGCGAAGATCCACTGCCATCTCTGCACACTCCCTGTGGCCACTGCCGGCCATGCTGGTAAATCGGGGAATCCGACACCGGCGCCACGCCGCCGGCGACGGCCGGGAGTATACAGCGCCCCCGCGCAGTTGGGCACCACGGATCCCCCCTGCCTGCCGCCCGATGTCCCCCCGCGCTGTCGCCTATTGCCCCTGCCTGGCCCGCAATTCATCGAGCACGACCGGCAGCTTCTGTTCGAGCAGCTTCGAGAACTCCGGCGGCAGATTGTCCTCGTAGAAGGGGAACTCGACGCACGTGCCATCGTCGCCCACCGGCACGCGCAGTATGGCCACCACGCGCCCCTGCGGCGCCGGTCCGGGCGTTGCCTTCCCCGCCGCCAGCCCGATCAGCACGCCGCCGTCGGCGATTTGGTACGTCGTCCCCGCCGACCCGCACAGCAGTTCGAGCGTCTGCCGCACGGTCGTCCCGTGGTGGATCAGGTTGACCAGCCGCTCATGCGCCTGAATCTGCACGAGCACGCCCGGCTCGAAGCGCATGGTCACGCCGGCCAGTTGCCCGAGATCGAGCAGCACCTCGTCCAGCGGCACGCCCTCGTAGGACAGATCGACCGTGCGGGCCAGCCGCCGTTCGATGTCGCTCGCCTGGCTGTACACCAGGATGTGCCCCTCTTCCGGCACCCAGCGCCAACCGCCCTGCTCACCGGCTCGTTCGAGCTGCACCGCAGCGTTGGCCCCCGCCGCACCCGCGACCGCCGTTTCAATCTTGTCCGGCGTGGGCGTCTTCCCATCAGTCCGCACAGTCCGCGACTCCGCCGGCAGATCAGCCCATCGCGTCTCCGCCAACTGCCCCAGCAGGCGCACTTCGTCAATCGTCAGCCGCCGACCGAGCCGTTCCAGCGCGGGCCCCGGCACGATCACGATCTTGTCCGCTTCGACGCGCGCGGCCAGCCCGAGTCCGGCCAGCGTCCGCTCCAGCCCCTGCCGCACGGACACGCCCCGCATGTCGATCGACACCCGCGTGTTCGCCCCGTACGGCATCCAGTCCACGCTCGCCTGCTCGATGATGAAGCTCAGGCCGGTCTCGTCGCCGAGCTTGCCCAGGGCTTCCGGCAGTGGCGTTTCTTCGATCTTGATCGTGTCGATGTGCTGGTCCAGCACCTCTTCGACCAAGTCGCGCAGATCCTGCGCTCCGGCTGCCGGCCCCCCGGCCAGCATGAGCGACACCACCGCCGCAATCGTCAGCAAGCAGCCGTTTCGTGAAGAGCTGTGCATGAGAGGCACCTCTAGTGAGCGCTTGATCCTTCCGCCGGCGCCAGCGCCAGCATCCCTTTCGGCGGCGAAAGCATGAAGAACGCTTCGGGAGCGGATTCCGTCGGCTCCACGACCGGCGACACTTTCGGCGCGCCGGCGTCTTCCATGACCTGCACCCGGACAACCCCCGCAGCCTTATCCGTTGCCGGCATCTGCGCCAGCACCGTCACACTGACGATGCCACGCGGCGCCACAACCGGCGTCGGCGGGAAAGTCAACAACAACCCCAGCAAGCCGGCAGCCGTCGCCAGCACCCCCGCCGCTGCCGCCACGCGCCACAACGGCCGCACCCGCCGAACGGACGCGGTGTCGGCGACCGCCGCGCTGATCCGCTGGCGCAACACCGTCCAGTTCACCCGGTCGGCGACGCCCGGCAGCGTCAGCAACTCGGCGTCGAGACGAGCGTCCGCACCCGTGGCGTCGTCCGCCGACGCCACCGCTTCGGCCACGCGCCGGCGTTGACGGTCCCAGGCGATCGGGAGCTCGACGTCGCGCAGGCGGCTCACGTGCAGCTCCACCAACCGAAGCTGGATCCGAATCACCGCCAGTGGTGGCTCCTCGCGCTCGGCGGCTTCGATCTGGCGGAGCAGATCGTCGCGCTCCGGCTCGTCCAGCCACGCGTTCACGAGTTGTTCAAACGCCTCGCGGTTCATTCAGTCCGTCCGCCGCCTGTGCAGAAACCCTCGAAAGACGCCGCCAGCCGCTCGCGCAGCTTCCGGCGTGCCTGAAACACGTGCCATTTCACCGCTTCGACGCCGCAGTCCATGATCTCCGCGACTTCCTTCTGCGGCAATTGCTCGATGCTGAAGAGGACCAGCGCCATACGCTGCTTCTCGGGCAGCTCGGCGATGGCCTCGTGCAGGAACGTCGAAAGCTCGTCGGCGGCCGTCTTCGCTCCGGGCCGCTCGTCCGAGTTCGGGCTGTCCGCCAGCAGCTCCGCACGTGGCCGTCCGTCGTCGAGGATGCAGTCCTCGAACGACACCCGCCGCCCGCCGGCCGCTCGGGCCCGCCGGAAGTTCAGCGACAGGTTGGTCACGATGCGTAACAGCCACGGCCCGAACCGCCTTTCATCTTCCAGGGTGCCCAGGTTGCGATAGGCTCGCAGGAAGGCGTCCTGGCACACCTCCAACGCGTCATGCAGATTGCCCAGCAGCCGGTAGGCCACCGCCGTCGCCTGCCGCTGGTAGCGTTCGATCAACTGGTCGAACGCGGTGCGGTCGCCGGCGCAAGTGCTCCGAACCAGTTCCGCGTCACTGGGCGTCGGCTCCGTCGAGCGGTGAATCTTCACACGGTCACCTGTTCACTGCTATGGACACGGCCTGGCCGGCAACGTTGGCACCCGCGATATCGAAGGGCCCGATCCGGGCCGATCCCGATAATCCCGCAGGGCCGGGGCCCGCCCGGAGGCCGCGCTCAGCCGGGCCGGTCCCGCGGTACGGACGGCCTGGCCGGCGACGATATTCAATCGCGGACGCTGCTGGGGAGGGATTCGGTCGGGGGCGGGCTCGCTTGCGGCACCGCCGAGCGGCTCTCGTCGGCCGGCCGACCGCCCCGCCGTAGCGCCGGCAGCCGGACGGTGAACACGGTGCCCCGGCCGGACTCGGACTCGACGTCGATCGCCCCGCGGTGGGCGTCGACGATGCGGGCGGCGATCGGCAGGCCCAGGCCGGTGCCCTTTCCGCCCATCTTCGTCGTATAGAAAGGCTCGAAGATGTGCGGCAGCACGTCGGCCGGGATGCCCGCGCCCGTATCCCGCACCTCCACCACCAGCACCGGCCCCTGCCCCTCCGCCAGATCCTCCACCGCCCCGCTCACCCGCCGCAGCGTGATCGACAATTCGCCGTCGGCTTCCATGCTGTCCGCGGCGTTGAGGAACAGGTTAACGAACACCTGTTCCAGAAGCTGTGGGTCGGCGAGCACGCGGTCGGGACCGGCTTCGAATTGCCGGACGACCCGGATCCCGCGCATCTCGATCCGGTTCGCCGCCGCCGTCAGGGCCGATTCGAGCACGTCCGCGACGCGCGTCTCCACCGGCCGGATGACGTGCTGACGGGCCAGCGTCAACAGCCGGCGAACGATGAGGTCGATCCGGCCGAGACCGCTGTCGATGAGGTCGAGCATCTGTGCCGCTCGTGGCGGGTCGTCGAGCGAACGCCGCAGAATGCGGGCGCAGCTCTGGATGCCGTCGAGCGGGTTGTTGATTTCGTGGGCGACGGTGGCGGCGAGCTCGCCGAGGAAGGCGAGACGCTCTGTGCGGCGCAGTTGCTCTTGGAGGCGCTTCTCTTCGGCGGTGGCTTCTTCGAGCCGGGCGGCGAGCAGGTTGATCGCGCCGGCGAGCTTGTACAGATCGTCGCCGGGCTGAGTGGCGAGCGTTGGTGCCGGGCGGCCGTGGCTGATGTCGTCGGCCACGCGCCGCAGCCGGCCGACGGTGGCCCGTAGCCATCGCCGGGCGAGGCGTTCGCAGATCCAGACGACGACCATGCCGCCGGCGGTGCAGATCGCGATGGCTTGCCACGCCGATGGCTGCACCAGCCACGCCACGGCCGCGCTGAGCACGATGCCCAGTTGCAGCAGCAGGAACAGAGTGTGCCGGAAACCGCGGAACATGGCGCCGGTCATTATCCCCCGGCCGCCGAGGCCGGCAACCCGCCATTCGCCCCGGCGGCCGTGGCCGGCGGGGCATGCAACGGCGGCGTCAGCTCCAGCCGGAACTGCTGCTGCTCGTCCGTCAGGTAACGGTCCAGGTCCGGCGAGTAGGTCTTCACCTGCACCGTTCGCCCGTCGGGGAGGAACTCGATCAGGCGCAGGTACCCCTCGCCGCCGCGTGTCCGCATCTGGTAATTCGCGAGAATCTGGTGGACGACGTTGCCCTGGGGCGTCGGGCTGCTGAGGCGGCCGGCCCCATCGTTGAGGACATGTCCGGACAACACGAAGGCGACGTTGTCGCGGGTGGCGACGAGCTTGCGCCACAACTCCTCGCCGTCGTTCGTTCCGCCGGGGAGTTTGGCCGACGGAGACGCGTATGGGCTCCACTTCTGTTCCGGGTGCCGTACGTGGTCGTACCGCGTGTCGTCGTAGTACATGTACGCGTGCGTGATGATGATGGCCACGCGGTCGGCATGTTCGCGCAGGACGCGGTCGGCCCATTCGACAACGGGGTCGCGCGGGCCGAACTCGAGGGCGACGACGATCCACTCGCGCCCGCCGGCGCTGAACAGGTGATACGTGTTCTCCAGGTGCCCCGGTTCGTACAGGCCGCCGAACGTCGGTTGCTTCGCGAACGTCTCGGGCGGGAAGTACTCGTTGAGGAGCGTCTCGCGGTTCTGCATGCCGCCGCCAGGGCCGCAGTCGTGGTTACCCGGGGCGATGGCGTAGGGGACGTGACCGTCGAGCCGGCTTATCGCCCGGCGGGCGTTCTCCCATTGCTCGCGCGTGTTGCGGTTGGTGACGTCGCCGAGCTGGACGACGAAGACGATGTTGCGGGCTGTGCGGTTCTCGACGATCCAGCGCGTCTGCGCCTCGAACAGGTCGGGATAGCTCTCCGCGTAGACCTGTGTGTCCGGCAGCGCCACGATCGTGAACGAGCCCTCCACGAACGGCAGCGGCGGCGGTGGGCCGTAGGGCTCACTGGCCGTCACGTGGGGCGCCCGGCCGGCGGCGACCGCCTCGACGTACATCCGCAGATTCGCGAAGAACCGGTCCGACGCCTGCCGAAACGCCGGCTCGCCGATGGGTTCACCCGCGGCCCCGAGCCGCTTGTCCAGGAACAGCGACGTCAGCACCAGCCGGCCCTTGCCCAATGCCGCTTCCAGCAGGGCCGCGTGGTGCCGGTGCGTGTCGGACGCGAGCAACACATGGAATCCCCGCTGCTCTTCGAAGCTCTCCCAGTTCGGCGGGCGCGACAAGTGCTTCGGCAAACGGATCTCGGCCTGGTCGCCGGTCTTTTCCGTGGGCAGGCCGCTCAGCAACGGGTGCTGCCCATCCAGCACGATCAACGCGTCCAGATCGGCGTCGCCGCGCCGGGCGATCACCCCGTCCGGCAGGAACAGCGGCGCTTCTTCGGTTTGATCGGCCTGCGTCATGTGCAGCAGCACACCGCCGCGCTCTATAAACGCCAGCAGCTCCGTCCGCTTGTCCCGGGCCAGGCGGGCGTATTCGGGCGACTCGCTGGCGAAACTGCCGAAGACCAGCAGGTTCACGCCGTCGAACGTGCTGTCCGGCGACCAGGGTCGCACCTCGAATCCGGCCGCGGTCAACGCCTCCACCGCTCCCGTCGCGTGTGTCCACTTGTCGGCGGTCTCGAACACCAGGGCCACAGGCGAACCGGCCGCAGCCGATCCAACCGCCGCCACCGACGCCAACGCCGCCAACACGCCCGCCACTCTTGCGCCCGCGCACTGAACCATCGTCCGCCTCCTGCCGCGCGTCATCACGATGAATCAAGCTGCCGGCTGGCACCCTACCCGAGCAGACCGCCTGGGGCCAGCCGCCTCGTCGTCTGCCCTCGCCTCCCTCCTCCGGCGCGAGCAAACGGCCGGCGCCGCTGGTGGCGCGGCGCCGGCCGTCGTCGATATTCCGTCGTTGCCGCCGGTTGCGGCGTCTTACGCCGGCTTCGTCTCCTCGACGCAGCGGATGTCCATCGTCTCCAGCTCGTCGAGCACCGGGTTGTAGATCTCAGGCTTGACCGGCACGTGCACGCCGATGTCCTTGATGACGCCCGTGAGGATCAGCTTCGTCCCGACGGCGGCCGGCAGGCTGACCGTGCGGGCCATCGAGCTGTCACCGTTCGGATGGCCGTAGTCGATCAGCGTCGAACTGATGCGCTCTTCCTTGCCGCCGGGGAAGCGGGCCATGAAGCGGTGCACCAGGACGATCATGTCACGCTCGCCGGGCTTGTAGGGCATCTTCGTGTTCATGCGGTTGGCGAGGATGTCCAGCGCCGTCGTCTCTTCGCCGGTCGGGGTGATCGGGTCGTTCGAGAACAGACCGAGCCACTCCATGCGGTCGAAGGCGTTGTGCTTCGGGTCCATCTTCAGCCGCTCGGCGACCTTCTGGCGGATGTTATCCGCCGACGAAGCCTTGATCAGGCCGGCGGTCCACTGGGCAAAGGTCATGCCCGCCGGGTAGGTCACTGGCGTCTCGTCGAGCATGCCCAGATCGACGATGGCCTTCAGACACACACACCAGCCGGCGTAGCGGAGCGTGCCGCGGAACATCGTGTCGATGCCCTCGAGCCCGTAGACATCGATGTAGCCGAGCGAATCGCGGTTCGGGTAGCCTTCGAGCTCGCCCACACCGTCCACCTGTAACGGATGATGGCACGTGAACAGCTCCGGCCCCGGGATGTCGACCTGCTTGCCATCCTCGCGGAAACGAGCATTGTTCTTGCCGGCGGTGCAGACGGCCCGCGGGCTCCAGGAGAACTTGTAGCCCCACGGATTGTCGTTCGCCTCGGGGGCGGGCAATCCGCCGCAGTACGACTTGAAGCTCACCACCTTGCCACCGCGCTTCTCCACGTCGTGGATGATGCGCATGGCCGACATGTGGTCGATGCCGGGGTCGACGCCGATCTCGTTGAGGATCATGACATCGGCCTTGCGGGCAGCTTCGTCGAAGGAGCGCATCTTCTCGCTCACGTACGACGTGGTCACCATGTGTTTCTTGTGACGAATGCACAGCTCGGCCACGACCGGATGCAGCGGAGCCGGCAGCAGGCTGATCGCCAGGTCGTGCTCGCTGATGAGCTGCTCGAGCTTGGCGGTGTCCTTCGCCAACAACTGCGTGGTCTTGCCCCGCGGGTGTCCGGCAACCAGCGCATCCGCCTTGCTGACCGTGCGGCTGGCCACGGTAAGCTCAAAGTCCGGTTGATCCAGCAGATACCGCACCAGCGGACGCGAAACGAGCCCGGCGCCCAACACCAACACCTTCTTCATCGAATCAACCTCCTGGAGGCCGGCCTGCCCGGCAAGAGTCTCTTCTCCAAGTCACCCGCGACGCAGCCCACGGCTGCTCACCGCGCCTACGCCTTCGCTTGCAAGTGCTGTTCCAAAGAGCGGTAAGGCTCCGTCAGCGCTCCCCGCCACACGATCGTCGCCCGCTTCAGCTCCTCCGGCAGCCCGCTCTCCGCCAGCGTCCGGGAATAGTCTGCTTTAGCCAGACCGGCCACAAACGGGCTCAGCGTTCGGCTGAAGTACCGCGACGCATCGACCGGCAACTCGCACGGCAGGAAGTCCACGGCCAGAACGACCGGGCCGTTTCCCGCAACGCCATCGAGGGTTTTGCCCGTCTGCGGGTCGTACACGAACACCGGATTCTCCGGGTCGGTCGACCGTGTAGTACATTCAAGGGACCCGTCGATGTCGCAGGAGATGTCGCCGATGACGCGCAGCCGGGGCTGACCGCCGCCGTAGAGCGACCGGAACTGCTCCCGGTCAATCAAACGAGGGTATTTCGGCTCCCAATAAATGCAATTAACCAGGAGCGTCAGGTACGGCGCGTGGGTGAAGAACGCCCCGGCGTAGCGGTCTGGATGCTCGTAGTACTCCTGGAGCACAAACGGTCCCGACGTGTCCATCCGCCGAACCAGATGCTCCTCGCGGAACACGACCTTGTAGCAGACGTCCGCGGTGGGCGGGAGGTTCGGCAGCTCCGCGGGCGTAACCTCACGCACCGGCAGCATGTCGTAGATGGTCTGCGCCCCCTGCGAGACCTGGCCGTAGCCCGCGAAACCGCACACGAGCGGTCGAATCGCGGCCGGCAACCCGCCCGCTCGGATCTCGTCCGCCACCGCCGCCAACTCACGCCTGACATGCTGGAGATCGTCGTACCGGTGCGCCGGCTGGATGCGCTGGAAGGGGCTGTCGATCCCCTCGTGCGCCAGCCGTTGGCCCAGGGTCCACAGCGTGTCGATCATGCCGGCCAGACCCGCATAGCGGCCGAAGAACACCAGCCGGCGGCCCTGCTCGTCCACGATCCGCTCATAGTCGATCAGCGTGCAGCCGCCTTCCAGCAGTTTGCGCAGCGCGGGCATGTTCGCCGGTTGACCCTTGATGACGTGCGCGAAGTACACGTACGTCTTGTTGGGCTCGATGCGCTCGGGCGGGATCTCCTTGACGCCCATGATGATCGGGCAGTCGCCGAGCAAATCCGCCACCTCGATGCCCTTGGCCTGGTACTCCTCGTCCTTGAAGGCCCGCGTGGTCGAGGTCTGCACACGGAAGGCAAGGCCGCTCTCGTCCCTCAGGCGCTGCACATCCTCCGGCACCAGGGGCACCCGGCCCTCCCACACGCTCTTGTCTTCGCGCCTGATTCCGATCATGTCGTCACTCACTCCACCAAAAAACGGGAACCCATCCGCGCACCGGGCGCCCCCCCGTTCGCCCGTGCCGCGCCGGAGCAACCGGCCCACTGCAACCCCCAGGGAATTGGGCGATGATACGCAGGGGGCCGCGTCACGGTCAACACCGGCGGCCGGGAGCGGGCTCGCCGGTCAGTTTGGCACGCCCTACACTACCCGCGGAGGCACCATATCCATGAACAGACGCTTCCTGCTCATCCTGCTGGTAGCCTGGGCCGGGTGGCTCGGCGTGCGACCGGCCGCCGGCGACGAGGCCCGCATCCTGGCCGACATCAAGGCCTTCTTCGCGACCACCGATGCCGACGAACGCGAGGCTCTCGCCCAGCGCATCGAGGCCGACGAGGCCTTCTCCCGGGAGAAGATGAGCGGCTGGCTGCATGCGGCCGTACCGTTCGAGGACCTCTCCCCCGGCCAGCGCACGATCCACGTCGAGATCGGGCCCGGGCAGACCCGGGATGTGGTCCTGCGCATTCCGCCCGGATACGACCCCCACCGCGCCTGGCCGCTGATCTACGCCCTGCACGGCGCCGGCGGCCGCGGCGAGCACATCATTGCCTATGTCGAGCACGTCCTCGGCGACAAGGTCGACGAGTACGTCATCGCCGCCCCGACAAATTACAGAGAGCACATCATCCACTCCGTACAGTGTGTCGTGGAGCACCCGGTGCTGCTGCACGCGGTGAAGAAAGCGGTCAACGTCGACAGCAACTGCGTCTTCCTGTTGGGCTATTCGCTGGGCGGGCACACGGCGTGGACGGCCGGCGTGCTATATGCCGACCAATTCGCGGGCGTGGTGCCCCTGGCCGGCACGTTCCACCTGTTCGAGGTGGACGGATTATGGGACCAGTTTCTCCCCAACCTCGCCCATACGCCGGTGCTGTGTGCCTGGGGCGCGGGCGACGTGCATGGCCCCGACGGCCAGACCGTGAGCCCGCAGGGTGGCATCGCCGGCCTGAACCGCCAGGTCTGCGAGCTCGCCCGGAAGCTGAGCCTGCCCGTTATCGGACATGAATACCCCGATCGCGGCCATGGCGACGTCGACCCGCCGCCGGAGGAATTCGCCAAGCTCCTCGCCCATCGGCGGGAGGCGGCACCGCGTGAGGTTGCCCACCGTTTCCGTGACATTCGTCAGGGGCGCACGTTCTGGCTCGAAGGCCACGTGTGGACCGGACCGCAATGGACAGACAAGCTGCCGACGGTGCGGCTGCGCGAAGGCGAGGACCCGAACAAGCCGGACGACGTGCGCGCCGCCCTGCTGCGAACAGCGCGCGCCCTGCTCGCCGAACTGCGTGGCACGATCGACGGACAGAAGGTCAACGTGCATCGCAAAGGTGTGCGTGAACTGACGATCTGGTTCACGGAGGGGATGATCGACTGGTCGCAACCGGTAACCGTGCGCGTTTCCGGCCGCGATGTCTTCGAAGGGGAACTGCACCCCGACGTTTTCGTCTGTCTCGCGCAGGCTGCGCGCACGCGTGACTTCGATTGCTTGCGCTGGGCGGGTCTGCGCTTCCGTTCCGGTTCGCGCACGCGACCGGTTACCGGACGAACCGAGTTTCCCGAACCAAGCCCACCCAAGCCCTGATCGAACACATCCAGCGCTACGGTTCACACGAAGCGCACCGCTGTTGTACTCGGACTTAACTTGACTTGAATTCTGCGCTTGATATATTCGGACATGTAGGACTTCAGGGAATCAGGCGCTCGTCCCGCCGCGGGTTATGCGCGCTGTTTCTTTTCCGCGACCGGGCTGAGTGCGGTTGGCCGGAAGGAAGCCTGCAAGATCAGTTCTGGCGTCCACGGGCCCTCGATGCGAGAGGAGTCGCACCATGATCACTTGTTCATGGAAGAGACATTGCATGTGGCTGACAGTGGCCGCTTCGCTGTTTGTCTCACCCGCCCTGGCCGAAGTGTCGCCGATGATCTTCCGCGTGGAGGCGAGCAACGCCTCCGGCTCCGGGGCCATCGAGTTCACGGCGGATGAACTCATCTATGACCCGGACAACGGAACCTGGCACTGGACCACCGGCGAGCACGAGATCGTCGACGACTTCGGCGTGCCGATCGCGATGCTGTACTTCGCCAGCCTGGAGATTCGCGAGGCGCCGCGGATCGGCGGCAATTTCTATCTCCAGGCCGGCACGAGCCTAACGACCTTCGAGATCACGCTGCCCCAGAACTCGTTCCCGCGGCTCCCGGCCGATCTCACCCGCGGTCGGGCCGGACTGGCCGTGAACATCACCGACCTCGACGGCAACGGCGTCACTATGCGGGCAGTGGGGCCCACCGGCACGGGCATCCTCCGAGCGGATTACGACGGTCGCGCTCCGGACGGCACGATGTTCGCCCAGTGCCTGCATGAGATCTCGGTGTCCTCGGGAACGGCCAGCGGCTACCAGAACGTACCCGCCGCCGGCTTCCTCGACATTCCCGATCCCGTGTCCGACATCAGCACCCGTCTGCGGTTCACACTGACGGCGAACGACTACGGCGAAGGCCTGCACTTCTTCGAGGTTCAGCCCTCCCACGTGGACCAGGGCGACTTGAACTGCGACGGTAACCTCGGCGGCTTCGACGTGACGCCTTTCGTCCTGGTAATGACCGGCACGCCCCCGTACTACCCGGAGTATTACGCTTTCTACCCCGGTTGCGACCACCAATTGGCCGACCTCAACGGCGACGGATCCATCAACAACTTCGACGTCGGTCCGTTCGTGGACGTGCTCACCGGGCGGTAGGTCTCACCGACTGGCTCGCTTTGAATCAGGGGAATAACTCGCGCGACGATGTGTGCTGCGCCAAATGCAACGCGGCCCGGACGCTGTGCGCTCGTCCGGGCCGCAGTTACGTATCATGAACCGGCGGCGGCAACGGCCGTGCCGGTGTTTCGTTCGGTTACGCCGGCACCCAGGCCAGATCCAGGATCGTGTTGGTCGGGTTGGCGGTGTTGAAGGCGGCCTTGATCTTCATGCCGAACTCCGGCTTGCCTTCCTTGAGCCAGCTCATCAGCTTCGTGCAGACACCGTCGAGTTCGACGCTGATCAGCGGCGTGCCGGCGGGAAGCTTGAACAGCTCGCCGGGATAGGTGACCGTCGAGAACGTGTAGACCGTGCCCGTCTGCGGGGCTTCGACCCACTCCGTGTCATGCCAGCAGTCGGGGCAGTTGCAGCGCGGGGGCAGCCACAGCCGCTTCTCCCCGCACTGGGGGTTCGTGCAACGCGTGGCGAGGATCTTCTTCTCGCGCAGCCCCTTGAAGAACTTGCCCCAGCCACCGTAGCTGTGGCTGTGGTGCCAGGTCTTCGGGTTCTTGATCACCAGCGGTTCATCGTTGAGCACTTCGAGGGTTGCGGTTGGCCAATCCATGAATCAAACCTCCAAACATGCCGCTGCGCTCCGGGTGGCGCGCCTCGTGGCGGCCGCCGGACGGGGCACGTCGTTTTGGACTACGGCTTCTCCAGAATCGCGCAGGTCACGTGGCTGCCGGTGCCGGCGTGCGAGATCGCACAGCCGCGCTTCGGGTTCTTCAGTTGCAGGTCGCGGAATTCGGCCGGCTTCTTCTTGCCGAAACGCGTCCACATCTCCGGGTCGGCGTGGAACTTCGCCCACTTGCCCTGCAACTGCCAGAGGACCTCGATCATCTGGAAGATGCCGGTGGCCCCGACGGCGTGCATGCTGCCGATCAGACCGCCAGAGAGGTTCGTCGGCAGCTTGCCCTCGTAGTACGCTTCGCCGGACTCGATGAACTCGCGGCCGCGGCCGTAGGGTCGCAGGCCGATGTCCTCGTAGGTCTGGATGTCGCTGATGGTGAAGGCATCGTGCGTCTCGAGGAGGTCGAAGTCCTCAACGGGGTCCTTGATGCCGGCCATGTTGTAGGCCAGGTAGGCCGCCATGCGGGCCGCCAGGAACGAACTGAAGCCCGGCCACTCGGTCCGCCGCTTGCCCTTGTAGGTCTCCTCGGTCTCGTTGGGCAGCAGCAGGATGGGCATGTCGCGGCGGTCGGCGGTGCGCAGCGTGTGCGAGCCGCCGCAGATGGCCTTCAGCAAGACGGGCTTATCGGTCAGCTTGAAGGCCGTCTCCTCGTCGGCGAGGATCAGCACGGCCGCCCCGACACTCATCACGCAGCATTCGAGGAACGTCAGCGGATCGGAGACGATGTCGTTCTTCAGCACGTCTTCGATCGTGTACTTGCCCGGGTTCTGCGAGAAAGGCGAGTAGCAGGCGTACTCGCGGTTCTTGCACGCGATCTTGGCCAGCGTCTCGTGCGGCACCTGGTTCTCGTACTGGTAGCGCTGGGCCATGAGGGCGTAGTAAGCCGCGTACATCCAGCCGAGCTCGCTCTCGAAGTCCTTGCAGGCCGCGGAGGCGATGTACGCGTTGCCCACCTTCGTGCTGACGTCGTCCATCCGCTCCCAGCCGACCACCGGCACGCAGTTCGCATAGCCCGAGGCCACCGCCTGGGCCGCGGCCAGCACCGACGAACCGCCCGTCGCCCCGCCCGTCTTCACCTCGATGTTGCCCAGCGGGTCGAAGCCGAGATAGTCGTGGATCTTGGCCGCCGCCAGCAGTTGGTCGCCGAAGTGGTCGGCGAACTGCGAGTAAACGCACCAGTTGACCATCCGGCGGAATTGCTCGGGATCGACCTTGAGGTCGTTCTCCTCGACGGCCATACGCAGGGCCGTCGTACAGAGCTCGCTGGTGTTCTTCTCGGGATACTTTTTCCGGAAATCGGTCATCCCGCCGGCCACTACGTAGACCGGCTTCTCAAATCTTGGGATCCGCAGGTTCCCGGTGCCGAACTTGATCACTACGAGTCTCCTTTGAAAGGTGGTGTGTGCTCGCGGCGAGAGCGCCGGCGCCAGGCGCACCGAAGTGGCCGAGGTGGATTACTTGCCGTGCCCTGCCTTGCAAACCGATCTGCCGACGGCTCGCCCACCCCGTAGCGGCTCAAACATGCACCGCCCGCTGCCCGTCGACGAAACTGAGACCGACAAATTGACCCGAAGTAGTCCGCGTTGTCAACGCGGGCGCGGCGGGTGTTTGGCGTTCGGGTGCCGACGGCGGCGGCCGCGAGAACGCCGTCCCGCTAGCGTCGACGAGAATGAACGTCCGATAAAAACATACTTCCGGCCATATCGGAGAAACCCCTCCGAATAGTGAGGTCGGCTTGGGCAGAGTCACTGTCGGCTGCGCAGGGGATGAACGGAATTGAATCTTGCCTACGTCCGATGTCGTCGCTTCGCCGCCGACCACAGCCACGCCCTCGCCGCCGCCGAATTGTCTTGCAGACACTGTCAATGAGGATTATGCTGACAGTGGTTAATGTGAGGGTGAAACAACAGATTGTGGAGCGGCAGAGGCCACTTCTAACTTACGCTGGGTTCTCATTAAGCGAGGGTAAGGAGTCAATCGGAGGCGGCAGTGCATACCCAGTCCGGCGTTCTGGGCCGATCTGATATCGCAATCCCGGAGTTGGGTGCCGCGTGCATCTGCTCGCCTTCTACGGCTCCGTGAATGATCGGTGCGAATAGGCGTCCAATTGGGCGACGACGGTCGCCCGGCGCGATGTTCGCGGAGAAACGAAAGGAGGAGTCACTCATGCGCATTACTGCACTGTTTGCCGTGGCCGGCCTGCTCGTTGGTACCGCAGTGGCCGACTGGGGCGACCCTATCCTCTGGGACCAGATGGGCGCGATCGACACCTACGGTGGCCATAGCACCATCAACAACGACACGCCCGTGTACTCGACGACCGCCGACGACTTCATGTGCACCGACAGCGGCTACATCAACGATGTGCACTTCGCCGGCTGGTCCTACTACGGGAACCAGTACATCGTCGGCTTCCGGATCAAGTTCTGGACCGATGTTCCGGCCACCCCCGAAGATGAGAGTCACCCGGGCGAGCTTCTGTACCAGTACGACGAGTTGACCCCGTACGACGGGTTCTTCGGCTGGCAGGACTTGGGCGACGGAACGTTCAGTATCAACCTCCCCCAAGACCAGTGGTTCTACCAGGAAGCGGGAACCATCTACTGGATCAGCATCCAGGGCATCATGCTCGATGACGGGGCCAGTGACACGTTCTACTGGAACTTCATTGATCGCAACACGGATACGTGGGGCGACGATGCCGCGTTCGAGTGCGAGTACTACGGCTACGCCCCCTGGGCCAACTGGGGTTGGCCGAACCTGGTGGAGCCGAGTCTGTACAACGGCACTCTCCCGTCGGACTGGGTCAACTCGGCCGACATGGCGTTCGCGCTGAGCGGTACCCCCGAGCCGTGCACTCTGCTGCTGATCGGTTTGGGCGCGATGGCGCTCCGCCGCCGCTAGGCCACTCCCTGACTGCCTGGCCCAGAACGCTTTTCGCCCACGGCCCGCTGCGCTCTCACGCGGGCCGTGGGTCTTTTTTTGCGCCGGAAGCGCCGCACGCGTTCAGGCTCGGCTAGGTCGGATCAGGCGGGCCCCCACCAACACCGCCAGGTACGTCGCCCCCGACAATACGATCGTCGTCGCCCCCGGCTGCCAGCGCAGGGGGAAGCTGACGGCGAGCTATTGTCAAAAGTCGTTGATGGCGTCGTGATCAGGCGGCGGCTTTCTCGGGTTTTTCTCCGTCGATGAAGCGGACGCTGGCGATCACGTCCGGCAGAAGCTTCGCGCCATTCAGCGTCCGC
>JASFQK010000051.1:0-37273 GCA_050115495.1 Phycisphaerae bacterium | reverse complement strand
ATCCCATACGATACGTCTGTGTTCATCCGTGAACATCGGCGAGTCCTCCTGACTAAGTCTTGCTCAATAACCAACTTAGATCAGCGAGGACTCTATTCTGTCAAGACCAAGGTTAGTACCATTGGGCCGTACCCGCCGGATTCTCTGTGGGGCCACGCGACTGCCCCGCCGCGCTCGCTATGAAACGAGCGCTTCCCAGAGGGTCTGACTAAGAAACGGTCGTTTGCCAGCCGCGAAGTGACCGGTGGCGCCGAGAAGACGCCGGGTTGGTGCGTGGTCGAAGCGACGGACAGAGCCCGTCGAAGCTCCGGCCGTCTGTTGGCCCGTCTGCGGCTCAGTCGAGAGAGCCCTTGCATCGCGTGCCAGGGAGCGTGCGTTCAATTGGCGTTCGCTCCACGGGAGTACTGGACGCACTGCGGTGCGGTTGTCAGGGGCTCCGCCGATAGCTATGCTGCTGCGTGAGCGCCACCGCTGCTTCGTGAGCACTTTCGGTACGGCAGCATTCTGAGGCCCGTGCCGGTCAGTCCTCGGTCGATTGGGCGGTGTGCCGTGGCACGCGCGCTACAGAAGGTATAGGTAGCCATATGAGCAGGGCCATTGAGAAGCTGACGATCAAGGGGTTCAAGTCGATCCGTGCGCTCGAGGATTTCGAGCTCCGTTCGCTGAACGTGCTCATCGGGGCGAACGGCGCCGGGAAGAGCAACTTCGTCGATTTCTTCACGATGCTCCGGGAAATGGTGGACCAGAACCTTCAAGTCTATGTGTACGAGCATGGCAGGGCGGACGCCCACTTGTTCCTCGGACCGAAGGTGACGCGGGAGGTTGTCGGTGAACTGCATTTCCCGCCGAACTGGTATCGGATCAAGCTGAAACGAACGGTTCGCAACGAGCTCTTCTTCGCGGAAGAAGCAGCCGGGTTCAGCGGCGGTTTGGGCGAGAAGGAAGACGTTCTGGGGAAGGGTCATGCTGAGGCGACGTTGAAGGAGTACAAGGACGAGCCCGGCGTTCTCGGGAAGAAGGGCATCGAGCACTACGTTTACCGGTCGGTGGCGAGCTGGACCGTCTACCACTTCCACGATACGAGTGACACCGCTCCCGTCCGGGGTGAGTGTTCGGTACGCGATAATGAGCGATTGCACGCAGACGCTGGGAATCTGGCCGCCTTCCTGCTGAGGCTGCGCGAAGGACGCAGTGGTGCAATCCTGAAGAAGGAGAAGGCCGCGTACGAGCTCATTCGGGACGCGGTTAGGCTTGTGGCGCCGTTCTTTGACGACTTCAAGCTCCGCCCGGAACCGAACGGACAGGACGAAGTGGTTTCGTTGGAGTGGACGCAGAAGGGCAGCGACTACCCATTCCACTCGAGCCAGCTCTCAGACGGCACGTTGCGGTTCATGTGCATGGCAGCAGCGCTTCTTCAGCCGCATCCGCCCGCCACGATGTTGTTCGATGAACCCGAGCTGGGCCTGCATCCGTACGCGCTCAACGTGCTCGCCGGGCTGATGAAGCAGGCGGCTACACGGACACAGACACAGACACAGCTCATTGTCTCGACACAGTCGGCGGCGCTGCTCGACTGCTTCGAGCCTGAAGACGTCATCGTCGTGGACCGGAAGGACGGCGCGTCGCAGTTCCGGCGGTTGGACAAGGCGCAATTGAGCGAATGGCTCGAGCAGTACTCGCTGGGCGAGCTGTGGCAGAAGAATGTCTTCGAGGGGGGGCCAGCCTGTGAGTAGAGTGCTGGCACTCGTCGAGGGCCAAACCGAACAGGCGTTTGTGAAGCAGATCCTGGCTCCTGATCTTGCCCGCCAGAACGTGTTTCTGACGGCGTGCTTGATTGGAAGGCCGGGGGGGAGAGGCGGGGTGCGCTCCTGGGCGAGGGTTCGCTCGGAGTTCCTGGCCGCACTGAAGCAGGATCGACAGCGCTGTTGCACGACGATGTTCGATTTCTACGGGCTGCCCGCTGACTGGCCCGGAGCCGGCGAAGCCCGGAAGAAGCCGTTTGGGGAGGCGGCGGAGCTAATCGAACGAGCGGTCCATGTAGACATCTGTGAGGCGCTCGGTGGCTCGTTCAACCCGGATCGCTTCATCCCCTACATCCAGATGCACGAATTCGAGGCACTGCTCTTCAGCGATACGCGTGTCCTGGCCGAAGTGGTCGGGGAACCGAGCTTGCAGAGGCACTTCGATGAGGTGGTCGCGGAGTGCGGGGAACCGGAGGCGATCGATGACGGCGCGAGCACCGCACCATCGAAACGGATCATCGCCAAGGCCGACGGGTATCAGAAGGTCAGCCGTGGCATGATCGCCGCCAAGCGAATCGGTCTGGCCCGTATGAAGGAGACATGCCCACACTTCGCTGCGTGGGTTCGCCGACTCGAGGCACTTTCGGAGCGAGAGCCGGTCTGATATACCGCTCGTCGGGCCGTCATTCGACCAGCTCCGCCGGTGGGGGGCGGGTGGGGGTGCAGATTTCGTTGGTGACGGAGACGATTCGCCAGCGGCCGTTCTGGCGGATCAGTTCGACGCTGTCTACGCCGCGCTGTGGGTGTTGGTCGGGGCCGCCGAGTTGGGCTTCGTAGAGGACCAGGACGTGGGCGATGTCGCCGAAGATGAGGGGCTGCATCTGCACGATCGTCTCGGAGAAGCCGCGCTCGCGGGCGTTGGCACGTTCGATGAAGCGGTCGAAGTCGTCGATGAAGCCGTCGAGCGTGAATACCGACGTGTTCGTGCGGCTCGTGCGCAGGACGATCACCGCCTCGGGCTGGAACAGGGCCCGCACGTCGTCCCACGCCGGCGACTGGCCGGGTTCGATCGTCACCCGCCGGTAGAGCTCGGCGACGACGTCTTCCACGGCTTTGAGAGCGGTGCCGGACTGCTCGGCGGATGAGGTGGGGGCCGACAACTCGCCGGCGTGCTGTTTGAGAAACGCCAGCACGGCCTGGTCGAACTCCGCCGGCTTTTCCATGTTGACCATGTGGGCGGCGCCGGCGATGTCCACACGCTGCGCGCCGGGGACCTCCGCGACCAGCCGCTCGACGATCCTGTAGATGTCGGACATGTCGAGCGTGCCGACGATCGCCAGCGTCGGAGCGTGGATCGTGGCGAGCCGCTCGACTGCCGGCGGTTTCTTCACGTACGACCGGCTGAGGTTCTTCGCCGGCGCCATACTCCATTCCAACATTTCGCGGACTGCTCGGCGGACCTGTGGGTCCACCTGCTCGGGCGTGCGCTGCGGTCCGTCGGTCCACGAGCGCTGCATGTACTCGCGGGCCAGGTCGAAGTCGCCGGCGCGAAATGCTTCCGCCAGCCGGGCGCTGCTCTCCTGAAGATCCTCGCCGACGAAGTCGTAGCCGCTCAGCCCCGGCGACACGGGAATCACGCAGCCGGTCATCTCCGGGTATTCGAGGGCGAAGTCGATCGCGATGCGCCCGCCGAGCGAGAGGCCGAGGACGTGGGCGCGGGGGATGCCGAGGTGTTTCAGGAGTGCGGCGAGGTCGGCGGTGTCGCGGTACAGGCCGGGGGGCCCCTTGGTCAGGCCGTGCCCGCGGGCGTCGTAGCGGATCACGCGGTAGTGCTGGGCGAACGTGTCGAACTGCTCGTCCCACATGCGGTGGTCGAGCCCGCCGCCGTGGATGAGCACGAGCGGTTCGCCGGCGCCCTGAGCTTCGTAGTAGACCGCGGTTCCGTCGGCGCGGGCGAAGCCGCTCTCGAAGTTCGGCGCGCTGCGGCTCGGCTTCAGTCGGCGGGCGATGAGCGAGAGGAAGTCGCGCAGCGTGCGGTTGAACGCCGCCGGCTGTTCGAGGTAGGCGAGGTGGCCGGTGTCGGGCATGACGATGCGCTGAGCGCCGAGGATGGCGGCTTCCATCGCGCCGGCGTGGGCGTGCACGTCCGATATGTCACCCGACCCGACGATGAGCAGGGCGGGGGCGCGGATCTGGCGCCAGCGGGCGACGACCTCCGGCGGCGTCGGCTGCAAGTACTGGTACCGGGAGCGGTCGAGATTGGCGGGATACGCCGTGAGCAACTCGGTGATGCGCGCCCGGGCGGCGTCGTTGCCGGCGGCGGTCAGGTATGGGTCGGCGGCCCAGCGGGCGATCTTGTCCTCCGCGGCGGCGCCTTCGCTGGCGAACAGCCACTGAATGAAGTGGGCGGAACAGCCGAGCGGATCCAGCACGGCGCCGATGAGGACGAGGGCGTCGACCCGGTCCGGGTGGGCCGCGGCGAAGTGCACGGCGAGTTCGCCGCCGGCAGAACAGCCGATGAGCGTGGCCCGGTGGATGTCCAGGGCGGCCAGCAGGGCCTCCAGGTCCTCGAGGTCGGAGTAGGGTGCGGTCGGTGCGTCCGAGCGGCCGTAGCCCCGCCGATCGTAACGCACGACGCGGTATTGGGGCGTGAGCTCGCGCCACTGGGCGTCCCAGGCGGCGCTGTGCAACAGGCCGTCGTGCAGCAGAACGATGGCCGGGCCGCTGCCGGCGACCTCGTAGTAGAGCCGGCCGCCGGCTACGGGCAGATAGTCGCCGTGCTCGCCGGCGGGCTGGGTCGTGGCGGGCGGCGTGGACGTTTGGTCCTGTTGGGCGCCGGCCGGTGGCGTGGCGGCGAGCGCAAGCAGGCCGATCACCCAGAGGGGGTACGATCGCTTCAGCATGTCGGAGACTCCGTTGGTCCGCAGAGAGGGTCGAGTTGTGGCCAAAGCGTAGAGGAAGGCGAGCACGAGGTGGGCTCGGCGCGCTCGCCAGCCGTCACACCACCCGTGCATCGGGACATTCAGCGTAGCATAGCCGCCCGGGTTGGGCGATGTCCGGGCTACAGGATCTTACAGGCCGGCGGGTGGCGTGCTGCCCGGCGCCGCCGGTCTGTCTTGACAATGCGGGTCGGACGCGGTGGGATGAATTGTCCACCGAGCCAATTGGAGCAATACCCATGCGCTGCGCACTTCCTCTCGTGCTCGTTTCGCTGTCGATGGCGGTCTCCGCTTTCGCGCAAGCTGCTGAGGCGGACTTCACCGCCCTGCGTGACGCCTACGTGGCGCGCTTTCGCCCGGCGTATATAGAGTTGGAGGAGGCCAACTGGGCCGCGAACATCAGCGGCACGGACGCCGACTACGCCCGCGTTCGCGCCGCCAGCAAGGCGCTCATCGACTTGCATAGCGACCATGACGTGTTCGCGAAGCTGAAGGCGCTGCGGGCCGGCGGCGAGGTCCGTGACCCAGTGCTGGCACGCGAGCTCGAGGTGATGTACCTGGCCTTCCTGCCCGGACAGGCCGACCCGGCGCTGGCCAAACGCATCGCCGACCTCGAAGCCGATCTCGATCAGCTCTTCAACACGCACCGCAGCCAGGTCGGCGACAAGCAGCTCAGCGAGAACGTGGTGCGGGCCATTCTCGCCACCTCGACCGATTCCGCCGCCGTCGAGGCTGCGTGGAAGGGCTACATGGAGATCGGTCGCAAGGCCGAGGCGAAGCTGCACGAACTCGTCGGGTTGCGCAACGAATTGGCCCGCCAGCTCGGCTACGACAACTTCTTCAGCCTGCAACTGGCGATTCAGGAGATCGACGAAAAGGAGCTGTTCAAGCTGTTCGAGGAGCTCGATGCGCTGACGCGCGGGCCGTTCACGCAGCTCAAGCACGATCTCGACGCGGTGCGGGCGGCTCGTTTCGGCGTCAAGCCGGCGGAGCTGCGGCCGTGGCATTTCGGCGACCTGTTCTTCCAGGAAGTGCCGCGCGACGACGAGATGAACCTCGACACGCTGTTCGCCGACGCCGATCTGGTCGCGCTGGCGAAGACGTACTACGCCAGTATCGGTCTGCCCGTCGACGACATCCTCGCCTGCAGCGACTTGTACGAGAAGCCGGGCAAGTGTCCGCACGCGTTCTGTGCGGATATCAACCGGTCCGGCGACGTGCGCATCCTCTGCAACATGACCCGCAACGTGTATTGGGCCGACACGATCCTGCACGAGCTTGGCCACGCGGTGTACGACAAGTACATCGGGGCGGACGTGCCGTTCGTGGTGCACATGGCGTCGCACGCCCTGACGACCGAGGGTATCGCCCAGATGTTCGGTGCGCTGGCGAAGAACGAGGAGTACCTGCGCCAGGTGATCGGGGTCGATGCGGCGAAGGCGGCGGAGGTCGGGGCGGCGGCCCGGGCGGCGCTGCGGGCCGAGCGGCTCATCTTCAGCCGCTGGTCGCAGGTCATGCTGCACTTCGAGTACGGCATGTACGCGAATCCGGACCAGGATCTCGGCAAGCTGTGGTGGGATCTGAAGCAGCGCTACCAGATGCTGAATCCGCCGGAATCGACGCAGCGGCCGGACTACGCGGCCAAGACGCACATTCTCAGCACGCCGGCGTACTACCACAATTACTTGATGGGCGAGCTGTTCGCGGCGCAGGTGCGGCACAAGATTACAGCGGACGTGCTGCACCGCGACGACGTGGGCCGGTCCTGTTTCTACCGGGCCCCGCAGGTCGGCGACTATCTCCGCGAGCAGGTGTTCGCCCCCGGCAGTCTCTATGCCTGGAACGAGCTGACCCGCCGGGCGACGGGCGAGCCGCTGACGGCGAAGTACTACGCGGCGGAAGTGACGGAGTAGCGGCCGCGGCGCGACGCGTTTGTCCGGTCTGCGGCTGGCTATGGTCGGGAGGGCGTGTAGGCACGCATGTGCATCACGGGCGCTTGCGGCGGCAGGTTGCGGATCGTAACCGTTCGGCCCCAGATCTCGGGCAGATCGACGCGGCTCGCCGCGAGGTCGGCGTTCGGTGTGAGCGTCAGTGTGACGGTCCCCGTTGCGTCGTACGGGTAAGGGGCTTGCACGATCCACTCCCACGATTCGCCTACGGGTTGGCAGATCGTGCCCGCATCGTACGCCACGCCGTTCACCGTCAACGTCGCGTCGAACGCGAGCCCGGTCTCCGTATTGTAGATGTAGACCGACGTCTTCAGCATCCGTCCCTGCGTGGTTTGCACCGGGTTGCAGAAGTACGCGGCGATCTGGCACAGCCCGGCATCGTGCCGCAATTGCGCGCGGACCGAGTCCGGCCCCAGCACTTTCGGGGCCAGTTCCGGTTCGAGCGTCAGCTTCACAGTGGCGGCTTCGGCGCTGGATACGCGCGTGGTCGCCGACAGACGCGCGGTCGTCGTGTACGCGGGTCGCGGCGACGCCCCGGTCGGCGGTTGGTCGAAGAAGCTGATCTGGACGTCACAGGCCAGCGTGGGCTCGGCGTCGCCGGCGACGCGGGCCGTCGCCAGCCAGCGGGCGAACGTCGGCGCCTGCAACGGACCGAAGCCGCCGGCCAACGGCGATACCTCGCCGGCCCTCTGTACTGTGTTCCAGCGTGTAAATCGTCCGAACCGCACGTCGGGCGCGGACCACTGCGCCGCCGAGACGCCGGGGTCGCTGGCGGAGGTGACGGGAGTGATGGTCGGTATGCACCACAAGTCGCAGTCGCTCCAGTCGGCCTGGGGTGTGATGTCGATCCGCACCGGGACGGCTTCGTCCGCGGCGACGATGGGCTTGGCCATCATAGCCAGCGTGACGAGGTGGCGAAAGAAGTCCTCCGTCTGGGCAGATGAGAGGTTGCCCATCTTCCGTAGCGTGTTGAGGGCCTCGACTTCCATCGCGAAGAGATAGTCGTCGGTTCGCACGAACTGGGCGATCGCGGCAGTGGCCAGTCGCTGGCGGTCTTCGTCGCTCAGCTTGCCGGCTTTGAGCCGCCGCACCAGCTCGTTGTATTCGTTCGACCACCTCCAGCTGCCCGACTCAACCGCCGGAAGGAGCCGGCTGGTGGGGACAAAGCGGATCCAGTCGATCTGCGTGTACAGGACATTGGCCAGGAAGCCGACGATGATCGCGACCTGGACGCCGAGGATCAACCAGCCGCCGATGATGAACCCTCGTCGCCGGCGGCGTTGTCCGATCTTCCCGTAGCCGGCCAACAGCACGGCGACGCCAATCAGTAGTCCGAACAAAGAGATGGCCATGAACGCGGATACCCCTCTTCGACCTGCCGGTGTCGCCGGTCACTCCACATGCGCCAAGCGCACGCCGACGACAGCATTCTATCACGGCCTAAGCTCAATGGAACGTGGGTGCGGCCCGATTGCTGACAGGTCGTGGTTACGGCTCGCGGGTGGGCTGTCCGGCGGACCTTGTTACTGGCACAATGTCAGCCGGTCGACGCGATCGCTGGGGAACAACCGGCGGTGGGGCGTCGGCAGGCATGGTGATGGGGACGCCGAGCCCGACCGGATCGCCGCCGGCGGGCTGCGTGGCTAGGGCCCGTAGCGGATGTCCGGCGGACATGACAGCAGCGAGGTGATGATGCACCAGGAGAAGCTCTTTGCCTGGCGGGGATGGCTGAGTGCGGCGTTGATCTTTCCGGCCATCGTCGTGGCGTGCCTGAGCAAGCCACTCGTCGGCGAGGGGGACCTGGGAGACATCGGCTTCGACTTCGTCGCCTGGCTGCTGTTGGGAGCCGGTGTGTTCGTGCGCCTGTGGGCCACCCTCTACATCGGCGGGCACAAGAGCATGACGCTCGTCACGCAGGGGCCGTACGCGATCTGGCGACACCCGCTGTACGTCGGGTCCTTCCTTATCCTGCTGTCTCTCGCTGTGTTCCTGGCGAGCCCCGTTGTCCTGGCCGCGGCACTATTCATCGCCGGGTTCTACGCGGTGGCGATCATTCCGTCGGAAGAACGGCACGCCGTGTCCTGCTTCGGCGATGCCTATCGCCAGTATTGCGCGGTTACGCCACGCTTCTGGCCGCGTCGCGTGGCGCTCGGCCGGCCCGGGACCGTCGAGATCAAGATGGGCGAGTTCCTCAGGGAGTTCGCCCGCGTGTACGGGATCATCGTTCTCGGCGCGGCGATGGAACTGCTCGCCTTCTGCCGTTCTCTTCCCTGGTGGCCGACACCTCTCAACATCCCGTAGCGGCGCAGGCCGGCAGTTGCCAGGCGCAGCCGCATTCGGGGCAGATCGTGGCTCCGTCCGTTGGGTCGGACGGCAGGCCGCGCAGGTCGTAGCCGCAGTGGGGGCAGCGTTGGTGGGCGAGCATCACGCGGCGGACGTGGCGTCCACGCGTCGCTCGGGCGTGACGCCAGGTCATGAACGCGCTGAACGCGAAGGCCGCCACGTTAAACGGCCAGAGGCAACGCTCCAGGAGGTCCATCGGCCGGCGGCGCATGAGCTTCCACGCGACCAGGAAGATGAAGCACGCCAGGAAGGCCACCGCGGATGCCAGGTAGGCGCGGTATTGCCAGCGAGGCATGCCGGGTCCGATTTCTTGGACGATCTGGCTGAGCGGTTCGGCCGGCACCACGTCGTGACGCCGGAGCAAGTGCAGTGTGAGGGGATCGAGCAGCGTCATGCGGCGGCCGCGGGCATCGCGAACGTGGTCATCCTGTGCGGGTTTCTCCGACATTGGGCGTTTCCCGTCGGGCGCGGCCGGGGCTGGTCGTCACGGCTGTGTTGCGGGCGGTGCGTCTGTCGTGTCGTTCGGGGCGCTCGCCGGGGCAGAGGTGACGCCGGCGGCGGGGAGCGTGGTGGGCATGGAAGTCGCTGGCGGACGCCGCAGGGCCGCGGTGTAGCTCAGGATCCCCATGGCCACCGCCAACAGCAGCATGGCAAAGACGGTTATGGTCAGGATGAGTCTGGCGTATCGGCCGCGCCTGCTCGGTGAAGGATACGTGCCGGTTTCGAAGTACTTGCGCTCAGCATCGCTCAGCTCGCGCCCGCATTCCGGGCAGCGGGGCACGGTCTGTCCCTGCAAGTCGTAGCCGCACGACTGGCAGTACAGCCCGCAGCGCTCGATCACCCGCGGCCGATCCACCAGCAGGAAGACCGGCAGGCCGGCGAGGGCGACGACCGCGAGCAGCAGAAAGCTGTCCCACCCGTTGTGGATCATCAGCGATAACAGGGTGACCATCAGCGGCACGTAGATCAGGATGCCCAGGAGCCGCCGTCTGGCGTTGATGCCCAGCAGCGAGCGACACGCCGGGCAGCGCCATTGTGACCACAGCGGACGGAGCACGTAACTCCAGTGCAGCGGACCGTTGCAGACGGGGCAATCCGCGAGGGGGAACATGGCTGCTGACGTCTCGTGACGGGCACGTTGTCGCCGCGGCGGCGTTTCGCGCGGCTGATTACGTGCAGGATAGCCGCCGGGCTCGCCAGGGGAAGGGCCGCATTTGTCGCCAGTTGTGGGATTCTGTCGTGCGTTGGCGGCCGTACGGCGCGTGCTCACTCGCCGAGGGCGTAGCGCAGCGCTTTGCGCAGCTCCTCCTGGCGGTCCTTGTTGGGGAAGGCGTGACCGGTGGCGGGATAGACGCGCAGCTCGACGGTGTAGCCGGCGGTGCGGAAGTCGTTTACCGCCCGGCGGTCCTGCGGGGCCACTGGGTCCTTCGCCCCCACCATGAAGTAGAACCGCGGCGCCTGCTCGCCCGCCGGCGGCGGTGCATCCATGGCTGGCACGTAGCCTCCCGCCATCGGAATCACGCCGCAGAACAACTCCGGATGACGTACCACCGCACTGAACGCAATGAACGCTCCCTGTGAGAACCCCGTCAGCACAATGCGTTTCTCGTCCACCTTGAACCGCCGCCGCATGTCCTCCAACGTGTGCAGAATGACATAGTCGCCATCATCCACGCGCTGCGTGCCGGACGGCACCCAGCTTCGGTGCGCGCCCGGCACCACGTACGGCCCTTGCGGCGCCACGAGCACCGCCCCGATCTCCGCCGCTACGTTGCGCCAATACAGCGGCGCCCCGTCCGCATGATCTCCATACCCGTGCAGGGCGATAATGAGCGGCGCCGGCTTCGACCGATCGAACTCTGGTGGCACAAGGACGCGCGGCGGGTGCTTGGTATACGTCTCGCGCAGTCTGGCGTGCAGTTGTTCGAGATTCTTGCGCGCCTGCTGCAACGCCGCGGTACATCCCGGCCGTTGGCGGATCGACTCCAGGTCTGTATCTCGTTCCATCAGTGAGACACAGAGAAAACCGTTCACCGCCGCCCGGCCCAGCCACGTTTCGGCGGTGTCGGCGTCGCCGTTGAGGGCGTACACGCAGGCCATGTTGTATTGATGGGTGGAGTTGTTGGGCAGGAGCTGATCGATACGCAGGCCGACCTCGATGGCCCGCGGCCAGTCCTTGCGGTTGTAGGCCTGGCTGAAGGCCTGCCGCTCCGCCACGAGCTTGCTGCGATCCACCTGTTGTGCCGCTACCGGGACGAGCAGCACCGCCAGGGCGAGCAACGCCATCCGCCAACGCACGCGTCTGATCCTGCCGAATACCCGCATGGTTGTCCTCGTGTTTCGGTTCGCGGCGTGCCCGTGCGGCGTGGCGCTTCGCCACAGATTCTCCGCCGTAGCGGGCCCGCTGCCACAGACAATCCGCATTCTGGCAGTAACAGGCACCATTTTGGCGCCGGTTGTCGCCTTCTGCGCAAATGACGCAGCCGGCCGCGGGCCGCCGGCAGCTATCGCCGGCCGGCGATGCGCTCGACGAACGTTAGGACCTCCGCGAATGGTGTCATTTGCCATACGCCGAAGTCCGGTTGGTTGCGTAGCTTGGCGTGCGTTGTCGCCGGCGAGGAGATGCCGCAGAGGTAGCGCGTAAGCTGCCGCGGCGTGGCCAGGGCCGGGTGGTCTTGCGCCAGCAGGGCCCGCAGGCGGGCAGCCTCGGGTTCGCCGAGCGGTTTCCGCGGCGTCGCCGGCAGGGGGCGGGCGGGTTCGCCGGCACAGCGCCCGCAATGGCCGCAGTCGCCACGCTTCTCGCCGAAATACTCCAGCAGGCGACGCGTCAGGCAGCCATCCGCCGCGGCCCAGTCGCAGACCAGGCGCGTGCGGGCGATGTCGTGCTCCTCCCGGCGGGCGAAGCGGACGGTCATCGCGGCTTCGAGGGCCGGGCGGTCGACCGTCGCCCGTTCGCGGCGATAGCCCAGGCGCAGGCCGGCAGCCTGCACGACCAGGTCGCCCTTCTCCTCCAGATAGCCGACGGCCTTGACGATGCGGTCGCGGGGCTCGTTGATCGCCCGGCTGACCTCGTCGATATCGAGGCTGTACCACGTTCGGCCTTTGCGGGCGTGTTGCCAGAGCGACCGGAGGAACGCCGCCCGCGACGGGTCGAACCCGGCGAGGATTTCCTGCTGAGACCGCTGCGGCTGGAACTTGAAGCCGCTGTAGAACGGTCCGGTCGCCCGGATGACGCCTTCGATCTCGAGGTAGGCGAGCAGTGTCTCGACGACCAGCGGGCGCATGTCGTATTGCCGCGAGAGGTCGTAGACGGAGATGTCGAATTGCTCGCTTTGTCCCAGGATATCCGCGAGCAAGCCGACAACGGCGGCCGGCGTGGGCGTGTCGCCGTAGGAGAAGTTCTCGAGGGCGACGACGTCGTCGGCGCAGGCGAGCAATTCGCACGTTGCCGGCACCCCGTCGCGTCCGGCGCGGCCGACCTCCTGCATGTAGCTTTCGAGGCTCTTGGGAAGGTTGAAGTGGTAGACGTAGCGGATGTTGGCCTTGTCGACGCCCATGCCGAAGGCGATGGTCGCCACGACGATCTGGTGGCCCGACGCCATGAACGCGTCCTGGACGGCGTGGCGGTCTTCGGCGTCCATGCCGGTGTGGTAGGCGCTCGCCGCGAAGCCGCGTTTGGACAGGTACGCCGCCACCTCCTCGGCCGTGCGTTGGAACGTGACGTAGATGATGGTCGGTCCCGGCGGGCGCTCCTGGAGGCGCGACAGCAGGATGCGCCGGCGCTCCTCCGCGAGGCAGGGCGTGACCCGCAGGTGCAGGTTCGGGCGGTGGAAGCCGGTGTGCACGACGTCGTCGGCGGCGATGGCGAATTCGCGGGCGATGTCGCCGGCGACGCTCGGCGTGGCGGTCGCGGTCAGGGCGAGCACACGCTCGACACGCAGGTGGCGGGCGAGGCGAGCGATCTTCAGATAGTCCGGGCGGAAGTTGTGGCCCCATTCGCTGATGCAATGGGCCTCGTCGACGGCGAGGAGCGAGATCGTGTGCCGTTCGAGCAGGTGCAGGAAGCGCTCGTTGCCGAGACGCTCGGGCGAGACGTACAGCAGCTTCAGCCGGCCGGCGGAGAGGTCGTCGTAGACCTTCAGCGTTTCGTCGCGGTCGAGGCTTGAATCGAGTCGCGCCGCCGGTATCGAGCGTGATGTGAGGAAGTCGACCTGGTCCTTCATCAACGCGATCAGCGGCGAGATGACGACGGTCAGGCCGCTGAGCAGCAGGGCGGGCAGCTCGTAGCACAGGCTCTTGCCGCTACCGGTCGGGAAGATGGACAGCACGCTCCGGCCGGCCAGCAGGCGGTCGATGACGGCCCGCTGGCCCTCACGGAACTCGGCGAAGCCGAAGACCTGCCGGAGCACGTCAGCGGGCGTTCGGCCTGCTGGCTGAGCTGAACGCGGGCCGGCGGGCGGGCCGTTGGTTCGCGGCGTGCGGTTGGAGGCGATGGCCGGTGGCTGTGGGCCGTTGCGTGCGGTTGTCGGTCGTTGCGTTTCGGCGGGGGCGTGGCGGCTGGCCGGGCGATGGGCCGGTGTATTGCCGGTTGTCGGTGGCCGGCTGGGTGCGGTGCGGCGGCTGCGTGGCGGTGCCGCTGCGGCCTGGCTGGCGGCGGGTGAACGTGTGCTCCGCGGCGACCGGTCGCCGCCCTGGTGGTTTTCGAGATTCATGCGGTTACTCCCCGGACGCGACCGCGACGGGCCGCCCACCTCACTTCGAGCCCGGCCGCGCGGCTGGCTGCTTGCACCAAACAAACACCGAATATATAGTTCGGCATCCGTTAGGTCAAGTATTGATGGCGAATCGGGGCGAATTTCCGGCCGGCGGCCGCGGTTCATTGAGCTGCTCGAGACGCTGGATGAGCGGCCGATTGTGAAGGCACGCCGGGCAGAGCGATGAATCGCTAGCTGCGCGGGGCAATGAGAGGGGGATTGTTGGGAATAGATCGAATGCTCTAATATGTGTTGTATGGGGCGTTTAGAGCATTGTCTCTAGGAAAGTGATTGAAGATCCTTGCACTCGGTTACCGGCTCCGTTATAGTTCTCACAGTGGACATCGGGGTAGTCTCCCCTAATCAGGGGTTCACCATGTCTCTTGTTCAGCGAGCCGGGGAAAGCGGGACACCTAAACAGGGGTCCTTGGCTCGCAAGGCAAACCGGCTCACGCTGAGCAACGTCCGATCTGTCTTCCGGCTGTTGTATGAGGTGCGGGATCTGGGCGTGTCGCCCATCGCCTGGCGGCGGCATATGGTCGCCGGCTTGTTGCGGTTGGCGGGGGCGAGTACCGGGGTGGCGGCGGAGGCGGTGGTTCCGGATACGCCGGGGACGCCGCGGTTGCTGGGTACGGTTATCGGGGGTGTGAAGGATCGGCGGCTGGTTGCTGTTTATCGGGCGTTGGTGGAACGGGGGGGCTACGCCTGCGATCTTCGTCGGGAGGGCCTCGCCGATCCGACCAATACGGCGCTGATCCGCACGCGGCCGCAGATGGCGGAGAGTCGGGCGTGGCTCCATCGGCCGGACCTCGACCCCTGGCGGACGCTCAACTGCGAGCACTTCATCTGTTCGAACCAGTACCTGCCGTCGGCTCGTTGCGTCCATCTCGTCATCCTGACGCGGTCGGGGCGCGAGCAACCCTTCAACGAGCTGGATCGCCGAGTTGTGGCCCTGTTTCATGCGGAGCTGGGTCGGCTGTGGCGGCAGGGGTGTGAGGAGGCCGGCGTGCCGCTGTCGCCGGCGTTGCAGCAGACGCTCGAGCTACTGCTGGATGGTCTGAGCGAGCCACAGATTGTGGTCCGGCTCGGGCTCAGTCCGCACACGATCCATGACCATGTGAAGCGGCTGTACCGGCGGTTTGACGTGAACAGCCGGGGGCAGTTGCTGGCGCGTCTGTCGCGCACGCCGCTGAGCCGGGCGCCGCGTTTGTGCGTCAACCTGTTGGAGGGGGACGACGATCAGCGATTCGACGGGGCGGCGATGGTGGAGGATGCGGGCGGGCTGGAAGTGCTGCCCGGTGAGTCGCAGGCGCCACGCAGCAGAGTGATCAACGCATGACGGGTCGAAGCGCGTCCAATCAGCATTTCGTCAGGGAGCGGCGCTTCCGAGTCGTGCCTTTGTGGGCTTGTTCAGTTCAGTTGCAGGTGTTCCGCACCGGGCCGCGAAGCGCGGCTGCGGCGCGGAGCCGGCCCGCGTTCCACGGCGGGCTTTCGCGCAGTGTCCAAACGTAGCCGCCCGTCGGATGGGCGGTGCGTCGTAGTGCCATAGCAGAGGCGGCGAAGACGTTCGCCTGACGCGGGCCGTGTGGCTCGCGCGGGACGGTCGTGAGTTCGGTCTCCACGGGTGGCCGTGGAGGTCGGGCCCGCGTCCGCCGGCGTGGCTGGTGGCTGCGCGGCATTCGGCAGTTCAACGTCATTCGTCGCCATCGTTCGTACGCCCGCCGGGGCGTACCCAGTCTGAGTGTGCGCTTGTCGCCATGAGGTGCCCAACCATGTCGGTAGCCACATCGTACGAGTTTCTCGACAAGGTGATTCACGCCACGCCGGACGGCAAGCAGATTCGCAAGTGCCTGCAATGCGGCACGTGCAGCGGTGTCTGCCCGTACGGCTTCGCGATGGACTACCCGCCACGTTCGCTGATCGCCGCACTGCGTGCCGAAGACTGGCACGGCGTGCTGGGGAGCGACACGATCTGGCTGTGCGTGTCGTGCTTCGCGTGCGCGAGCGTGTGTCCGAGCAAAATTCCGCTGACGCGCGGCCTGCTCTCTACGCTGAAGACGGAGATGCTGGTCGGCGGCAGCATTCCGGCGGAGTTGCAGACGGCGCTAGGGAACTCCCGCCGATATGGCAACGCGCTGGGGGAATCGCCGAAGAAGCGGGCCGATTGGGCGAAGGACTTCACCGTGCCGGTGCCGGTGATGGCCACGCACAAGCAGCCGGTGGACGTGCTGTGGTTCGTTGGCGACTACGGCTCGTACCATCCGCGCGTGCAGCAGGCGACGCGAGCGCTGGCGAAGGTGCTGTACGCGATGGAGGTGAAGTTCGGCATCCTCGGGCCGGAGGAGAGCAGCGACGGCGACACGCAGGCGTTCACGGGCGAGTGGGGCCTGTTCGAACTGCTGGCGCGGAAGAACGCCGTAGCGATGAAGAAGTACAACTTCGGCGAGATCATCACCGGTGATCCGCACGCGTACAACGCGCTGAAGCACGAGTATCCGCGGCTGGGCTTCGACCATACGGTGAAGCACTACGTGCAGTATCTCGTCGAGCACATCGATCGGCTGCGGCCGCTGCTGCAGAACCGCGGTGAGCTGCGCGTCACGTACCACGATCCGTGCTATCTCGGGCGGGCGAACGAGAACAACATCTACGAGGAACCGCGGCAGATCCTCCAGGCGATCCCCGGACTCGACTTCGTGGAGATGTCGCACAACCGCGCCATGAGCATCTGCTGTGGCGGCGGCGGCGGCGGCATGTGGCTCGACGGGTTCTCGTGGGAGAAGGCGCACACGCGCACCACCGACTGGCGCATCAAGGAGGCGTTGGCCGTCGGGGCCGACGTGCTGGCCGTGGCCTGCCCGTACGAGACGCCGCGATTCGAGGATGCTGTCAAGAGCACGGGGAACGAGGGCAAGCTCGCGGTGAAGGACATCGCGGAGTTGCTGGCGGAATCGATGTTTGGGTAAGCCGTCAGCCTTCAGCCATCAGCCATCAGCCGGACAGACCGAGCGGAATCTGGTTGATCGTTGGCGGCTGGGGAGTGAAAGCTCGCAAGGAGTCCACAATGGACATCGTCGTTTTGGTGAAGTTCGTGCCGGACCTGGTGGAAGACCTGGAGATCGACGCCGACAGCGGTCTGCTCGACCGCACCTTCCTGCGGCTGATGCCGAACGAGCTGGACGATCACGCGCTCGAAGAGGCGCTGCTGCTCAAGGAGCGGCATGGGGGCAAGGTCACCGTGCTGACGCTCGACTCGGGCGACGTGGACGAGACGCTCTTCACGGCGGTGGCCAAGGGGGCGGATCGCGTCATCAAGATCACTGGTGACGATTTCGATCAGGGGCCGGGGAATCGGCGGATCGCGGCGGTGTGCCGGCAGGCGCTGGGCGACATTCCGTTCGACCTGATCCTGACCGGTACGCAGGCGGTGGACGACCTGGACGGGTTCGTCGGGGCGCTCGTCGCGGAGCAGCTCGGCCTGCCGTACGTCGGGTACGTGACGCGGGTCGGCGGCAGCCCGGGGCAACTCGTGGCGCAGAAGGAGTATCCGGGCGGGCTGAACGCCGAGATCGAGGTGAAGGGGCCGGCGGTGCTCGGCATTCAGGCGGCGGAGAAGCCGCCGCGCTATGTCGTGACCAGCAAGGTGATGGAGGCGATGAAGAGCGCCGAGATCGAGGAGATCGTCGCGGATGACGTGACGGTGGACGGCGAGCTGGCGGTCTCGGCGATGGCGATGCCGGAGTCCGGCAGCCACGCGGAGATGATCGACGGCGACGCCCGGCAGGTAGCGGACAAGTTCGTGCAACTGCTGCGTGAGCGCGGCGTGGTGGCGTAGCGAAACGAGGATCGCGGGCGCTGCGGCCCGTGCGAGGGAATGCCATGTGCGGTGAAGTGTGCGTTGTAGTGGAAACGTTGCGGGGTAGCGTTACGGACATCACGTTCACGATGCTCGCCGCCGCTCGGCAGATTGCCGACGGCTTGAAGACGAAGGTGACGGCGCTGCTGATCGGCCATGACGTGCAGAAACTGGCCGGCGAATTGGGCAAGGCCAACCGCGTCGTGTGCGTCGGGGATGCGAGCCTGGCGGACTTCAATCCTGAGGCCTATCTGGCCGTCCTGAGCGGCATGCTCGAACAGCACAAGCCGCGCGTGGTGCTCTTCGGGCACACGGCGATGGGGACCGATCTGGCCTGCGGGCTGGCGCAGCGTCTGCACGTGCCGGTGGCCACGTCGTGCCGGACGTTCACCGTGGCAGACGGCGGGGTGCAGTACTCGGCGCCGACCTGTGGTGGGAAGCTGATCGCCACGGGGCCGCTGCCGGAGCCGACATGTCTGGCGACGGTGATGCCCGGCGGCTACAAGCCCGACGACGGCCGCGGCGGCCAGGCGCCCGCGGTGGAGAGCGTCGCCGCTCCCGCCGGCCTCGACCAGGTGCGGACGAAGTTCCAGCAGTACATCGAGCCGCCGGCGACGGATGTGGATATCGCGAAGCAGCCGGTACTCGTCTCGGTCGGTCGCGGCATTCAGAACCAGGACAACCTCACCGTGGCCGAGAAGCTGGCGGAGGCGCTGGGGGGCGTCGTCTGCGGCTCGCGGCCGGTCGTGGACCAGGGCTGGCTGCCGACGACGCGGTTGGTCGGCAAATCGGGCAAGCAGGTCAAGCCGAAGCTGTACCTGGCGATCGGCATCAGCGGGGCTCCGGAGCACCTCGAAGGTGTGCCCGAGGCCGACCTGATCCTCGCCGTCAACACGGACGCCAAGGCGCCCATCTTCGACGTGGCGCACTTCGGGGCGACCTGCAACGCGCTCGAACTGATGCCCGCCCTGGCGGAGAAACTGACAACGTAGCCTTCGGATCTGAGGACGGATCGGCATGTCGGCTTCTGTGGTCATCGTCTTGATTGGCGCGATCGTCGCCACGGGCGTGTTCGGCTTCCGCTGCTATCAGCGCGTGCAGCATCTGCGGCTGGGGCGGCGGGCGGAGCCGTTCGGGCAGTGGGGGCAGCGCGTGCGCGATGTGCTGATGTTCTTCTGCGGACAGGCTCGGTTGTTCCGCGTCAAGAGCACCGGCCTGGCGCATGTGTTCATCTTCTGGGGGTTCGTGCTGCTGCTGCCGACGATTCTGCAAGCGCTGATCGAGGGGCTCTTCCCCGGCGTGGTGCTGCCTTTCTTCGCGACGTTCGGGCCGCTGTTGTTTCTCCAGGACCTGATCGTGGTGGCGGTGATCGCCGGCGTGCTGTTCGGGCTGTATTACCGCATGATCGTTCGGCCCGAGCGCTACCAGGGCAGCCACCAGTTCGAGGGGAACCTCGTTCTGTTCTTCATTCTGACGATCATGGTGACGCTGCTGTGCCACAGCGGCATTCGACAGAATCTGGGGGAGGCGCACGTCGCCGCCGGCTGGCAGCCGATTTCCACGGCCGTCGGGTATATCTTCCGCGGGCTGGCCCCCGAGGCGCAGAACGTCATGGCGGCCGTCTGCTGGTGGATTCACCTGGGCGTGGTGCTGGTTTTCCTGACGCTGCTGCCGCTGGGCAAGCACTTCCACGTCGTCACGTCGATCTTCAGCGTGCTGCTGCGCAACCGGGCGCCGGTGGGGCGCCTGGCGCCGGCGGCGGGTCCCGAGGGTGTCGAGCGTATCGAGCAGTTCACGTGGCGGCAGATGCTCGACTGGTACTCGTGCAGCGAGTGCGGACGGTGCCAGGACGTGTGCCCGGCGCACAACAGCGGTGCACCGCTCTCGCCGAAGCTGCTCATCATGAAGCTGCGGGCGCATCTGTTCGAGCGGGGGCAGGCGCTGCGGGGGGGCGGTCCCGCAGCGGAAGCCGTGCTGGCCCAGCATCTCACGGGGGACGTGCTGCCGGACGAGATGCTGTGGGCGTGCACGACGTGTCACGCGTGCGATCGTGAGTGCCCGCTCTTCGTCGAGCACGTGCAGCCGATCGTCGATCTGCGGCGATCGCTGCTGGCGCAGCAGCGCGGCGACAAGATGCTGACCGGGGCGCTGGAGAACCTTCGGCGATATGGCAACTCGTTCGGCAAGTCCGACAAGCAACGGGCGAAGTGGACGACCGGTCTCGGCTTCAAGCCCAAGGACATCCGCAAGCAGCCGGCGCAGTACCTGTGGTTCGTCGGCGACTACGCCTCGTACAGCCCGGCGCTGACCGAGGCGACGCAGGCGACCGCGCGCGTGTTCCAGGCGGCGGGGCTCGACTTTGGCTTGCTCTTCGACGCCGAACGGAACGCGGGTAATGACCTTCGCCGGGCGGGTGAGGAGGGGCTGTTCGAGCTGCTCGCGCAGAAGAACCTTACCGCCCTGCACAAGTGTCAGTTCGAGCGGATCGTCACGACCGATCCGCACACCTACAACACGCTGAAGAACGAGTACATCTGGACGAACGGGCAGGACCGCCCGCTCGGTTCGGCGTTTCCTGTGGTGCATTACAGCGAGTTGCTGGACGAGCTGATCCGCGACGGCCGGCTGCCCGTGCGGCAGAGGCTGAGCGCGGCGGTGACGTATCACGATCCGTGCTATCTCGGCCGCTACAACGGCGTGTACGACGCGCCGCGGCGTGTGCTCGAAGCCCTCGGTTGCCGCGTGGTCGAGATGCCCCGCAATCGCGACCGGGCCTTGTGCTGCGGTGCTGGCGGCGGGCGGATCTGGATGGAGGAGGGGCAGGTCAAGGAGCGTCCCGCGGAGAGTCGCGTCCGCGAGGCGGCGGCCCTGCCCGGCGTGCAGGTCTTCGTCGTGGCCTGCCCGAAGGATCTCACGATGTATCGCGACGCGGTGAAGACGGCCGGGCTTGAAGGCCGCATGGTCGTGAAGGACTTGATCGAATTGGTGGCCGAGGCCTGCGAAGCCGGCGCTGCGCCGGCCGGCGCCCCGGCTGCGAGTGTCGGTGCCACTTTGGCGCCGCAATAGGAGGCCCGCTCATGGCCGAGCGTGTTGGCGTATACGTGTGCCACTGCGGCAGCAACATCGCCGGTACCGTCGACGTCGAGGAGGTGGCCCGCTGGGCGGGCACGCTCGACGGGGTGACGGTCTCGCGTGAGTACAAGTTCATGTGCTCGTCGCTGGGCCAGGCGCTCATTGAGGACGACATCCGCAAGGAAGGGCTGACCCGCGTCGTCATCGCCGCCTGCTCGCCGCACCTGCACGAGAGGACGTTCCGGCGGGCGTGTGCGAACGCCGGCCTGAACCCGTTCCTCCTGCAAATGGCGAACATCCGCGAGCACGTGTCGTGGGTGACGCGGGACAAGCGGGTGGCGACGGAGAAGGTGAAGGCGCTGGTGGCCGGGGCGGTGGCCCGCGTGCAGTACCACCGGGCGCTCGAGCCGATGCCGGTCAAGGTGAACCCGCACACGCTGGTCGTCGGCGGGGGCATCGCCGGTATTCAGGCGGCACTGGAGCTGGCCGACGCCGGCTACCCGGTCTACCTGGTGGAGCGGGAGCCGAGCATCGGCGGGCACATGGCCCAGTACGACAAGACGTTCCCGACGCTGGACTGCGCCGCGTGCATTCTCACGCCGAAGATGTCCGAGGTCGGCCAGCACGAGCACATCACGCTGCTGACCCATTCGGAGCTGGAGGAGGTGTCCGGCTCGGTCGGCAACTTCCGGGCCCGCATTCGGCGGAAGGCCCGCTATGTGCGCGAGGACAAGTGCACGGGCTGCGGGCTGTGCATCGAGAAGTGTCCGCGCAAGGTGGTGGACGACGTGTTCGAGGCGGGGATGGGCTATCGCAAGTCCATCTACACGCCGTTCCCGCAGGCGGTGCCGAAGATTCCGGTGATCGACCGGGCCTCGTGCATCTGGTTCGAGCGGCAGCGCTGCCGGGCGTGCGAGAAGCTGTGCCCGACGGGGGCGATCGACTTCGAGCAGCAGGATGAGATCCTCGAAGTCGACGTGGGCAACATCATCCTGGCGACGGGGTGGGACCTGTTCGATTGTGGGCGGATTCCGCAGTACGGCTACGGGAAGCTGGCGAACGTCTTCACCAGCCTCGAATTCGAGCGGATGTGCAACGCGTCGGGGCCGACGGGCGGGCGGATCGTGCTGCGTGACGGCGTGACGCCGCCGGAGTCGGTGTGCATCGTGCATTGCGTGGGCAGCCGCGATCAGCGCTACAACACGTACTGCTCGGGCATTTGCTGCATGCTGTCGTTGAAGCTGGGGCACCTGGTGTTGGAGAAGACGAACGCCCGGGTGCACGCCTGCTACATCGACATGCGGCCGAACAAGAAGGACTACGAGGAGTTCTATCAGCGGCTGCTGGACGAGGGCATGCTCTTCGTGCGCGGCAAAGTGGCGGAGATCACGGACGTGGCCCGCACGCCGCAGGAAGAGGGCAAGCTCGTCGTGCAGGTCGAGGATACGTTGCTGGGCAAGCAGCGGCGCATCCCGGTGGACATGGTCGTGCTGATGGGGGCGATCGAGCCGCGGCGTGACGCCCGGGAGACCGGCCTGAAGGTGGGCATCTCGTGCAGCATGGCCGGGTGGTTCATCGAGCGGCACGCGAAGCTCGACCCGGTGGCGACCATGACCGACGGCATCTACATCGCCGGCGCGTGCCATGGACCGAAGGACATTCCCGACTCGGTGTCGCAGGGCGCGGCGGCGGCGGCACGGGTGCAGGGCATGATCACGAAAGGGACGGTGATGATCGAGCCGGTGGTGGCGTCGATCAACGCCGACAACTGCTCGGGTTGCCGCATCTGTAACAACCTCTGTCCGTTCAACGCCATCGACTACCTGGTGGACGAGAAGGTCAGCAAGGTGAACGCGGCGCTGTGCAAGGGCTGCGGCACGTGCGTGGCGGCGTGTCCGGCGGGGGCCATCGCCGGGGCGCATTTCGACAACAACCAGGTGGACGCGGAAATCGCGGGATTGCTGTGGGACGCCAACGGCAACGGGCGGGCGGCCGGGGTCGCCGGCGAGCCGAGCCTGGAACCTACCGCGTCGTAGGAGTGACGGGATGCAGCGCGAGATCTTCGAGCCGAAAATTGTCGGTTTCTTCTGTAACTGGTGCTCGTACCGGGCGGCCGACGGAGCCGGTACGGCCCGCATCAAGCATTCGCCGAACGTGCGCGTGGTGCGGCTGATGTGCAGCGGGCGGGTCGATCCGTCGTTCGTGCTCAAGGCGCTTTCGCTGGGGGCGGACGGCGTGCTCATCGCCGGCTGTCACCCGGGCGAGTGCCACTACATCGAGCAGAACTACAAGACCATGCGCCGCTACACGATGCTCCAGCACATGTTGCGGGCGCTGGGTATCAGCGAGCGGCGCGTGCGGCTGGTGTGGGCCTCGGCGGCCGAGGCGCTGCAACTGGCCGAGGCCATCGACGACATGGTCGAGGACGTGCGCACGCTCGGCCCGCTGCACTGGTCGAGCAACTGGGCCGGCGAGAGCGGCCACCTCGACGACGTCGAGAAGATCCTGCAAGAGCACCAGAGCGCCATGGAGGTCGGACGATGAGCGACAAGGGCAAGCTGGCGATCTACTGGGCGGCGTCGTGCGGCGGGTGCGAGATCTCGATCCTCGCCCTGAACGAGAAGATCCTCGACGTGGCGGCCGCGTTCGACATCGTCCTGTGTCCGTGCATCATGGACACCAAGGTACGCGACGTCGAGCACTGGCCCGACCAGTACGTCGACGTGTGCCTGTTCAACGGCAGCATCCGCAACAGCGAGCAGGAGTACATGGCGAAGCTGCTGCGGCAGAAGTCGAAGGTCCTGGTGGCGTTCGGCTCGTGCGCCAGCGAGGGCTGCATCCCGGGGCTGGCCAACCTGACCTGCCGCGACGAGATCTTCGAGACGGTCTTCCTGGACAACTCCTCGACGGACAACCGCAGCAACGCCGTGCCGCAGCCGGAGACGAAGGTCAACGGGTATCACCTGTCGCTGCCGGTGTTCTACGACACGGTGCGGACGCTGGGGCAGACGGTGCCGGTCGATTATTACCTGCCGGGGTGCCCGCCGGAGGCGTCGTGCATCTGGGACGCGGTGGTGGCGATCCTGGAGGGCAAGCTGCCGCCGGCGGGGTCGGTGATCGGGCCGACGACGACCTGCTGCGACGAGTGCCCGCGGACGCGGACGGAAAAGAAGATCAAGGCGTTCAAGCGGACGTGGGAGGTCATCCCCGATCCGGACATCTGCCTGCTGGAACAGGGGCTGCTGTGCTGCGGGCCGGCGACGCGCGCCGGTTGTGGGGCCCGCTGCCCGCAGGTGAATTCGCCGTGCATCGGCTGCTACGGGCCGAACGCCGGCGTCGAGGACTTCGGGGCGCGGCTCATCACCGCCTTGGCCTCGGTGATCGACGCCACCGATCCCGAAGAGATCGAACGCATCATCCGCGAGGGCATTCCCGACCCGGTCGGGAGCTTCTACCGGTTCAGTCTGGCCAGCAGCCTGCTGCGGCGGGCGGCCCTGGTGCCGGACGCCGAACGTCACGAACTGCCGCGGCCCAAGGCCGCTTCTCAGGCCTAGGTGGAGCATTCGCCGATGACAACCCAGCGCATCAGCATCGACCCGATCACGCGGCTCGAAGGCCACGGCAAGATCGACATCTTCCTGACACCGAAGGGCGACGTGGCCGAGGCGTACCTCCAGATCCCCGAGCTGCGCGGCTTCGAGCGTTTCTGCGTCGGCCGCCTCGCGGAGGACATGCCGAACCTGACGTCGCGCATCTGCGGCGTTTGTCCGGAGGCGCACCACATCGCCGGCACGAAGGCCCTGGACGCGCTGTTCCGGGTCGATCCGCCGCCGACAGCGAAGAAGCTGCGCGAGATGTTCTACTGCATCTTCTTCGCCACGGACCACACGACGCACTTCTACGCCCTGGGCGGGCCCGACTTCGTCATGGGGCCGGACGCGCCGAAGGAGGAGCGCAACATCCTCGGCGTCATTCAGAAGGTCGGCATGGAGATCGCCGGCAAGGTCCTCAAGATGCGCCGCGACGGCCACAATTTGATCGAGATGATCGGCGGCCGGAAGGTGCACCCGAACTGGGGCCTGCCCGGCGGCGTCAGCCGCGGCATCACCGAGGAGCAGCGAATCGAGATCGAGCGCCTCGGCCGCGATGCGATCGAGTTCGGCAAATTCTCGCTGGAGCTGTTCAACCAGATCGTGCTGGGTAACAGCGACTATGTGCAGCTCATCACGAGTGATGCGTACACGCACCGCACGTACAACATGGGCCTGGTCGACGCGAACAACCGCGTCAACTTCTACGATGGCCGGGTCCGCGTGGTCGGGCCGGACGGCCGCGAGCACGCGAAATACGCCGCGAAGGACTACCGCGACTACATCGCCGAGCGCGTCGAACCCTGGTCCTACCTGAAGTTCCCGTATCTGAAGAAGGTCGGCTGGAAGGGTTTCGTCGACGGCGCGGATTCCGGCGTGTACAAGGCCACGCCGCTCTCGCGTCTCAACGCCGCCGACGGCATGGCCACGCCGCTGGCGCAGAAGGAATACGAGCGGATGTACGAGACGCTCGGTGGCAAGCCGGTGCACCACACGCTGGCCACGCACTGGGCCCGGCTGATCGAGCTGCTCTACTCCGCCGAGCGGTGGGTCGAGTTGGCCACTGACCCGGAAATCACGGGGAAGGAATACCGCGTCCTGCCGACGGCCACGCCCGAGGAAGGCGTCGGTTGCGTCGAAGCCCCGCGCGGCACGCTGACGCACCACTACTGGAGTGACGAGCGCGGCATACTGACCCGCGTGAACCTCATCGTCGGCACGACGAACAACAACGCCCCGATCAACCTCTCCGTCAAGGAGGCCGCGAAGGCGCTCATCCGCAAGGGGACGACGGTCACGGAGGGCCTGCTCAACCGCATCGAGATGGCGTTCCGGGCGTACGACCCCTGCTTCGGCTGCGCGACGCATTGCCTGCCGGGGAAGATGCCACTCACCGTCGTCCTGCGCGATCCCGACGGACAAGTGCTGCGGACGATCACCCGCGGCGAGACGCAGCCGTAACCGGACACATCATGTCGGCGATTACGCAACATCCGGCCGCGAGAACGCTCGTGCTCGGTCTGGGGAATCCCCTGTTGACCGACGACGCTGTTGGGCTGCGCGTGCTGGAGCAGTTGCGGCCGGTGCTGGCTGGCCGGCCGGACCTGGAATTGGCGGAGGATTATTGGGGCGGGTTGCGGCTTATGGAGCGCATCGTCGGCTACGAGCGGGTTATAATCATCGATGCCCAGCGCACGGGGGCTCCGCCGGGCACGGTGTGCGTTCTGGACACCGCAGGGCCGACGCAGCACGGCGATTCGGTACATGACATGGATCTGTGGACCGCCCTGGAATTTGGGCGGCGGGCCGGAGCGGAACTGCCGGCGGCCGGCGACATTCGCATTGTTGCCATCGAGGCCGCCGACGTGGAGACGTTTGGCGAGCAGTGCACGCCCGCGGTGGAGGCTGGTGTGCCGCGTGCCGCTGAGCTCGTGCAGACTCTCCTGACCGAGTGGAGGTGAGGACCATGGTATCCATCGAGGTGTTGCGCTCATTTCCGTACTTCGCCGGCGTCGGCGCGGAGAGCCTGAAGGCGGTGGCGGCGATCACCGAAGAACGCTCGCTCAACGTGGGTGAGCCGCTCTTCGCCGAGGGTGACGAGGCGCCGGCCTTGTTCATCCTCCGCAGCGGCCAGGTCGACATCGTCTACCAGGCGCATATCGACGAGGGCCGCGTGGTGGACACGGTCGTGGCCGGCGACCTCATCGGCTGGTCCTCGCTGGTCGCCCCGTACGAGTGCACGGCGACCGCGGTCCCGCGCGAGCCGGGTACGGTGGTGCGCATCGAGGCCCGCGGGATTCGTGAGCTCTGCGAGCGCGACCACTCGCTGGGGTACCATCTGCTCAAGGTGCTGGCGGGTACGCTCAGCCGGCGGCTGCAAGGGGCCCTCGTGCAACTGGCGGCCGAGGACTGACCGCCCGTTGAGAGCGGAGGCCGGCTCCGAGCCGAGAGGCCCGGGCGCAGGAGCCGTGCGGTGTGAGGAGTCTGTACCCTCTCTTAGCCGGCGGCTAGACTGTGCGTCGAAAGGCGGGTTGGTGTGGACGCCTCGAGGCCGACGCGAGTTTTGCTCATCGACGACGACCTGGACATGCACCTGGCCGTCCAGATGATCCTTGAGCCCGTGGGGTTCGCCGTCGTCTGCTACGAGACGGGGGCCGCGGGGCTGGAGGCGATACGCCACGAGCCGCCCGATCTGGTTCTCCTGGACATCATGCTGTCGCACCCGTCGGAGGGGCTGCAAATCGCGTGTGAGATGCGGCGAGACCGGCACCTGAAGAAGATCCCGCTCATTCTGATTTCGGCGATCGGGCAGTCGGTGGGCATGGAGTACGGGCAGGAGGTATGCCCGGACGCGATGTCGGTGGACATGTTCCTGGAGAAGCCCATCGATGCGAAGACGCTGCGCGAGGCGGTGAACTGGGTGTTGGAGCAGAGGCGGAAGTCGGCGGGGGGGTGAGCGAGTCGGGTGTCTTCTCCGCTGGTGTCATGTGGGGGAATGGTCAGCGTCGACGTACCCCGCGGCCTTCAGCAACTGCAATGTCCGGCCGAGTTCCGAGTTGGCCACCGTTGTGCTCAGTGAGGCCGTGAACGCGGTCAGCATCTCGCGCAGGGACAGGAGCTTGATGGGATTGCCGCGCATCGCCTCGCGGAACGGCGGATAGGCTTCCCATTCCTTCCGATCGCCCGTGATCTTCGTTGCGGCGGTCACGTATGTGAATTGCCGGCAGCCTGTCGCGGACTCCACCGCGGCGATGAGGGCCTCGCTCCACTTCGGACACACCAGTTCGCGAAAGGCCTTCCACGTCGGGCGGCCGGAGCGCACCTTGTTATGTTCCAACTCATCGATGATCGCACACACGGGGAAGCCGGTCTGCCAGCTCTTGCAGCTTACCACCATGACGCGCCGCGGACCGCGGAGTCTCGGGTGATACCCGAGAACGTCGATGTCGCTGTGGTTCGAGTCGTGTTGGGAGTCGAAGTCCGGGTGGTCCGGCCGAGGTCGGAACTTCAGGTTGTGCTGCGTGAAGTAGCCCTGGAGCTGCAAGTAATCGTCAACGAGCTGTTCGAGGATGTCTTCCTTCATGTGGCGTACCCCTCTGTGGCCTGGGTGTTGTGTGAGGTGTCCGGGTGGTCGGCGCGCGCCTGTGGAGCATGCTTGCAGTCTACATAGGCGCATCGATGGGGGCAAAGGTAGGTTTGGGCTGGAGAGGGGAGCGGATGATGCGGGGCGGGAGGGCCGCGAGTGGATCGTGCGGGGCTCCGCAGCGGAGGGGATCACCAGCCATTGGCAGGTGCCACACTGGCAGTCGGGCGCGGCGATGCGAGAGACGAGGCGGGTTCAGAAGGCGAAGAGACACGGGCAGCCGGGGCGGGGTGCCCGTGCGAAGACGTTCGGCACGGGGGATGAGCGGGCGAGGCGGTGATGACGCACCGGATGCAATCCGGTGCCACAGTGGGGGATCGGCGATATTGACGGGCGGGGCGGGGGCGGGTACAGCCTGTGCGCGACGAGGTTGGTTGATACGGGTTCACGGTGATCGGTGAAGATGAGACGGGGATGAGGGTTGAGAGCGTATGAAGAACAGCGTGCACCTCGTTTGTAACTCGCATCTCGATCCGGTTTGGCTGTGGGAGTGGCCCGAGGGGCTGGCCGAGGCGCTGGCTATGGCGCGGGCGGCGGTCGCCGTTTGCCGGGAGTTTCCGGCGTTCATCTTCAACCGCAACGAGGTCATGTACTACGAGTGGATCGAGGAGCACGATCCGGCGCTGTTCCGCGAGATTCGGCAGTTGGTGCGGCGGGGACGCTGGCACGTCATGGGCGGGTGGTACCTCCAGCCGGACTGCAACATGCCGAGCGGCGAGTCGTTCGTGCGGCAGATCCTGGTCGGTCGGCGGTACTTCGCGGAGAAGTTCGGCGTTGAGCCGACCGTAGCCGCCAGTCTGGACGCCTTTGGGCATACGCGCGGGTTGGCGCAGATCCTGGCGCGGAGCGGGTACGACGCGTACCTGTTCTGCCGGCCGGGGGCGGAAGATCTGCCACTGCCGGCGGGAGCGTTCCGTTGGGTCGGCTACGACGGGTCGGAGGTGCTGGCGCGGCGGGCGGAGACGCATTACAACTCGCCGCCGGGAAAGGCACGGGAGCGAGTCTGCGGCTGGCTGGCGGATAATGCGCACGTCGCGTGCGGATTGGTGCTGTATGGCGTCGGCAATCACGGGGGCGGGCCGGCGCGGATCGATGCGGCGGAGCTGATCAAGCTGGGCCGCGAGCGACGCGACGTCGACTTGTTTCACTCGACGCCGGAACGGTACTTCGAGGACGCTCGGCGCCGGGAGGCGCCGTTGCCGCAGCACAAAGGGGATCTGAATCCGTGGGCGGTGGGCTGCTACACGTCGATGATGCGCGTGAAGCGGCGGCATCGGAAGCTGGAAAACGAGCTGTACGCCGTCGAGAAGATGGCGACGACGGCGGCGATGCAGGGGCTGGTGCCGTATCCGCGGGCGGAGTTGGCGGAGGCGCAGCGGGACCTGTTGCGGAGCGAGTTCCACGATGCGCTGCCGGGCAGTTCGATTCCGCCGGTGGAAGAGCACGTCGTGCGCATGCTCGATCACGGGCTGGAGATTGTGGATCGGGTGAAGACGCGGTGCTTCCTCGCGCTGAGTGGCGGGCAGCGGCCGGGGCAGCCGGACGAGTTTCCGATCCTGGTGTACAACCCGCATCCGTATCGGGTGACGGCGACGGTGGCGTGCGAGTTTCAGCCGGCGTGGCCGCATCAGACGGGCAAGTTCAGCCAGCCGCAGGTGTACGCGGGCCGGGCGCCGCTGCCGTCGCAGGCGGAGCAGGAGCACGCGAATATCAACGAGGATCATCGCAAGCGCGTGGTGTTTCGGGCGGAGCTGGCGCCGAGTTGCATGAACCGGTTTAATTGCCGGGTGAAGATGCTGCCGGCCAAGCCACCGGCGAAGTTGCAGGCGAGTGGCGGGCGGATTCGCTTCAAGACCGCAGCGCTCGAAGTGGTGATCAACACGCGGACCGGTCTGTTCGAACGGTATCGCGCGAACGGGCGGGACTACGTGAAGAGCGGGGCGGGGCGGCTGCTCGTCGTGCGGGATAACGCGGACGCGTGGGGAACGACGGTGCGGAGCTTCCGGCAGGTCGTGGGGCGGTTTCGGCTGATGACGCCGGCGGAGGCGGCGTGGTTCGCGGGTGTGGAAGGTGGAAAGCTGGCGCCGGTGCGCGTGATCGAGGATGGTCCAGTGCGGAGCGTGGTCGAAGTGCTGCTGATTCACGGGCACTCGTGCGTGTGCCAGCGGTACAAGCTGCCGCGCGAGGGCACGGAGATCGAGATCGAGACGCGCGTGCACTGGACCGAGAAGGACCGCATCCTGAAGCTGTCGGTGCCGACACCGTTTGAACAGGCGGCGTATCGCGGGCAGGTGGCGTACGGTGTGGCGGATCTGCCGGTGGGGACCGATGAGGCGGTGGCGCAGAAGTGGGTGGCGGTCGTGTCGTCGGCGGAGGACGCAGCGCTGACGTGCATCACGGATGCGACGTACGGGTCGGACATGGCTGGTGGCGAAATGCGGTTGTCGCTGCTGCGGGCGCCGGCACATTCGGGGTTCGCGCTGAAGGGGCGGCCGATCGTCAAGCAGGATCGGTTTACGCCGCGGCATGACCAGGGTGAGCACGTGTTCCACTTCTGGCTCAGCGGCGGTGCTGTGCAGGAGCGGCTGACGCGGGTGGATCGCGAGGCGCTCGCGCACCACGAGCAGCCGCAGGCGCTGTCGATGTTCCCGTCGGGCGAAGGGCGGCGGCCGGCGGCGGGCGTCGTGCTGAGCGACCAGGTCGTGCAGATGACCGTGTTCAAGCAGGCCGAAGACGGGCCGGACCTCATCATTCGGCTGTTCGAACCGACGGGGCGGGCGCGGCAGACGACGGTGTCGCTGCCGTCTGACGGCGTGCAGCAGAAAGTGCAGCTCGGGGCGTTCGAGATCAAGACGCTGCGCTATCGGCGGCGAAGCAAGCGGCTCGTCGAAGTGGATCTGATGGAGCGGCCGATCAAGCGGAAGTGACATGAGCGAAGCGGTTTCCATCGTGCTGGTCGGGTTGGGTGGCTACGGCGAGGTGTATCTCGGCGGATTGCTAGATGAGCAGGGGCGGCCGACACAGCGGCTGGTCGGAGCGGTTGATCCGGAGCCGGAGCGTTGCGGGCGACTGGAGGAGCTGCGGGCGCGGCGCGTGCCGGTGTACGCGACGCTGGAGGAGTTCTATCGCCAGCAGCGGGCGGACCTGGCGGTGATTTCGTCGCCGATTCATCAGCATGGCCCGCAGACGTGTCTGGCGCTCCACCACGGGAGCTACGTGCTGTGCGAGAAGCCGGCGGCGGCGACGGTGCAGGAAGTGGCGGAGATGGCGGCGGCCGCCGATCGGAGCGGGCGTTGGGTGGCGATCGGGTACCAGTGGTCGTATTCGCGGGCGATTCAGGAGTTGAAGCGGGACGTCATCGCCGGTGTTTTCGGGCGGGCGCGGCGGTGGCGGACGTTGTGCCTGTGGCCGCGGGATGAGGCGTATTACGGGCGGAACGACTGGGCCGGGCGAAAGAGCGACGGGCGGGGGCATTGGGTGCTCGATAGCCCCGTGAACAACGCGATGGCGCACGATCTGCACAATGCGCTGTACGTGCTCGGGTCGCGGGTAGAGGCGAGTGCGCGGCCGGTACGCGTCACCGCCGAGCTGTACCGCGCGAATGATATTGAGAATTGTGATACGGCGGCGGTGCGGGTGGAGACGGCGGAGGGGGCGGAGATTCTGTTCTACGGCTCGCATGCGGTCGCCGACGTGCAGGACCCGATCTTCTGCGGCGAGTTCGAGCGGGCGTACGTGACGTTTGAGGGCGGATCGTCGCCGATCGTGGCCGAGTTGGAGGACGGGACGCGGCGGGAGTACGGATCGCCGGACGATACACCCCAGACGCAGAAGCTGTGGGATTGCGTGGCGGCGGTGGCGGGCGGTGCGGCGCCCTGTTGCCAATTGGCGGCGGCTGGCGCGCAAACGCTCAGTGTCAACGGGGCGCAGGATTCGGCGGGGGAGCCGGCAGTGTTTCCGGCGGCGATGGTGCGGGAACGGGTGCCGGGGGCGGCGCGGCTGGTGTGGGTGGAGGGGCTGGCGGAGGCGCTGCGCAAGTGTTACGACGAGGCGGCGTTGCCGGCGGAACTGGGGCTGTCGTGGGCGCGGGGTGGGACGGCGGTGGATCTGAACGGGTACGTCTGCTATCCGGGCGGGGTCAGCGGCCGAGCGTGACCAGGCCGCAGAGCAGGAAGATCACGACGACGACCAGCAGGCAGCTTCCGCCGAAGCCGATCACGTCGATCCATCCGGGGCGGAGGATCTCCCAGCTCGAACGCGGCCAGATCTTCTTCACCGCGACGATCTCGGGGTTGGCCACGGCGTCGGCGACGGCTTGCTGGTCGGCTTCGGGTGTGGGCTGTACCGAGGTGTGCTGACGGGCGAAGAAGCGGTCGAGGTCGCCGCGGGGGACGGGGCGGGTCACGGCGCTGAGCAGGAAGAGCAGCACGAACGGCAGGAGCGCGTCGACGCCAAAACGCAGGGCGACGAGCTGCGCCTTGCTGCAACGAGTGAGATCGCCGCCGCAGGCGCTGATCAGCCAGAGCTCGGTGTGAAAGCGGCCCTGGCCGATCTTCGGCGAGTTGGGGTCGGTGGGGTCGGTGCGCACGACCTTGTCGAAGAAGATGCCACAAGGCTCGATTCTGTGCGGGCGGGGGATGGTCTGGCCAACATGGTCGGCGCGGCCGGCGGCGACGTCATCCTCGAGGGCGGCGGTGGCGATGGTGACCTCACGCTGTTCGGTTTCGAGCAGGAAGCGCGGGCAGCGGCGCGTGGCGTCGAAGGCCTGGAACGCGTTCGGGATGACCGCATAAAGGAGGAAGCAGGCGAGGACCTGGATGATGACGGCCCACTTGGTCAGGCGGCGCCAGATGAAGCCGAGCCAGATGGCGGCGCCGAAGATGGCGGGGATGGAGATGAAGTACTTGAAGAGGTCGAGCATGTTGTTGATGAACAACGCGGTGGCGATGCCGCCGAGGAGGATGAAGACGATGACGAGGCGGCCGACGTTGATGTAGTGCTGATCGGAGCGGCCGGGGACGAGGGGCTGATAGATGTTGCGGATGAAGAGGGCCGAGTTGGTGACGGAGAGGGCGTCGAGCGAGGACATGTTGGCGGCGAGGACGCCGGCGAGCATGAGGCCGATGGCGCCGGGGCAGAGGAGGTTGTGGGTCATGTAGCCCCAGATGAGGTCGGGGTCGTGGAGCTGGTCGCCGTAGAGGCCGATGGCCAGCAGGCCGGCGAGGGCCCAGAAGAGCATGAGAATGCGTTTGCCGAACATGCCGCTGATCATGCCGACGCGGGCGGTCATCTCGTCCTTGGCCGAGCCGGCGGTGGCCATCATGGGGCCGGAGGCGATGATGGAGACGAGGTTGGCCAGGCCCATGGCGGCGATCGTGTACCAGGCGTACTCGCTGGTGGCCGCCGAGCCGAAGAGCTCGAACATGTAGTCGGGGACGCGGGCGTGCAGACCGGAGAAGCCGCCGACGTGGCGCAGGCCGATGGGGATGAACAGCACGGAGAAGGTGATGATGAGGAAGCCCTGGATGGCGTCGGTGATGGCCGCGGCCGTGAAGCCGCCGAGCACGGTGTAGCTGGCGACGATGATGGCGAAGGCGATGTAGAACGTGGACGCGGAGAGGTAGGAGATGAACGAGCGGAGCTCGCCGCGCTTCTCGCGTTCGCGCAGCTCGTCGTAGCGCTGCTGCTCGGCAGGGGCCAGGCCGGCCGGCAGCCGGTCCTTGAGCGCCTGGTATTCGCGGTATTGCTCGACGGCGGCCCGTTCCTCCGCCGTGTACGCGGATTCCGGCTTCGGCGTGAGGGCCATCATCATCTTACCGGCGACCATGTAGCTCACACCGCCGCCGAGGAAGGCCATGGCCAGCGTGAAGACGGCGAAGGCGCCGCCGAGAAAGGGGCTGCGGAAGCGTTCGGTGAAGTAGTCGCCGATGGTGATCAGGCGGCAGCGGCGGAAGAGGAACGTGGTGATCCAGTAGAAGGGCGTGATGAACAGAACGATGTATTGGATCCACATGCCGCCGATGCCCTGGCGGTAGATCTCGCGGGAGACGGCGACGGCCTGGTCGGCGTTGGTCGAGTTGCCGAAGTTGAGGAAGAACTGGTAGAAGCGGCCGAGGCGGCGGCCGGCGATGTAGAAGTCGTCGGTGCTGCGCGTGCGGCGGCCGATGTGGCGGCCGATCCAGAGGATGACGACGACGTACAGGGCGAGTACGCCGACGTCCACCACGTGCAGGCCGTACAGCTCCAATGTTCTCTCCGGCCAGCGGCGCTCGGTTGAGAAAGGGGACGGGCACCTCGCGTCGCGCGGTTGCCGAGGTCGTCGGGGTCTTCGAGCTCGAAGCCAGTCCCGTTTCTCAACCTCGGACAGCGCTGATGCGGGTTGCCGAGCGCACGTGCGGCCACGATAGCCGCATGGTCTCGTGTGTCAAACCGGCGGTGCTCGTCTGAGGAAAGAGACACGCTGTGGGCCCGTAGATCCTGGCGGGTGTCAGGAACCGCGCGAGACTGGTAGGGCGGACCGTGCCCGCTGGCTTGTCGTTGGTGCTGTTGGGCACGGCCCGCCTGGGTTCGGCGATCCGGGGGATCAGGTCGGGGTTGGCGCGAGGGCCGGTTCGGATCCGGCGGGCTGCTCGGTCGCACCGCTCAAGGCCGTCGCCAGGGCACTGGTGCGCGTTGCGCCCGCTCGCTCCTGCCGTCGGGCCTTCTGCTCCCGGCGGCGCTGGCGGTGCAAGTCGTACTTCGGCACGATCCGCCGGAGCAGAATGTCGAAGCAGTGGCCCACGACGTTGAACAGCGTGTTGTCGTCGCAGCGGACCAGTTCCTCCTGCACGGCCGTTGGCAGGTTCCGGTGCTGCATCCGCCGCCAGTCTCGGATGAGGTCGGCCGCCGGCTGCGGCACCGTTTCGTCGTCCTCGCCGCCGATGCCCTGCATCTGGACGGCCGGCAGTCGCTGGAAGAACGCCATCGTGGTCAGGTAGTTCCGGGTGTGTTCGTCAAACATCTTGCGATCTCCTTTCGCATCGGACTATGGGTTTCGCCGGCCGCGACGCCGGTAGGTGAGTTCCGTTGAAGGCGGTGGGGCGGGCCGTGCCCGTCGGATGCGTTCGGACGGATTCGCGATTGGCGGGCACGGCTCGCCCTGCGCTGTTTTCGCCGTTGCGACTGGTTGTCATCGTATTTGTCCTTTGCTGCGACGGACGTCGCTTTGGCGAGCAGAACGCGTCCGGCGTGGTGCACGGGATTCGGCGGGCTTGGGTCGGCCTGTGGGCTGCGGGTCGTCCTCGGTCGTCAGGCCGCAGGCTTCCGCTTCGCCGGGGATATGCGGCGCGACCAACAGGCGGTCCAGACAATCGGCAACGACGTTGAGCAGACCCAGGCGGTCGCGTTCAGCGAGGTGAACGCGGGCCTCGACCGGCAGCGGGCGGCGTTTGAAGCCGTCGCCGCCGGGAACCTGTGCCAGGAGTTCGCCAGCGTCGAGGCGTTCGAGCGTGGCGGCGAGAACGTTGAGCGTGCTGTCGGGATCGGGGTTCCAGATGAGATCCCAGAGGTCGTCGTCGCTGGCGTAGTCCTGGTGGCGGTAGTCGGCGGCGCCGGGGATCTGGAGCAGGATGGCGACGGCCTGGAAGTAGCCGGCGAGCCAGCGGTGGATGTCTTCGAGTTGCTGCATGCGGCAGCGGAAGACGTCGGTGGGTCGATCGGTGAAGCGGACCTGGTCGCCGATGTACGTCGTCCGATCGTCCTCGTGCGTGATGATGGGCTGCAGCATCGTCGTTCTTCCCTCGTTGGATACAGGCTGTAGTCCGTCGGACCGGCGTGGCCCGCGCGAGGAAACCGCCCGACATTCGCGCGCAGGGGTGGTGACGCCGTTGGAGACGGCGAAACGTTGGAAGCTGATGGCACCAAAAGGAAACGGGCGCCACCCGATGCGCTAAGAGCCGTGGGCAAACCGCTAAGCCACCGCACGACCCCGCGCACCGGGTAGCGCCCGCATGATAAGCGCGGACACTCACCCGGGCGAGGATGCCTTGGCTTCGGTGGCATTGCTGGTCGGGACATACAACCCGACCAGCCTAGCGGTTTGCCTGCCAGGGCAACGTTCTCGGACGCAGCACGCACCCGTCAGATGGTCACTCTGCTCATCCCGGTATCCCGTTCAGGGCTGTCTTCAGTCTGGCCACTGAACAGCAACGTTGGTAGTATACCCTGTACTCTGACGTTGTCAAGATAAACCTAATTGAGAAAGTCAAGTTTCTAATTGACTGCATTATGGCACAGATCATCGTGAAGCTCCGAGAAGCCATGCTTGCCTACAAGCGCCGTACGGGCGAACGAATGACGTACGAGATTCTGGCCCAACGCACCGGGTTGGCAGTTGGCACGCTCCAGAACATGGGTAGCCGGCCGCACTACAATGCGAGTCTCGCAACCCTCGCCAGGATCTGCAAAGCGCTTGACGCCTCCCCTGGTGACATGCTGGAACTGATCGATGAGCCGCCCAAGCCCAAGTCGAAGCCAAAACGCGCGCAGAAGAAGAAGTAGGGCGGGCCGCGCCCGCCGGTGGATGTGGACCGGGGGAATTGGCGGGAACGGCCCGCCCCACATTCGCGCGCAGGGGTGGCGACGCCGTTGGAGACGGCGAAACGTCGAAAGCTGATGGCACCAAAAGGAAACGGGCGCCACCCGATGCGCTAAGAGCCGTGAACAACCCGTCACGGTCGCCCACACGACTCCGCGCACCGGGTAGCGCCCGCATGATAAGCGCGGACACTCACCCGGATCAGACGTCACAACGGTATCGCCACGCGGCCGCACCGCTGAGACTGAGGTTTGACGGTTGCCTGCTGAGACGAATCCAAGTAGTAACCTGGCAGCGGGTTGCGGGGGCTGCCATAGCGAACATTCAAGACTGCCATTAAGATAGCATGTGTTTCGTAAGCGGTCAAGCGAAACGGGGCTTCTGGGTACCATTTATGGTGTCATTGAGCCCTTTTCAGGGTCCGTGGAGCCCGTGTCATGGTCGCCATAAAGCTCCGAGAGGCGATGCAGGCCTACAAACGGCGGACCGGTCAGCGCATGACGTACCAGATTCTGGCCGAGCGTACTGGTGTTGCGAAGGGCACATTGGAGGTCATCGGCAAGCGACTCGGTTACAACGCGACGGTCAACACGCTTGAGAAGATTTGCCTCGGGTTGGATGTCACATTCGGTGACTTAGTCGAGATCATCCCCGACCCGCCCAAGCCGAAGGCGAAACGGACGCAGAAGAAGTAGGCGGTAGGGCGGGCCATGCCCAATGGTACTAACCTTGGTCTTGACAGAATAGAGTCCTCGCTGATCTAAGTTGGTTATTGAGCAAGACTTAGTCAGGAGGACTCGCCGATGTTCA
>JASFQK010000050.1:0-38380 GCA_050115495.1 Phycisphaerae bacterium | reverse complement strand
GTGGTGTGCGCCCGCCTCCCGTTACGCCAGTGCTTCGGCCCCCAACGCCGAACGCCTTCCAAGGCAATCGACTCCCTTCCAGTCACCCATCGCACCCGACAAACCCATTTCCCGGACAGAACTGCTCTTGAGCAGTGTAGCCGGGCGCGTGGTCGCGTCACGTAGGTCAATCAATGATCGGAGCGCGCGTTGATCAGCCACCTCGCGCCTTCCAGTGCGTCGGAGGCCGCGATGCCAGCGAGAGTCTGGCGTGCCGGGGAAGGCCCGTCGCACTGCCCAAGAGCAGTGGCACACACGGCGCCGCGCTGCGTGGATCGGCCGTTCCACGCATTCGACGTCGGCCACGGGGGGCCGACGCTACCACCGGTACCGAGCCCGGACGCTACATTTTGCGGAAGATGATGCTGGCGTTGTGGCCGCCAAAGCCGAACGAGTTGCTCATGGCAACGTGCACGCTGGCATCGCGGGCGTGGTTCGGGACGAAGTCCAGATCACACTCCTGATCGGGATTCTCCAGGTTGATGGTGGGAGGCAGCGTGTTGTGCAGGAGGGCCTGCACGGTGGCGATGGCTTCCACGCCGCCGCTGGCACCGAGCAGGTGACCCACTGAGCTCTTCGTGCTGCTGATCGGGACGCGCTGGGCCGCCGGCCCGAAGACCGTCTTGATGGCCCGCACTTCGGCGATGTCGCCGAGCGGCGTGCTCGTCCCGTGGGCGTTGATGTAGTTGATGTCCTCGGGGTTCAGGCGGGCGTTGCGCAAAGCCAGCGCCATGGCCCGGGCTGCCCCGCCGCCAGCAGGGTCCGGCTGAACGATGTCGCTGGCGTCGGCTGTCGTGCCGAAGCCGATGACTTCCGCCACGATGTTGGCCCCGCGAGCCTTGGCGTGCTCGTAATCCTCGAAGATGAGGATGCCGGCACCCTCGCTCAGGACGAAGCCGTCGCGATCGCGATCGAAGGGCCGCGACGCCCGTTCCGGCTCGTCATTGCGCGTGCTGATCGCTTTCATGGCCGCGAAGCCGGCGATACCCAGCGGCGTGACCGCCGCCTCGGTGCCGCCGGTGACCATCACGTCCATCTCGCCGCACTGGATAATGCGCATGGCGTTGCCCATGGCGTTGCCGGCGGAAGCACATGCCGTGGACACCGCCTCGTTGATGCCGCGCAGGCCGAGGGCGATGGAGATGTGCCCGCTGCACGCGTTGGCCATGAGCTTGGGGATCGTGAAGGCGGAGACCTTGCGCGGGCCCTTCTGGAGCAGGCGCAGGTGCTGCTCTTCGAGTTCGCCGATCCCGCCGATGCCGGCCCCAAGAAACACGCCGGCCCGGTCCGGGTCGACATTGCCGTTCAGGCCGGCGTCGGCAAAGGCCATCTTGGCGCCGGCCAAGGCAAGCTGGGTGAACCGGTCCATCCGCTTGGCCTGGCGCGAGTCGATGTGTTCTCCCGGCTTGAACTCGAGGCATTCGCCGCCTATGCGCACGTCGTGGTCGCCGGCGTCAAAGCGCTGGATGGCCCGGATCCCGGAACGGCCGCTGACGATGCCGTCCCAGAAGGCCGCCACGGTAATGCCCAGCGGGGTCATCGCCCCCATGCCGGTTACGACAACGCGACGTGCGCCCATTTCCGATCCCTATCGTCGCCTACTTCCCAGCATCCTTGAGATGACGCTCGATGTACTCGATCGCCATGCCCACCGTCTGGATCTTCTCCGCCTCTTCGTCCGGGATGCTCATCTCGAACTCATCCTCGAACTCCATCACCAACTCGACCGTGTCCAGCGAGTCGGCGTTGAGGTCGTTGACGAAAGAGGTTTCGCGCGAGATCTCGTCCTCGGAGACGCTCATCTGCTCGGCGACGATCTTCTTTACTTTCGATTCGATTTCGGCCAGGTCTGGCACGACCCGTTCCTCCTTACAGGTAGAGAGCTAATCCCGACGACATCCCGCGCCCTGCCGGCGAGGGCTATCGACTACGAAAAGCCTCGCCCGATCGGTCCGGGGCCGAATCCGCCTTCAGCCCACACCCTGACCGTTCGGTTCCATCCCGTGAAACGCAGGGATGATACGCGCTGTCCCCCGAATTGCCAAGGGCCCCGTCCGGGCCTCCGGAACCGGTTGTTCCGCCCCCGGGGGGGCGATACCATCGCCGCCATGCAAGCACTGGCAGATAAGATGTGTGAGATTGGCCGCCGGGCCTACGCCCACCACCTCGTCGGGGCGACCGAGGGCAACTTCTCCGCCCGCCTCGACGACGGACGCGTGCTGTGCACGCCCACCGGCCTGTCCAAGGGCCTGCTGACACCGGACGACCTGTGCCTGCTCGACCCCGCCGGCCGCCAGATCGATGGCCGCCGCCGGCCGAGCAGCGAAATCCCCATGCACCTCGCCGTGTATCGTGCCGCGCCGGCGGTCCGGGCGGTCATTCACACGCATCCCCCCTACGCCACGGCCTTTGCCGTCGCCGGTGATACCGACCTGGCCAACGTCCTGCCCGAGGGCGACATCTTCCTCGGCCCGGTGCCCCTCGTGCCCTACCAGACGCCCGGTACGCCCGAAATGGGCGAGGCCCTGCTCCCGTTCCTCGCCGACCACGTCGCCGCCCTGCTCCAGAACCACGGTGCCCTGACCTGGGCCGGCGACCTCGAAGCCGCCTACATCCTCACCGAAACCCTCGAAGCCCTCTGCCGCGCCGTCTTCCTCGCCCGGCAGATCGGACACGTACGCCGAATCCCCGACAACCTGCGGCCCCCATTGGCGACGCTACGGGCCGCCCTGCGCGGCGGTGCCGGCTAGGCATCATGCCGGCACCCCCCGGATCGTTGGAGGCGTGCTCATGAAAGTCGGCCTGTTCTACGGCAGCACCACCGGAAACACCGCCCGCGCCGCACAGCTCATCCGCGGAGCCCTCGGCCCCATGATCGCCATCTGCCGCGACATCCGCGACGCGACACCGGCGGAATTCGCAAGCTGTGACGGCCTGATCCTGGGTGTGTCGACCTGGGAAGAGGGTCAGATGCAAGAGCACTTCCGGGACTTCCTGCCCGAACTGGAGAAGCTCGACCTGCGCGGCAAGACCGTGGCCCTCTTCGGCCTCGGCGATCAGCAGGGCTACTCGGGACGCTTCCAGGACGCCCTGGGCACCCTCTACGAGGCCGTGCGCCGTTGCGGAGCCACCGTGGTCGGCCACTGGCCCGCCGAGGGCTACCGCTGGGCCACGTCGACCGCCGTCGTTGACGACCAGTTCGTCGGCCTGGCCCTCGACGACGACACGCAGCGCGAGCTGACGCCCGAGCGCATCGCTCAGTGGGTGGCCCAGATCAGACCGTTCTTCGAGGGTTAGTGGCTCCGGAGCGGGAACACAGCGGTATGTCCCAAACCGTCTCGAACGAGACCATCCACGCCCCGGTTCACCTCTGGGGTGCCGGACCGGCGGTCCGAGCCGCCATCATCACCACGTTCGTACTCTCGTTCGCCCTTCGCCTCTATCTGGCGGCGATGGCCACGCCGGCCTTCTCCAGCGATGCCCGCGACTACCGCGACCTGGCCCAAAGCCTCCTCTCCGGTCACGGCTACGCCCAACACTACGAGGGCGAGACCGAGGCCTTTCAGGGATTCACCTTCCGAGCCTTCCGCTCACCCGGCTATCCGGCGACCCTGGCCCTGCTGCACGGCGTGTGCGGGTGGAACGACCACGCCTACCTCGGCCTGAACATCGTTGCCGACCTGGTCACGCAATTGTGCTATCTCCTGGTCGCCGCGCGCCTGTTCGGCGCCTGGCCGGCGGTCTTCGTCCAGGCGCTGCTGGGGCTGCACGTGCTATGGATGCCCAACCCCATGACCGAATCGCTGCACACCGCGCTATTCGGTGTGCTGGCCGTCCTGCTCGTCCTCGGCACCGCCGTCCGCAGCCGAATCGGGACGCTGGCCTTCGGCGTGGTGGCAGCGGCGGCGCTGTTCGTGCGGCCGGTGACGCTCTGCGTGTACCCGGTGCTCGGCTGGCGCATCCTGCGCGAGAATCGCGGCGCGCAGCGCTGGCTGCTGCTGGCCCTGGCCGTCCTGCCGGCGGCGGCGGGTGTCGGGGCGTGGACCGTGCGGAACTACCGCCTGTTCGGCGAAATCGTGCCGCTGACCACGAACCTCGGCCACCACAACGCGTGGGACTTCGGCCTCCACGCCGACCACGCCTTCGCCGAACTGCGGGCCCGCGGCCTGAACGAAGCGCAGATCAACGATGAGCTGGTCCGGATCGAACGCGAGATCGCCTGGGCGCATCCGCTGCCGGCACTGGTGACGTACGTACAACGGGCCGGCCAGCTCTTCTCGCTCGTGCCGGCGTGGGAAGTCGAGAATCTGTGGGGCGCCGTGCTGCGGCCGGAGAACTCGACCGCCGGGAAACTGTTCCACGCCCTGTACTACCAGTACTACGTCACGTACGCGCTGGCGGCGGCCGGCGCCGTCGTGCTGGCCTTGCGCCGGCGGAAGCTGGGCGGGCTGTGGCTGCTGGCCGGCACGTACATCATCCTGCACGCACTGGTCTCACGCGGTGACATTCGTCTGCTGGCGCCGCTATACCCGGTAATGTGCGTGCTGGCGGGAGGGCTGCTGGCGGTGGGGAGGAAATCGCGGGTTCAGGCCTGAATGTCCAGCCCGCCGGGGGTGGACTCGTCCTGCTGCTCTTCGTCGCGCTGCGCTTCTGACTCGTCCGACTCCGACGGCCGGCCCTGGCTGCCGAGACCTTCGGAGTCCGAGTAGACCTCGTTGTCCTTCTCGGTCTCCTCGATGGCGTTCTGGAGACGGTTGGCGAACTGGTTGCGCTCGGCCTGGCTGGCGGAGTCGCGGCTCTTGGCTTCGCTGGCGTTGCGCTGCGTGTCGTGCGTACCGATGATGGAGGACATCCAATTCGGCGGTATGGTCGACATCGCTCTGCGCCTCCCGGGCGCGCTAGCCCGTCTCGCCGACGAACTCCCGCTCACGTAACTGCAATTGCCCGCGCAACCGGGCCAGAATCGCGGAGTGCATCTGGCTGACGCGTGACTCGGACAGATCGAGCGTCTCGCCGATCTGCTTCATGGTCATCTGTTCGTAGTAGTACAGCACGATGATCAGGCGTTCGGCACGGCTGAGCCCGCGGGTCACCAGGTCCTTGATGTCCTGCTTCTGGGCCTCGCTGACCGGATCGCTGCTCTGCTCGTCGGGCACCACGTCGATCTCGAAGACGTCGCGGGCCGACTCCGAGTCGGTGAACTTCCGCGACAGCGAGATGAGGGCCACGGCGTTGGCGTCGCGCATCAGCTTGTCGAACTGCGGCCGGGACAGGCCGAGCCGCCGGGCGATCTCGTCCTCGTTCGGGATCCGGCCCAACTCGACCTCGAGGGCCCGCGTCACCTCGGCCAGCTTGTGGGCCCGGTGACGGACCAGCCGCGGGACCCAGTCCATGTTCCGCAGCTCGTCCAGGATAGCTCCGCGAATGCGCGGCGCGCAATAGGTCTCGAACTTCACGCCGCGCTCGAGGTCGAACGCGTCGATCGCGTCCAGCAACCCGAACACGCCGGCGCTCATCAGGTCGTCCACGTCCACCTCGTCGGGCAGCTTGGCCCCGATCCGCTCGGCGTTGTAGCGGACGAGGTAGAGATAGTGCTCCATCAGGCGATTGCGCAGCTCGTTGCCCCCGGCCTGCTTGTACTGCTCCCAGGCCGCCATCAGCGACTGCTGGTCTGGGAACGAGCGCACGGGGTGATCGCGACTGACACGGCGCAACCGCAGATGGGCGCCTCGGCGCTGGCTCATCCTCTACCCTTCCTCGGCGGCGGCCGCCGGTTCCGGCGCTTCGGCGTCCTCGCTCATCGCCAGCATCGCCTCGCAGTGCTCGCGGTCGAGGGCGAGCTTTCTCCGCTGGAGGTGATCGCGCAGCACGAGCTTGCCACTCCACCCGACGATCTGTCCCAGCACACAGGCCACCACCATGATCAGCAGACTGCGCGTGAGAATAGTGATCGGGGAGTTGCCGGCGTAGAGCCCGGCAAGGATCGCGAGGCCGAAGGCCAGTAAACCCAGTTGTGCTCCGATGCTTCGTACCATATCGACGTCCGTGTCTTCTATCGGCCTGCTATCCTGCGGCCTTGCACGAAGCGTTAGAGGAACAAGCCCGCCACCTGAGCCCAGATTTCGTGAGGTTCTGCGGGGTCAGCCTCCGGCAGAGTCAGGCGGTCGCAAATCTCCCCGATGCAGCGACTGGCCGGACAACGCGGATAGCGCACGACGAACGGCTCGCGCCCCACCACCGCCTGCGGCACCCGCCGATCGTTCAGCACGCAACCCAGATCCTGCACCGTCAGTCCGAGAAAACGGGCCGCCACCCGCCCCAATCGCCCTACCACCTCCCGCCCCTCCCCCCGCGACCGAACCATGTTCACCACCGCTCCCACCCGCCCCGCAAACCCCTGCGCGCACAGCAGCTTCAATGTCGCATATGCGTCGGCCAGCGCGGTCGGTTCCGGCGTCGTCGTCAGCAGAAGCAGGTCGCTGGCCAGCGCGAACGTCGCCGTTGCTGGCGTCACCCCCGCGCAGCAGTCGATGATTAAGTCGTCGCAACCACCCCGCAAACGTCCGAGAACCCGCGCACACGCCTGTCGCCCGAACGCCGGCGGTCGACCATCCCGCGCCACACCCGACGTCCCGCACAGCAAGCGCAAATCGTGCGGGCCACGCACGAGCAGTTCTTCCAGCGATCCATCCTCGTCGAGCAAGTCGTGCACGCTATGCAGCGGCGCGATGTTCAACAGAATGTCGACGTTGGCCAGACCGAAGTCAGCATCGAGCAGAACGGCACGCCGTCCGCGGCGAGCCAGCTCGATCCCGACGTTCAAGGCAATGTTGGTTTTGCCGACGCCCCCCTTCCCACTAGCGACGGCAATCACCCTGCTCTGCTTCGCTTTCCCTACCGAGCTTAACAGTGATGGGCCGTCTTCGGTTCGCCCCATGCTCCACCAGAAAGCGAATGGGGGCTACCCAGGCTCACACGGGTAAGATTAACTCGGCAATCCGGTTGCCGCAAGCCTCCTCGATATCTCGCGGAACATTCTGTCCCGCCGCCAGATACGACAATTTCCCCTTCAGCCGGTCCGCAGCATTCAGCACGACCCCGAAGCCCACCGCCTCATCCAAGTGCGTCAGCGCCAGGCGAGTCACGCCCAACGGCGCGAACGCCTCCGCCAACCGTTTCTGTGCCGCTCCGGACAGGCACGCCGGCAGCACCAGGTGCAGTTCGTCCGGGCGGACGGCACGAAGCAGTGCTGCCATGCGGGCGAAACGGCCCTGTTCGCGCGGACCCACGCCCGGCGTGTCGACCAACAGGCAGTCGGCGCCGGCGAGCTTCTCGAGCGCCCGCTTCACCTGGTTGACCGTCTGCGCCGACTCCATGGGCACGTCGATGAGTTCGGCGTAGCGCTTGAGCTGCTCGTTGGCCGCCAGCCGGTGCATGTCCAACGAGAGCAGAGCCACACGCCGGCCTCGCCGCAGCTTGAACTGCGCCGCCAGCTTGGCCAGCATCGTCGTCTTACCCCCGCCGGGCGGGCCGACCAGGCTGATGCGTCGCATGCCGCCCTCGGGAATCTCCGCCGTCTCCGCCGTCGGCACGAGCCGGGCGATGCAGCGACGCAGCACTTCGGGGAGCACCTTCGGATCAGCGAGCATGTGCGCAGGCATGGCCCGTGCCGCCGCCCCGAGCACGCGCGCCGCCAGCTCCTCCGCCACTTCGTTCTGCACGAGCTTCACGTAGTACGGATACACCTCTTCCGGCAGCGCCGGCGGAGTCGACGCGGTGGCTGCGGCACTCGGAGCAGGAGAAGCCGGCGCGGCTTTGACCGCAGCAGGCTGAGTCCGGCGAGCGTCGCCATTGCTCCCGCCCGGGCGACCCAGGCGCAGCGCAGGCCCGCCCTCGTGTGCCGGCGACGCCGTGATCTCCACGCGCTGCCGGCCGACCAGGCCACCGATTCTCCCTGCCGGAATACAGCGCGTGCCCAGGATCACCGCGTCCGGTCCCATCTCGCGTTTGACCAGCTCGAGGGCCGCGGGCATCGAGGCTGCCTGAAAGGTGCGTACGTTATAACTCAAGGCTGACGACTCCATGGGCCTGGACGTTCACTCCACGCACGATCTCGTTCAGAGCGAGCACCGCCGTCTGCGGGAGGATGGGCTCGATGATCCGGCGTACCCAGACGCGAATCTGCGGCGAGCACAGGACGACCAGCGGCGAACCGGCCGCAGAGGGCCCCGCCGTCTCGATCGCCTGGCGCAGCTTGGTGGCCAGCTCGGACTGCCGCTCGGGCGGGAGGGCCAGGGCCGAGCCGTATTCGAGGCGTTGGATGTTGGCCTGGATGTAGTCCTCGGTCGCCGGGTCGAAGGTGACACAGTGGATCACGCCCTGGGCGTCCTTGCACTGGCCGCAAATGGTGCGGGCCAGGGCGTTGCGGGCGTATTCGATGAGGATCTCGGGATCCTTGCTCTTCGGGGCCCAGTCGCCGAGCGTCTCGAGCACGGTTTCGAGGTCGCGGATGGGCACACGCTCGCGCAGCAGACCCTGCAGGACGCGCTGCACGTCGCCGGTCTTCAGCACGTTCGGGATGACTTCCTCGACGACCGTGGCGTTGTGCTGCTTGAGGTTGTCGATCAGCTTCTGCGTGTCGGCCCGCGTGAGCAGGTCGGCGGCGTGGCGCTTGATGAGCTCGGTCAGGTGCGTGGCCAGCACGCCGGTCGGCTCGACAACGGTGTAGTTCAGACGCTCGGCGCGTTCGCGATGGTCGGGGACGATCCACCAGGCCTTGAGCCCGAAGGCCGGCTCGCGCGTCTCGAAGCCAGGCAGCCGCTCGCCGGCCACGCCCGAGTCAATGGCCAGCACCTGGTCCGGATAGATCTCGCTGCCGGCGATCTGCTCGCCGCGCAGCAGCAACCGGTAACGATTGGGCGGCAGGTCGGCGCTGTCGCGGATGCGTACCGGCGGCACAACGAGGCCGAGCTCGGTGGCCATCTGCTTGCGGAGAGCGGCGATGCGGTCGAGCAGGTCGCCGCCGCGATTGCGGTCGACCAGGCGCACCAGGCCGAAGCCGATCTGGAGCTCGAGCGCGTCGAGACCCAGGTGTGACTCGATCTGCGGTGGCTTCGCCCGCTGCTTGGCCTGCTCCTCGTTCAGCTTGCGTGCCTGCTGGCTGTGCTGTGACTGCCGCAGGAAGAAGGCCACCAGCCCACATCCGCCGGCCAGACTGAACAGCGGGACCTTCGGCAGCGGCGTGAGCATCAGCACGCCCAGGAAGCCGGCGGCAGCGGTGAGGGCCACCGGTTTGGCGAGCACCTGGCCGAGCACCTCCTCGCCCATGTTCGTCTTGCCCGTGCTGCGCGTCACCAGCATCGCCGCGCCCACCGACAGCAGGAACGCCGGAATCTGGCTGGCCAGCCCGTCGCCGATGGTCAGCTTCGTGTAGACCTCGAGGCAGTCCCACACGTTCATCCCGCCCTCGACCATGCCCACGTACAGGCCGCCGAGCACGTTGACGAACGTGATAATCAACCCAGCCACCGCGTCGCCGCGGACGAACTTGCTGGCACCGTCCATCGCCCCGTAGAAATCCGCCTCGTCACTGATCTCCCGGCGGCGACGGCGAGCCTCGGGCTCATCGATCATGCCGGCGTTGAGATCGGCGTCGATGGCCATTTGCTTGCCCGGCATGCCGTCCAACGTGAAACGGGCAGCCACCTCGGCGATGCGCGTGGCGCCCTTGGTGATCACCACGAACTGGATCACCGTGATGATCAGGAAGATGATCACGCCCACCGCCAGCGAGTTGCTGGCCACGAACACGCCGAAGGCCTCGATGACGTGTCCGGCGGCGTCCGTGCCCTGGCTGCCGTTGGAGAGAATCAGACGCGTGGTCGCCGTATTCAGCACCAGCCGGAACAGCGTCGTGGCCAGCAGCAGCGATGGGAAGCTGGACATCTCCAGCGGATTGCGGATGTACATCACCGTCATCAGCACGATGGCGGTGATGAGGATATTCGTGGTCAGCAGGAAGTCGAGGATCATCGTCGGCAGCGGGATGAGCACGACGAAAATCAGGGCGCCGGCGGCGAAGGGGAAGAGCAACCCGCGGTTCTTGGCGATGAACCGGATGATGGGGTTGTTCTCGAACATCTGCACCTCAACGACTCAGCGGGACCGGCGTTGGCCCCGCCCGATTACGCGCTGCGGGCCGCCGGCTGGCGCCCGGATAACTGGTACACGTACGCCAGCAACTCCGCGACGGCGCGGTAGAAGGTCGGCGGAACCTCCTGCCCGACCTCGACCGCTGCATACAGGGCCCGGGCCAGTGGCGGACGCTGCACGATGGGCACGCCGTGCTGCTGGGCCAACTGACGGATCCGCAAGGCGAGCAGGTCCTGCCCCTTGGCGTTGACCCGCGGGGCGTGCATCGTCGCCTCGTCGTACTGCAGGGCCACGGCGAACTCGGTCGGGTTGGTGACCACGACGTCCGCCCGCGGTACCTCGACGTTCAGCCGCTGCATGGCCACTTGCATCTGCGCCCGGCGGCGGCGTGCGCGAACCTGCGGATCGCCCTCCATGTTCTTCATCTCATCCTTGACTTCCTGCTTGGTCATCTTCAGCTTCCGCCACCAGTTCCACCGCTGGTAGGCGTAGTCGATCAAGGCCACCAGCAGGAGCGTCGCCGCCATGCGCAGGGCCAGGTCGAACATCAGCGTGCAGGACATGTCGAACGCCCCGAACGGATGCAGCGTCCCCGCCGAGAGCACCACGTCGATGTCGCCGACGATCGTGAAGTAGGCCACCAGGGCGATCAGGATCATCTTCAGGACGCCCATGCCCATCCGCGTCACCGAGTCGAGCGACCACAGCCGCTTCAACCCGTTCATCGGATTCAGCTTGTCCAGCTTCGGGGCCAGGCGCTTGGTCGAGATCGGCACACCGGATTGCAGGGCCGCCCCCACCGCCGTGATCACCATCATCAACAGCAGGAAAGGCAGGAGCATGCCGGCGACGGCGATGGCCACGCGCTGGAGCCACGGACCGAGGCTGTCGGCGGTGACGTCGGGCGGGTCGCCGATGGCGTGGATCAGATCCAGCATCGAGTTGAACACACCGCCGCCCAGCAGCTTCAGCAGCAGCAGCGCGCCCAGCAAAGCAACGGCCGCCGTGAGGTCGGTGCTGCGCGGAATGCGCCCCTCCCGCCGCGCCTCAGTAAGGCGCTTCGGGGTCGGGTCTTCCGTCCTGTCGCCGGCATCATCCGCGGCCATTGCCGAAAAGCTCCCTGGCGGCTATCCGCCGAGCATGGCGTGCAGGCAGCCCAGACTCAGTTGCAGTCCGTCGAGAAACGCGGCCAGCGCCGAGGGCAGGGCGATGGCCATGATGACGAAGCCGATCAGCCCCTTCAGAGCGAAGCCAACCGTCGCGATGTTCAGTTGCGGCACGGTACGGGAGAGAAAGCCCAGGGCCGCATTCACCAGGAACAGCGACAGCACCGCTGGCGCGGCCACGCGAATGGCCACGATCCCGCCCACGGTCAGCGTATCGACCAGCAGGTCGGTTCCGAGGCCGGTCAGTCCGCCGACGGCCAGCAGCGGCACCGTCTCGAACGTGTCCAGGCAGGCCGCCACGAGGGCCCGGTGTCCGCCCACGATCAAATAGACGACGGCGAGCACCTGCACGTAGAACGTGCTGAGCACGCTCGAGGTCTCGTTCGTCGTCGGATCGGCCACCTGCCCAAAGGCCAGACCGGATTCCAGCGCGATGAGCATCCCCCCCATCTGCACGCCCACCAGGGCGATGGCCGCCACCAGCCCGATCAGCGCCCCGATCAGCACCTCGCCCGCCAGCGCCAGCACCAGCCCCAGCACCGTGTCCGGCAGCGGACCGGCGAAGCTGACAAACGGGCTCAGTAGCAGAGCCAGCGCCAGGATCATCAGCAGCCGCACCATCCCCGGTACGGCTTTCGCCCCGAGCACCGGCTGAAACATGATCATCCCGAACAGCCGGGCGGCGATCATGAGGAACACCGGCAAGCGCAGATAGTAATTCAACAGCTCGAAGGGCATGACCCACCGTTACGCGCCGCGGGCGGCGGCGCGCGGCCTCTCGTCTCAGTACGCGCTGAACATTGACTGCGCGTACTCCAGCAATCGCGTGGCGATCCACGGCACGAAAAACGCCGTGGCCAGAAACATGGCTACGATCTTCGGCACCATGGACAGCGTCTGATCGCTGAGCTGCGTGATGGTCTGCAGCAGGCTGATGAGCACGCCCACCAGTACGCCAACACACAGCACCGGGCCGGCGATCACCAGCGCCGTCAGCAACGCTTCGCGACCGATGTCCAAGGCAGCCGTCAGGTCCATCCATCACCCGTGTAACGTCCGCGCTCCGCGCCGGACCTCTTCGTCGCGCCCGGGCTCCGCACCGGACCTCTTCGTCGCGTCCGGGCTCCGTACCGGACATCTCCGTAGCGGCCGGTCTCCGTGCCGGCCGTCTTCGTAGCGTCGGCCCCCCGTGGCCGACGTCGAACTCCATAGGGCGACCGAAGCGCAATCTTCCGCGCCGTCCCTAACTCACACTGGCCATGAGCGACCCGGCAATCAGATGCCAGCCGTCCGCCAGCACAAACAACAACAGCTTGAACGGAAGCGAGATCAGCACCGGCGGCAGCATCATCATGCCCATCGACACGAGCATCGTGGCGATCACCATGTCGATCACCAGGAAGGGCAGGAAGATGCGGAACCCCAACACGAACCCCGTCTTCAGCTCGCTGAGAATGAACGCTGGGATCAGCGCCGTCATCGGCACGTCCGGCCGGCGGATCTGCTCGTCCGCGGCGACCGTCCGGTCCGTCGCGTACTCATACATCATGTAGACGTCTTCTTCGTTTCCGGCAGCCTCGATCTGCGTGAACATGAAATCACGCATCTCACCGCCGGCCACGGCGACCGCGTCGAGCTGCGCCAGCTTGCCGTCCAGATACGGATCGACGGCCCGCGTCCGCACCTTCTCCCAGGTCGGGGCCATCACCAGGAACGTCATGAACAGCGCCAGCCCGACCAGCACCTGCGACGGCGGCAACTGCTGCGCCCCCAGCGCCTGCCGCAGTAACACCAGCACAACCACCATCCGCACGAAGCAGGTCATCATCAGGATGATGCTCGGCGCCACGGTCAGCAGCGTCATCACCACAACGACCTGCATCGTCTTGCTGAGCGACTCGCGGCTGTTCGCCTGCGGCAGCCACGTGCTGATGTCCGGAACGTAGTATTCGCCCCCGTCGGCGTTGGCCGTCGTCTTTGTCGGCGCCGATGCCTCCTGCGCCGCCGCCGGCGCCGCCAGGCAAAGCAAGGCGGCCACGGTCAGCGCGGCCCCGCGACCGCCGAACCGGCGGCCCCGGCGCTTCCGTGCCTCGGGCAGATGACCCACTCCTTGGACCATCATCAACTCCTTGCCCTTTTCCGGACGGCTCCGCCGTCCGCTACCCGGCCTTAGTCTTTTGCGGCCGTACCGCGCAGCCGGCTCACCGTCTCCTGCAAACGCTGTCGCAGGCTGCCGATCCGTTCGGCCTGAGCCGGCGCGGCCGGGGCCTGTTCCTGCCCTTCGGCGTAGTTGCCGCTCTCCGAGCTCAGCCAGCGGCGGAACGCGCTGCTGTGGCTGTCCTGCCGCTGCTCAGCCTTGTGGCCGGACAGGCGCGCGGCCAGATCCGGATCGTCGATGACCGACAGCGCCCGCAACTGCTCGTTCGTGGCCCCCACCAGGATGAGCTGCGGTCCCACCCGCACGAGGTACAGCGTCTGCCGCGGCGTCAGGCTGCTGCGGCACAGTGTTTCGATCAGGCCCGTGTGTCGCGCCCGCCCGCCCAGGCTACCGCCCGCCCCGGCCACCAGCCGGTATCCCCACGTCAGCAGCACGATGAGAGCCACCACCCCCGCCAGCGATGCCGTCGTCCGCACCCAGCCGAACCCGCTCCGTCCCGCCGACTTGCTGGCGTCCGGGCGAGCCACCACCGGCGACCGGTGCAAGACTTCCTCTTCCATCTGCGGGGCGGCCACTTCCGGAGAAGACCAAGCTTCGTCGAGCGCCGCCGGTCTGCTGGCGGCCGTCGAGTCGACTGCCGCGCCGGGATCGGCCAGCGCCGGTCCCGCGAGCAATCCGATTCCCCAGCATAGCGCCATCCATGGCGACCGCATGCTTACTTCTCGTCCTCTTCGTCGGTGGGATTGATGATGTCGTTGACACGCACGCAGAAGTTCTCGTTCAGCACGAGCACTTCGCCGCGCGCCACCAGCCGCTCATTCACGTAGATATCCACCGGGTCACCGGCCAGCTTGTCCAGCGATACGACCGACCCCTCGCCCAGCCGCAAAACGTCCTCGATGTACATCTGCGTGCGGCCGAGTTCGATCTTCACGTCCAGCTCAACATCGTCGAGCAGGTCGATCTGCGTCCCGGCGTCCGCGGCACCGGCGCTGTTGAAGTCGGGCATGGCCACCGGCGCCGCCGTGGCCGTCACCGGCGCGGGCGCCGTCGAGCCCAGCATCGCCGGCCCCACCTCATGCGCGGGTTGGCTCGCGGCCGCCACGGGCTCCGGCTCCGCCTGCTGCGCCGCGGCCTGGGCCTCTGCGGCGATGGCGGCGGCCATCTCCGCTTCCAGATCCGACATCGCCGAGTCTTCGGGCGTCTGCGCCGGCGCGCTCTTGGACACTTCCGCCGGCGTGCTCTTGGACGTCTCCGCCGGCGCGCCGCTCTGCTGCTGCGTCATGCTCACCATCAGGGCGTCGAGCTCGGCCTGGTCGATGAGCGTGGGGTGTCCCCCATCGGGCTCGGCGGGACTGGCCGACGCCTCCGGTGTGATCTCGGCACTGTCCCCGGGCTCGGGCACGTTGGGCTCGTCGGCTTGCGGTGTGAGTTCTTCGTCGGCCATCGGCGTCTTCCGTCCTGGTCAAGCCTGGCCTGTCTTATGCCGCCCGCGGCGGGCGACGTCAGTCGGTGCGCATCGGCACGAAGCGCGGAATGAGCACACGCTCGATGGCGTCCTCGTCTCCGACGAGATCGCCCAACGCCTGTTTCAGCAACATGCGCAGCGTGCTCAAGTCATCCTCTTCGAGCACTCGCGGGCTGGCCTGCCGAATCGTCATGGCCACCCGGTCGGAGATTTCAGCATTCTTCGTCTTGATCAGCTCCTCCACGGCCTCCCGCCGCGACTCCGGCACGACCACGCTGATGTCGACGTCATAGATGAGCATCAGGCCGCTCTTGCTGTTCGGGACCCGAAAGTGCTTGAGCAGCTCAACCTCGGCAAACGCCGTCTCCTCGGCGGGCGCTGGCCCGTCCGTCACGTGCGCATCGCCAACGCCGTAGCTCGCGCTCGGTCCCCCGCCGAACATCTTGATCGCCACGAAGAACAGGACCCCTTCCAGCAGGGCTACACCGATCACAATGATCAGGGTCATGATCAGCGGGTTGCGCTTCGGCGGGGCTTGCGGTGCCGCTGCCTCTTCGGCCATGGGCAGACACTCCGGGGTAACAGCCGGTCCCTCTTACATCTGCCCAGATTATCGACGCATCCGGTGGGCCAGTTCATTGCGCGTGTCGTCGGACGTGGAAAACGCGGCTGTTATGAGACATTCGCCCCGCATCGGGCACTTCATGCGCTGACGCGCAAAAATGCTTGCGCCCTCACGCCGGGAATGCCCGCAGCGACCGCCCGTACTCTACGGCCCGCCGCACGACCTCCTCCAGCGGCTCCCGCACCACCACCTGGTCCCCGGTCAGCAGCGTGATCATCGTGTCCGGGGTCTCCTCGACCGTCTTGATCTGCTCCGCATTCAAGACAAACGGGCGACCGTTCAGGCGGGTCAGGCGGATCATGCTTGCCATCCTCTGGCGGTGGGCGCGGGTCGTCCCGCCGCGCCGGGATTACCGGACCATCAGCAGCAATTGGTTCAACAGATCGGTCGAGACGCTGATTACCCGGCTGGCCGCCTGGAAACCCGTGCTCGACGTAACAAGCCCGATAAACTCGCGAGACAGATCCACGTTGGACAGCTCCAGCGCCCCGCTGAGGATCTGGCCCGCGCCGAACTGCCCGGGCGTGGTCACCGTGGCCGCTCCGGAATTCGGCCCCAGCGTATACAGATTCTCGTTCATGGCCACGAGCCCCTCCTCGTTCGCGAACGAGGCCACCACCACCTGCCCCAGCGTCCGGGTCAACCCGTTGTCGAACGTCCCGATAATCGAGCCGTCGTTGTCCACGCCGAAGTTGACCAGCGTTCCCGGCGGGTAGCCGTCCTGGTCGGCAGCGATGATGCTCGACGTCTTCGTCGACAGCCCGTGCACGTCGGCGAAATCCAGGGAGAACGTCAGCGGCGTAGCCGCCCCGCTGTCGCTGCGGTCCAGCGTGAACTGGTTGTCCGTCGCCTCGCGGAAGTTCCCCTCCGTGTCGAACGACACGGTCCCCGTGCCCAGCACGCGCGTCGGCCCGCTGGCATCAGGCGACTCGACGTAGTAGCGCCACACCGGACCCGTGTTCGGCGTCGAGTCGAGCGCGAACGTCACGTTCACGGCGACCGGCGAGCCGAGCGAGTCGTACGCCGTGAACGACGTGTACACGCTCGATCCGTTGGCCGTCGCGTTGCGCGTGAAGACGAACGGCAGCGGGGCGGCGGCGTTGTCGGTGGTGATGTCGTTGGCGGAGATCGTCAGGTCATTCTCCGAGCCGGCGTTGCCGCGGATCACCAACGTGCCGTTCTCGACGGTCACGCCCGGGGAGCCGGGAACCGCCCCGTCGGTCTGGAGGCCCAGGGACGTCTCGAGCCAGCTGGCCAGGTCGTCCAGCGTGCTGCCGGTGGTGCCAACGATGAACGTGCGGGCCGGCAGCTCGCGCTGGCCCTTGCCCACGCCGGAGACGGTGATGGCGGTCCCGTCGGCGAAGAGGAGGGTGCCGGGAGCGTCGGCCGCCCGGACCGTGTTCAACGCGGTGGCCCCGGTGACCGCGGCCCCGCCGCCATCGACCAGGGCCTGTGACACGTGCTCGGAGCCCTCGGTGGCGATCGTGCCGGCGGCGCTGAGGTCGCCGTCCATAATAACGTTTTCGGTGGACCGGGCGGTGGTGAGCGTGCCAAGCGGGATAACGAGGTCCTGTAACGTGCCCGGAACGATGTTGAAGCCGTCGTCGACGCCGAAGCCGCGGACGATGTTGCCGTCGCCGGTCACCAGGCGGTGGTTGGTGTCCACGGAGAAGGAGCCGTCGCGCGTGTACACCTGCTGTCCGTCGGCGGTGCGGACAATGAAGTACCCGCGGCCGTCGACGGCCAGGTCGGTGGCGATGCCGGTGGTCTCGACCGAGCCGATGCCGTGGTCGCGCTGCGTCGTGCCGACCGTCGCCCCCAGGCCGATCTGCAACGGGTTCGTTCCGCCGGAGGTCTCGCTGGGCGGCGTGCCCAGCGACCAGTTCTGCGAAAACTGCGTCTGGAAGAGCGTGCGTGAGCCTTTGAAGGCCGTGGTGTTCACGTTGGCGATGTTGTGGCCAATCGTGTCGATCCGCGCCTGGTTGACGTTCAGGCCGCTCAACCCCGTATACATGGCCGTGGTCAGGCCCATGCGTGTGCCTCCCGCGGGTACTTCGTCCTATCGGGGCCGCGCTACAGGCGCAGCGACCCGTTGATGGTCACCGGTTACGTGTTCGTGCTGCTCTGCCGCACGCGGGCCGTGTCCGTGGTCTTGTCCGTTTCCTCATCCGCGGCGTCGCTGCCGAGCAGCATCGCAGCCACTTCGAGGCTCGTGACGCGCGTGACGTCCTGAGCCCGCACGACGTCGCCGGTATCCAGCTCGAGCAGGGCCGTGCCGTCGGAGGTGAACTGCACGCTGGTGACGATGCCGGCCAGGGTGATGATGTTGCCGTCGTCGTCGGCGACGTCAGCCTCGACGTACTTGCCGAGCAGGTCGCTGGTGCCGCTGGTCCGCTGCTGCTGGGTCAGTTGCTCGAGCGTGCTCATGAGCTGCTGCGAGACTTCTATGCTGCGGATCTGCGAGACCTGGTTGACCATGTCCGCCGTCTTGGTCGGCTCGAGCGGATCCTGCTGTTGCAGCTCCGTTACCAGAAGCTGGAAGAAGTCCTCGCTCTCCAGTTGGTCGTTGGAATTCGTGGCGACGGTCGTCGCCGTCGGCGTGGACGAACCTACAGCCTGCGTTTCCATGAGCAAACGCCTCATCTGCCGAGCCCCGGCGAGCCGGCCGGGATCGTTGCGTGCCGCCAGCGCTCCGCGCCGCGCTACGCCAGGATGTTCACCAGCGACTCCGTCGCCGGTTCCAGGGGAGGTTCGCGCGCCGGCATCTGGCCGGCGGACGCATGGTGGGAGTCCATTCCCTGCTCGGCCGACGAGTCCGTGTCGGCCCCGCTGCTGTCGTCGCGTCCGGGTTCCGGCGTGTCGGGCTGCGGCGTGTTGTCCGCGGTGTCCGACTGTCCCGGCGTAACCGGCGCCCGAATGTCAATACGTTCGAGCTGAATGCCGGCGGCCTCCAGGCCTTGCCGCAACGACTCCACCTGTTCCGAGAGCAAGCGGTGTGCCGCGCTGGTCGCCGTGTCCACCCGCAGGGCCAGCACGTCCTGACGTAAGTCCATGTGCAGCTTGATCGTACCGAGTTCCGGCGGGTCCAGACGCAGCGTCGCTTGTGCCCGATTCTCGTTGATCTGACTGCGCAGCACGCGCAGGATTCGCTCGGTGTTCGCGTCGTTCTTGCTGGTTGTCGGCGCGGGGTCTTTCGCCGGACGAGCCGCGCTGGCCTCAGTGCGGCGAGCGGCGCTGCGGCTCTGCTCCGTGGCGGGCGGCGCCGAGGACGTGGATGTCGGCCGTGTCGCCCCGGTCGTCGCCGGCCGAACCGCCGTCACGCGCGCCACGCTGCTCGTCGCAGCAGCGGCCGTGGTCGTTTGTCCAGAAGGTGTGGCGGGCACGAACGCTGGCGCCGCAGTCGCGACAACAGACGGTGTCGGGCGAGCCGCCGTCGTCGGAGCCGTCGCCACCGCCTTCGCCGGCGTTGGGGCAGCCTTCGCGGCGTCGCCCTTGTCGCCCGGTTGCACCTTCTCGTCGGACGGTTCCGCCTTACTCGACTTGTCCGCGTCGGTCTTGGCGGGCGTCGCAGTGGATTGGCTCTTCGGCGCATCGGCCGCCGGCTTCGACGACTGCCCGCTCACCTCGCGGTTCGAGCGGGCCGAGGCGTCGGCCAGCGAGCGCTCAAACGTCCGTTGCTGCTGTTGCTGATCGGCCTGGACCTGGCGGCGGGCGGACCGGCTGTTGGGCGCCATGCGCCGCTCGGCGTCCTGGATGATGCGTGTGGTGCCGTGCCCGGCGACGCCCAGGGCAAGTTCGCGAGGATCGCTGGACAGTTGCTCGCGGCGGCTATCCTTTTCGCAATCTTCACGCAGGGCTTCGGTCGCGCTACGTCCGCCGGCAGTGGGCAACAAACTGGACGCCAGGAGCCCACCGGTCGTGTGCGCACCGCACCCGCCGGGGGCGAGCAACAAGGAATCAACCTGCACGGCCTTACCTCAGGGGGATGCAGCGCCGTTGGTCGTCCCTGACTCTGTGGCGTCGTAACCTTGCGCACCCTGTAAACGCAACTGCTCCAGCAGTTGCGACATGATCTGCAGTTCCTGGGGAGTCTTGAACTGCGAGAGAATCCGCTTGCCCTTGCCGATATCCAGGTGCATCAGCAGACGCACCGCGTCGATCGGCTGCTTGTTGAACACGTAGATGATGTGCTCTTTCGCCTGCTTAGGCGGCAGGCCGGCGACGTAGGCCAATTCCTGCTCGAAGCCCTGGTCCTGATCCTCGGCGACGAGCTGCTGGCGTTGTTCCTTGTACGAGGCCTGCGCCGATGCGAGCGATTCCTGCTCTTCGATCAATCCCTGCAATGCCTGGTCGAGCAGTTTCTGGCGTGCCTGCACGTCGCGCTGGGCGCGCTCCAGCAGCAAGCCACGCAGGTGGTCCGCCTGCCGCGCCTGACGCATCTCATCCGCCGTCGGCCCACGGCCCGTCTCGTCGCCGGCCGCCTGCGTCGTCGGCGTTCCATCTCCGGACTGGCCGACGTCATCCAGTTCGCCGCGCAACACCGCCGCGATCGTCCCTAGCCGCGCCCCGGTCAGGTTGCCCGTACCGAAGAGCACGCCGGCGAAGCTGGCAAACGCCAGCGTCGTGGCAATGCCAATAATCGCCAGAATGTTGTATATCTTGGCCATCATCCGTCACTAAGCTGGCCGGCGGACAACAGATCCGTCGCCGGCTGCATGCTGTGCAACTGCTGTGCCAGCTCGTCGGCGGCGGCCTGCTCCCGACGCTCCCGGTCGTGAACGTACTGCTGCCAACGCCGCTCACGCAGCTTCTCGATCACCCGCGTCTGCCGGCGAGCCTCGCGATATACTTCCTGCAGCTTCTCCAGCACACCGAGCATTTCCTCCCGCTGCACCTGCCGTTGCACGATCGTCCGCCGCAAATGGCCGATCCAGGCCCATCCGCGGGTCAGCTCCTGCGGCTCGAGCTGCACCTGCCGCTGCACGCCCAGAAGAACCTGCTGCCGGCTGGCGATTTCCGCCCGCGTCGCCTCGTCCAACTGGTCCAGCCGCGCAAGCGCTGCGCGTTGAGCGGCAACTTTGCGCTTGGCTTCCCGCTCGCGCAGCCGCCGCACCTTCAGCAGCGTCTCCAGCGGAAAACGGAATCGGCGCGCCACGACGGACCTCCTCTATCTTCTCGCTCCGGCCGCCTGCTCGATGAGCTGGCCGAGCTGCTGCAAAGCGGCGCTGGACTCGGCGAACGTGCTGCGGCTTTGCCGATCCTGCCGCAGAAACTGCCCGATCGCCTCGCGCGTCTGCACGGCCACGTCGTAATCCCGGTTCGCCCCCGGCACGTACGCCCCGATACTTACCAGGTCCTCAATGTCGTTCCACGTCGCCAGCACCCGACGGACGGCCACCGCCGCCCGGTGATGCGCCGCGTCCGTCACGTCCTCCGCCACACGGCTGATGCTGTTCAGCACGTCCACCGCCGGATAGTGACCGCGATTCGCCAGTGGCCGCGACAGCCAGATGTGCCCGTCGAGGATGCCACGCACGGCGTCGGCGAGCGGTTCGTCCAGGTCATCACCCTCGACCAGCACGGTGTAGATACCGGTGATGCTGCCACGCTGCGTGCGACCGGCCCGCTCGAGCAAACGCGGCAACAGGGCGTACACGCTCGGCGGGTAGCCCTTGGCCGTGGGCGGCTCGCCGGCGGCCAGACCAATCTGCCGCTGGGCCATGGCCACGCGCGTCAGCGAGTCCATCATGAACAGCACGTCGAGGCCCTGGTCGCGGAAGAACTCCGCCACCGCCGTCGCATGGAAGCACGCCCGCACGCGCAGGGCCGGCGCTTCATCCGATGTGCACACCACGACGACGCTGCGGGCCAGACCCTCCGGCCCGAGCTGCCGCTCGACGAACTCGCGCACCTCGCGGCCACGCTCGCCCACCAGGGCGATCACGTTCACATCCGCCTGCGTGTGCCGACAGATCATCCCCATCAGCACGCTCTTGCCCACGCCCGTGCCGGCGAAGATCCCCAGCCGCTGCCCACGGCCCGCCGTCAGCAGCCCGTCCAGCGAACGAATCCCCAGCCCCAGCGGCTCGTTGATCACGCGACGCTGCATCGCCGGCGGCGGATCGGCATACAGCGGATAACGCACGTTCAGCCACGGCGCCGGACGCCCATCGAGCGGACGCCCCTGCCCGTCGATCACGCGGCCGGTCAGGTCGAAGCCGACCGGTACGCGCGGCGGTCCGGAGACGCACTCCACCGTGTCGTCAGGAGCGATGCCGGTCGCCTCGCCGAAGACGGACAGCAGCGTCTCGCCGCCGGCCACGCCGACGACCTCCGACAGAATACGTCCAAAGCGGCGTGTGCGGATCGCACAACGCGCGCCGACCGGAGCCGGCAAACCCACGGCGCTGACCGTCAGCCCGCGTACAGCGCGCACGCGGCCCACGGCCTGCTCGCTGAGCACGCCGGCCACCTCGCCGGCCACGTGCGCAAACACGTCGCCCTGCACGGTGGCCGTCAGTGGCCAGTCACGCCCGGCGGGCACGACCGTCGCCGGCTCAGCAGCTTTCGCGGTCACCTGGTTCCTCCACCTTCGCGGCGGCCTCCGTCACGCGCAGGGCGGCCGCGATGCGATCAAGCTGCGTTTCGATGCGAGCGTCGATCTCACCGGTCGGCGTGGTCAGCACGCAACCGCCAGCGGACACGCTCTCATCGGGCACGATGCGCACATGCCCGAGCCGCCCGGTCTCTTCGAGGAAATCGGCGGCGAGCTCCTGCAAACCCTCGTGCTCACGCGGATGCACGCGCAGCTCGGCGTCGCCGGTGTGCTGCACCATTTCGAGCAATTGGCGGGCGTTGCCGACGGCCGTGTCCGTCGAGGCCCCGGCCTCCAGCTTGCACACGCGGCGGGCGATGGCCAGGGCCAGGTCGATCAGACCCGACTCCGCCACGGCCAGCAATCTCCGCTTGCTCTGCTCGAACTCGCCCACCGCCGCCCGCAGCGCCTCGACCAGCGCGGCGACTTGCGCGCGAGCCTCCTTGACTGCCGTGGCGTGCGTCTCTTTGCGAGCCTGCTTCTCGCCCTCGGCCCGGCCTTCGGCAAGCCCGCGCGTGTGGCCCTCCTGCTCGGCCTGCTGGGCCAGAGCCACGCTTTGCCGCCGCGCTTCCTGCAGGATGGCCGCAGCCTGGTCCCGGGCCAGACGCACAGCCTCGCGGCCCTGCTTTTCGAGGTCGGCGAACGAGAAGGTCCGCGCTGCCGCCACCTGTTCCTGCCGGATGATGCCCGCCAATGCTGCGCCTCCCTGCCCGCGCGACCTACACGATCAGGTCTTTCTCGCCGCCCTTGCCCGCGACGATGACCTCGCCGGCGTCCTCCAGCCGACGAACGATGTCCACGATCTTCTGCTGCGCCACCTCGACGTCGCTGAGCCGCACCGGACCCATGAACTCCATCTCCTCGCGAATGAGCTGGGCGGCACGGTCGGACATGTTCCGGAAGATCTTCTCCTTGAGCTCTTCGCTCGCCGTCCGCAACGACAGGGCCAGCTCCTCGTTCTCCACTTCCTTGAGCACGGCCTGAATGCCCTTGTCGTTGACCCGCAGGATGTCCTCGAAGACGAACATCAGTCGGCGGATCTCTTCCACCAGTTGCGGATCCTGCTCTTCGAGACCTTCGAGGATGGCCTTCTCGGCGGCCCGGCCGGCGAGATTCAGAATCTCCGCCACCGCCGGCACGCCGCCGACGCGCTCAAAGCGCTCGGACACCAAACCGGCCAGCCGCTTCTCCAGGCCGCGCTCGACCTCCTTGATCACGTCGGGCGAGGTCTGGTCCATGGTGGCCACGCGCGTGACGACCTCGATCTGCCGCTCCGTCGGCAGGCCAACGAGAATCTCGCTGGCCATGATCGGCGGCAGGTGCGACAGCACGAGGGCGATCGTCTGCGGGTGCTCTTCCTGAAGGAACGTGACGAGGTTCTCTTTCTCCGTCTTCTGGAGAAAGCTGAACGGCTGCTCGTGCACCGAGTGTTCGATGGTGGCGATGACGCGGCGGGCCTCGTCGGGCGGCAGCGTCTTCAACAGCAGGGCACGGGCGTGGGACAGGCCGCCCTGGTCCGTATACTGCCGGGCCAGAACGAGGTTGTAGAACTCCGTGACCACTTCCTCACGCAGGTGACTGGGCACCGAGTCCAGCCCGGCGATCTCCCGCGTGATCTCCTCCACCCGGTCGCGGTCCAGCCCGCGCATCAGCTTGGCGGAGACGTCCTGGCGCAAGGCCAGGACCAGGATGGCCGCTTTGCGCACCCCGGAGAGGTCGGCGAGGTTCTCCACCCTGTTCCGTTGCGTCGCGCGCGCCATCTGCCTCCCGCCTTACTTCTTGAACGAATCCGTCTGCTGGACCCACTGCTCCAGCAGGGCCGATGTGCTGTCGCCGTCGCGCTCCACGACGTCGGAGATCTGGCTGAGCATCTTGTGGGTCTGCACGGTGCGCTCGTCGACCTCCTGGGCCACGAGCACGCCCTCGGTGGCCGCCGCCTGGCCGACCGCCTCGGTACCGACCGTGAGCACGTCCTCCTCGCCCCCCTGCGCGGCGCGCTCGCCGCTACGGCGCTGCCGCTGCCGGGCGGCGCTACTGGCGTCCTTGGCCGCCTGCTGGGCCGCTTCGATGGCCTCCTGCGGCAGTCCGATCTCCAGACCGAACGCCTCGCTGCTGTCCGACTTGCGGGCCATGCGCAGCATCAACCCCAGCGACAGCAGGGCCAGCAGACCCAGTCCCGACTGCGGCCCCCAGCGCTGCACCAGGTTGAACGTCTCGTCCAGCGTCGAGCCCGCCGTCGCCGCCGGCTCCATCTCCTCGACCGCGTCGTAATGCCAGCGTACGTCCACGTGTTCCGCGTCCTGCGGCCTGACCAGCTTGGTCAACTGGGACACCACGCGAGCCTGCTCCTCGCGGAAGACTTCTTCGACCTGCTCTTCGGTGGGGCTGGTGACGTCGGGACTGCGCCGGCGGCAGATGCTCGCCAGGTAGCTGTGCGAAAGGCTGACCGCGGCCCAAACCTCCTTCACGCTGCCGGGCAGCGTCGCTTCCTGCTTGCGGGTGATGGCCGGCACCGACCTCACACGGCTGGTTCCTTCGACGGTGCTCTCGTCGGCCGCCCGCCCGCCGGCCGCCACACCCACGTTGGGCTGCACGCCCGGCTGGCCGGAGCTGCGCACGCGCGTCGTCTCGCGGTCGGTCGTCTCCACTTCGACGTCGACCGGCTTGCTCGGCGTTTCGCTTTCGATGTTGACGTTGGTGTGCTCAAGTTCGACCTGCACGGCCACGCGACAGCTCGGGTCGGCGAGTTGGGCGGCGATCTTCTTCTGGATCATCCGCTCTTCCTCGCGGCGCTTGCGGTCGAGAGCGCTCATGCCGCTGGATTCGCTTTCCCAGTCGATGGCACTGACGCCGTTGCCGTCGAGCACCTCGACGTTCTCCACGGACAGGCCGCGCACGGCGCCGGCCACCTGCCGCGCCGCGGCCAGGGCCAGTTCGCGGCTCACGCGCCGCCCGCCCTGCATGACCAGCGTGACGCTGGCCGTGGCGGCAGGCGCGGTGCGCGTCACCAGCGTGCGGCTCTGCGTCGCCATCGGCAGGAATACGCGTGCCGTGCGCACGCCGTCAAACTGCGACAGGACCTGCTCGATCTCGTGCTTGAGCGCGACGGCCCAGCGGCGTTCGTGTTCAGCCTGGGAGATCCACGGGTTGGCTTCCTTCACCAGGGCGTCGAAGCCAATGCTCGTGTCATTGGGCAGCTTGTCCTGCTGCTGGAGGTGGGCGAGGATCACCTGGCGGTTGGCGTCGGCGCGCACCATCACCTTCTGGCCCACCAGCTCGAAGCGCTCGTTCATCAGCTCGAGGCCGGAGCGCACCGTGGCCAGCTCCGCCGGCTCGAGGTCCTGATCGAGCAGGGGGACCATCTCCGGGGTGGCCGCCCAGCTGATCATCCAGATCACCGAGACTGCCACCAGCACGCCGCCCAGCACGATGGCCAGCCGCTGCGAGAGGTTCAGCCCGCGCAGTTGGCTCACGATCCGGGCCAGCAGCTTCTGTAGCGCACCCATGCGCGCAACTCCCCGCGGACTCCGCCGCGTATCGAAGTCGCTTCGTCGCCGTCAGTTCCACCGACGGTATGATGGCGTCGTCCGGTCGTGCGTCTCCGCCGCACGCCGGTGTGCACCCCGTTACACGCCGGTCCCGCGCTCCGCGCAGCCGGCGCCGAGGGTCGGAGCTCTACACCTGAATCCGCTTGAGCTCCTGGTAGGCATCCGTCAGCTTGTTGCGTATCTCCAACAACAGGCTGAAGGCCACCTCTGCCTTCCGGGCCGCCGTGAACACCTCCGTGATATTCTGCGTCTGCCCGGTCAGCAGGTTCTGCACGCCTTCCTCCGCCTCAACCTGCATACGGCTGACCTGCTCGAGCTGCTCGCGCAGGGCATTGGCGAAGCCCCCCTCGGTCGCCGGTGCCGCCGCCTTCCCCGAGGCACTACCCGGGGTCAGCGGTCCAGCCGGATTCAGCGGATTCGAAGAGATCGGATCAACCATATCGCTCTTCACCGGCGGCCAGGCCGCCTAGTAGCCGCCTAGGCGAACAGGCGAATCGCCTGGCGGATCATCTGCTGGGACACGGTCATCATCGCCGCATTGGCCTCATAGGCCCGCGACGCTTCCATGGCGTCCACGTATTCCATCGTGATGTTGACGTTCGGCAGTTGAACGTACCCCGCCAGCGGCCCTTCGCGAATTCGGTCCGGATGCTCCGGCGCAAACCGCATGCGGAACGCCGACGGGTCCTCCGCCACCTCGTCCACGCGCACGCCCGCCCCGCCTTCGCCATCTCCGCTCATAAACGTCACAAACCGCCGACGATAAGGCGCAATCGTGCCGTCGTCCTGACGGGTGACGTCTGCATTGGCGATATTGCCGGCAATGATGTCCAGCCGCGTGCGCTGGGCCACCAGGGCCGAACTCGAAATAGCGAGCGAGTCAATCATGAGACTCTACCCTTGATGGCATCGAGCATGAGGCGGTAACGCCCGCGCAGAAAATTCGTGGTCATCTCGTACAACAGCGAGTTCTCGTTGATGTCGGCCATCGTCCGCTCGAACCGGGCGTTCGTCCCGTCGTGAAACAGGACGTTCTCCGCCGGCTCCTCCGCGGGCTCCACCTCGACACCGCCGTCCGCCGTGGTCGAGAATTGCGCGTTGCCGCGCAAATCCAGCCGGTCGGCGTTCGCCGTCTCGGCCTGCGTCAGCGCTTCCTGGAGCGAGGTCTGAAAGGCCTTGAGATCGAGCCGTTTGTTGTGGTAGTCGGGCGTATCGACGTTGGCCAGGTTTTCGGCCAGCACACGATGGCGCTGTTCGGCGAAGGCGGCCCCCAGCTCCACCGCCCGCGTCGTCCGAGATGCCAGCAATCGATCAATCCACATCGCGTTTACTCGCCCGTCTGGGGTCCGGGTAGGGTTGTAGCAAGTCCCGTGCCGCCGCAGCCCGCGGCCGCGACCGCCCACGCTCAGCCGGCGCGGCGGTGCCCGGCCTCCTGCAACACGCCGTCCTCCCGCCACTTCTTCAGCTTGAGACCGAGCGTACGCAACCCGATGCCCAGGGCGCGGGCTGTGCGCTCGCGATGACCGTTGAAGCGATCCAGCGTGCGCAGAATGAGGTCCTGCTCGGCGTCGGCCAGAATACGTCCATCGCGATATTGCAGACCGGCTGCCGGCGCACTGGCCGTCTTCAGCGGTCCAACCAGCAATGGCCGAATCGCTTCCGGAGCGATGGGCTGATCGCCTTCGAGCACGCAGACACGCTCGCAGAGATTCTGGAGCTCGCGCACGTTCCCCGGCCACGAGTAGTCGCTCAGCAGGCGCAGGGCTTCCGGCGTGAAGCGCGGCCGACCCCGTCCCTCGCGGGCGCAGACGCGGTCCACGAAGTGATCCATGAGCAGCGGGATGTCCTCGCGGCGGGCCCGTAGCGGCGGCACCTCGATGGGGAGCACGCTCAGCCGATAGTACAGGTCCTCACGGAAACGAGCCTTGGCCGCCCAGTCGCGCAGATCGCGGTTCGTCGTGGCGATCACGCGCACGTCGATCCGCCGCGTCACCGAGCTGCCCACCCGTTCGAACTCGCGCTCCTGGAGCACGCGCAGCAGCTTGGCTTGCAGCGGCGGAGCGATTTCCGACACCTCGTCGAGTAGCAGCGTGCCGCCGTCGGCCAGCTCGAAGCGTCCCTTGCGCATGCGATCCGCGCCGGTGAACGCCCCGCGCTCGTGGCCGAAGAGCTCACTCTCCAGCAGCGTCGGCGACAGGGCGGCGCAGTTCACGCACAGCAGCGGCTGGTTTGCCCGCGGCGAGGCGGCGTGAATGGCCCGGGCGATCAGTTCCTTGCCCGTGCCGCTCTCACCGCTGATCAGCACCGTGGCCGCGCTCTGGGCGACCCGCTGAAGCTTGTCCAGCACGGGCCGTATGCCCGCCGATTCGCCGATAAGCCGCCTCTGAGACTCCAGATCCTCGATCGTGCGGCGCATCACCTCGTTGTCGCGCACGAGTTGCCGCTCGCGGAGGCCACGCTCGACCAGGATGGCCACCTCGTCCGCGTTAAACGGCTTCTGGATGTAGTCGAACGCCCCGAGCTTCATCGCCTCCACGGCGGTCTGCACCGAGGCGTAGGCGGTCATCAGAATCACCGGGATGTCCAGCCCCAGCCGCCGCATCTCCCGCAGCAGACCGACGCCGTCCAGGCCGGGCATGCGCAGATCCGTCAGCACCACGTCGAACGCCCGCTGCCGCATCTCGGTCAGGGCGTCCTGGGCATTGCCGAAGCTGAGCACCTTGTGGTCCTGCGCCGTAAGCGTCGCCGCCAGAGACTCGCGAACCAGCGCCTGGTCATCAATCACGCAAATACAAGCCATGGGCTCTCCTCGTGGTCACGCTGCCGATGTCTGTCGATTCGCCGCGCCCTCCGCCGATCCCGTGGACGCGTCCCGCGCCACGGGCAGCACGACGGCGAATTCCGCCCCGCCTTCCCTCCGGTTTCGCGCCGTCAGGCGCCCGCCCAGGGCCTCGACCAGCCGGTGGGCAATGGTCAGACCCAACCCCGTGCCGTGTTCCTTCGTCGTGAAGAACGGGTCGAACAGGCGCTCGAGCACCTCGTCGGACAGCCCGCTGCCCTGGTCGACCACGGCCACCTCCACCTCTTCCACTCCCGGCGCGGCCACGCAGACCTCGACCGTGCTGCCGGCGGGCGAAGCCTCGGCGGCGTTCACGATCAGGTTCACCAGCACGCGCTGCAGACCATCCCCTTCCGCCAGCACCTGGACCGTCGGGTCCGTAATGTGCAGCACCAACGACACGTCGCGGGCGGCCAGAGACTGCCGGCAGACGTCGGCCGCCTCCTGGAGAATCGTCTCCAGGCTGCGCGGCATCAGCCGCCCCGGCCGCGGGGCCAGGGCCAGCGTGTCCTGCACCACCCCGTCGATCGCCCGGATACCCAACTCGATCTTCTCGATCAGGGCCAGGGCCGGCTCCACCTCCGCACACGTCTTGCGCAGCAGGTGGCTGTAGAGCTGAATGGCCCCCAGAGGATTACGCACCTCGTGGGCCACACCCGCGGCCAGTTCGCCCAGGGCGGCCAGCCGCCGGCGAACCTCCAGTTCGCGGTTCTTCGAGGCCAGCTCGTCGCGCAGGCGCATCACCTCGCGTTGCAGCGTCTCATGCGTGTGCTGCAGCCGCTCGGTCACCGCCATGTACTCGCGCAGCACGGCGCCGATCTCATCCATTTCCAGCGCTGCACCGCCTGCTTCCATACCGCCTGCACTCATCATCTGCTCCGCCTGCGGCGGGCCGGGAGATGCGCGTGCGCATCACCTTTCCGCCACGATCGGCCGTGGTCCTCTTCCGCCGCGCCGCTCACCCGGTCACGTCCGCCGACGGTCCACGCTTCTCGGGCGTGGCCTGTCGGGCGTACGCGCTATTGGCCGAGTGTCCGCCGGAGAGCTTGTCCATCTCGCCGCCGAGCGTCTGCTTGCGGGCGGAGAGCAGGGCGCTGTCCTCCTGGTCGGTCCGCAGGATCACCCGCAGCAGGCCGTTGATCTCCTGGAGGAGATCGTTCGCCTGGCGGCGCAGATCGTCGGGCAGCCCAGAGTACAGGTTCTCCCAGTCGCGCCGATACGGGGCCAGCTCGTCGTTGAGCCGGGCCAGCGCCGCCACCAGGCTCTGCCGCTCCCGCAGGATGTTCAGCAACATCTCGGGGCGGTCCCCGGTGATCAGCGTCCGCTGCTGCTCGCTCAGCTCCCGCAGGCGCACGTACAGGCCACGCTGCTCGGCGAGCAGGTCAATGAGGCGCTGAGGGCTGCGCAGGTCGTTCACGTCCTTCATGTACAGCTCCTGTGGCCCGAGGGGCACATCCTCATGGGCTCATGGCGAATGCATCGCGAAAGAGATTCGATTCGGACAGGGCGCGCAGGTAACGCTCCCAATGACTGCGGTCCGCCCCATCCAGGCTCGCCGCAAAGGCACTATCCGGAATGTTCGGCAACAGCCAGCGGGCCCGCTCCAACGCCCGGGCCGCCTCCGTCACCTGCCCCCACCGCAGGTAAATGCTGGCCATGCCCACGTGCGCCGTCAGCGCCGCCGGCTCGTGCTCGTAACGGGCAGCTACCTGCCGATACGTATCCAGCGCCGCTCCCAGCGCCGCCGGGTCACCCTGCTCGACCAGGCAATCGGCCCGGTACAGCAGGGCCAGCCGCTCGTACACCTGCACCATCTCGGTCCGCTCCGCCGCCGCCAGGTCCGGCAGCAGCGCCGCGAAGAGATCGGCCGCCTGCACCAGCCGCGTGTGGCTGACGCGGGCGACCTCGGCCGGGTCGGCGTCCGCCGGCGGCTCGCGGCGCAGGCTGTCGGCGCTGCGCCGGTACGAGTCGGCCAGCAGGAAACGGGCGCGATAGCGCTCCGGATCCTGCGGATACAGCGTGGCGAACTCTTCCAGGCGACCGATGGCCTCACCGAAGCGGCCCTGCTGATAGAGCAGGTCGCACAGCTCGAGCAGCGCGTCGCGGAACTCGTTCGCCTGCGGCTCGACGTTGTCGTCGGACAACAGGCCGCGCAGCATGGCCTCGGCCTCGTCGTCCCGCCCCAGCGCCCGCAGGCAACCCGCCGCCAGCAACCGGCCGCGCTGCGCTTCGAGCAGCTTCGGATACTCGGCGTTCAGCCGCCCGTACCACTCCAGGGCCGTTGCGAACTCACCATCCAGCTCGTGCACCTGCCCGTACTGCAGCATGGCCCGGGGCAAGCGCGGATCATCCAGCCGCCCTTCCAGGAAGCGACCCAGCACGCGGCGTACGCCCGCTGCCCGCCCGGCCGCGTCGTATTCCTGTGCCGCTGACCACAGCAGCGACGAGTAATGCTCGGCGTCACCCCGCACGAAGCCGGCCGCCTCCTCGAGATACCGGCCGGCCTCTCCGCGATACCAACGCTGCCGCTGCGCGTCGGTCGCGGTCTGCGCCGCTTCCTGCGCCGACCGCCCGAGCTGTTCGAGCAGCGCGATCCGCCCGTTCAGATCCTCCGCCAGCGTGAGCAACTCAGCTTGCGTCAGATACGCGATGGCGTCCGCGTGCTGCCCGTCGGCGGCAAGCTGCTCACCCAATTCTCGCACCACCCGGCACAGACGGGCCTGCGCCCCGGCCGGCGGCGCGATCGTCTCCGCCAACTCGGCCAGCGTCTGGCTGACCAGTTCCAGGGCACGGTCATGCCGGCCCAGCGCCGCCAGGGCGCGCACTTGGCCGGCCTTGGCCGCCAGCGCCAGATCGCCATCCGGATGCAGAGCCAGGGCCTCGTCAAAGGCCGCCAGGGCGTCTTCCGGCCTGTGCAGCTCCAGGTGAATCTGCCCGAGCAGCCAGCGATTCATCGCCGGCAGGTAGCCGAAATCACGCAGCGACGGATCGTCACCGGTTCCGCTGTCGAGCCACTCCTCGACCCACAGCGCCAGCGGCTCCGCCTCTTCCGGCCGGCCCTCGCGCAGCATGACCCAGGCCCACAGGTATTCCTCGTAGCCCTTCAGGTCGGACGTCTTCAGCCGGCCGCCGTGCTTGGCCAGCAGCAGCCGCGCCCGCACCGTGTCGTTCTCATCCAGCGCATCCCGCAGCGTCTGCTGCAACGCCCACCACAGGTAGCCGACCGAAACGCCGTCATCATCCAGCAGCTCTTCCAGCAGCCCCTGGCGTTCGGCGGCGTGCTTCGGCGAACCGTCCAGCAAACGTACAAGCCCCTGCTCCGCGACCCGCCGCTGATCGGCCGAGGGCGTCAGCACCAGCGTCTGCCGATAGTCGGCCGCCGCCCGGTCGCGCTGGCCCAGCCAGTCGGCCACGTGGGCCGCGCGCAGCAGGCGAGTAGCCGTCGGAGCAGTTCCCAGGTGCAGGGCGGCGTCGTGATTGGCCAGAATGAGGCGAGCGTTCTTCAGATTGGGTTTGTGCCGCGCACACTCCTGGCCATAGACGATGTCCGCCAGGCGATCATGCAACTCGGCCCGCTGCTCGTCGGGCAGGGGTGGCTGCATATTGAGGAGGTTGGCGATGGCGTCCGCGGCGTCGGTGGTAGCCCCGGCCTGTTCCAGGGCAGCGATGTCGGCCAGCGCCAGGCTGATGTCGACCGCCGGCCGGCCCGGCACGAGCTGGCGCAGAGCGAGACCGGCCGCCGCCACAGCCACCAGGGCCGCTGGAATCTGCCAGCGGTCGCTGAACAGCGCGCGAAGTTGCTGCCACGTGCTCGGTCTGCTCATCCTGAGCCCTTTGGGCATCCTGCCACGGGTGGACGCTTCCCGGCCCACCATGTCGGAACGTCCTTCTCTATCGGAAGCCGCCCGGCCCCCGCCGTACGAAATCTGCGCGTCCACCCGGCTCGTGTTGCGCGTCCGCGGGCGCAAAGCCGAGTGCCGCAGGGGCAAATCGAGCGCGGTTCCACGGCAGCCCTACAGTTTTCGGAGCCTGTAATCCGATACTGTGAGCGAAAGGAGCGGCAACAGGGCGAAGATGTCTGATAACCACGAGACAGTTTGCCTGGTCACTGGTGACGACACGCTTCGCCAAGCGATGGAAGCGCACCGACCGCCCGGACTGGCTCTACGGTGCATCATCCCCGACACGTTGCCCAGCGACTGGAACCCTCCCGGGCGGGAGCTATGGATCGACCTCGATCACACGGACGGCCTGCCGCAGGTCCCTTCGCCCGCCAGGGTCTACTTCCATTCCCGCCGGCAGCCCACGCATCAACAGTTGCCGCCGGGGCTCTTCATCCGCAAACCTTGCACGGAGACCGTCGCCCGGGTGCTCTGGGCGCGTCTGGGCGCGGCTGCGGGGCGACGGACGCCCGCCGTGTCCGCGCCGGCGGCCCCCGGGCTGCCCAGTTGGGCGCTCGAATTTCACGAGCTGGGCCTGCGGGAACTGTGCCGCAAGTGCGTCAATCGCCTCGGACCGCGGCTCGGCTACGCCGACGCCTCGCTGTATCTCTGTGATGCCGACGAGGGCGTGCTGACGCTCGCCGAGACGACCCATCACCGACCGATCGACCTGGCCGTGCCGCTGCGCGACGACCATTCTCATCTGATGGTGGCCGTGGCCCGGACGGGCCGGCTCCTGGTGACGTCCGACGCCGGCGCCCGCTGGCAAGGCTTCGGCTTGCAGCGTCCTCAGGACGCCCGGCGTTACATCGATGGCTCGTGTCTGATCGCCCCCCTGGCCAGTGGCGGCCGGCTGTGGGGCATACTGAATCTCTCCCGCAGCCGCCGAACCAAGGCCACCGAAGTCGGTGTGCCTCTGCGGCCGCTGGTGGCGCTGATCTCGCGCTCGCTGCGTTACGCCCGGGCGTACGATCGCGCCCGCACGCAGGCTCGCGTTGATCCGCTCACCGGGCTCTACAACCATCGCTGGATGATGGAGACCCTCATCCGCGAGGTCCGCCGCTGTCAGCGTTCCCGGACGCCCCTGGCGGCCATCATGGCCGACCTCGACGGGCTCAAGGAAGTCAACGACCACAGCGGCCACAGCGCCGGCGACTGCCTCCTGCGACATATCGCCGGTCGCATCACCGCCGCTCTGCGTCAGTCAGATTCTGCCGCCCGCGTCGGCGGCGACGAGTTTGTCATGCTGCTGCCGGCGACCGACCTCGAAGGGGCGGCCCACGTCGCCCAGCGCGTGCTCGATTCCATCCGCACCGACGCCGCCACCTTCCGCGGCGCCGCTCTGCCCATCCGGGCCAGCCTCGGCGTCGCCCAATGGCAACCGAACTGGGACGCCGAGCAACTGCTCGAGGCGGCGGACAAGGCCATGTATCAGGCCAAGCAGAAGGGCGGCAACCGCGTCACCTGCTGGCCGTACGATGCCACCGCCGCGGTCCGCTTCACGCCCGCCGCGGCGCAGCCCTGGCCCACGTCCGACGGCGTATCGCAGCGCACCCACCACCCATCGCCCCTGCCGGCACACGCGCAGAACGCCACCACACCTCGGTCCCCTGCCCCCACGCCCTGACCGCCGACGGCGAACGTCACTACACGTGCCGGTTCGCCAAGTCGATGCCCAGGGGAAGAATGAAGCCCAATCCTCGCCGAGCGGACCGTTCCCACCGCCCGCATACCGCACCTCGCGGCGGCCTGTGAGTCAGTCCGTGGCCAATGCACGGCCGGCCGGCGAGACCTTCACGGTCCGCCGGCCGGCGTGAATACCAGGATGACGAATCCACCCCCGGATCAGGCCGGGCTGGGCAACGGACCGACCTCACCGTCCGCCGGCGGCTGCTTGACCGGGCGGGCCACCGGTGGCGCGTTCTGACGCCGGTCGCGCTCGGCGGCGATCAGGTCTGCCACCGTCGGCCGGTCGATGACCTCGCCGGCCACGAGCCGCTTGACCTCGTCTCCGTCGATCGTCTCGTACTTCAGCAGCGCCTGGGCGATGGCCTCCAGCTTCTCGCGGTTGCTCTCAAGCAGGCCGCGGGAGCCGGCATAGGCCTCGTCCACGATGCGCTTGACTTCCTCGTCGATCAGCCGCGCCGTCTCCTCGGAAAACTCGCGGGTCAACCCCAACTCCGTGGCCCGGCTCTTCGACGACGCCTCATCGCCGTAGTACACGAACCCCAGCCGCTCGCTCATGCCCCATTCGGTGACCATGTGCCGGGCGATCGAGGTCGCCTGCTTGATGTCGTTCGCGGCGCCGGAGTTCGTGTCGTGCCCCAGCATCTCTTCGGCGATGCGCCCGGCGCAGGCCACACGCATGAACGACTCGGCGTAAGAGCGGCTATACGCCAGCCGGTCCTTCTCCGGCAGCGAGAACGTCGCCCCCAGCGCCGGCCCGCGCGGGATGATGCTGACCTTGTGCACGGGGTCGGCATCCTCCAGCAGCGTCTGCACCAGGGCGTGCCCAGCCTCGTGATATGCGGTGAGCAGGCGGTCCTTCTCCTCGACCACGCGGCCACGCTTGGCCCGCCCCCAGCGAACCTTGTCGCGCGCCTCCTCGAGGTCCTCCAGATCCACCGCGTCCTTGCCGGCCAGCGTGGCCAGCAGGGCCGACTCGTTGATGATCGCCGCCAGGTCCGCCCCGCTGAACATCGGCGTGGCCCGGGCCAGCCGCTGGAGCTTGGGCTCGACGGGCAGGTTCAGCTTGATGTTCCGGGCGTGCACCTGGAGGATTTCGAACCGCCCCTTCACGTCCGGCAGCGGCACGAACACCTGCCGGTCGAAACGCCCCGGCCGCACGAGCGCCGGATCGAGCACGTCCGCCCGGTTCGTCGCGGCGATGACGATAACCTGGTCGTTAGTATCGAAGCCGTCCATCTCGACCAGGATGGCGTTGAGCGTTTGCTCACGCTCGTCGTGCCCGCCGCCGTTGAAGCCCACGCCGCGCCGCCGGCCGACGGCGTCGATCTCGTCCAGGAAGATGATGCAGGGGGCGTTCTCCTTCGCCTGGCGGAAGAGGTCGCGCACGCGCGAGGCACCCACGCCAACGAACATCTCCACGAAGTCCGAGCCGCTGATCGAGAAGAACGGCACCTCGGCCTCGCCGGCGATGGCCTTGGCCAGCAGCGTCTTGCCGCAGCCCGGCTCACCCACCAGCAGCACGCCGCGCGGAATCCGCCCGCCCAGCCGCTGAAATCGCTTCGGGTTCTTCAGAAACTCGACGATCTCCAGCACCTCGTCCTTGGCCTCGTCGATGCCGGCAACGTTGGCGAAGGTGATCGTCGTGTGTTCCTTGGTCGTCAGGCGGGCCCGGCTGCGCCCGAAATTGCCGAGCATCCCCGGCCCGGCGCCGCTCTGCCGCAACTGCCGAAACAGCAGGAACCACGCCGCCACCACCAGCAGCAGCCACGGCACCATCGACAGCAACACGTTGAACAATACGTTATTGCCGCCCTCGCTGGAGACCAGCACCTGCCGATCCTGGGCGGTGCCCTTGGGCGTCCGCTCGCGGATCTCCTTGCGGATCGCCTCGAGGCTCTCCGCCGCCTTCAGGTATTCGCACTCGAAGTTCGGGCTCTGCGTCTCGGCGTTGGCCGGCACGCGGTCCTTGTAGAACTCGCCGGCCAGCGAGTTCTCCTTGATGACGACCTTCTTGATGTCGCCGTTGTCGATGTGCGTCCAGAACTCGGTGATGGAGATCTTGTTGCCCTGGTTCATGCTGCGGTTCAGGACCATCAGCAGCACGACGGCCAAGGCCACGATCAACAACCAGCCGAACATCCCCCGGGCGGGGCGCGGAGGGGCCGGCTTCGGCGGACCACCGCCGCCACCGGGGCGCGGTTCCGTTGGTTTGCGGGGTTCTTCAGGCATGGGCGGTCACTTTCAACGTCGGACTCTGCGGCGCTCACCAGTCTGCATACAACTTACTTACGATCTTCCGCGCCATCAGGTCGATTGCCCGCTCCTGGGCGAACGCCTCAGTCTCCCCGGTGGGCGTCAGATAGTCCACCGCCTGGAGCTCAACCGGCTGATCGACCAGCAGGCGTCCCGAGCGGACATCCTCCCATTGGAGGCGCACGGCGAGGGTCAACTGCTTCTCGCGGGGCAGGCGCGACCGATAATCCGGAGCGAACGCCGCCTGCCGCACCTCGAGCACCTCGCCTCTCAGGATCGTATCCGCCTTCTGCTTATCGACCAACCGATACGGCGTATCGAGATTGATCCGCTTCTTGACCGCCTCGGTCAGCTTGAACTCGAGGTCTCGCCGAAACTCGTGCGAGGCGAACATCTCGACGTGCACCGTCTCGACCTCGGCCCGGTACAACTCCCCCGCCCGGTAGCCGCAGCCGCTCAGCAGCAGCACGGCCCCCGCGAGAACGATCAGCGCGCCCGGCATTCTCACGGCTCTCTCGCCTCCGTCTCGACGTCCACGCCCAGGGCCCGCAGCCGCTGCCGCGCATCCGCCGCCGCCAGCGTGTCCGGCCAATCCTTCAAAATCGCACGGTAGTAGAACTCCGCCGCCCCCGGCTGCCGCACGCGCTCGTACCAGCGGGCGATGTCCAGATCCTTCTCGGCCCGCAGTTGCCGGATGCCCTCCAGACGCTGCGGCACGTTCTCCCGCTCGGCGTACGCCGGGAAGCTGTGCTGCACCTGTCGGTAACGTTCCTCGGCCTCCAGCAGAGGGCGGGCGTCGAACTTGATGCCCGGGAACGCCGCCTCCGCCGACTCGGCACTACGCAGCATCGCGTACTGCACGAAGCGGCCGGCGGGATACTCGCGGGCCAGGTGGGCGTACTCGTCCTGGGCGATGTCCATCTCGCCGCGGCTGTAGAAGTAGTCGGCCTTCGTCCGCAGGGCGTCCTCACCCAGGCGCGTGCCCGGCACGCGCTCCCAGATGCGGTCGAGGATCTCGATGGCTTCATCACGGGCCGGCAAGCGGAAGATCCGCCAGACGATGCGCTTCTGCCCCGACAGAAACGCCAGGGCGACGTCCTTCTCCCGCATCAGCGCCTGCCGGAACAGTTCGCCCGCCGTGTTTTCCACGACGACTTCGTACTGCTCGTACGCCTTGTAGTAGTCCTTGAACTCGAACTGCGCCTCGCCGTAGAGAAAGACGCCTTCGTAGTAGCGCTCGTGGTCGGGGTTCTGCTCGATCCACTTGTCCAGCAGCTTGCGAGCCTTGCGGATCTCGCCGGTGGCCAGGAGAGCCCGCGCCCGGCTGAGCTCGTCGGAGGGAGCGCCCTCGGGCGTGGCGGCCTCGGCGACCCACTCGTCGGTCTGCGGATCGAGCACCTCGCGTTCGCCGTACTGCTGCTCCTGGGCGGCGCGGAGCCCGTCCAGCAGGGCGAACGTGACGTTGGTCAGCGGTCCACCGCCGGCCGGCGCAGAGGTCGCGATCAGAAGGGCGACGACCGGCAGAAAGGACCACCCCGGATGTCGTAATCGTCTCATGGTCGTGGATTATAGGATGCGCAGGCCGGGCCCACAACGTGCCGCTCGCGACCCTCCCTCGGGTGGGTAGGGCGGGAGAGCGCGTGAGTCAATCCCCCGGCTCTGGGTGGGGCGGGTGTCTGAGTTTGTGAAACGATCCTCAACTCCGGGTAGGGCAGGAACACTGGGTGGCGTGGGCGTCTCGCCCGCCGTTGTTGCTCCAAAATCAAGGAATGTCGGGCGGGAGAGCTTGTGAAAGAATTGCCCGCGGCGATCAAGGTCATTTGCCGGCGATCGTGGCGAAGGACACCAGGCTGCGAAGCTGTTCCCGACTCGGCGGAATCGGCTCGGACCGTCGACTTGACCCCAGC
>JASFQK010000049.1:0-41779 GCA_050115495.1 Phycisphaerae bacterium | reverse complement strand
GCTGATGAAGATGTCATTGGTCAAGGAGCCGGCGACCCAACTCCCGGCGCTGAGCGTGCCGGCCAGGTCGCCGCCGATGCTGACGTCGCCACTCAGCGCGCCCGTTACGTTGATGGCCGACCCGGACAGCACGTCGCCGTCGATGTCGAGCAAGCCGGACAAGTTCTGACCCACATTGATGGTGCCGATCAAGTCCTGCTTGACGTAGACGCTTTTCGTGATGCTGCCACCGATGTTCAGACCGACGCCGGTGGTCGCGTCGTTCGCGACCGTAGCCACGGTGATGGATGAGTGAGGACGCTCTCCGCCGGCATCGCCGCTGACGACGCTGTTGGTGAGCGTGAAGTCAGGCGCCATGACCCAGCCGTCCATGGCTATGGAGCCTGACAGATTGAGTTGTAGTACCCTTGCCCCGGTGCCCGAGACCGTGTCCAGGTAAAGCCACTCGGTCAGGTCGTCGCCCGTCAGGTGCAGCGTGAACGGCTGGTTGGTTGTGACGCTGCCCTGGATAAACGGAATGTCGACCGGGTCCCCGCCAGATTCTTCGCTTCGGTAGATCACGGTCCAGTTGCCGTCGACCTTCAGGGTGAGGTCGCCGGTCACGTGATCCAATTGGTAGTGAGTAGGCGCGGTCAGCGGATCATATGAACCCTCGATGTAGCAGAACCCGCCCGAGTATTGTTCGATGACCCAATTCGCTGACTGGGCCGCGACGGCGCTACAAGTCATACACACCAGGATAGCGATAATGCGTGCTCTTGCCATTTCACGTTCTCCTTTCTCTTCGGTTCATCGCACAACTCACGGCACCGGCCGCCGCAACGAGCAGCGCTGAAGTCGGCTCTGGTACTACCTCAAACTCGATATAGTCCCACGAAGATAGCGACGAGCGCCCGTAGATCGCGTCGCCGAACGCGGCCAAGTTTGGTCCTGCCGACAGATGTCTGGTGAACGTCCCGTCGAACGCATACTCGCCGTCCACGAGCAAGGTGTACGCCTGCGCATCATCGCTGATCATCTGAAACGTGTGCCACGTTTCTGCCGAATACAGGTACAATTGCTCGGGCCCGACCAAGCCGTCCTCATTGACGGCAATGAAGTCCGGTCCGAGGAAGAACTCAACGTACTCCGATTCGGCATTTGACACTGCCAGGACTACGTCACTTTGAAACCACTCTGTTTGTGTTTCGAACGTGCGCATTCGCCAAGTGACGCGCAGTTGTTCTCCGTCCTGGATCTCAAGTTCCGGGATTTCGCGCAGGTACCAGTCCGTCAAAGCGAGCGACGCCCGCGAGTCGATCGTCAGGATCCCTGAACCCAGCGTGCGTACGACCAGGCCATGGGGATCAATGCCGTGCCGCTCCCAGCCCGCATCCTCGGGATAGACCTCATCCGCGTCGTAGCGCAGGTAGAATGGGTCGGCCCGCGCTGCGACCGCTGTGGCGAGCAGCAGCAACAGCACCGCCGAGAGACTCGCGCGCGTCAAATAGCACCCACTAGCCCGATCGTCATACATGGTGGCCCTCCTTTGAGCCCCTCTGCGTGAAGTCTCCCCTTCAGCTCGCAGATGTAAGCCATAGTAGCCGGCAGGCAAGGGCAGGGCAAGGGGGCGGGCAACTCGCCGGTACGCTCGCAAACGCTCCCGCGATTCGCTCTCCTGTGATGAGATGCGCTGCAAGTGCCTTCATGACAGTGTTGTACGTGAACGCATTGCGGCGTGCTGCTTTGTTCCGTATGAAATGAGAAAGGTGTTTTCATCTTGTGTATGGTCGTTTCGCGGGCGAGCCGACGTGTGCGGGCCCCAGGTCATTGGGCATGCGAAACAACCTTCAGCTCTGGGCCACCCGGGGTAGAAGATTGTTTCACAAGCTCAGACGCCCGACCCACCCGGGACTATTCCACAAGCTCGCCGCTACGTCGCCGGCTCCAGTCGGAACCAGTCCTTTTCTGTTGCCACGCGCACGACCGGGTGCGCCGGTTCGTGGTCGATGACCACCAGCGCTTCGCGCTCGGCGGCCCAGCGCAGCACATCCCGCTTTGACTCGCGGTTCTGCACCGGCAGCAGGTCATAGCCCATGTTGTACGGCGGACCCAAGTGGGCGGCCGTCGGCATCAGGTCGCCCGTGAACACCGCGCTGCGCTCGCGCCCCTCGATCACGATGGACTGGTGCCCGCGCGTGTGTCCCGGCGTCGGCCAAGCCCGCACGCCCGGCACGATCTCTTCCGCCCCGTCCAGCAGGTGCCAGCGGTCGGCCTCATCGAGTGGGGTGAGGTTCTCCCGCCGGTAGGTCGCGGTCATGATGCCGTAGCCGGCGACGGCGTCGTCGTACTCCTGCCGCTGCACGTGCACGCGGGCGTTCGGGAACGTCGGCCGCAGCCGCCCGTCATCATCCCGGCTCAGCCCGCCGGCGTGGTCAAAGTGCAGGTGGGAGACCACGACGTCGGTGATGGTCGCGGGGTCCACGCCCGCGGCGGCCAGGGTCGGTGCCAGCCACATCGCCGGATCGACGTCGAAGAAGCCCTGCTCCTTCTCCGCGTACTTCGGGCCGTGGCCGGTCTCGATAATGACCCGGCGGCCGGCCGGACCCGGCCACTCGACCAGCAGGCAGTTGCAGGCGAGCTCGATGCGGTTTCGCTCATCGGCGGGCGTGCTTCGCGTCCAGAGCGGCTTGGGGATGATGCCGAACATCGCCCCGCCGTCCAGTTTCAGGCGGCCGCCATTGAGAAGGGTGAGCGTGCAGCCGCCGAGGTCGTGGCGCTGCGTCGCGGAAGGTTGCGTCTGGTCCATCGTGGCCTCCGGCCGGCTCCGGCCGTCCGGACGACACACCGGACGGCGTTCGCTATGATACTAGCCGACAATCGGGTGGTTGGGTGCCACCGCCGTTGAGCGAAACCGCGTGCCGAGCCGGCGAATGAACGACATACGGTGTCTTTGTCTGGACGTGGACGGCGTGCTGACGGACGGCCGCATCTACATGGATGCGGACGGCCGGTCGGCCCGCGCCTTTCACGTGCACGACGGCTTCGCCATTCGCATGTTCCAGGAGTTGGGCGGGGTCGTGGCTATCCTCTCCGGCAAGGACTCGCCGGCCGTCGCCGCCCGGGCCGAAGAACTGGGCATCACGCACGTGATCCAGGGCAGCCGGGACAAGCGGGCCGACCTGGAGAGCCTCGCCGCCCGCCTCGATCTGCGGCTCGAGCAGATCGCCGTGGTCGGGGACGATCTTCCCGATCTGCCCGCGTTGCACCACTGCGGTCTGCCCATCGCTGTCGCCAACGCCGCTGAAGAGGTCAAGGCTGCGGCCGAGTTCATCACGCAGCGTCGCGGCGGAGAGGGTGCCGTCCGCGAGGTTATCGAGCACCTGCTCCGCGCCGACGGGCGCTGGCAACAGGTGCATCAGCGCTACGCCCCGCCGGCCGGCGGCGGCCAACCCGGCTAGAGGAAATCTGCACGCATGGTCCGCAACATCGTACTGTTGATCTCCACGTTGGCCGTGCTGAGCCTCCTGTTTGTCAGCTACTGGCTCCTGGTCGACGACCCCGTTATTCGCGATCAGGATGAGGCCGGGACGGCGGAGACGCTCCCCGTCGGCGAGGCGGGCGAGGGCGGCGCCCCGCTGCGCATCGCCAACGTCGGCGAGATCGCACCCGGACAGGGGGCCGAGTTCACCATCTACGACGAACGCACCGGTCGAGCCACGCAGCACTTCCACTGCGAAGAGTGGATCCCTCTCGGCAACGACCGCAACGAGATTCGCGTCGTGCGGCCGCGGCTCACCATGCTCCTGTCGAGCAGCATGAGCGTCGACATCACGGCGGCCGAGGGTGAGCTCGCCGTCGATCGCCTGGAAAAGGCCCAGGGTCGGCCGAAGCGCGGTGTCCTGCGCGGCGGCGTGCAGATCGTCCTCGACCGCGGCCCGCGGCCCGCCGCCGACGGGGCCGAACCGACGCCCAACCTCGTCACCGTCACACTCGACGAAATGCAATTCGACCTCGAGCTCGGCGAGGTGCATACCGCTGGTCCGCTGCGCGTGGTCGGTGACGAGTTCGAGCTGTCCGGAACCGGTCTCGACGTCGTGTGGAACCAAGCGGACAACGTCATCGAGTCGCTGGTCCTGCGCCAGGGTGAGAGCCTGGTGCTGAAGGGTCGGGCCGGTCTGTTTCGCGAGGACACCGCTGAGGCCGAGGCGCCCGAAGAGCCCGCCGCCCCGCCGCCGGAACCGGCGGAGCCGCGCCGGCCGGGTCAGACGTACGCCTGCCGGCTGAGCGAAGCCGTTTCGGTGGAGCAGCTTGCTGGCGAAGACGTCGTGGGTCAGCTCGTCGCGGACGAAGTGCACTTGCTGTTCGACGTGAGCGGCACCGCCGACCGGTTCATGCAGCGAACGACGCCGACGCCGACGGCTCCCGCCGCCAGCCGGCCGGTCGGCCCGCCACAACAGGTGGTCGTCCGCTGGCAAGGTCCGCTAACTCTGGAACCTGAGGTCGGCGGCGCCGCCGAGCAGTCCCGCCGGCGGTTCGAGGCTATCGGCAACCCGGTCGTGCTGGCCCACGCTGACGGGCGCGTGCGCTGCGGGCGGCTCGAATTCCACGACGACACGCAGCAGATCTGGCTCCACGCCGGCGACAGCGGCCACGTCGACTTCGACATGGGCGACTCGCTCAGCGCCAGCGCCGAGTCGGTGTACATCAATCAGGCCACCCACTTGGTCAAGCTCATCGGCGACGTGCGGCTCGATTCGCGCAGCGGCACCCCCGGCAAACCCGGCCACGCCATCCGTTGCTCGCTCTGGGCCGAGCTGCACCTGTCGGCGGGGCGGGCCGCTCCCGCCGGCCAGACGGAGGATCTGCTCCGCGCCGGGCAGCTCGAATCGGCGACGTTCGTCGGCGAGGCCCAGGTCGGTCTCGGCGGGCAGACGCTCGCCGCCGACCGCATCGAGGCCACGTTCCGCCAGACCGACGACCAGGCGGCGCCCGAGACCGCGCTCGAAACCGCGATCGCGACTGGCAACGTCCGCCTGTCACGCGAGGACGAAGCGCTCGAATGCGCCCGGCTCGACCTGACGTTCGCGCAGACGGACCAGGGGCAGCTCTATCCGCGCACGATGGACGCCCACGGCTCGGTGCTCATCGCCCGCGGACGCTCGTGGGTGGCGGGCGACCACGTGCACGCCGACCTCGCCCCGGCCCCGCCGACGCAACGTCCCGGCGGCCCGGAGTTCGTTCTGGCCGGCTTGCAGATCGAGGGGCAGGCTGAGCTGCGCGATCCGCCGAACCGCGTCGCCGCCCGCGCCGCCCTCATCACCGCCACGTTCACCGAGGGTAACCAGCTCAGCGAGGCCAGCGTGCACGGCACGGCGGATCGGCCGGGTGTGGTGTACGCTGCCCCGTACGCCGTCGCCGGCAAACGCATCGATCTGGCCTGGGAAGCGCAGACGCTCGACGTGGACGGGGCCGCCCGGCTGCGGTTCAAGACGCGGCGCGGCCTGCGCGGCCAGCGTCGCGAGCAGCCGGTGCCCGTGGACATCACCTGCTCGCGGACGTTGCACATCGACGGCCGGCGGAACACGATCCACTTCGCCGGCGACGTGAAAGCGGTCAGCGGCGACGAGCAGTTGCTCGCCGACACGCTCACGCTGCTCCTCCAGGACATGACGGCGCCGGAGGATCAAGCCCCGCCGACACCGAGCCTGACCGACCTGTTGCGGCACGCCCGCACACTGCTCAGCGAGGGAGCCCAGACGACGCAGCAGGGCGACTGGCTCTCGTTCCAGGCCGAGCCGCGCGAGCGGATCCGCAAGGAGCCCCTGCGGTTGATCGCCGACAACGCCACCGTGCTCAGCGAAACGCCTGCCCCCGACGGCGAGCCGCCGCTGGTGCACTTCAGCATTCGCGCCCCGCGGCTCGAAGTGGACATCGTCCATCGCGAGATTCTCACGCAGGGTCAGACGAAGCTCGGCTTCCTCAGCCGCCGGCTCGAGGACGACGGCGCCCCGCCGGAGACGCTGGGTATTCCGTCCGGCCTGATCGCCCGCGGTCCGAGCCAGACGGCGATGCAGTGCGAGCGGAGCTTGACGTACGTCCTCGGCGAGGAGACGCTCGACGGCACACCTCGCCGCGACTCGGTGCTGTTCGAGGGTGACGTGCTCTTCATCCATCGCACCGGGCGTGAGATGGTCGACCTCGAGCAGATGCTGCCGCAGGTGCGGACCAACCCCGAGCTCATCAGCAACTACGAGAGCCGTAACACGTCGCTGCAATGCGACCGGCTGGAGTGCGGCATTCTCGTCGGCGGCGGGGACGAGCTCGGCCGGGCCACGTCCATGCGGCTGACCTGGCTGCTGGCGTCGGGGCACGCCTACCTGCGCGACCTGCACAACGACATCATCCGCGAAGTGTGGGCGGCCCAGCTCGACTTCGACCGCACGTTGCGGCTCATCCGCGTGCTCGGCGGACCGCGTGTCGACGCCCGCATCTACGAGAGCAGCCGCGAGGCGGCCGACTCGCGGGCCATCGTCGGCGCCGAGTTCATCATCAACCTTCAGGATGGCACGGTGAAGACCGGCGCCACGCGCGGCGAGTTCCGCGATCAGTGATCCCCCCGGTTACGGCCGCCACGGCTACATGCGTTCGATGGTCTCGATGCCCAGCAGGCCGAGCCCGAGGCGCAGAGCCCGCGCCGTCAGGTCGCACAGGCGCATGCGACCGAGCCGCACCGCCTCGTCCGGCGCCTGCAGCACGGGGCAGGCTTCGTAGAACCGCATGAAATCACCGGCCAAATCGTAGAGATACGCACACAGCACGTGCGGGGCGAGATCCGCGGCCACGGCGTCGATCGTCTCGCGCAGCCGGGCCAGCCGCAGGGCCAGGGCTCGCTCCGTCGGCTCCGAGATGTGCAGGCCGACGCCGGCAGCGTACACGTCCGGCGAGCCGAAGCGCTCGGCCGCCTTGCGATAGATCGAGCGGATGCGGGCGTAGGCGTACATCATGTACGGGGCGGTGTTACCCTGCAGCGCCAGCATCTTGTCCCAGTCGAACACGTAGTCGCTTGTCCGATCCTGCCGCAGATCGGCGTATTTCACCGCGGCGATGCCCACGCACTGGGCGATCTCGCGGCGTTCGTCGGCGCTGAAACGTGTCGCCGCCGTGTCGTCGTCGCCCTGGTTGACCGCTTCGGCGTCGCGGGCTTCGAGCAGCTCGTACGCGCGTTTCTCCGCCTCGTCGAGCAGCTCGCGCAACTTCACCGTCCCGCCCGTGCGCGTCTTCAGCGGCCGGCGATCCCCGCCCAGCACGCTGCCGAACGTGACGTGCTCGACCTGCTGATCGGTCATCCAGCCCATGGCCCGCGCCGTCGCGAAGAACATCTCGAAGTGCAGCTTCTGCCGGGCATCGGTGACGTAGACGATCCGCTCCGCGCCGACGCCGGACGAGAACTTCAGCTCTTTCAGTCGATAACGAATCGCCGCCAGGTCGGTCGTCGCGTACAGGAACGCCCCGTCCGACTTCCGCACGATCATGCCGAGGATCTCGCCCTCGGCGTTCTTGAACTGCGGCTGCCCCTTCTCGTCGTACAGGTAAACGACAACCGCCCCCTCATGATCGCGCACCACCGCGCGAGCACCGCCGGTGTGCCCCTGCGCAGTGTCGCGCTCTGTGTGCCACTGCTCTTGAGCAGTGTCTTCCGCACCGCCGGGCCCCGCCAGTTTCTCGCGCAGCTCCCGAATAATCCCCGGCAACCGATCGTTATAGAAGCTCTCGCCGCAGACGTCCTCGGGTGCCAGAAGCACGTTCAGCCGCTCGTAGATCTCGGTGAACGCCGCCCGGCTCTGGGCGCAGATCGCCTCCCAAACCCGTCGCGCCTCGGCGTCACCGGACTGAAGCTCAGTGACCGCCAGCCGCGCCTCGCTCGCGAACTGCTCGTCGCTCTTGAACCGCTCGTTGGCCGCCTTGTAGTCACCTTCGATCGCTTCGAGCACGTCGGCGTGTGTTGCCGGCGTCGGCAGCGGATGCTCGCGGTACCAGCGGATGAGCATGCCGAACTGCGTGCCCCAGTCGCCGATATGATTCTGCCGAACGACCTCGTGCCCCTCGAACGCCAGCACGCGGGCGAACACGTCGCCGATGATCGTGCTGCGCAGGTGCCCCACGTGCATCTGCTTGGCGATATTCGGCTGCGAGTATTCGACGACCACGCGCCGCGGCTGCTCCACCGGCGGCAGGCCGAACCGGTCGACGGCGTCGCCCGGTGCGGGAATCCCCTCCAGGCAGCAGGCCAGGCATTCATCCCGCAGCCGCACGTTGATGAAGCCCGGGCCGGCGATTTCCAGCGGCTCGGCCATACCGGCCAGCGCCGGCTCGACCGCCGCCTTGATCCGTTCGGCGACGTCGCGCGGCTTCGCCTTCAGCGGCTTGGCCAGCGACATCGCCACGTTGCACTGGTAATCGCCGAAGCGCGGATCCTGCGCCGGCCGCACCATCGGGTCGACCTCGGCGAGCGGCATACCCGCCACCTGGGCCACGGCCCGGGCGAAGCGATCACGCAAAATGTTGAGCAGGCTATCGTGTTCCATGGGTGGTTGAGGCTAACGGCCGGCTGTCCCCGCCGCAACCGGCTGCCCGGGCGCTACTCTGCCGGCGGGTCGGCGCTGCCGAGCTCCTTCCAGCTTAGCTCCATGAAGTCGTAGTTGGCGGCGTGCATGCCCATCTGCTCGTAGATCTTGCGGGCGTGCTCGTTGTTGCGGTCGACGTAGAGCCGCAGGCCGCACACGCCGGGCGTCTTGCGGGCCTTCTGCTCGATGAACTCGTGCAACTGGCGGAATACGCCGTGTCCGCGGGCCGCCGGCAGGACATACACGCTTTGCAGCCACCAGAACCAGTCGTCGCGCCAGTCGCTCCATTCCCGCGTGATGAGCACCTGGCCGATGACCAGGTCGCCGCCCAGGGCCACGTAATAGCGGCCACGCTCCTCCGAGGTCAGCACCCGGCGGACGCCCGCCCGGGCAACTTCCGGGTCCAGCGCCAGACCCTCCGTCTCCGCCGCCATGGCGATGTTGTTTGCCACGATCGCGTCGAGGTGGGCCAGTGTAGCCAGTTCAATCCGGATGTCTGCCATCTTCGCTACTCTTGACGCCTTTGCGGCGGCAGAAGATTGTACGCGGCGGGCCGTCGCCTCGCTGGCGCGGCCGCGCGACGCCGCCCATTCGGCTGACCGGTGCCGCGCACGTTGTCGGGAAAGCCTAGCAGGCGCGGCGGTCATGTTCCACTCCTGGAAAGATAAACGTGTTACGGTCATGGGGCTTGGTCGTTTCGGCGGCGGTGTCGGTGTCACCCGCTGGCTCGTGCAGGCCGGCGCACACGTGACCCTCACCGACCGGCTGCCGGCGGACAAGCTGCCGGCCCTGGAGCAACTCGCCGACCTCGATTGCGTGCTCCACCTCGGCGGTCACGATAAGGCCGACTTCCGCGAGACGGACCTTGTCGTCGTCAATCCGGCGGTGCCCGACCGCGCCCCCGTGCTCGAAGCCGCCCGCGCCGCCGGCGTGCCGCTGACCACCGAAATCAACTTGTTCGCCGAGCGATGTCCGGCACCCGTTGTCGGCATTACCGGCTCGGTGGGCAAGAGCACGACGTCCGCCATGATCGGCCACGTGCTCAGTCGCACGCGAACCGAGGGACGCGTCTGGCTGGGCGGCAACATCGGCCGCAGTCTGCTCGACGACCTGGCGCAGATGGCCCCCGGCGATGTCGTCGTCCTGGAGCTTTCCAGCTTCCAGCTCGAACGGACGCCGCTGATCCGCTGGAGCCCGCGCGTCGCCGTCATCACCAACATCACGCCGAACCACATGGACTGGCACGGCGATTTCGCCGCTTACGCCGCCGCCAAGCTCAACATCGCCCGCTTCCAGAACCCGGCGACGGACGCCGTCATTCTCGAAGACCAGTCCGAGCTGCGCCGCCTGTTCGCCGAGCAGTTCCCGGAGCGGCGACCGTGGACGTACGGTCTCGAAGACGGTGAGCCGGTGGCCCGCTGTGGCGATCAGCCGGCGCTGCGCTGGCCCGGCTTGCGGCTCGACGTGCCCGGCCAACACAACCGTCTGAACGCCGGCGCCGCCCTGACCGCGGCCCACGCGCTCGGTATGCCGGCCGACGCCGCCGCTCGCGCCCTCGCGGACTTCGAGGCTTTGCCCGACCGGTTGCAGCGCGTGGCCGTTCGCGACGGCGTTACGTACTACAACGATTCGAAGTCGACGACGCCCGAAGCGGCGATCACGGCGATGCAGGCCGTGTCTGCCCCGCTGCTCATGATCCTCGGTGGGTATGACAAGGGTGTCGCGCTCGACGGTCTGGCTCGCCACGCCGCCGAGCGGGCCCGTTTCGCCGCCTGCATCGGACAGACGGGCACGCGTCTGGCCGAGACGATCCAGACCGCCGGCGGCGAGGCCGAGGTTTGCCCGGATCTCACCGCCGCCTTCGCTGCCTGCCAGCAGCGGGCGACCACGGGCGACGTCGTGCTGCTCTCGCCCGGCTGTGCGTCGTGGGATCAGTTCGAGGACTACCGCGTCCGCGGCGAAGTCTTCACCCGCCTCGCCCGCGGGGGCGCGTGACCGGCATCATGGCTGCGGTCCCGCTCGATCAGCCCCGGGCGCTCGCCTCCTTCCGCCGGGCACTCCTCGCCTGGTACCGGCGTAGCGCCCGCGACCTGCCCTGGCGGCGGACGAAAGACCCGTATCGCATCTGGCTCTCCGAGATGCTGCTCCAACAGACCCGCGTCGAGACGGCGTCGCCGTACTACGAGCGGTTCGTGCGCGAGCTACCCACCGTGCAGGCGCTGGCCGCCGCCCCGCTCGACCGCGTGCTGAAGCTGTGGGAGGGGCTCGGCTACTACACGCGGGCTCGCAACCTGCACCGCGCCGCCCGGCAGATCGTGGTGTGCAGTGGCGGCCGGCTGCCGCAGGATGTCGCCGACTGGCAGGCTTTACCCGGTATCGGCCCCTATGCAGCCGCGGCGATCGCCAGCATTGCTCATGGCCAGCCGTGCGCCGCTGTCGACGGGAACGTCCGGCGGGTGCTCGCCCGGCTGGTGTGTCTGGATGATCCGCCGGACACGCCCCGTGCTCGCGTCGTGGCGCAGACATGGGCCGACCGTCTGCTGGCCCGCCGGCAGCCAGGTGATTTCAACCAGGCAATGATGGAGCTGGGAGCGCGCATCTGCCGTCCGCGCGGGCCGGACTGCGAGCGTTGCCCCGTGCAGCGATGGTGCGGGGCGTACGCCGCTGGCTTGGTGGATGAGCTACCTCGCCGCCGGCAGCGCCCGCCGGTGCCGCGATTCGACGAAGTCGCCGGCCTCATTCAGCGTCGCGGGCGGCTCCTACTTGTGAAGCGTCCGCCGACCGGCTTGCTCGGTGGCCTGTGGGAACTCCCCGGCGGCGAAGTCCGCGCGGGCGAAACGCCGGCTGACGCCCTGGTCGCCCGGCTGTCCGAGACGCTGGGGATCGACGTGGCGGACGTCCAGCCGCGCGCCGTTCTCCGCCACGCGTTCACGCACCGCGCTGTGCGGTTGCACGTGTGCACGTGCCGGCTGGTTGCCGGCCGCGCGCAGCCCGTCCAACACACCGAAGCGAAGTGGATCACCCCATCGCAGGTCGACGACTACGCCCTGACCCGCCTGACGCGCAGCGCACTCGCGGATCTCTGACGCCGCCAGTACCCCCGCTCAATCGCGCAGCAGCGGTTCGAGCTGCTGCTCCAGTTCCGCCGCCGCCGCCGGATCGACCAGCGGCAGGTTTGCCCGGACGTTAGCCGCCGCGGCGTGCGTGGCCGCGCGAGCCAGGTGCACGCCGGCGGTCATGTCCGCCTTGAGGTTCGGGTTGGCGATTTCGCGGAGGGCGATGAGCTCCTGCTGGACGCGATACGCGATCGTCGCCGTCTCCAGCGGCACCTCCGCCGCCAGCGTTGCCGCCTGCCGCACGCGCTCGCTGCGCTGCGGGTCGGCCTTGTCCATCTGAAACGCGGCGTGCACTTCGGCGTAGGCCGCGGCGTCCTCGTCCATCAGCCGGCGGAGCATCTGCCCGGCCCGGGCCAGCCGCGCCGCTGTCGCCCGCACCGGCTCTTCGACCGCGGCGAACTTCGGCTTGCCGACGGTCAGGGCCGCCGCCATCTGCCCCAACGCCGCCGCCAGCGCCCCGCTCAGCGCCGCGACACTACCGCCGCCCGGCGTAGGATCCGCGGAGGCCAACCGCTCCAGAAATGTGTCGATCGTCCACTTACCGAAGGAATCGCCGTCCACGTCATTCTCCCTGGCGGGCGCCGTGCCGAAGCGGCCTCAGCTGCGCATAATAAGCGCCGTCGGCGAACCCACCAACCGGAGTGAACGTGCTCGGCTTGCATCAGGACGAAATCGACCGCCGCTTCATGCAGGAGGCGCTGTCGTTGGCGCGCAAGGCGCTCGACTCGGAGGACGTGCCGGTCGGCGCCGTCGTCGTGCAGGGCGAGCGCGTGATCGGCCGCGGCTACAACCAGCGGGAGAGGCTCCAGGATCCGACCGCCCACGCCGAGATGATCGCCCTGACGGCGGCGGCGGGGTACATCGGGCACTGGCGGCTGGGTGGTTGCACGCTGTACGTGACGCTCGAGCCGTGCGTGATGTGTGCGGGGGCACTGGTGCTGGCCCGCGTCGAGCGCCTCGTGTACGGCGCCACCGACGGCAAGGCCGGGGCCTGCGGCTCGCTCTTCACCGTCACCGAAGACCCGCGACTGAACCACCGGCTCCAGACCGTCGCCGGCGTGATGGCCGAGCCGTGCGCGGAGCTGCTGCGGGAGTTCTTCCGGCATCGGCGGGCGTTGGGCGAGAAGTAGGCCGGCGCCAACCGGGACCGCTCCCGATCGCCGGAAACCCCCCGCCGCGGCCGCATCCCGCCCCCGGCCTGTCCGCAAAAACGCCGACGGAGGTGGGGGACCGGCGCTGTACAATGGGTGGGTCCCGCCCGGCGGTGGAGCCGGATGAAGTCATATCGGGAATCTCGGCAAATCCGGTGTCTTGGGAGGAGGTGTGTCCTGGTCGGACCCGGCGCTCGGCGGACGAGCGGCGGGACATCGCACGCGTTTTCGGGGGAACAGGAGGTAGGGCACCCATGTCCATCAGATCTACATCTAGTGGTTTCCTGGCGACGGTGATCGTGCTGACGGCGGGCCTCGTGGCCACGGCCGGCCCGATCGAGGTTCTGTACACGGAGATCCCCGGCCACGCGACCGCGGTTGTGCCCGGAGCGCTCGACGAGAACGGGCAGCCGGTCTACGCCGAGTTCACGGCCCTCGAAAATCTGGCTCTGCGGCCCGACGGCGGCGAGTGGGTGCTGAAGGGACGCTGCAACCTGGGCAGCTCGCTCGACACGCTGCTCCTGCTCGGTTCCGGGACGGCGGGCACGATGTTCGCTCAGGATGGCCAGCCGATCCAGGGCGGCCTGCCCGGCGAGATGTACGACTTCTTCGATTCGCCGGTGCCGGCGGCCTGGGACGACTTCGGCAACATGGCCTATAGCTGCCGGGCCCGGGGCGGCGACTCCTCCGTCTTCGAGAAGATCATCGTCTTCGACGGCATGACGCAGACAATCGTCATCCAGATGGGCGATCCGGCCCTCGGCCTGATCGACCGGTCACCGAACCCCTCCGGCGACGAGCTCTTCGGCAACTCCATCAACTCGGTCCACCTGTTCAACGACGGCACGGTGGGCTTCGTCAACACGCCGATCCAGAACTGCCACAGTTTCCGCTATCCGGCGTTCTTCCACGGCAACACGTCGTTCCGCCAGTCGGGTGTGAGCCAGATCGGCAACAGCATCTGGGACAGCTTCGACTACGACGACTGTGGCGGGACGGCCGACGGGTTGCACTGGTTTGCCAAGGGCGACACCGAAGACCCTGACACAAGCATCGACAACATCCTCGCCGTGGACGACGCCATCGCGCTCCAGGAAGGCTCGCCGGTGGCCGGCTCGAGCATGACCATGGCCGCCGTCTTCTTCACTCGCATGCTCTCCGACGGCTCCTGGTACTGCCGCGGCGACGACCCCAACGACGATGACTGGGCGGTGTGCAACGGCGTGCTCCTGGCCATGACGGGCGACCCGATCTCCGACACCGAGAACTGGGGCAACTCGTTCGGGGCCTTCACCGGCAACCACCTCGGCGACTGGCTCCTGGCCGGCAACACGGACAACCCGGACACCGACCGGGACTACGTGCTGGTCTTCAACCGCTCGAAGGTGCTGGTACGCGAGGGTGACCCCATCGACGTGGACGGCAACGGGGAGTTCGACGACGACGCGTTCATCCGGAGCATCCAGCCGAACGACGTGCATCTCACCGACGACCTCAAGGTCTACTTCCTGGTGACCCTGCGCGACGGCGAAGGCACCAACCTGGGTGACGCCTTTCTGCGGATGCAGGCGCCGATGCTGGGCGATCTCAACTGCGACGGCGTTGTGAACAACTTCGATATCCGGCCGTTTCTGCTGGCGTTGTTGGCGACCCCGCCGGACTACCCGGAATACTACGACGAGTACCCGGACTGCGATCGGGATCTCGCTGACATCAACGGCGACGGAAACATCGACAACTTCGACATCGTGCCGTTCATCAAGTTGCCCTGACGCCCTGACCTGCCGGTCGGGGTGAACGCGGCCGCTCGCCGGGCCATCCGTCAGTCGTCTGACGGCTCGGCGAGCATGGCCGCCAGTTCGGCCAGCTTGGCGCTGGCGCCGGTCGCCGCGTCGCGCGGTGCGGGTGGCGGGGCTTCGTCGGCCGCGGCCGGGTCGGCGTTGAGCGCCGAGCGGTCCTGCCGCCACCAGCGGTCGATGATCTGCTCGACGTCGCCGCCCTCGACCCCTCGGCTCCACAATCCGAAGAAGTCGACGTCGCCGCTACGGGGCAGCCTCGGCGGCATGTCGATCAACGTGCGCATGGGCATCAGCACCGAGTCGCCGATGATGAACCCCTCGCCCGGCCGCATGCTCGGCAGCAGGCTTATCAGCGAGCGGAACTGGTCGCTGACGACGCGGGCGGCGTATTCCTGGTCGTCGGGGTTGTTCATGCGCATCAGGACCATCGAGTTGCACTGGCTGAGGATGGTCTCGGAGATTTCGCTCGGCCGCTGCGAGACGATCATCGCCGACACGCCGTACTTGCGGCCTTCCTTGGCCACCTTCTCGACGGCCTCACGGGCGAACATGCGTTCGCTGCGATCACGCCGCGGCAGGTAGTTGTGCGCCTCCTCGTAGACCAGGACGAACGGCTGGCGGACGTCCGGCGGCGACCAGAAATTGAAGTCGAACAGCGTCCGCGTCAGCACGGCCACCGTCGTGTCCACCACCTCGAAGGGCAGACCCGACAGGTCCACGATCGTGAGGTTACGGCGCTGCTCGTGCCGGCCGAGCATCTGCCGGATCACCGCGGCCACGCTCTGGCTCAGCGTCCCCGGCGTACCGTCGGCGCGCAGCAGGCCGGCCAGCTCCGGGTTACGCTCCGCCTGATCGAAGGGCCGCAACAGGAAGTCGTAGCGGCGGTCGTTCAGCCGCGTTTCCATCTGGTTGACGAAACCCAGCAGCCGCCCGTGGAACGCCGCGTGCGGCACCTCGCCCTCCGCGTTGCCCTTGTTGAACTCCATGCGCTGCGTGAGCAGCATCTGCTCCTGCCGGTCCGGCGGAAGCTGCCGGAAGGGCAGCCGGGCGAAGGCGTAGTTCTGCGAGTTCAGCACGAAGCGGGCTTCGTTCATGTTCAGGGCGTAGGTGTGCAGGTTGTCGAGCGAGTAGTAGATCGGCGTGTCGATGGTGTACTCGCAGAGCAGGCCCAGTTCGGTTGCGGCCTGCTTTTTGAGCTTCTCAAACGCCGAGCGCAGGAAGACGCGCTGGGCGTTGATGTTCGCCGGGTTGTTCGTGTCGATGAAGAGCTGCTCGAACTCCTCGAAGCGCAGCATCCAGTAGGGCAGGACCAGGTTGCGGTCGGAGAGGTAGGTCACGTTCGGCAGGGGGCGGCCGTTGTCGTCGCTGAAGGCCGCCAGGTACTCGCCGTGCATGTCGAACATGACGATTTGCGTGTGCGGCAGTTGCAGCGCTTCATGGATGATCTTGGCGGTCGTGACGCTCTTGCCCGAACCGCTGTTACCCATGACGGCGACGTGCTTGGCGAAGAAGTCCTTGCCCAGCACCTTCACCTGAAAGTCGGTGTCCACGGCGAACCGGCCCATGGAGAACGCCTTGCGCTGGTCGCCACCGCCGGCGAGCTCGTCGAAGCAGCCGAAGATCAGCTCGAAGTCCTCGTCCACGCCCAGACGCACGGGGTCGCCCAGCGTCGGGTACTCGTTCACGCCGCGGGTGAACTTGTCGTTGCGCACCGTGCCCAGCAGTTGCACGGTCATGGTGATCCGTCGCGGACGCCCAGGATCGGGCAGCGGCTCGAGGTCGCCGGACGCACCGACGCGCGTGATGTAGCCGATCAACGTCAGCCGTTCGAGCGGGATGGTGACGTAAGTTCCGAGCCGGCCGACGCGGTACGTCGTGCCGTGGTATTCGAGGCGCAGGTCGTCGCGGGCGATCTGCACTTCGACGCAGTCGCCCTCAACTCCGATAACATGTCCGATTTTGAGCGGGTCCATGCATTTGCTCCGCGTGGGTACAACACCGTTGGAGTTATCGAGTAATCCGCCCCGCGCCATCAGCCGCTCCGACAGGAACCGGCGGTTGTCACCGGTTAGCGCTTGTGCTACCCTGCGGAGCGTAGTACAAGATGTGGTGGTCACCCGTCGCTGGGACGGAGCCCACACGGGGTCTGACCGGGTCTTTGCTGCGAGCGGCTGGCAGCGTGTATCTCAAACGCATCGTTCTCCACGGGTTCAAAAGCTTCGCTGACCGGACCGAGTTCGAGTTCGGCCCCGGCCTCACCATGGTCGTCGGCCCGAACGGGTGCGGGAAAAGCAACATCCTCGACGCGCTGCGCTGGGTGCTCGGTGAACAATCGGCGCGCAGCCTGCGCGGCCACAAGATGCTCGATGTCATCTTCGCCGGGTCGCGTTCGCGCAAGCCGGCCAACGCCGCCTCGGTCGAGCTGACGTTCGATAACCGCACGGGCTTCCTGAGCAGCGACGAGCCGGAAGTCAGCGTCGGCCGCGTGCTCTATCGCAACGGCGACAGCGAATATCGCATAAACGGCAAGGTCTGCCGGCTGAAGGACATCCGCCACCTGTTCCTCGATACGGGCGTGGGCGTCGATGCCTACAGCATCATCGAGCAGGGCCGCGTGGACATGCTGCTCCAGGCCAATCCGCTCGAACGCCGTGAGATCTTCGAGGAGGCCGCGGGCGTCAGCCGCTACAAGGTGCAGCGGGCCGAGGCCGCCCGCAAACTGGACCGAACGCAGAACAACCTGCTGCGGCTCAACGACGTCGTTGACGAGCTGGAGCGCCGCCTGCGTAGCGTGAAGCTCGCCGCCGGCAAGGCTCGCCGTTGGCAGGAGTACGACGCTCGGCTGCGCGAGCAGCGGTCGACGTTCTCGCTGGCCGAGTATCACGAACTCGAATGCCGCCGGCGGGAGACGCAGCAGCAGATCACCGACCTGAACGAGGAGCTCCAGGCGCTGCGCACGGAGCTGGCCACGCAGGACGCGGAGGCCGCCGAGCAGGAACGTATTCTCCAGCAGCTCGACGAGCAGATTCAGGGCGGCGAAGCCTGTGTGGCCGAACGGCAGACCGAGCTCAGCGCCCTGGCCGAGCGCATCGCCCAGGGCGAGCGGCGGCTGGGGGATCTGGCGGCGTCGCGCGACCGGCGGCGCAGCCAGGCGACGGAGTTGGCCGAACGGGCCTTCCGCCAGGAACAGCGCATCGCCGACGAGACCGCGGCTCTGGCCGCCCTGGTGACTGCCGCCGAGCAAAGCGTCGAGCACGTGGCCGAGCTGCGTACGGCTCACAGCGAGGCCGCCCGGGAGCGTGACGAAGCCCGGACCGCGCTGGAGCAGGCCAAGACCGCCGCCTTCGAGGCCGTTCGCCGGACGGCCCTGCTGCACAACGAACAGAACAGCCTCGGGGCCCAGCGCGAGCGGTTGCAGGCTCAAACGGCGCGGCTGGCGCAGCGCGGCGACGAGCTGACCCGCGAGCGCAGCACGCTCGTGCAACAGCGCGACGAGGGCTCGGCCCGTGTGGCCGCCCTGGATGCGCGGGGCAACGAGCTTACCGGCGAGCTGCGCCAGGCGGAGAGTCGTGCCGCGGAGCTTCAGGCCCGCCGGAGCGAGCTCGACGAACAGATCGGGGCGGCGAAGGTGGAGCGCAGCGCCATCCTGTCGCGGCTGGACCTGCTGGAGCAGATGCAGCGGCGGCTGGAGGGCGTCGACCGCGGCACACAGGCCGTGCTCGGCTGGGGTGCCGGCACGGGCAGCGTCGCCGGCCTGGTCGCCGACCTGCTCCAGATTGACGATCCGCGCGTGTGGGCGCTCCAGCCAGTGCTGTCGACGTTCGAAAGCCACGTCGTCGTGGAGAATACGTACACGCTGCTGAGCGAATTGGCCCGGCAGGAAAAGCTCTCCGGCCCGGTGCGCGTGCTGGCTCTGGATCGGTTGCCGGCGGAGTTCCCGCGGACCGACTACGCCGAGTCGCCCGGCTTTGTGGCGCGGGCGGCGGATTGGGTGGCCTGCCGGCCGGAGCATCGTCCGCTGGCCGAGCATCTGCTGGGCCGCGTGATCGTGGTCGACGAGATCGAGCGGGCCCTGGCCCTGGCGGGTAGTGCGCCCGAGGGCTACATCTTCGTCACGCTGGATGGGCGGATGGTGGGGGCGAACGGGCGGTTGCTCTTCGGCACGCGTGAGGAGGCCGCCGGCGGTCTTATCTCGCGTCTGGCCGAGATTCGCCAGCTTCGCCTCCGGCGGGACGAGATCGAAACGGGGCTCGAACGGGCGGTGCGCGAGCGCAACGAGGTGCAGCAGGCCCGTTCCGATGCGCAGGTTCGCCGGGACGAGTTGCTCAACGGCATCGCCACGGTTCAGAAGGAGCACGCGGAGGCCCGGGCCGGTCTGACCCGTCTCGAAGGTGAGCTCAACCGGGCGGAGCGTGAGGCGGTCCTGCTCGATAGCGAGTTGGCCGGCGCTCAGCGGTCCATGGCCGAGATCGAGGCCGACGTGCAGCGGCTGGCGGCTGAAAGCAGCGTCGCCGGCGAGGAGCAGCGAGTCCAGGAAGACCGCATCGAGGCGCAGGTGCAGGTGCTTCGCGAGCGTGAGGCGGTCGTCGAGCGCTGTGCGGCGGAGCTGACCGACGCCCAGGTCGAGGCGGGGCGGACAAAAGAAAAACGTGTCGCTGGCGAGGAATCGCTGGCGGCACAGCAGGCGGCGCGGACGGCACTGCTCGCCGAGCAAGACCAGGCCGAGCGCGAAGCGCAGGCCGCCGAAGAGCAGATGGCGGTCGTTGAGCGCGAGTCGGCGGAGGCTGGCGAGCGTTGCGGGGCGTGTGCCGACGAGTTGGCGCGGGTCCAGGCGGACGTGCTCGCGCTGCGGGAACGCCGGCAGGAACTGCGCTTGCGTCAGGAAAGCGGCGGAGCGCACACACACGAGGTGCGCGAGCGCCTGCACGAGCGCGAGACGTCGCTGCATGAGAGCGAAGTGGCCCAGCGCGAGCTCGACGTTCGCCAGGAGAACCTGGTGGCGCGCATACGCGAGGATCTCGGTCTGGATCTGGCCGAGCGCTATGCCACGTACGAGCACACGGAGCAGGATTGGGACGCAATTCGCGAGGAAATCGACGAATTGCGCGAGAAGATCGCCCGGTTGGGCAACGTCAATCTCGACGCTCTGGCCGAGCTTGAAGAGCTGACGCCGCGGCACGAGAACCTGACGGCGCAGCGGGCGGATCTGCTGGCGGCGGTGGAACGCTTGCAGGCGCTGATCGCCGAGCTGGACGAGGAATCGCGGTCGCGCTTCGCCGCCACGTTCGAGCAGATTCGCGTTAACTTCCAGGAGCTGTTCCGTAAACTCTTCGGGGGGGGCAAAGCCGATATCATCCTGGAAGACCCCGAGCGACCGCTGGAGTGCGGCATCGAGATCATCGCCCGGCCGCCGGGCAAGGAACCGCAATCGATCTCGCTGCTGTCGGGTGGGGAGAAGACGATGACGGCGGTGGGGCTGGTGATGGCGGTGTTCAAGAGCAAACCGTCGCCGTTCGCTTTTTTGGATGAAGTGGATGCAGCCCTTGATGAAGCGAACACAGAACGCTTCAATACGCTGTTGCAGGACTTTCTGGCGCATTCACAGTTCGTGGTGATTACACACAGCAAGCGCACGATGCAGAACGCAGACGTCCTTTACGGCATCACCATGGAGGAGGCGGGGGTGAGTAAACGCGTCAGCGTGCGCTTCGAAGATCGCGTAGACACGCCCAATGTGGCGTGATGGTTTCCTTTACCCTTACGTGAGGTTGCGCCATGGCTAAGAGAAAGGTCGCCAAGAAGAAGGTGGCGAAGAAGAAGGTCGCCAAGAAAAAGGTGGCCAAGAAGAAGGTAGCGAAGAAGAAGGTCGCCAAGAAGAAGGTGGCCAAGAAGAAGGTCGCCAAGAGGAAGGTGGCCAAGAAGAAGGTCGCCAAGAAGAAGGTGGTCCGCAAGCGCGTCAAGCGCAAGGTCGCCGGCATCTAGCCGAACATCGGCGGGTGGGGAAGGAAGCCACGGAGGCGATCGGCTCGGTTCGTGTCCCCGCTACGTGCGGCGGAGGCGGGCCGGTTCGGTCGCCTCCCCTATTTCGGGGACGGGGGCATAGTGGTAGGGCGGGCTTAGCCCGCTACTGGTCGAGTCGCCGGGCGAGCGCCGGTTTCGCGGAACCATGCGCCCGTCCGGGTAGGGCGGGTTTCACCCGGCGTTTGAGCTCGGGATACGGGTTAGTCCTCGCGGCCGGAGGCGGCCTGCTGGCAGAGGAACAGCACGGCCATCCGCACCGCCAAGCCGCTGGTTACCTGCCGCAGGATGTTCGAGCAGCGGTAGGGCGGCCTCAGCCCGCCGGACGTTGCGTCGCCGGCGTGACACCGGCTTCGCGCGGGACCGTGCGGTGGGCCGAACCCGCCCTTTCTTCCTCTGGCGAACTCAACGGTACGGCAAGAACGTAGGGCGGCCTCCACCCGCCGTTGTTGCATTGCCGATCGAGTGCGGGCTTCACGCAGGACCGGGCGACAGGCCAAGCCGGTCCTGCTCGACCGCTAGCCGCGGCGACGAAGCGCAAACGGCGAAACCAGGGCGAGCACGGCGAGCGCTGAAGGTTCCGGCGTCCAGGTCGTGACGGTAGCGTTGACCGAACCGCCCGCTGTTAGTGCGAAGGACGTCGAGGTCACCTCGTCCCACGGCAGCGTCGACGGGAGGGAGTCATCCTGCATTGTGCCCGACGCGAAGTCGATTACCAGGGAGGTGGTCATGGGGAGAGAGCCCGCGGTGGCAGCGTACCGATCTATGTCGGAAAGCACGGTAATCACGTTGAGCGGCGGGGTAATCGTCCAGGATTGCTGGGCTTCGCCGATCTTCACCTGAAGCTCGCTGATGGCCCCGTACGAGCCGATGGCGGGATTCGCCAACTGCGTGTCTGGGGTCGTCGATTCAAACACGTACGATAGCTCAAGTGGGTCGTTGACCTGCACGTCCTGGAAGGGCGCCGTCATCTCGCCAGTAACACTGGTGACTTCCCCGGTGAAGATGAACGTGATAGGCTCGGCCACTGCGGGCCCGGCGAGCACCGCGCTTACTGCAACAACCAACAACATACGGGACACTGCTCTCCTCCTCATAGCTTCACGCCAGAACTGCGAGAGCAGGGGCCATTGGCGCACACACGCCTAACCAGGGCCCCTACCCTACCCCACCGTCAGGCGATCCAAAATGCTATTGTAGAGATTTCTTGTCCGATATCTCTAAGGAATTTGATCTATTCGCGTTTTTTGGGGGGGCGGAAGGAGGCTCTCTGCGTTGGGCTTCTGCGCTGTCTGTACATAAGTACATAACCAGTAATGTATTACGGAGCGGCTCTGCGTCTGGCTTGGTCGAGCGACTCACGCGGCGCCTGTGCTTTGCGGCTAGTTCGCGAGGCAGCGGACCGGCTTGTGCATAGCGCTCCCCACTGGCCCGCGACGCGTCTTCTTCGTTGGGAGGGGACGCTAGCCTTCCCGGCCGGACGCGGCCTGCTGGCAGAGGAACAGCACGGCCATCCGCACCGCCAGCCCGTTGGTCACCTGCCGCAGGATGCTCGACTGCGGGCCGTCGGCCACGTCGGCGGCCAGTTCGATGCCGCGGTTGACCGGGCCGGGGTGCATGATCAACACGTCGGGCTTGCACCGCTTGAGCCGCTCGCTGTTCATGCCGAACAGCCGCACGTACTCACGCAGTGAGGGGAAGACGTTGCTCGAGATGCGCTCCTTCTGGATGCGCAGCATGTTGATGACGTCCATCTCCGGCAGGATGCTCTCGAAGTCGTGCGTCACCCGGGCGCCCAGCTTCTCGAAGGACCGCGGCACGAGCGTCGGCGGGCCGACGAACGTCACGTGGGCCCCCAGCTTCAACAGGCCGCGCAGGTCCGAGCGGGCCACGCGCGAGTGGGCGATGTCCCCCACGATCGCCACGTTCAGCCCGGCGATGCGCCCCTTGCGCTCGCGGATGGTGAACAGGTCGAGCAGCCCCTGCGTCGGGTGGGCGTGCTGGCCGTCGCCGGCGTTGACCACGCAGCAGTCGGTCACCTGGGCCAGGTGCCGGGCTGCGCCTGCCGACGGGTGCCGCAGGATCATGATGTCCACGCCCATGGCCTCGATGTTGCGGGCCGTGTCCAACAGCGATTCGCCCTTCTTCGTCGAGGACATCTTCTCCGAGAACTCGACAATGTCGGCCGAGAGGCGCTGGGCGGCGAGCTCGAAGCTCATCCGCGTTCGCGTGCTCTCCTCGAAGAACATGTTCACGACGACCCGCCCGCGCAGGGCCGGCACCTTCTTCACGCTGCGCGTGGAGACCTCTTTGAACCCCTCCGCCGTGTCGAGCACGTGCAGGATCTCTTCGGGCAGCAGTTCGCCCAGGCCCAGCAGGTGCTTACGGGTCCAGACCGGTTGCTCAGTGGCCACCGCGTTCATGCAGCACGACCTCGTCCTTGCCGTCCACCTCGATCAGCCGCACGCTCACCGCGTGGTGCGGCTCCGTGTCCGTCCGCAGACCGACGAAGTCGGCCTGAATGGGCAGCTCGCGCAGCCCGCGGTCCACCAGGATCGCCAGCCGGATCGCCCGCGGGCGGCCCAGGTCGGTCAGCGCGTCCAGCGCCGACCGCACCGATCGCCCCGTGTAGAGCACGTCGTCCACGAGCACGACCCACGTATCGGTCAGGTCGAAGTCGATCTCCGTGCCCCGCACCACCGCGCTCGGCCCGATCGTCGTCAGGTCGTCGCGGTACAGCGTGATGTCCAGGGCGCCGTAATGCGCCGGCGGCGCGCCCGCCTGTTCCAGCAGCGGCAGGAGCCGCTGCGCCAGCTTCTCCCCGCGACGTCGGATGCCGATAACCGCCAGAGGCGCGTCTTTCGGCGCCGCCGCCGCGATGTTCCGAGCCAGTTGGCCCAGAGCGTCGTGCAGCTCGGTTTCGCTCAGCAACATAGTCATGGGCGGTAGACTACCGCAGCCGCCCGTCGCCGGAAAGGCGCGACCGTGGATTGTCCCTCCGTTTGGGCTGGCACGCACTTTGCCCTATACTTCCGGTTTCCATCCAACCCCTGAGCGTGGAGAGGACGATGAAGGGCAGTGAGTTGATCCCCCCGCATGGCGGCACCCTCGTGAATCTGGTGGTCGATGACGGCCGGCGGCAGAAGCTGACGGCGGAGGCCGCCCAGTTGACCCGCATCCCCCTGCCCGAGCGCGAGCAGTGCGATCTCGAACTGCTGGCGATCGGGGCGATGAGCCCGCTGACCGGCTTCATGACCGCCGCCGAGTTCCAGTCGGTGTGCGAGCGCATGCGCCTGTCCAACGGCCTGCCCTGGAGCGTGCCCATCACGTGCTCGGTTTCGCCGGACATCGCGGCGAAGATCGAGGTCGGCCAGCCGGTTACCCTCACGGACGACCAGGACCGGCCGCTCGCCATCCTCCGCGTCTCCGAGAAGTACCCGCACGACAAGCAGCTCGAAGCCGAGCGCGTCTACCGCACGACCGACCAGGCCCATCCCGGCGTCGCCGTCACCCTTTCGCAGGGCGACGTTTGCCTCGCCGGCGGGATCGAGGTCCTCTGCCCGCGGCACGACCCGACGTTCCCCAAGTACCGCCTGACCCCGGCACAGACCCGGGCCGGCTTCGCCGAGCACGGCTGGCACACGGTCGTCGCCTTCCAAACGCGGAACCCGATCCACCGGGCCCACGAGTACATCACCAAGTGCGCCCTCGAGATCTGCGATGGCCTGCTCATCCACCCGCTCGTCGGTCAGACGCAGGAGGGTGACATCCCCGCCGACGTCCGCATGCAGTGCTACGAGGCCCTCCTCGCCAACTACTACAGCCCGAAGAACACGATGCTGTCGGTTTGGCCGGCGGCGATGCGCTACGCCGGCCCGCGCGAGGCCATTCTCCACGCCCTGGTGCGCAAGAATTACGGCTGCACGCACTTCATCGTCGGCCGCGACCACGCCGGCGTCGGTAAGTACTACGGCACGTATGACGCCCAGCAGATCTTCGACGAATTCGAGCCGGGCGAGATCGGCATCACGCCGCTGAAGTTCGAGCACGCCTTCTGGTGTCGCCGATCCGGAGCGATGGCCAGCGACAAGACCACGCATAGCGGGCCGGAAGACCGCGTGTTCCTGTCCGGCACGAAGGTGCGCGAGCTGCTCAGCCGCGGCGAGCGTCCGCCGGTGGAGTTTACCCGCCCGGAGATCGCCGACCTGCTGATCGCCGCCATGCGGAATAACGGATGAGTACCCCCACGATTCACCAGCCCGATCCCGCCGTCGTGCCCGCGGAGGTCGTTGAGGCCGTCCGCGGCGCCCGCCGGGTCGCGCTGATCGGGCACGTCACGCCCGACGGCGACTGCGTGGCCAGTATCGCCGCTTTGTGGCTGGCCCTGCCGGAACTGGGCATCACGTCGGCGGCGGTTCTGCCGGCCGGCACGGTATCCCGCCGAATGGAATACCTCGTTCGTCTCGCCGGTCTGACGCCCGCGACCGCTGACGAGATCGCCCAGTGCGACCTTGCCCTGGTGCTCGATACGGCGAAGGATCGCCGGGTGAACATCGACGGTAAGCTCGACGCCCTGCCCGGCGTGCCGGTGCTGAACATCGACCATCACGCCACCAATCCGGCGTTCGGGAAGTGGAACTGGGTCGTCGGCCACGCCAGTAGCACGTCGGAGCTCGTCTATCACCTGCTGCGGGCCCTCGGCTGCCAGGTGACGTCGACGATCGCCACGCTGCTTTACGCCGGCGTCCATACCGATACGCAGGGCTTTTCGCTGACGAACACGACGCCGGGCAGCCTGGAGGTCGGGCACGCCTTGGCGGCGGCGGGGGCGAACATTCACGACGTCTGCGAGCAGATGCATCGCAGTCAGAGCCGCGGCGAGTTCGAACTGCTCAAGGTCGTCTACGCCAACACGCGGGTCAGCCCGGACGGGCGAATGGCCTGGAGTTCGGCGTCGTACGCCGAGATCAGCGGCGCCGGCTGCGACGCGCACGTCATCGACGACCAAGTCGAGGTGCCGCGCTCGATCGAGGGGATCAAGGTGGCGATCCTCTTCACCGAGGGCGACCCCGGCAAGATCCGCATGAACTTCCGCGGCGAGCAGGGCGTCTCGGTGCTCGAACTGGCCCAGCAGTTCGGCGGTGGCGGCCACCACGCCAGCGCCGGCGCCCGCATCGAGGGTACGCTCGAAGAAGTCCAGGAGCGCGTCCTCACCGCCGCCCGCGCGTTCGTCGCGACGCTGTAGCGTTCGGGCACCGTATGGGACGTTTTCACAACGTCGGCCCGCGACGTCGCATGTCGAGAAAGACACGTCCCTCAGCGCAGTTGTCAGCTCGATACGACGCTGGTCCAGAAGTGACGGGGGCGTTCAACTCGCTAAGAGCGCATCACCTTGACTCGTCGCCCCTCCGTGAGGTCCCACACAGAATGAAGCCGCAAGTCGTTGTGTAAGAACGACTTGCGGCTGGATCCCGGGCAGAGGAGGCCCGGCAATGGAGGGTTCGTGCGCTATGCGCCGCGATGTCGTCGCATCATGGCCAGAGCGCCAAGCACCAGCAGGCTCACGCTGGCTGGCTCCGGGACCCCGTTCACTACCAGGTTGTCGAAGGAGAAGATCGTCTCGTTGCCGCCGTTCGAGGCCACGTCAAGCGCGACGGTGAGCGTCGAGCCGGTACCCGCGATCGGGGCCGATAGCGTCTGGTAGGTGTTGTCGAGATGAGTGCCGTTGATCAGGATCGGATCGAGGGCGTTGTCGACGTCATAGGTGTACGTGGATCCGTCTTCGTAGGTGTAGGTCCATGAAGTGACGTCTGAATCGAAGGTTGTTGCGAAGAGCGTGCCCGTCCCGCCGTTGCCAGCGTCGATCGACCACGTGAAGGTGTAGTTGTTGTGACCGTTCGTAAGGAACACGCCGTGAACGGCGAAGTCGATGTCCACTGACAAGTCGGCAGCCCCGGTGATGTCGAAGGTCCACTCGGCCGTGGCGTCGCGACTGGCGTGGTCGGCATTCCACACATCGCAGACGCCGAACACGTGGTCGGTTTTCGCCGGCTTGAGCAGGCCGCGCGTACCGCCGCTCGACGTGTCGTCGGCCATGAAGGAGTTCGTCGCGGTGCGATCCACGACGCCGAAGAAATCGTTATTATCGGTCGAGAACTCGCCGTTGGTATCGGAGTTGTCCGGGTCGAAGAGGCGGGTCAGGTAGTTTCCATTGCCGTCGAAGTCGTCGAACCCGATGACGTTCGCCAGGGCCGTCCCGGCCGCGCACACGAGCGAGGCAACACAGATGATCAGAGTCCTTATCTTGCTCATTAGTTCCTTCCTCCCTTTCTCTCAAGCGGTTTCGCCTGGGTAGGTGTTCTGGCGATCTGTTCCGGTACTGCACGTTGCAGCGTGCTTCTCAGAACAGCACCACTGGATGACGGTCGCTTCGGATAACGCCCTCCACGAAGAAGGCGTTCGTGTTCGAGTTTCGGATACCACCGCATGGCGATCCCGCATTCACCCGGCGGCGGGCCAGCTGGGACGGGCGCTGCATGAGCTTCCGCCGCCGGGTGCATTGCGATTGCGGCCTAGAGACGCGTACGCGTGGCGGTGTCCGATCCTGTTTCCTAGAAGCTGCGACGCCGCAGCAACGCCGACGCGGCGAGCACGCACAGCGACAGCGTTCCCGGTTCGGGCACAGCCGTCTGGATGGCGAGGGTCGGCACGGTGCCGATGAGCTCGCCGCCGCTGTACCAGTAGTCGAAACTGGCGGCGCCGAACCAATCGGCTCGAAGCGTCAACCCAACGTAGTCCTGCCCGGCGTCAACGAGGTTGGCGACATATGACGTCACGTCGAACGTCAACACATCGCCGACCTGGAGGTCTGGCGTGTCGACCGTGTCCAGGACGTTGCCGTTGCCCGCCTGGAAATCGGACAGGTCGGCGACGCCGTTTCCGAGATAGCCGTCGAGCGCAAAACGCTCGGGTGTCTGTCCGTTGATGCCAAGTCCCGTGATGCTGGTGTTAGTACACTCGACCGTGAACGTAGCGCTGACGATGGTCTCCCCTGCTGGCACGGACACGTTGGAGATATCGTACTCGGCGATGGTGCGTTTCTCTCCAATGCTGCCCCATGCAGCAATCTGGTAGCCGTCGAAAGGTCCACGGTTGCCGATCCCGTCAAAGGGATCCACGTCCAGGACGACGAATTCCAGATCGGGGGGCTGGAGGACGTACGTCGTGTCAGCCAGCGCGGCGGGGCTGACGACCAGACCGAGCAACAGCATTCCCAGAGTGCTTCGAATCATGTGCGTATTCATCATGTTGGTCCTTGTAAATGACTTCGTATGTCTCCGGCGTTGTGGCGCTGAGCGCCGCCGGCGGATTAGCGAAACGATGCGCGTCTAGCCACGGCGGGCGAACAACCCGGCGACGCCCAGAAGAATCAGTGAGGCTGGTTCGGGGACGAACGTCGTCAGGCCGAACATGTCTATGCCGTTATTGCCGCTGTCCAGGACGGTTCCGTCGACTTTGCTGACTTCCCACCAGTTGCCGGTGGCCGAGCCGACGAAGAGCGTGTCCCCGCGGATTGCGAGGGCGGTTCCGCCGTACAGGTCGCCGATGGCTGGGTTGTCGAAGGTCTGCGCGACCGCTCCGTCATGAACACTGGATGCATAGATGTACTGCGTCCCCAACTGCCACAGGTACTCACCGTCCCAGGCCAGGTCCTCGACGTCGACGCCCTGGCTGGGAATAGTGCGAGCGATGTGGCCATCGAACGGATCGCAGAAGATGATCTCGTCCGAGTTGGAGAAAGCCAACTCGCGGTCATTGATGTACTCGACAGACGTGAGATTCAGATAACCCACAGTCAAGAAGCGAAACTGCTCGTCGCCGCTGTAGTTGAAGGCGATGATCTCGGTTGTGAGATGATGCCCCGTCCAGATCAACGTGCCGTCCGTGGTAACGCCCTGCGGGCGCTGGCTCGGGACCTGGAAACCCGACACATCGTTCCACTCATCGTCCAGGTAATGAACCGCCTGATCATCCCAACTGACGGCCATGAGGCTCTGCGCACCGGCCACACTCGTCACGGCCAGCACTGCCACCAGCCCACAACACTGCACTGCCCACTTCGCAAACATGATGAACCTCCTAACTCTCTCAGGAAAACCGGGTGACGTGCACGTCTAACGGCGATGCAGCAGCACCGCCGCGGCGCCCAGCAGCAGCAGGGACATCGGCTCGGGGACGTACGTCATGCCGTACATGTCGAGCCCGTTGTTGCCCGTACGGACCGCCGAACCGTCGGTCTTGTCAACTTCGTACCAATTGCCGGTGACCGCCCCGATGAAGAGGCTGTCCCCATCCACCGCGAAAGCGGTTCCGCCGAAGGGCTCGTCGCGCGCCGGATTGGCGAACCAACGCTCGATCTCGCCGGTGTCGACGTCGGTTGCGAAGATCGTCTGAGTTTCCAGTTGCCACAGATACTCCCCATCCCAGGCCAGACCTTCGACGGTGCGGCCCATGTTGGGGAAGGTGCGGATGACGCTGCCGGTGTACGCGTCACACACGACGATCTCATCCAGGTTGGCAAACGCCAGCTCCTGCTCGCTGATGAGCTCCATTCCCTGCAGGGCGCTGTAGCCCGGCGTATCGAAGCGGAACTGCTCCACGCCGGCGAGGTCGTAAGCGATGATCTCGGACGTGAAACAATGTCCCGTCCAGATCAACGACCCGTTCGTGGCCACGCCGAGCGGTCGGGCCGCCCCGGCCTCGAAGTTCCCCACGTTGTTCAGATTGTCGTCCAGGAAGTGCACGCCCTGGTCCTCCCAGGTCACCGTCAGGAATTCCCCGGCGGCGGGCAGACTCAAGACGAACACGACAGCGAGAAGCACGCAGCACTTTGCTGCCAATCTCATGAACATGAACAGCTCTCCTCATCTCACAAGATGCACGCCGTAGCCGGGTGTGCGCGCACCGCACGCGCACACAGACTCGGTGACTCCCTAAACTGCGGATTGACTCGATTAGCCGCACGGGCACCGGATTGGTGTCGTGCGCGTCTCGACTCCTCCTATGAAGGCGCACGTGCCCGCTCCCAGGCGGTCGAACGCACTACGCCTTCCTCTGCGATGCGAGTTCCCCTGGAGAGGTCTCGCATTTCTGTGAGCTGCTTCCGCTCCCGACCGTGACCGTACACGCGCACGGTTGGGACGGACCACGGCGAGCTCCATTCCTCCTGACGTATTCGTGTACGAGTGCAGCGTAGCAGCGCGGCGCGCAGAAGTCAACCTCATTTTGAATCGCTGAACGATTCCATATGATTTCATTGTGCTGCCGCGATTGCACAGGAGTAGGCGACGTGATAGAATCTCCTCTCAAGAGGCCGAATCATGAACAAGGCGGAAGCAACCACATCTGGAGACGGGGCGACCGCGGGTGGGCTTGAGGAACGTATCGCTCTTGTGGGAAAGAACTTATGTCGTTCATTTGCCTCTCTCATCGATACGCTTCCCGGCCGTCCGCGACAGCCCGTGGAGGTCTGCCGGACGCTCAGAATCAACCGAGATCTCTCCGGCCGAATCGTCAAGGCGACCCGTAACCGCGACCCACTCTCCTCCATGGGAATCATGCCCGGTCCGGAAGGGTTGCGGCTGGTTCTACGGGCGGTTCGCCGAAAGGTCCCCGCCGGCCTCATCAGAGCGGCCGAAGACGCCGTCGTCGAGTTCGAAACCCTGGTTCGGGACGTAGCGGGTGACCGTACTGCCCTGGACGCGATCGTCAGTGCGTGGGTGCCCGAGGCCCGCGCGAAGTTTGAGGCCATCAGCAAGCACACCGCGTTCAAAGGCGCCGCGTACGTGAAGGGCTGCAGCGCGGACGTGAACGTGTGCGCGATCTTCGTTGCCCCTGGCAGTTCGGATGACCGCTGCGCGTACATGTCGGTGCGCGGATTGGTGGGGCTCAGGCGTTTGCGGCCCGGCTCGGGTGTTGGCATCACCAATGGCTACAACACCAGCGGATCGAGCGCGAGCGCCTATCAGACAACGCTCGAAGGGCACCCCATTAACCAGAATCCCCGCGAAGCCCTGCTTTCGGAGTTCTGCTCTCCACCGTCCCCGGCAATCGCGATTCACGACTGCGGAACGTTCATCCACTACGTGCTCACCGACAACCAGGTTGGGCTGGAATCGAGCGTCAACCTGTTCTTCGCTGATGTGATTGACACCGTGGGCCGATATTCGCGGCCCGACCGTCGCAAAGTCTCCCAAGCGGCTTCGATTGATGTGCCCACACGTCTACTCATCTTCGACGTGCTTGTGCACGGGAGCATCTGGCCGGATACGCATCCGGAGTTGTTGATCCTCGACAGCGCTATCCGTGGCGCCGTCAATCCGAATGACCCCGGTCACGGCGTCGCGCGCATCAACTTGGCCGAGACGATTCAATTTCTCGGTGAAGGCGTATCAATTTGCCGAGCCGAGGCCGTGCCCGACTATGTCCCTCTCTTGCGGCACGCCTGTCAGAGGATGAGTTGGGACCCCGAGGCGTTTCGGGTCCACCGCTGCCAGATGCAGTACCCGTTCTACGGGAGCATCGTGCACGCGGTCTTCGATCCTCCCCCGCGGCAATAACGGGCACGGCTGGCATCCAGAACGGACGCCAGCAACACCGGCGAAGATCGACCGTTTCGTAGTGCCATTGGCCGGGGAGCGGCTCATGCGGGTCTTGTGTCGCCTCGCTGGGGCTCAGAGAAGGGGGCGGGCGGCTGTCGTCCCATGGGTTATTGACTGCCGCCGCAGTACGGCGAAGAGATCACGCCGGGTGGCGGTAGTGACTTGTCCACCGGTGTGAGCGCCTGTCGGGATCCACCGGCCGATACGGAGGTCGGCCGCTACGTCGGCCGCTACGTCGGGCGATACGCGAGTTGCCCCCCGTACCCCTCTGCCCCTTTGCTCCTTTGCTCCTTTGCTCCTTTGCTCCTTTGCCCCTGTACCCCTTCTCCCCTGAACCACCCGACCGGACTTACTCCAACGGACCGGTGGTATCGTCGGCGCTGGGGACGCCGGGTTGGGACGCCGGGAGGATGACGCGGAATTCGGCGCCGCCGTCGGGGGGGTCGCGCAGCTCGATGGCGCCCTTCATTTCGAGGGTGACCTTGCGAGCGACCGCCAGGCCGAGGCCGGTGCCGCCCTGGCCCTTGCTCGAATAGAACGCCTCGAATACGCGGGTGCGGTTCTCCGGGGTGATGCCGGGGCCGTTGTCCTGCACGGATAGCACGACCTGCCGCTGGTCGGCGTCGAACTCGGTGCGCACGCTGACGATCCCACGGCCGCGCTCGACGGCGTCGACGGCGTTGATCGCCAGGTTCAGCAGCACGCGGTGCACGCCCTCGTAGTCCACCGGGATCGGCGGCAGGTGCTCGTCGAGGTCGGCCAGCAGCACCACGCGCACGGCGTCGGCCTGCTTCTGCATCATGGAGACCACGTCCTCGACGATCTTGTTGACCTGGAGCATCTCGAAGCGCGGCTCGCGCGGCTTGCTGAAGGCCAGCATGTTCATCATCAGGTGATAGCTGCGATCGAGGTTGCGCTCGACGATCGCCCAGCCCTGGGCGGTCAGGCTGAAATCCCGCCGATCGAGCCCGCGTTGCAGCACGTCCGCCCCGCCGCGCATGCCCTGGAGGATGTTCTTGATGTGGTGCGAGAGGTAGGCCACCGCTTCGCCGGCGGCGGCGAGTCGCTCCTGCCGCAGGTGGTTCTGCACGAGCCGGGCGTTCTCGATGGCCAGCCCGGCCTGGCAGCCGATGGCGGCGATCAGCTTCAGGTCGTGCTCGTTGTAGGTGTGCCGGGTGACGGCGCAGTCGAGGTGGATCACACCGATGATCTCGTCGTGAGCCACGATCGGGCAGCAGATCACCGAGCGCATGCCCAGGTTCTGCACGCTCTTGCCGCGGCCGAAGCGCTGGTCGGAGACGGCGTTCGAGCAGAGCACGCCCTCGCGGGTGTGCAGCACGTGGTGGATGATCGTCCGCGAGGCGGTGATCGACGTGCCGTCCGCCAGCTCACGCTGCTGCCGGAAGCGCACCACCTCCGGATGCAGCTCTCCGTCATGGCTGCGGCGCATCAGGATGACGCCGTGGTCCACCTGCACCTGGTCGAAGATGACGTCCATTACGCGGGCCAGGAGCTCGTCCGGGGGCAGGAAGCTGGCGATCACGTCCGTGAGCTGGCGCATGACGTTCCAGCCCTTGACGGCGTAGGCCGTCTCCGGCGCCGCCAGCACGACGCTGTCCTCGCTGGCCGGCACGCTGGCCATGATGGAGGCCTCGGTGCCGAGGCTGCCGGCGTCGAGGGTGACCAGGTCGTGCGGAATCGAGGGCCCGGAGTACTGCTCGATTGTCTCCTCGCCGGTGTAGACGAGGAGCGTGCTCCCCAGGCGGATCTGATCGCCCCGTTTGAGTCGGGTCGGCTTCTGGACGCGGACGCCGTTGATGTAGGTGCCGTTGGCGCTGTGCAGGTCGCACAGCTCCCAGCAGCCGTTGACCCGGCGCAGCGTGGCGTGTCGCCGACTGACGGACTGGTCGGTCAGCGAGGCCTGCTCGCGGTCGCGGCCGATCAGCAGGCTGTCCTCATCCGTTTCGAGCGAACGGCCCTTGTCCGGACCCTGCAGTACGATGAGCTTGGCCAAGACGCACCTATTACTACGTTACTACCGCGCGGCAAGCCAAGATTTCCCCCACCAACCTTTTGCGCCGTCCGGCCCTCACGATTGCGGAGGGTCGGGCACCATTGCCCGGCCCACGTTCCCCCGTCGCACGCCGTCTAACCCGACACCCGCTGCGGCGGATGTACGTGATTGGCTTGCAACCCCTTGGGGGTCTTCAGCAATTCGTACTCGACCTTTTCGCCCTCACGCAAGGCCCGGAACCCTTCCTCTTCGATACTCGAATAGTGTACGAAGACGTCTTCCCCATCCGGCCCGAGGATGAAGCCATACCCTTTCTTCGCGTCGAACCACTTCACGGTCCCGGTCGTCATGACGACCTCCGATTGCCGCGCAGACGTGTGTGTGATGCGGCCTGCAAGATGTGTCCGCCTGCCGCCGGACCCACTTCCCCGGACGAGCACCGGGCACCAGCACCCGGTGAACCGCGCCCGATCCCGAGCGGCCAATGGCAGGCGAAAGGTAGCCGCCGGTGGTCGGGTACTCGTCCTATGACGCCCGAATGTCATCAATCATCGGGGGCGCCAGGGGCGCCCCGCGCGATCTGTTGTCTTCTACTCGCCATCCTCCTTCAACGCCGCCTTCCGCGACAGCTTCACGCGGCCGTGTTCGTCGATGGCGATGACCTTCACTTTAACAATATCGCCGATCTTCACAACATCGGAAACAGATTTCACGTAATCTGCTGCCAATTCGCTGATGTGGCAAAGGCCGTCCTGGCCCGGCTGGACTTCGATGAACGCGCCGAAGTCCTTGATACTGGTGACGCGTCCCTTGTACAGCCGACCCACTTCGACGTCTTCGGTGATGCGGGCGACGGCTTCCTGCGCCGCCTTGGCCTTCTCCGCGTTGAGGCAGGAGATGAACACCGTGCCGTCGTCCTCGATGTCGATCTGCGCGCCGGTCTCGGCCTGAATGGCCTTGATCGACTTGCCGCCCGGACCGATAAGCTTGCCGATCTTGTCCGGGTTGATCTTCATCGTGATCAGCCGCGGGGCGTTGGGGCTGACTTCTGGGCGTGGTTCGGCGATGGCCTTGCCCATTTCCGACAGGATGTGTTGCCGACACTTCAACGCCAGTGCCAGTGCGGCCTCGAGAATCGACTGCTTGAGTCCTTGTGACTTGAGGTCGAGCTGAACACCGGTGATGCCTTTGGTGGTGCCGGCGACCTTGAAGTCCATGTCGCCGAAGTGGTCTTCTTCGCCGAGGATGTCCGCCAGCAGCACGTGCTGGCCGTTCTCCTCGACCAGGCCGACGGAGATGCCGGCGACGGCGCCGGTCACGGGCACGCCGGCGTCCATGAGGCTCAGCGAACCGCCGCACACCGTGGCCATCGAACTCGAACCATTCGACTCCAGAATGTCGCTGACCAGACGTATGGTGTAGGGGAAGTCATCAGGCGAGGGCAGCACGGCTTCGAGACTGCGCTCGGCGAGCGCCCCGTGACCGATCTCCCGGCGGCCGGGGCCCATGATGCGCCGGGCCTCGCCCACCGAGAACGGGGGGAAGTTGTAGTGCAGCAGGAACTTCTTGCTGTACTCCTCGACGAGGTCGTCGATGATCTGCTCGTCGCGCGAGGTGCCCAGCGTGCAGGTCACCATGGCCTGGGTCTCGCCGCGCGAGAACAACGCCGAGCCGTGCACGCGCGGCAGCCACTTCACATCGGCGGAGATCGGGCGGATCTCTTCGAGGCCGCGACCGTCCGGCCGCGTGCGGTCGTTCAGGATGCGCTCGCGGACCAGGCGCCGCTCGATGCGGTCCAGGGCTTCCTTCACCTGCGACGGCGTGTGCTCCGGCTTGACGACGTCCTCCGGACAGTACTCGGCGAGCACGCGCTGGCAGATGGCCCGGACCGCTTCCTTGCGCTCCGCCTTGCCAGGGATGGACTTCGCTGCCTTCATGTCGTCCCAGATCTTGGTCCGGATCTCATCGAGGAAAGCAGCGTTCGCCTCGGGCGCCTCCCAGGTGCATTCCTTACCGGCGTGCCGCTTCAGCTCCTCGATCATCATGCAGATCGGCTGGATGCCGTACTTGTGTCCGAACTCCACGGCCTCGGCGACCACCTGCTCGGAGAGCTCGCGGCAACCGACCTCGATCATGTTCACGTCCTGCTGGTGCCCGGCGAGCACCATGTCCAGGTCGGAGTACTCCATCTGCGAGCGCGTCGGGTTGATGACGAAGCGGCCGTCGATCCGGCCGACGCGCACTGCCGCGATCGGTTTCTCGAAGGGCACGCCCGAAATCGCGACCGCGGCCGCCGCCGCGACCATGCCGAGCACGTCGGGGTCGTTCTCGGTGTCGACCGAGAGGACCATGACCTGGATCTGAACTTCGTTCTTGAAGTCCTCGGGGAAGAGGGGCCGCAAGGGCCGGTCGATCATGCGGCTGGTGAGAATCTCCTTGGCCGTCGGTCGGCCTTCGCGCTTGAAGAACCCGCCGGGGAATCGGCCCGCGGCGGACATTTTCTCGCGGTAGTCCACTGTGAGGGGGAAGAAATCGATTCCCGGCCGCGGGTCGGCCGTGACCACGGTGCCGAGCACCATCGTCTCTCCGAACCGTACGACTGTCGCTCCCGTCGCCTGCTTCGCTAGTTTGCCTGTTTCGATGGAAAGAGTGCCCCCGCCGATCTCGCGTTCAACCTTAAACGTCATTTCCTGCCTCTGCCAACTTTCTTTTCTCTGCCGACAACTTGTCTTGTCCGTCCAACTGTATCAACTATCCGTTCCTGCCTGTCCATCCACCGCCAGCGACGACAGCGTCCCCCGTCGGGCGCAACGCACCCGCAGTCCGGAGGCCCGGCCTCCCGGGCGTAACGAATGACCAGTCGATTCTCGAACCTGTACGGAACGATTGTTTACTTCCGCAGACCGAGCTTGGCGATCGTCGCCAAGTACCGCTCGCGCTTGGTACGCGACAGGTACTTGAGCAGCGCCGAACGCTTGCCCACCATCTTGAGCAGGCCGCGTCGCGAAGAGTGGTCCTTCTTGTGCTGCTTGAGATGCTCGGTGAGTTGGGTGATCCGCTGAGTGAGCAGAGCAATCTGAATCTCCGCGGATCCGGTGTCCTTCTCGTGCCGCTGATGATCCTGCAACAGCGCGGTCTTCTTCTCCTGGGTCAATGGCATAGCCCGTTCCTCTACTTCTTAACTCGGGTCGTGCTCCAGCCTGGGCCCTCGGGCAAGGACCTGCCGAAACACCCTGTTCCAATCGCGTTAGTATAGACCCTGTCCGCCCGATTCGCAACGCGCCCGAAACCCCTTCCGGTAGCGTTCCCCCGGCCCCCGTCAGGATCCCGAGCCCAGGAGGGCCTTCAGGGCCATCCGCCCCAGGGGGAGCACGACCGGGGCCAGAACGGCCACCCAGCCCATGATCATCCCTGTCAAGGCCCGGCTGCCGCCCGCCCAGTTGCCCGGTTCCCGTCGAATCCACCGGCGTACCCGCCAGCCGACCACGATCGCGATGACCCCCAGGACCAGGCCCACCAGCGTCCCCAGGCCGGCGATCAGCCCCTTGACCATGTACCCCGGCGGCATCCGCCGCATGATCTCTTCCGGTTCGAGGCCCTTGGGGTTGAAACCCGAGGCCTGCAACCAGAGCCCCATGGCCTGTGCTCCGGCCCACAGCAGCATCGCGATCAGGCCGACGGTCAGGGCTCCGTTGGCCCCGCCGGCCATCTTCGGCGGCTCCAGGTCGGCTTCGAGGTCCGCGGCCAGGTCGAACGGTCGGGCCGCCACGACCGCCGCCGCTGGCGGCGGTGCGGCCTCGTCGACGTTCAGTGCCGTCCGGGCTTGCAGCGGCAGGCGGTCGCCGTCCTCGCGCAGGACCTGCGCCACCGGCCGGTCGGCGGTGATCAGCCCGTCCCGCATCTGCACAATCCGCTGGGTCTGAATGGCGACGTCGTACTCGTGCGTGACCAGCACGATCGTCACGCCCTGCGCGTTCAACGCGCGGAACAGGTCCATGATCTGCTGGCCGGTCCGCGAGTCGAGGTTGCCCGTCGGTTCGTCGGCCAGCAGCAGCAGGGGGTCGTTCACGATCGCTCGGGCGATGGCCACGCGCTGCCGTTCGCCGCCGGAAAGCTCGTTCGAGCGGTGGGTGGCCCGCTCGGCCAGGCCGACGCGCTCCAGTGCCTTGCGCGCGGCCGAGGTCGTGTTCCGCTTACGGGCGTAGAACAGCGGCACCGCCGTGTTCTCTAGCGCCGACGTGCGGTTGATCAGGTTGAAGGTCTGGAAGACGAAGCCGATCTGCTGATTGCGGACGTCGGCCAGTTGCCGGTCGGTCAGGGCGCTGACGTCGCGGCCGTCGAAGATGATCCGCCCGCTGGTCGGCCGGTCCAGGCAGCCGACCAGGTGCATGATCGTGCTCTTGCCGCTGCCCGACGCCCCGGTGATGGCGACGAACTCGCCGCGCTCGATGGCCAAATCCACGCCGTCGAGGGCCCGCACGACGGACGTGCCCATGCGATATTGCTTCTTCAGCCGGCGGATATCGATCAGCGGCACCGCTACGACGCTCCGTTATCAATCGTCCTCGTTCGGTTCACGCGGCAGCTTCGTGTAGATCTTGGCGCCCTTGTTCAGCGGCGTGTCGCCCAGCACCTCGACCACCTGCGTGAACTCGCCGTCGGTGATGCCGAACCGGCAGGGTATGAACTTGCGGCCCCACTGCTCGTTCGAGCCCGGCTCGGGCGGGACGTCGAGCCACACGCCGCGCTGTGCCTGGTAGGTCTGCACCGCCTCCGCCGGCACCCGCAGAACGTTGTTCGCGCTCTCCACCGTGAATTCCACCTGGGCCTGCGCCCCGAGCGGCAGCTCGGCCACGCGCGGATCGGTGATCTCCACGTGGACGTCGTACTGGATGATCGCCGCCCCCTGGTTCAGCTTGCCCTGCGGCTCGACGCGCTCGATGACGCCCTCGAAGGTGTCCTCGGGAAACGCGTCCACGGTGAGCTGCACCTTGCCGGAGCGTTCGGTCATCTCCGCCGCCGACGCCAGCGCCGCCTCGCGCAACCCAGGCGTCTCCGGCAGCGAGTCGATCGGCGACACCCTCAGGATCCGGCCGTAGTTCGATTCGTCGACGCGGGCGATCACTTTCTTCTTCGACACGTCGGCCAGGTACATGACGACCGTGCCGCCGGTCAGGGACGTCGTGCCGGACAGGATCACCTCGCTGATCTTGACTCGCACGTCGGTCACCAGGGCGTCGTACTTGGCCAGGATCGTCGTCTCCGACAGCCGCTCCTGCGCGTCGCCCAGGTTCGTGGTGGCCACGCGCACGGCCGCATCCTGGAGCTTGACGCTCTCCCTGGCCTCGCCGAGCGCGTTGCGGGCGATCGTCGCTCGGGCCTCGGCGGCCTGCTTCTGGGCTAGGTTCACGTCGTTTTGCACCCGCAGGTTCAGCAGCTCCTGCGGGCTGTATGCGCCGGCCGGCGCGCCTTTCGCCTTGTTCAGGTCGTACTCGCTGCTCTCGCAACGGGCGGTGAGCTGGGCGACTTCGGCGTCGGCCACGATGATGTTTGCCTCGGCCCGCTCGATGGCGATGAGTGCCTGGGCGTGCAGGGCCTTGGCTCGGTCCAGCTCCGCCTGGGCCCCGTCGAACCGGCGTTGCTCATCGTCCTTCTTCAGCACCAGCAGCACGTCGCCCTGATGGACGTACTTCCCCTCGTCCACCGGCCGCTCGATCACTTCGCCGGAGGCCTTCGACTTCACCTCGATGCGCTGGTTCGGTTCAATCAGCCCCGCCGCGGAGATCGGCACACGGATGTCACCTTGCGAGACGAGGCCGAACTTGGGCTGGTACCAGACCGGTACGTAGCGGTAGTAGTTGCGGAAGTAGAGCCACCCGCCGACGATCACGCCGACGATTACGAACAGGATAATCCATTTCCTCATCGCTGGCCCTCTCTCCACGGCCTCGCTGATCGGCGGTCCGTGGCGCGCACCAGAACCTGCACCCCACCCGCGTTATCTTTTCATTCGCCGCACCCGCGAGGTTATTTCCTACTTCGGCAGCGTGTAGGGTTCGTACTTCAGGTCGAACGCCTCGGCCACGGGCTGGTTCGTCACCTTCCCGTAGGTCATGTTGATGCCTTCGGCCAGACCCGGGTCCAGCGCGGCTGCCTTCTCAAACCCGAGGCTGGCCAGCTTGACCAGATAGGGAATCGTCGCGTTCGTCAGGCCGATCGTGCTCGTCCGCCCGACGGCGCCGGGCATGTTGGCCACGCCGTAGTGCACCACGCCGTCCACGACGTACGTCGGCTTCTCGTGCGTCGTCGGCTTGGTCGTTTCGCAGCAGCCGCCCTGGTCGACGCCCACGTCCACGATCACCGAGCCGGGCTTCATCAGCTTCAGGTATTCACGCGGCACCAGTCGCGGACACCGCGCACCCGGAATCAGCACCGCCCCGATCACGAGGTCGGCCTCGGCCAGGTGTCGGCGGATCGAGTCCGGCGAGCTGTACACCGTGCAGACGTTGGCCGGCATGACCTCGTCGAGGTAGCGCAGCCGGTACAGGTCGATGTCCATCAGGGCCACGCGGGCGCCGAGACCGGCGGCGAGCCGCGCCGCACAGGTGCCGACAATGCCACCGCCCAGCACGACCACGTTTGCCGGCTCGACCCCGGGGATGCCGCCGAGCAGAATGCCGCGGCCTTCCATGGGCTTTTCGAGGTACTTGGCGCCTTCCTGGATGCTCATCTTGCCGGCGACTTCGCTCATGGGGGCCAGCAGGGGCAGGTGTCGCTGGGCGTCGGTGATCGTCTCGTAGGCGATCGCCACGCAGCCCGAGTCCCGCACGCCTTCGGTGAGGGCCTGGTCGGCCGCGAAGTGGAAGTAGGTGAAGACGACCTGCCGCTCGCGGATCTTGCCGATCTCGACGGGCAGGGGCTCTTTGACCTTGCAGATCAGCTCGGCCCGCTTCCAGACCTCGTCCGCCGTACTGACGATCTCGGCGCCCAGGGCCTGATAATTCTCGTCGGTGAACCCGGATCCGACGCCGGCGCCGGTCTCCACCAGAACCGTGTGCTTCTGTCGCCGCAACTGTTCCACGCCCGCTGGGGTGACCGCAACCCGATATTCCTGCGTTTTGATCTCTTTAGGGACGCCGACAATCATCCGCGAACTCCTGCACGCTACCTGCTTGGTCGATATACCGCCCGGGGTCGCTGCGCGACCCCGGCGAAACTGCGGAGGTTAAGCCTCGTGAGCCGCGTTGGCAAGCAGACCAGGCGACCGGGACCGCTCACCGCCTCGGCGGTGCTGCTGGCTCTTCTGGCGGGCGGTTGTACCGGACCTGCCCCGCGGACGATCAGCGCCGCGGCGCTCGAATCGGCCCCGCCGCGGCGGCCGGACGGGGCCCAGCGCTGTATCGTGACCCAGGCGTCCGCCCTCCGCCATCTTTATCAGCCCTTGGCCCGCCGATTCGGGCTCATTCAGATCCGCACGCCGAAAGATTGGGAAGTTCTGGCGAGCGTCGCCCCCGTGCGTGGTCCGTGTCCGGACCTGTCGCGGGGCACGCTGGTCGGCCTGCTGAGCGAGACGGGCACGCCGCTGGACGGCGAGTGGCCGCTTCGCTGGTACGCCGTGCGGGTCCATGACGGCGCGGGGCTGCTCGAAGCCTCGTTCCACGCCGGCAGCTTCCTGCCCGACGGCGCGACGTATCTCGAAACCGCTTACGTTCCCGATCTGCTGGCGGTGCTCGTGGTCTCGGTGGACGGCACGTGGTACTATCCCGCCGCGCCCGGCGAGACCGAGCCCCTGGCCGTGAATACCTCCGATACGACCGGCGCTTCGCTGGCGATCATGCCGTGACCTCCGCCGCCCGCTGCGCGGTCGGGAAGAGGGGAGTCAGAAGTCAGGAGCCAGGAGTCAGAAGCAGGGGATCGACGCCCTTTCCCCGTTTGCGAGCGATGCGCCGAGTGTGCCACTGCTCTTGAGCAGTGCGGTCGGAATTCCCGGGGCCCGCCTGGCCCTCGTGGCAACCGCGGCTCCCGGCGTGTGGCATGTCCCACAACGTGCGGGTATGGGCGTCTGCGCGGGAGACAGACATGCCGGCGTCCGGTGCCACTGGTGGCTTGCCCACCAGTGTGGCGAACGCCGTCCCGTAGCGTCGGCCCCCCGTGGCCGACGTCGACCGACACGCAACGCTCTATGTGCGCGCGTTCGCACGTTTGCGGCGGGCTGATCTCCTGGTGGAGATGGGGGGTGTTGGGGGTGGTTGTCGGCGGGGCAGGAGGGTGGCGAGGAGGCGGGGGAGCCAGGAGCGTGGCGGCGGCTGGGGGTGGTTGGCGGGAGGTGACGCCGGCTGGCGGCCGTTTTGCTTCCAGATGGTGTAACGTTGGGTGAAGTACTGGCCAGCGGCGAAGACGATTCGCCGGGCGAG